>DATJYC010000033.1:0-143094 GCA_035499735.1 Burkholderiales bacterium
CCGGGCGCGACGGGGATCGTCGCAGGCGAGGTGGTCGCCAAGGCCGCGCCGGACGGCTATACGTTGCTCGTCGGCGCATCGGGGCAGATGACCATCAACCCGGTGATCATCGCGAAGCATCCCTACGACACGGTGCGCGACTTCGCCGCGATCACGACGCTTGCGCAGTTCCCGATGGTGATCGCGGTGAATCCGTCGTTCCCGGCGAAATCGCTCGCCGAGCTGATCGCGCTCGCGAAGGCGAAGCCGGGCGAGCTCGCCTACAGCCACGGCGGCGCGACGCACGAGGTCGCGGCTGAGATGTTCAACCAGGCCGTGGGCATCCGCATGCGCAACATCCCCTACAAGGGCGGCGCGCCGGCGGTCGGCGCCGCGGTCGCCGGCGACGTGCCCATCGTGGTGGTCGACAGCGCCGCGGCGAGCGCGCAGATCCGCGCGGGACGGCTGCGCGTTTTGGCAGTGACCTCGGCCGAGCGCACGCCGCTCGTGCCCGGCGCGCCGACGGTGGCCGAGTCCGGCGTTCCGGGCTACGACATCGCGGTGTGGGCCGGCCTCTTCGCCCCGGCGGGCACGCCCGACGCCGTCGTGTCGCGCCTCTACCGGGAAGCCCTGCGCGCCATGGGCTCGCCCGGCACGAAGGAGAAGCTCGCGAACATCGGAATGGACCCGGGCGGGCTCTCACCGGAAGCTCTCGCCGCGATGATCAAGGCGGACATCGCGAAATACGCCGCCATCGTCAAGGCGGCGAACATCAAGGCGGACTAGCCGGGCAGCCTGACCTTGAACACCTCGAAGGGCAGCTGAACGCGCGAGATCCCGTCGTTGAACGCGGGCAGCCGGTTCGCCTGAGAGCTGGGGAAGTAGAGAAAGCCGTCCGGGCCGATCGCGGGCTCGTTGGGGAAGCTGATGCGCGGATCGGCGATCAGGGTCTCGATCTTCCGGTCCTTCCCCATCCTCAGGATCGCGCTCTCGGTGAACGAGCAGAAGTAGAGCGTTCCCTTGCGGTCGATCGTGATCCCCGCGAGCGGCGGAACGCGGGCGAGGTCTTCCACGCGCGATTCCAGCGCATGATCCGAAAGATTTTCGTCCTGCAGGAAGCGCGTCTCGATCCGCCGCAGCTGCGGGCCGAAAAGTGGCATGAAATAAAGCCACTTTCCGTCCTCCGAAAGCTCGAGCAGGTCGACGTGCAGCTGCGGCACCTCGCCGGTCGCGCGCCTCATCTCGCGTCCCTCGATCACCGGGACGATAGAGGGGTCGGCGCGCGTGCACGCCGCGCCCTCGAGGACCTTGCGCGCGCGGCCCGTGTCCAGATCGACGACGACGATCGAGCCATGGTGCGCCTCGGTCACATAGGCAAAGCGCTCGTCGACGCGCATGTGCCCGATCATCGTCCCGGCGGGCAGGAGCTCCGCGCCCAGGGGATAGACGCGGTCCACGCGGTCGGTCGCGAGGTCGATCCGCACGAGCTTCTGCGCGCCGGCGACCGCCGGGGCGACGCGCGGGCCCGCGTCGTCGACGATCCACAGGTGGTTCTTCGAGTCGGCGAACACGGCGTGGCTGGAGACGATGCGGTCGTGCGAGGACGCGCCCGGCCGCCAGTCGTTCCATCCGCCTCCCGGGTAGGGCCTGAAGCCGCCCTCGGGCGTCGCCTCCATCACCGAGGGCGCGTCGAGCGAGGTCCAGCGCGGAAAGCTCGCGAACACGCGGCCCCCGGGCGAGGCCGCAACGCCGTTCAGCATGAACTGCGGTGACGCGGCGACGCGGACGAGCTCCGGCACGTCGCCTCGCCGCCTACTTCCCGCCTACTTCTTGAGGAAGCTCGTTCCCGTCGGACCGTATCCGGATTCCTGGTAGACGACCTCGCCGTCCTTCGCCAGCGAATAGTGCGGCTGGCCCCCAGGCATTACGACGAAGCTTCCGGCCGGGTAGCGCGTCTCCTTCGCAGCGTCGTAGTTCTCGCCGAGCCCCACGGTGAGCACGCCCGAGAGCACGGTCGTGTAGCGCGCGTCCGGATGCGTGTGTGGAGTGACCGCGCCGCCCGCGGCGATGCGCACGCGCTGGGTGTAAGGCACCGGCTTGTCGAGCGGGCCCGCGAGCACGGCCGCCTGCGTGTCTTTCGTGACGCCGGCCGGCGCGCTCGCCCACTTGATCTGCTCGGGCATGATTTGCACGACGGACTGCGCCAGGGCGGCGCTCGCGGTACCCAGGACCCCGACCACCAGAAATCCGATCTTGCTCATGATCCCCCCTTGAAGTGTTTGCTGCCGTGGAAGTATAGAGGACCTGGCGGGGGCCTGCGGCGCTCAGTCTTTCGCTTCGCGCATGTTGACGAAGACGTGGTAGGCGACGGCGTCCCAGGCGTTGTGGATGCCGATGAAGAGGAGCAGGAGCACGGCCGCCGCGACGGCGAGCAGAGTCTCCTCCTCGAACGCCGCGACGACGCGGGCCTCGGGAATTCTCTTTGCGAGCTCCTCGGCGCTCCGATGAAGCGTGGGCCACCACCAGTTCGGTGTCGTCCTCGTTCATCGGCATCGAGCAGGTCACGACGGCCTTCCCCGACAGATCGCCCGCCTGCTTCAGAACGTCGTCGAAGCGCAGCCAGTGCACGGCAAGGATCGCCGCATCGGCCCCCTCCGCCGCCTCGCGCGGCGTGCCCGCTTTCGCCTTGCGGCCCGCGCGAAGATCGTCCCGAGCTTGGCGCCCATCAATCCCGAACCCAGAATGCCGATGCGCATGGCGCCCGTCGAGACTCGCTGGTAGGCCGTGCAGGACTCGAACCTGCGACCAACGGATTAAAAGTCCGCTGCTCTACCACCTGAGCTAACGGCCCGAAAAAGAGGCGGCATTTTATTCTTTCGCCGGAGACACCGTCAACGAAAAGCGGCCCCACGTGCACAATTGGCGCGAGGCGGCTCCCATTCCTGATACCATGGCACCGCAGTCGCAAACTCGTACGGGAGGTTTTCATGAGAAAAATTCTCGCGGTTGCGCTGGTGCTCCTTCCCGCCGTGGCGCAGGCGGACGGATCGCTCGGAGTCCGCGCCGGCACGCTCGGACTCGGGCTCGAGTTCTCGTATCCGATCTCGCAGAGGCTGGGCGTGCGGCTCAACGCCGATTCCTACAAGTACACGAGGAGCTTCAACAATTCGGACATAGACTACGACGCCAAGGCCACGCTCAAGACGGGCTCGCTGCTCCTGGACTGGTATCCCTTCGCGAACAACTTCCGCATCAGCGCGGGACCGATGTACAACGGAAACAAGCTGGGACTCACGGGCAAGCCCGACGCAAACGGCAACTTCACGATCAACGGGGTGCCGTACTCCACATCGCAGGTCTCGTCGCTCGAAGGCCAGGTCGATTTCAAGAAGTACGTGCCTTACGCCGGTATCGGCTACGGGCGCCCGGTCGGCAGCGGCCTTTCGCTGACTTTCGATCTGGGCGTGGTGTTCCAGCAGTCGCCTCAAGCGACGCTCACGACGACCTGCGGCCCCGCATTGAGCACCCCTCAGTGCGCCCAGCTCCAGAGCGACACGGCTGCGCAGCAAGCCACGGCAAACGACGACATAAAGAATTTCCGCTACTACCCTGTGATCACGCTCGGCCTGGCGTACACCTTCTAGCTACTCCTTCGCCATCTGCCAGTACTGGAACCTCATCGTCGCCGCAGCGCCGGCGATGGTCGAGAAGAGCGCGAGGAAGGAGCCGAGCGCGAGCGTCGACACGCCGCTGATGCCCTGGCCGATGGTGCAGCCGAGCGCGAGCACGCCGCCGAAGCCCATCAGCGCCGCGCCGACGAGATGGTTGACGAGGTCCTGCGCGTCGCGGAAGCTCTCCAGGCGGAAGCTCCGCGATGCGAGCGACCAGGCGAGCGAGCCCGAGAGCATCCCCACCACCGCGGCGATCCCCAGGGTCACTACCCGGCTCCTGTCGCTCCACAGCATCAGCAGCTCGAGACAATAGGCGTAGGGCGCGACGAAGGAGAGCGACTCCATTCGTCCGGAGTTGGTGGCGAGGAACTTCTCCTCGAGGGACACCGGATCCTCGGCGAGGTGGCCGACGTGCCCGGACACGACCCAGCAGCCGACGACCGCGAGCCCGGCCACGGTCCCCCCGAGGATGTTGTCGAAGGTGCGGAACTCGCGCGCACTGAACACGAACACGAGTAGCCCGCCCGCGAGCGCGGCGGCGAGCGCGACGAGCACCGCCTTCCTGTCGAGGCCGAGCACTGGCGCGAGCAGCGAAGGCAGGTCCTGCGGCCGGGCCAGGGTCGCGTCCACCGAGTCGATCGCCGCGACGCGGAACACCGCGAGGATGCCCTTGAGGGTCATATAGGCCGTGACCGCGAGAACGATCGCGACGACCAGCGACTTGAGGTTGCCGGTCCCGATGCGGATCAGCGTCTTCGAGCCGCACCCCGACGCGAGCGTCATGCCGACGCCGAAGAGCGCGCCCCCAAGCAGGTAGGAGAGCCAAGTGAAGCGCGGCACGGCATAGATCGTCTTCGAGACGTCGATCCAGCCGGCGAGCTGCAGCGCGCTCGCGCCGGCGATCGCCACCGCGATCGCGAGCAGCCACATGCGCATGCGGTTCCAGTCGCCCATGTTGACGACGTCGGACACAGCGCCCATGGTGCAGAAGTTCGTCCGGTTGGCGACGGCCCCGAAGACGAAGGCGAGCGCGAACGCGCTCCACACTACGACCGAGGCGAGCGCGGCGGGATCGCTCAAGAGGCGGGGTCTCGCCCTACTTCCTCTGCGCGAGGCGCTGCTTGGCCTGCTCCGAGGCCGAGCTGGAGGGGTACTTCTTGACGAGCGCGCGCAGCGTCTCGCGGGCGGCGTTGCTCTGGCCGAGCTCGGTCTGCGCGCTGGCGATGTTGAGCAGCGCGTCGGGCGCCTTGGCGTTCTCGGGCCACAGCCTCACCACCTTCTGCTGCGCGGCGATCGCCGACTTGTAGTCGCGCATGGCGTAGTAGGCGTTGCCGATCCAGTACTGCGCCGAGGGCAGCATGTCGCTGCTCGAGAAATTCGTCATGAAGTTCTGGAAATTGGTGATGGCGAGCTGGTAGTTGCCGAGCTTGAACTGGTTGAGCGCGGTCTCGTACGCCTGCTTTTCGGCGGCCGCGCTGCGCTCCCCCTGGCTCATCTTGTCCTGCAGCTGGGTCTGCGTCTGCTCGATCTTGCGCAGCCGGTTGTCGAGATCGACGTAGAGGTCCTTCTGGCGCCGCTCGAGCGTCTCGGTCTGGTTGGCGAGCACCTCGATCTGCCCGCGCAGCTTCGCCATGTCCTGCTTGAGCGCGTCGATCATCTGAGCGAGGTCGAGCACCCGGTTCTGCCCGGACGAGTCCATCTGGCCGAGCTTCGCGTCGATCGCGGCGAGGCGCTCCTCGATCGACTTCTGGCGGGCGTCGGTCTGGCTCTTCAGCTGGTTGATCTGCTTGCGCGCCTCGTCGTCGTCGAACAAAGCGGCGTGGGCCGCGCCCGCATAGAGCGCAGCCCACGCGACAACCAGGGGTGCGAGGCGCGGCCGCATCGCCTAGTATTCCCCGCCGTAGAGCATGTCGCTGCGGCGGTTCTGCGACCAGCAGCCTTCGGCATGCTCGGTGCAGCGCGGCTTCTCCTCGCCGAGGCTCACCGGCTCGACCTGAGAGTCGCTGGCGCCCATCAGCACCAGCATCCTCTTCACGCCCTCGGAGCGCCGCTGTCCGAGCGCGATGTTGTACTCGCGGCTGCCGCGCTCGTCGCAATTGCCCTGGACGAGCATCTTGGCGTTGCGGTGCTCGGCGAGATACTTGCCGTGCGCCTGCAGCAGCGGCCGGAACTCGGCCTTGATGTCGTACTTGTCGAGGTCGTAGTAGACCGAGCGCTTTGCCAGGGTGCCCTCTTTGAGCGATTCGCCCTGCACGGTGCCGGGCTGAATCGGTTGCACCGCGCTCGACGGCGGCGCGGCTGGCGGCGTGGCCGGGCTCGCCTGCTCTGCGGGCTTGGTTTCGGTAGTCGGCGTGCTCGCGCAGCCGTAGATCAGAGCCAGAGCAAGAGCGGGAAACAACGCTTTCTTCATTGCGACCTCCTATCGAGCGGGTTGTGAAGTGAGGACCATCCGGTTCCCCATTTCTTCCCTGTTTCTCCCCTGTAGATCGTGCATTCTGTCAGACCTCTAGTTACCCATAAAGGGGCCCCAGGCGGGCTCGCGGATGTCGGCCGCGAGGACCCCGAGCCGCTGCTTGAAGCGGCCGTCGCTCGACACGGCGTAGAGCACGCCCCGGCCGTCGACGTCCGACGCGTACAGGATGATGCGGCCGTTGGGCGCGAACGTGGGCGACTCGTCGCGCGGGCCCTCGGTCAGGGCCTGGGTCTGCCGGTTCTCGAGGTCCATGGCCATCAGCTGGAAGCGTCCGTTGACGCGCGAGATGTACGCGAGGGTCTTTCCGTCCGGGCTGACGCGCGGCGAGACGTTGTAGTCGCCGTCGAAGGTGATCCGCATCGGCTCGCCTCCGCTCGCCGCCATACGGTAGATCTGCGGGCTCCCGCCCCTGTCAGAGGTGAAGTAGATCGATTGACCGTCGGGAGTGAAGAATGGTTCCGTGTCGATCGCGCCGGTGGTGGAGCTCGTGAGCTTGCGCAGGTTGCTGCCGTCCGGGTTCATGAGGTAGATCTGCGAGGTGCCGTCCCGCGTTAGCACAGCCGCGAGGGTCTTGGCGTCCGGCGACCAGCCGGGGGCGCTGTTCGAGCCCCGGTACGCCGCCACGGGCGCCGGCTGCCTGCTCGCCGACAGGCTCTGCACGAACAGGATCGGCTTCTTGTTCTGGAACGAGACGTAGGCCATGCGCGTCCCGTCGGGCGACCAGACGGGGGACATGATCGGCTCCTGCGAGATGAGGATCGCCTGGGCGTTCTGCCCGTCGGCGTCGGCGACGCGCAGCTCGAAGCGGCTCCCCTGCTTCACGACGTACGCGATGCGCGTGCTGAAGACCCCGCGCTCGCCGGTCAGCTTCTCGTAGATGAAGTCGGCGATCTTGTGGGCGGTGAGCCGCACCTGCGCGGCGGTCAGGGTGTAGGCGAAGCCGCCGAGCTGCACCTGCTTCTGCACGTCGAGGAGGCGAAAGCGCACGTCGAATCGGCCGTCAGGCAGCCGGCTGGCCTGCCCAATCACGAGCGCGTCGGCGAGGCGGCTTTTCCAGTCGGCGAAGTTGACGTCCTTCATGTCCGAGACCGGACTGATGCCGCCGACGAAAAGCGTGCGGAAGCGGCCGCTGCGGGAGAGGTCCTGCTCGACGATCTCGGTGATGCTCTGCGGCAGCACGTTCTCCGCCGCGAAGGGCAGGACGGCGACCGGGATCTGGTTGGCGCCGCCGCCGATGATCTCGATCGTCAGCTGGGCGCGGGCGGGGCCGGCGAGGACGAGCAGCGCGGCGGCGAGCATGGCGAGCCTGCGCATGCCTACTCCTGGGGCTTGAACTTGAGCTGCAGCTCGCGCTGGAACTGCTCGGGCCGGTCGGCCTTGGGCAGGGGCGAGCTCTTCAGGATCGCCCGCTCGACCGCGTCGTCGTAGGGCTGATAGCCGCTTGACTTGATGAGCTTCACCGAGAACACCTCGCCCGTCGGAAGTTGTATGACGTCGAAGATCGCCTCCGGGTTTCCCTTGATGTCGGAGGGGAGCACGACGTTGCTCTTGATCTTCGAGCGTATCCGGTCGACGTAGGCCGCATCGGGGCTGGGCGGCGCCGCGGCCGGGCTCTGCTGCTTCTGGGCGTCCGGCCGCGCACGCGCCTGCAGCGCCTTCTGCTCCTGGGCGAGCTGCTGCTGGATGCGCGAGGTGGTGTCGAACTTGAGCGGCGGCTCATCCCTCTTCTTCGGCGCCTTCTTCTCGCGCTCGATCGCGATGTCCGGCTTGGCCGCCTTCTGCTCCACCTTGGGAGCCGGCTTGGGCTCGGCCTTGGGCGCGGGCTCGACCTGGGGAGCCGGCACGGACTCGGGGAGCTGGCTCCAGAGCTCTACCTGGACCGCGTCGGGGTGCCGCGACTGCCAGTGCAGGCCGAAGACGAGAAACGCCAGGAGGACGCCGTGTACAAAGGCGGACAGGATCGCCGGGGTGACGCCGTCCGGCTCGTCCAGCGGGATCGCGGAGCTCATGTCGCGGGCTTCACCAGCAGCCCGACCCGCCGGATGTTCTGGCGCTGCAGCTCGTCCATGACCTTCAGCACCGCCTCGTAGCGCACGTCCTTGTCGGCGGAGATGACGACGGGCTGGTCGGGGGTCTTCTTCTGCCGCTCCCGCAGCGCCGCTACCAGCTGCGCGCTCGTCACCGCGCGCTCGTCCGACCGGCCCCTGTCGCGCTCGCGCAGCATGAGCGACTGATCGCGCCGCACGATCACCTCGAGCGGGGTGGCCGGCGGCTGCGAAGACTTGCCTACGCTCGGCAGGTCGATCACGCCGGGATTTACGAGCGGCGCCGTGACCATGAAGATGACGAGCAGCACCAGCATCACGTCCACGTAGGGGACGATGTTGATCTGGTTCATCAGCCGGCGGGGGCGCACCGCTCTAAACCTTGGTGTCGTGATGCGCCGCGGCGAGCCGCGCCTGCGCCTGCCGCTGAAGGATGTTGGAGAACTCCTCCATGAAGCTCTCGAAGCGCACCGACAGCCGGTCGACGTCGTGCGAGAAGCGGTTGTAGGCCACCACCGCCGGAATCGCCGCGAAAAGCCCGATCGCCGTGGCGACCAGCGCTTCGGCGATCCCGGGCGCGACGGAGGCGAGCGTCGCCTGCGCCACGTTGGAGAGGCCGCGGAAGGCGTGCATGATGCCCCAGACCGTGCCGAGCAGGCCCACGTAGGGACTCACCGACCCCACCGAGGCGAGGAAGGCGAGGTGCGCGTCGACGCGGTCCATCTCGCGCTGGTAGGTCGCGCGCATGGCGCGGCGGGCCCCGTCGACCATCAGGCTCGGGTCGGAGGCGCCGCGCTGGCTCTTCAGCTTCGAGAACTCGCGGAACCCCGCCTCGAAGATGCGCTCCAGGCTCCCGGTCGAGTGCCGGTGGTTCACCGCGCTCTGGTACAGCGCCGCGAGGTCCGAGCCGCTCCAGAAGTCGCGCTCGAAGTGCTCGGTCTTGCTCTTCGCGCGCCCGATGGTGAAGACCTTGAGGAAGATGAAGTACCAGGACATGAACGAGACGACGAGCAGGAGCAGCATGACCAGCTGCACGACCACGCTCGCGTTCGCGACCATTGCGAGGATGGAGAGATCCTGGGTTGCGCTCATCGCATTCCCTCTAGTTTTTTTCGAATCGCCTCAGGCACGCCGACCGGCCTGTAGCTCTTCGCGCTGACGCACGCCAGGTTCAGCTCGGCGCTCGCCAGCTCTTCCTCCCCCCGCATCACCGCCTGATCGAACACCAGCCGCGCGCGTCCCACGTGCTTCACCCTCGCGGTCACCGTCAGTGCGTCGTTCAGCAGCGCGGGCTTATGGTAGGCGATTTGCGCGGAATGCACCACAAACAGGACATGGTCGCGGCGCGCGAGTTCCCCCAGATCGAAGCCGAGCGACTGCAGCAGCTCGGTGCGCGCGCATTCCATGAACGAGAGATAGTTGGCATGGAACACCATCCCCCCGGCGTCCGTATGCTGGTAGTAAACGCGGACCGGCCAGGAGAAGGGTTCCTGTCCGGCGTGCCCGCTCATTGCCCGAACAGGGCCCCGGTGTCCGAGGGCCTAGGGGCGGCGAGCCCGAGATGTCGGTAGGCGGAGACGGTGGCGACGCGCCCGCGCGGCGTCCGCTGCAGATAGCCCTGCTGGATGAGATAGGGCTCGAGCACGTCCTCGATGGTGTCGGCCTCCTCGCCGATCGCGTGAGCGAGGTTCTCCAGGCCTACCGGGCCGCCGGAGAACTTCTCGATCACCGCAAGGAGCAGCTTGCGGTCCATCACGTCCAGTCCCAGCACGTCGACGTCCAGCATTGCGAGCGCCGCGTCGGCGACCTCCCGCGTGACGGCTCCTGTCGCCTTGACCTGCGCGAAATCGCGCACGCGCCGAAGCAGGCGGTTGGCGACGCGCGGGGTGCCGCGCGAGCGCCGCGCGATCTCGAGCGCGCCTGCATGCTCGACTTCGACCTCGAGCAGCGCGGCGGAGCGGTCGACGATCTTCTGCAGCTCGGCGTCGGTGTAGAACTCAAGCCGCGCGACGATGCCGAAGCGGTCGCGCAAGGGGTTCGTGAGCATGCCGGCGCGCGTCGTCGCGCCCACGAGCGTGAAAGGCGGCAGGTCGAGCTTGACCGAGCGCGCCGCCGGCCCCTCGCCGATCATGATGTCGATCTGGTAGTCCTCGAGCGCCGGATACAGGATCTCCTCGACCACGGGCGCGAGCCGGTGGATCTCGTCGATGAACAGCACGTCGTTCGGCTCGAGGTTGGTGAGGAGAGCGGCGAGGTCGCCCGGGCGCTCGAGCACCGGTCCCGAGGTCTGGCGCAGGTTCACGCCCATCTCGCGCGCCACGATGTGCGCAAGCGTCGTCTTCCCCAGACCCGGAGGACCGAAGAGCAGGACGTGGTCGAGCGCTTCCTTGCGCTTGCGCGCGGCCTCGACGAAGATCGAGAGCTGCCCGCGAATTTTCTCCTGGCCGATGTATTCCGAGAGCGATTTTGGCCTGAGGGACCGTTCGAAGGCCTGCTCCTGGGCCGAGACCGGGGCGCCGGAGATAAGGCGGTCGGTTTCGATGGCCATGCGCCATTCTACCCGCTGCCAGTCCGCCCCGAGGCGCGAGCCGGGGCGGACCTTGCCGCGGTCAATGCACGGAGCCCGCCATGATAGGCGTGAGCGCTTCGCCGATGCGCCTGCCCTGCGCCTTGCTGATCAGGCTGCCGAGGATTCCCTGGAAGCGCGGCTCCTCGACGCCGGAGACGATGTACTGCCAGCGGTAGGCGTGCAGGATGCCATCGCGCACGCGCTTGACCTGGTCTTCGGAGTAGGGGCCGCGGCAAATCGCGAGGAAATACCCGGCGTCGGCTTCGGCCTGCGCCTGCAGCATGCCGTCCACCGCCGCGACCAGCCCGATCAGGTCAGTCACCGCCTGGTCGCGGGCTTCGGGAGAGAGCTTCGCGTCCTCGCGCCGCCACTCGAGCTCGTCGAGGATCGCGTGCTGCGATTCCTCTTTCCAGTGGAACAGGAACACGTCCTTGTAGAGCTCGGAGAGCTCGCCGTCCGGATCGATGCTGCTGCGGTAGTGCGCGAGCACGAAGAGCTCGATGTGGCAGGTGAGCGCCAGGACCGACCACGTGGACTTGCCGAGCACCACCCCCGCCACGTCGTTCGGCTGCGGCATGAAGCGGTAGCCCGCGGGCATGCCCTCGGCGACCATGCGCTCGATGCGGCGGAACAGCTCCTGGTGCTTCAGCTCCTCGTCGGTGAAGCGCACCAGCGCCTCGAGCGCGGTCTGATCCCCCAGCCAATGCTCGCGGCTGATATCGAGCATCTTGGCGCCGATGAAGCGCTCGACCAGCCCGAACATGTTGGCGTAGGTGCGGCCCTGGATCTGGCTGAGTAGGCGCCGGTCGTCGGCGCCGAGGAAGCCCAGGCGGTCGAGCTTCGAGATGCCGTCGGGCAGGAACTTCTTCGCGAAATCGAAATTGCGGCCGCGGATCACGTCGCGGTCGATGTCCCAGCGGATGCGCTTGGAAGCCTCGATGACGCGCGCGTAGCGGTCGTTTGCAGCTGTCGTAGGGTTCATGCTCGTTTCTCCAAAAATGTGATTGATGCAAGGCGCGCATGGATCTCGAACGGCTTCCGGGCGCGCGAAACCGGTGAGCAGATGGTGGCGAAGCCGGGCCGCCGGCGCCTGAGGCGGCGGTCCCGGGACAGCCGGAAAAACGCGCCGGGATTCCGGGACGGCAGTCCCGGGCTACTTGGCGGGCTTCGCGCCGAGCCCTGCGTCGCGGGCGCGTACGATCGCCTGCGAGCGGTTTTCGACCTGGATCTTGTCGAAGATGTGGGTGATGTTGTTGCGCACGGTTTTCTCGGACAGCTCGAGGCGCGCGGCGATCTGGGCGTTGTCCAGTCCCTGCGCAATCAGCTCGAGCACCTCCGTCTCCCGAGGCGTCAACCCCGGGAACCCGGCGCCGGGCGCCGCCCCTGCCGGCGGATAGAACCCGGCCATCGCCGCGAGGAAGTCGCGCCACGCCGGCTCGCTCTCCGTCAACAGGTGGTTGCGCGACTCCAGCGTCACGAAGCGCGCGCCGGGAATCAGCCCGGCGATCAATCTGCCTTCCTCGAACGGGATGCTCAGGTCCCCGCGCGCGTGGAGCACCAGCGTCGGGCATTGCACGCGGCTAGCCTGCTCGCGCGCGTCGAGGTGCAGGTTGGCCCGATGCAGCCGCCCCGCCATCTGTGCAGACGCGGTCAGGGGCATCATGTCGTTGAACGCGTGGATCGCGTCGAGCCCGGCGTCCGGCATAAAGCGGGTCGTGAACACCTGCCGGAACGACGGGTCATCCCGGCCCCAGCCGAGCTCGATCAGCCTCTGCAGCGTCTCCGTCTCCTCGTCGGACCCCCCGCGCGCCTTCCGGCCGCGCACGAAGCCGCCGCAGATGATGAGATGGCTGACCCGCTCGGGATGCGTCGCCGCGTAGTCGATGGCAAAAGCCGCGCCCTGCGACAGCCCGAGCAGCGCGAAGCGGTCGAACCGCGCAGCATCGACCACGCTCGCGAGGTCCTCGACATGGCATTTCCACGTCGGGACCGGGACATCGCGGTCCGACAGCCCGGTGCCGCGCTGGTCGAAACGCAGGAGCGAATACCCGCGCGACAGCCCGGCGGACCAGGGCTTCATCGCCGGGTTGTTCCAGTCGTGCTCGAGATGGGTAAACCAGTGCGGCGCCCGCACCAGCGGCGGGCCGCTCCCGGAGGTCGCGTAGGCCAGCCGAACGCCGTCGCTCGAGATGCAGAAGCGGACTTGCTGGTTCATCGGGTTTCCTCCCCTGTCCTGTTGTTCTTGTCGTTCGAGCTTTTTTAGTCCATCAACCCCTCGCCAGGGATTTCAACGCCTGCCGTATGCCTTCCGAAATCGACAGCCCCTCGGGCAGCTGTTTCACCGCAAGCTGGGCTTCCTTGTCACTGTACCCCAGGCCCAGCAGCGCGTTGATCACGTCGCTCGCTGCGGGCTTTTCCCGGTTCACCGCGAGCCCCGCGAGCGCGTCGGCCCCGAGCTTGCCCTTGAGCTCGAGGAGCAGCCGCTCGGCGGTCTTCTTTCCTATGCCGGGAATCTTCACCAGGCGCCCGGACTCCTGGGCGGCGATCGCCTCGACCAGCTCGCCGACGCTCATTCCCGAGAGCACGGCGAGCGCCGTGCGCGCGCCGACGCCGTTCACCTTGAGGAGCTGCCGGAAGGCGCGCCGCTCGGATTCGGTGGCAAAGCCGTAGAGCAGGTGGGCGTCCTCGCGCACGACCAGATGCGTGAGCAGCGCGACGCGCTCGCCGGAGGCGGGAAGGCCGTAGAACGTGCTCATCGGCACCTCGATCTCGTACCCGACGCCCGCCGCCTCGACCAGGATCTGCGGCGGATGCTTCTCGAGGATGACGCCGGCGATCCTGCCGATCATACGAGGCGGCCCCGCTTGATCCGGAAACCTCGCGTGGAGAGCCTGCCCAGGCGCCCGCCGTGGGCATGGCAGATCGCGCAGGCGAGCGCGTCGGCCGCGTCGGCGGAAGGCGAGCCGGCGAGCTTGAGGAGCCGCTTCACCATGTGCTGCACCTGCTCCTTGCTTGCGTGGCCGTTGCCGACCACCGCCTGCTTCACCTGAAGCGCGGTGTACTCGGACACGGGCAGCCCCGCGTCGACCGCGGCGCAGATCGCCGTGCCGCGCGCCTGGCCGAGCGCGAGCGTCGAGGCCGGGTTGACGTTGACGAAGACTTTTTCGAGCGCGATCTGCTGCGGCCGGTGCTTCTCTATCACCTCGCGCAGGTTCGCGAGGATCGTCCCGAGTCGCTCGGGCAGTCCCGCGTCGCCGGACTTGATGCAGCCGCTTGCGATGTAGGCGATGCTCGCGCCGTTCTTTTCGATGATGCCGAACCCGGTGATGCGCAAACCCGGGTCGATGCCGAGTATCCTCAGGGCTGGGCCTGACATCTATTGGTCGATCACCGCGGTCGTGTATACGTCCTGCACGTCGTCGAGCCCTTCGAGCGCGTCGAGCAGCTTCTGCATCCGCGACGCTTCGTCGCCCTTCAGCGGGTTTTCGGCGACGGGCTTCATGGTGACGTCCGCGAACTCGGGCTTGAGCCCCGCCTCGATAAGTGCGTCCTTGACGGCGGGGAAGTCCTCGGGCGTGCAGATGACCTCGATCGAGCCGTCCTCGTTCGTGATCACGTCCTCGGCTCCGGCGTCGAGCACCGCCTCCATGAGAGCGTCCTCGCTGGTTCCGGGCGCGAACACGAACAACCCGCAGTGCCTGAAGAGAAAGGCCACCGACCCGTCGGTGCCGAGGTTGCCGCCATTCTTGGTGAAAGCGTGGCGCACGTCGGCCACGGTGCGCGTGCGGTTGTCGGTGAGGCAGTCGACCATGACCGCCGCCCCGCCCACGCCGTAGCCTTCGTAGCGGACCTCCTCGTAGTCGACGCCGTCCAGCCCCCCGGCGCCGCGCTTGATCGCTCGCTCTATCGTGTCCTTGGGCATGTTGGCGTCGTTCGCCTTGTCGATCGCGAGGCGCAGCCGCGGATTCATCGCGGCATCGGCCCCCCCGAGGCGCGCTGCGACGGTCACCTCCTTGATCAGGCGGGTGAAGATCTTCCCTTTCTTCGCGTCAGCCGCCGCCTTCTTGTGCTTGACGTTAGCCCATCTAGAATGTCCCGCCATGCCATAATTTTACCTTCGCGCGCGCAACCCCGACAAAAGAAGCCCCATGACCGAGCCCCTGCTCGTCGCCAAGTCGAAGACGGCGAACCTCGAGTTGCTGCCGGCGCTCGCAAACCGCCACGGCCTGATCGCGGGCGCGACCGGCACCGGCAAGACGGTCACGCTGCAGACGCTCGCTCAAGGGTTCTCGCGCATCGGCGTGCCGGTGTTCATGGCGGACGTCAAGGGCGACCTGTCCGGTATCGCCCAGCCCGGCGCGTCATCACCCAAGCTCAAGGAACGCCTCAATGCGCTCCAGCTCAAGGACTTCGCGTTCGCGGGCTGCCCCGCGGTGTTTTGGGACGTGTTCGGCGAGCGCGGGCATCCGGCGCGCGCGACCGTCACCGGCATCGGCCCCCTGCTCCTCGGCCGCATGCTGGGCCTCAACGACACCCAGCAGGGTGTGCTCACGCTGGTATTCAAGATCGCCGACGACGCGGGGCTGCTGCTGCTCGACATGAAGGACCTGCGCGCGATGCTCCAGCACGTGGGCGACAACGCAAAAGACTTCACCACCGAGTACGGCAACGTCTCGACCGCCTCGATCGGCGCGATCCAGCGGGGCCTCCTCGAGCTCGAGCATCAGGGCGGGGAGAGGCTCTTTGGCGAGCCCGCGCTCAACATCGACGACCTGATGCAGGTCGACCGTGGCCAGGGCGTCGTCAACATCCTTGCGGGCGAGAAGCTGATGGGCGCGCCCAAGCTCTACTCGACGTTCCTGCTGTGGCTGCTGTCGGAGCTGTTCGAGCATCTGCCCGAGGTCGGCGACCCGGAGAAGCCGAGGCTCGTGTTCTTCTTCGACGAGGCGCACCTCCTGTTCAACGAGGCGCCCAAGGCGCTGCTCGAGAAGATCGAGCAGGTCGTGCGCCTGATCCGCTCCAAGGGCGTCGGCGTCTACTTCGTGACGCAGAATCCCATCGACATCCCCGACTCGGTGCTGGGACAGCTCGGCAACCGCGTGCAGCACGCGCTGCGCGCGTTCACGCCCAAGGATCAGAAAGCGGTCAAGGCGGCTGCCCAGACGCTGCGCGCCAATCCCAAGCTGAACGTGGAATCCGCGATCACCGAGCTCGCGGTCGGTGAGGCGCTCGTTTCGCTCCTCGACGCGAAGGGAACCCCCAATGCCGTCGAACGAGCCCTGGTCGTCCCGCCCGCGAGCCGCATCGGCCCTCTTACCGACGCCGAACGCGGCGCCGCGATCAAGGCGTCCGCGCTCTACGGCCACTACGAGAAGGTCATCGACCGCGAGTCCGCATACGAGAAGCTGAAAGGGCGCACCGTTGCGCGGCAGGAGTCGGCGCCCGCTCCCGCCGGCGCGCCCGCTCAGGGCCAGGGCAGCGGCCTGATGGATACCCTGGGCGAGGTCCTGATGGGCAAGACCGGCCCGCGCGGCGGGCACCGCGACGGCCTGATCGAGTCGATGGCGAAGAGCACGGCGCGCACCATCGGCTCTCAGATCGGCCGGGAGGTCGTACGGGGTGTTCTCGGCTCGATCCTCGGCGGGGGCAAGCCCCGCCGGTGACATCGCGGGCCCCGTATCGCGCGGTCGGCATCGCCATGGCGGTCGCCGGAGTCGTGTGCTTCTCGCTGCGGCCCATCCTGATCAAGCTCGCCTACGGCTACGTCGTCGACCCGATCACGCTGCTCGCGCTGCGCATGATCTTCTCGCTGCCGTTCTTCCTCGCGGCAGCCGCCTGGGTCGGGCGCGACGCGAAGCACCCGCCGCTCGGCCGCCGCGACGCCTGGGCAATCGTCATGCTCGGCTTCGTCGGCTATTACTTCGCGAGCTTCGTCGATTTTCTCGGGCTCCAGTACATTTCGGCGGGACTGGGGAGACTGATCCTGTTCATGTATCCGACGCTGGTCGTGCTGCTGTCGATGGCGTTCCTGCACAAGCGCCCTACCGCGCGCGAGGTCGTCGCCCTCGCGGTCACCTATGCCGGGGTCGCGCTGGTCATGGCGAACGCTGCGCAAGGCGCAAACAAGAATCTCGTCCTGGGCGCAGCGCTGTGCTTTGCGAGCGCCGCGGGCTACGCCGTGTACCTCGTCGCGGGCAGCCAAGTGGTGCAGCGTGTCGGGTCGATGCGGTTCACCGCCTACGCCACGAGCGTCGCGAGCGCGTTCTGTATCCTGCAGTTCCTGCTTCTTCGCCCGCTCGCGGCGCTCAACATGCCTCCCCAGGTCTACGGCCTGGCGATCGCCATGGCGCTCGTCTCGACCGTGCTGCCCGTGTTCATCACCACCGAGGCTCTCAGGCGCATCGGCGCGAACGAGGTGGCCCTGTTCGGCGCGCTCGGGCCGGTGACCACGTTGTTCTTCGGCTGGATGGGTTTGGACGAAAGCATGACCCCGGTACAATTGGCGGGCGCGGCGCTCGTGCTCGCCGGCGTCGTGCTGGTTACGCTCAAGGCGGCGAAAGCCTGATTCACAAGCGGAGAAATCTTGGACCTCAACATTCGCGGCAAGGCCGCGCTCGTGTGCGGCGCAAGCAAGGGGTTGGGGCGCGGCTGTGCGACCGCGCTGGCGCGCGAGGGCTGCCGCGTCACGCTGGTGGCGCGCGACCGCTCGGTGCTGGAAAAGGCCGCGGAAGACATGCGCGCGACGACCGGCGCGACCCTCGTCACGGTGCCGGCCGACATCACCACCGAGCAGGGACGCATCGCGGCGCTGGCCGCCTGCCCGCAGCCTGACATCCTCGTCACCAACGCGGGCGGCCCGCCTCCGGGCGACTTCCGCAAGTTCTCGCGCGAGGAGTGGCTGAAGGCAGTCGGCGCGAACATGCTCACGCCGATCGAGCTCATCAAGGCCACCGTCGACGGCATGATCTCGCGGCGCTTCGGGCGCATCATCAACATCACCTCGAGCGCGGTGAAGGCGCCGATCGCCGAGCTCGCGCTCTCGAACGGGGCGAGGAGCGGCCTCACCGGATTCGTCGCCGGACTCGCGCGCCAGACCGTCGCCGCCAACGTCACCATCAACAACATCCTCCCTGGGCGGTTCTGGACCGACCGCCTCAAGAGCAACACCGAGTTCAACGCCAAGGAGAAGGGCAGGACCGTCGACGAGGTCAAGCGCGACCTCGAGAAGGCCATCCCGGCGGGGCGCTTCGGCACGCCCGAGGAGTTCGGCGACCTCTGCGCCTTCCTGTGCAGCGCGCAGGCCGGCTACATCACCGGGCAGAACTTCCTCATCGACGGCGGCATCTATCCCGGGACGTTCTAGGGGATGATTCTCTACGCGGTCACGATCTTCCTGAGCGCTTTCCTGCTCTTCCAGGTCCAGCCCCTCATCGCGAAGATGATCCTGCCGTGGTTCGGCGGCACCGCGGCGGTGTGGACGGTCTGCATGCTGTTCTTCCAGATGCTGCTGCTCGGCGGCTACGTCTACTCACACGCCTACGTGGCGCAGCGGATTCCCGCGCGGCGCTGGGTGCATCTCGCCCTGCTCGGCGTCGCGGCGGCGACGCTGCCGCTCGCCGCGAGCGCGGCGTGGAAGCCCTCGGGCGGCGGCGACCCGACCTGGCGCATCCTCGGCCTGCTTGCGACGAGCGTCGGCCTTCCCTACTTCATCCTGTCGACGACCGGCCCGCTGGTGCAGGCATGGTACGCGCGCGCGCATGCCGGCGCCGCGCCGTACCGACTTTTCGCCCTCTCCAACCTCGGCTCTATGCTCGCCCTCCTCTCGTATCCCCTTCTCGTCGAGCCGCTGCTCGCTCTGGGGAAGCAGGCGACGCTCTGGTCGGCGGGATTCGTGCTGTTCGCGATGCCCTGCGCAGTCCTCGCCTGGCGCGGCCGGACGGGTCATTCCGCCCCATCCTCCGCCGAGGGGGGCGACAAGCCCGGGCTGGCCCTCCAGGCGCTGTGGGCGGGGCTCGCGGCCTGCGCTTCGACGCTGCTCCTCGCTTTCACGGCGCACATGACGCTCAACATCGCGGCCATCCCTTTCCTGTGGGTGCTGCCGCTCGCGCTCTACCTGCTCAGCTTCGTCCTGTGCTTCGAAGCCTCGGGCTGGTACCGGCGCTGGCTGTTCCTGCCGCTGCTCGCCGCCGGCCTCGTCGCGGTCTGCATCACGCTCGGGCGCTCCAACCCGAGCATCTGGGGCCTTATCCCGCTGTACGCGGCGACCCTGTTCGCCGCGTGCATGGTTTGCCACGGCGAGCTCGCGCGCTCCAAGCCGCATCCGCGCTACCTCACCGGTTTCTATCTGATGCTCGCGCTGGGCGGAGCCCTGGGCGGGGTCCTGGTCGGCCTCGTCGCGCCCAAGGTTTTCGACGAGCTCTACGAGCTGCCGATCGGCATGGTGGCGCTGTGCGTCTTCGTGATGCTCGCGCTGCTGCGCGACCGGGCAAGCCTCTTCCACAGGCGCTGGGGCACCGCGGGGAGGCTCGCCTTCCTCGCGATGATCGTGGCTCTCGCGGTCCAGCTCGCGCGAACCTACCGCGACAACTCGGCCAACACTCGGGTTACGCTGCGCAGCTTCTACGGCGTGCTCAACGTGCGCGATTCGGGCGAAGGCCCGGACGCCATGCGCGTGCTCTCTCACGGCACCATCATCCACGGCAAGCAGTTCCTGGAGGAAGACCGGCGCGACTGGCCGACTACCTACTACGGCCCGACTTCCGGCGTGGCGCTCGCGATCCTCGATGCGCGCGCCCGGGGCGCGCTGCGCGTGGGCGTGGTCGGGCTGGGAGCGGGGACGCTGGCCGCCTATGGAAGGCCGGGCGACCTGTTCCGCTTCTACGACATCAACCCCCAGGTGGCCGAGCTCGCGCGCTCGGAGTTCAGCTTCCTCAAGGACAGCCCGGCGCGCGTCGAGGTGGAGCTGGGTGACGCGCGCCTTTCGCTCGAGCGGGAGGCCGCGCAGAATTTCGACGTGCTCGCGCTCGACGCCTTTTCGAGCGACGCCATTCCGGTGCACCTGCTGACGGTCGAGGCCTTCCGCACCTACGTGGGGCAGCTGCGCCCCGGGGGCGTGCTTGCGGTGCACATATCCAACCGCTACCTCGACCTCATCCCCGTGGTGCAGCAGGCGGCGCGGGAGCTCTCGCTCGAGCTGCGCGAGGTGGACAACGACGACGACGACGACGTGGGCGTGTACCGCTCCGACTGGCTGCTGCTGTCCGTCTCTCCCGCGGCCTTCGAGGGGCCGCTGCTGAGGGAAACCGCGCAGACGATAGAAACGGCGCGGCGCGTGCGCCCCTGGACGGACGACTACAGCGACCTGTACCGCATATTGAAGTAGCGGTAGAATTTCGGCCTCTCGGTTCCACCTCTTTTTCGGGGCTTCCCATGAACGATCCCAAGATCTCCGGCATCGCCGCCCTCAACCTCAAGGACCCGTCGCTCTTCCGCCAGCAATGCTACGTCGACGGGAAGTGGGCCGATGCCGACGGCGGCAAGACCATCCCGGTCAACAACCCCGCGACAGGCGAAATCCTGGGAACCGTGCCCGGCATGGGCGCTGCCGAGACGCGGCGCGCCATCGAGGCGGCGAACGCGGCCCTTCCGGCGTGGAGGGCGAAGACCGCCAAGGAGCGCAGCGTCATCCTGCGCAAGTGGTTCGACCTGATGATGGCGAATCAGGAAGACCTTGCCCGGATCCTCACGGCCGAGCAGGGCAAGCCGCTCACCGAGGCGCGCACCGAAATCGCGTACGGCGCTTCCTTCATCGAATGGTTCGCCGAGGAGGCCAAGCGCATCTACGGCGACACCATCCCGGGACACCAGGCCGACAAGCGCATCGTCGTGATCAAGGAGGCGATCGGAGTGTGCGCGGCGATCACGCCCTGGAATTTCCCCAACGCCATGATCACGCGCAAGGCGGGCCCGGCGCTCGCCGCCGGCTGCACCATGGTCGTCAAGCCCGCCACCGCGACGCCCTACTCCGCGCTCGCGATGGCGGAGCTCGGGGAACGGGCCGGCATCCCCAAGGGCGTGCTCAGCGTGCTCACCGGCAGCTCCTCGGCGATCGGGGGAGAGATGACCTCCAACCCCATCGTGCGCAAGGTCACCTTCACCGGATCGACCGAAGTCGGCAAGATCCTTCTCGAGCAGTGCTCGAAGACGGTGAAGAAGGCCTCGATGGAGCTCGGCGGCAACGCGCCCTTCATCGTTTTCGACGACGCCGACCTCGACGCCGCGGTCGAGGGCGCGCTCGCGTCCAAGTACCGCAACACCGGCCAGACCTGCGTGTGCGCGAACCGGCTGCTCGTCCAGGACAAGGTGTACGACGCCTTCGCCGCCAAGCTCACCGACAAGGTCAAGGCGATGAAGGTCGGCAACGGCATGGAAGCGGGCGTGGTGCAGGGACCGCTGATCGACAAGGCCGCGGTGGCGAAGGTCGAGGAGCACATCGCGGACGCGCTCGCCAAAGGCGCGAAGGTGCTGACGGGCGGCAAGCGGCACTCGCTCGGTGGAACCTACTTCGAGCCGACCGTGCTCGCGAACGTCGATACGACGATGAAGGTGACCAAGGAAGAGACCTTCGGGCCGGTGGCGCCGCTGTTCCGCTTCAAGGACGAGAAGGAGGCCATCCGCCTCGCCAACGACACCGAGTTCGGCCTCGCGTCCTACTTCTACGGCCGCGACATGGGCCGCATCTGGCGCGTCGCCGAAGCGCTCGAGTACGGCATGGTGGGCATCAACACCGGGATCATCTCCACCGAGGTGGCGCCCTTCGGCGGCGTCAAGGAATCGGGCCTCGGGCGCGAGGGCTCGAAGTACGGCATCGAGGACTACGTCGTGGTGAAGTACCTCTGCATGGGCGGGGTGGACCGCTAGCCGGCTTCACACGTTGAAGCGGAAGTGCATCACGTCGCCGTCGCGGACGACGTAGTCCTTGCCTTCGAGGCGCAGCTTGCCGGCTTCCTTCGCGCCCTGCTCGCCGCCGCGTGCGACGTAGTCGTCGTACGCGATGACCTCGGCGCGGATGAAGCCGCGCTCGAAATCGGTGTGGATCACGCCGGCGGACTGCGGGGCGGTCGCGCCCACCGGGACAGTCCACGCGCGCACTTCCTTGGGTCCCGCGGTGAAATAGGTCTGCAGGCCCAGCAGGGCGTAGCCGGCGCGGATCAGGCGGTCGAGGCCCGCCTCCTTCATGCCCATGTCGGCGAGAAACACCTGCTTGTCTTCGTCGGACAGATCGGCGATCTGCGCCTCGAGGGCGGCGCAGATGGGGACGACGGGCGCGCCTTCCTTCTTCGCGTGCTCCTGGACGCGCGCAAGCAGCGGATTGCTCTGGAACCCGTGCTCGGCGACGTTGGCGACGTACATCACCGGCTTCGCGGTGAGCAGGAACAGCGGCGTGAGCACCGCCTGCTCCTCCTTCGACAGCGTCACGCTCCGCGCGGGCCGCGCCTCGTCGAGCGCGGGGCGCACCTTGTCGAGCACCGCGACTATACGTTGCGCTTCCTTGTCGCCACCGGTCTGAGCAACTTTCCGGTAGCGCGCATAGGTTTTTTCCACAGTCGCGAGGTCGGCGAGCGCGAGCTCGGTGTTGATGGTCTCGATGTCCGACACGGGGTCGACCTTGCCTGCGACGTGCACCACGTTCGGATCCTCGAAGCAGCGCACCACGTGCGCGATCGCGTCGCACTCCCGGATGTTGGCGAGAAACTGGTTCCCCAGGCCCTCGCCCTTGGACGCGCCCGCCACGAGCCCCGCGATATCGACGAACTCGACCGTGGCGGCGACGACCTTGGCGGGCTTGGCTATCGCTGCGATCGCCGAAAGCCGGGCATCGGGAACTTCGACGATGCCGACGTTCGGGTCGATGGTGCAGAAAGGATAGTTCTCCGCGGCGATCCCGGCCTTGGTGAGCGCGTTGAACAACGTGGACTTGCCAACGTTCGGAAGGCCGACGATGCCGCATTTCAACGACATCCGGGCCCCGTGTGCAGCTTGAGCATCGCCGCCTGCATGTCCCCGTCGAGCAGCAATCGCGAGACGTCCATGCAGCGCGCCAGCGCGCCCTCGATCAGCTCGCGCTCGGCGGGCGTCGGCGAGTCAAGCACGTAGTCCGCGACAAGGTTCTTGTCGCCCGGATGACCGATTCCGATCCTCAGCCGCCAGAACCCAGGGCTCCCGAGCTGGGCCGCGATGTCCTTCAGGCCGTTGTGGCCGGCGACGCCGCCGCCGAGCTTGAGCTTCGCCGTGCCAGGGGGAAAATCGAGCTCGTCGTGCACGACTAGGATGTCCTGGGGCAGGATCTTGTAGAAGCGCGCGAGCGCGCCGACCGACTTGCCCGAGACGTTCATGAAGGTCTGCGGCAGCAGGAATTTCAGCTCCCCGTCCGGACGCGCGAGCTTGCCTACGAGGCCGTAGTAGCGGGCGACGGGCCTGAGCTCGACGCGCTCGCCCGAGGCGAGGCGCGACACGAACCAGAAGCCGACGTTGTGGCGGTCTCTTTCGTGCTCCTTGCCCGGATTGCCCAGGCCGGCGATGAGCTTGATCATGGACGGATGTGAAAAGGGCGCGGAACAGCCCGCGCCCTTTTCCCGAGGGGGAGGGAGGGCTACTTCTTGTCGGCCTTCTCGGCCTTGCCGCCCTTGCCAGCCTTTTCGTCGGCAGCGGGCGCTGCGGCCTCGGGCGCCTTCTGCTTGACGGTCGGCACGTCGGCCGCGGCAGGCACGGCTTCCGCGGGCGCGGCCGCGCCTTCGACCGCACCGGCAGCAGCCGCAGCAGCCGCCGCCTCTTCCTCGGCGATTGCGGCCTTCGGAATCTGCGCGGACGCCACGGTCGGGTTCTCGTCGCCCCGCAGCGCGAGTTCGACACCCTTGGGCAGCGCGAGATCGCGCACGTGGATCGAGTGGCCGATCGAGATGTTCCCGAGGTCCACCTCGACGAACTCTGGCAGGTCCGCGGGCAGGCAGCGGATGTCGATGTCGTTCAGAACGTGCGTGATCAGACCGCCCTGCTCCTTGATCGCCGGCGACTTCTCGGCGTTAATGAAGTGCAGCGGCACCTTGATGTGGATCTTCTGGTCAGCCGACACCCGCTGGAAGTCGATATGCTGCACCTCCGCCTTCCACGGGTGCATGTTGACCGCGCGCAGCAGCACCTGCTGCTTCGCGCCGTCGAGGGCGAGCGTCAGGATGGACGCGTGGAACTTCTCGTCGCGCAGCTGGTGAAAGAGGTCGTTCTGATCGAGCTCGATGTTCACCGGCTCCGCCTTGCCGCCGTAGAGGATCCCCGGGACCTTCCCGGCGTGGCGCAGGCGGCGGCTCGCACCCCTTCCTTGCACCTTGCGCGTGTTCGCTACCACTTCGATTGCCATTTTGCTTCTCCTAGTATGGCGTGCCCGCGACCAGGACGCCGTTGGTAAAACCTACTCCATAAACAGCGACGAGACCGAATCCTCGTTGCTGATGCGCAAAATCGTCTCTGCGAGCAGTCCCGCCACCGACAGCACGCGGATCTTGCTGCAGCTTTGGGCCGCCTTCGACAGCGGGATCGTGTCGGTCACGACCAGCTCGTCCATGTCGGAGTCGGCAATCCGCTCCACCGCGCCACCGGAGAGCACGGGGTGCGTGCAGTACGCGACCACGCGGACCGCCCCTTCTTCCTTCAGAGCCTGCGCCGCCTTGCACAGCGTGTTCGCGGTGTCGACGATGTCGTCCATGATCACGCAGCTGCGGCCTTTCACGTCTCCGATTACGTTCATCACTTCCGACACGTTCGGCGCGGGACGGCGCTTGTCGATGATCGCCAGGTCCGACTCCAGGCGCTTCGCCATCGCACGCGCCCGCACGACGCCGCCGACGTCCGGCGACACCACCAGCAGATTCTCGTACTGGTGCTTCCAGACGTCCCCGAGCAGGACCGGGGTCGCGTAGATGTTGTCCACCGGCACGTCGAAGAACCCCTGGATCTGGTCGGCGTGCAGGTCCATGGTGAGCACGCGGTCCACTCCCGCCGCCTGGAGCATGTTCGCCGACACTTTCGCGCTGATCGCCACGCGCGCCGAGCGCGGGCGACGGTCCTGCCGCCCATACCCGAAATAGGGTATCGCGGCAGTCACTCGCGCCGCGGACGCGCGCTTCAGGGCGTCCACGATCAGCAGCACCTCCATCAGGCTGTCGTTCGCCGGTGCACAGGTCGACTGCAGCACGAAACAGTCCTTGCCGCGCACGTTCTCGAGCAACTCGACCATCACCTCGCCGTCGGAGAACTTGCCCACCGTGGCGTGACCGAGAGGGATGTTCAGCCGCCGCACCACCGCGTGCGCGAGCAGCGGGTTGGCGTTCCCTGTGAACACCATCAGGCTTTCGTAGGCCATGCGCTTTGCTTCGAGTCGCCCTGATTCCCGGGGGCTTGGCCCCGTGCGCAAAAAATTAGCCGCGTGAGCGGCTCAACATCCTTCTTTGGCTGGGGAGGAAGGATTCGAACCCTCGCATGGCGGAATCAAAATCCGCTGCCTTAACCAGCTTGGCGACTCCCCAAGCGCTACTCTTTCTCCAGGAGCGCCGCCAGCGGTTGGCGATCCAGCCCCCGCACGATGAAGCCGCGCATGTCCGCGGGCATCCTGGAGTGGACCGACCGCGCCTCGCGCTCGGCCGCAAATTCGGCGAAAACACAGGCGCCCGACCCGCTCATGCGCGCATCACCGAATTGCCTGAGCCATTCGAGATGCTTCGCCACTTCAGGATGGCGCCGACACACCACCGGCTCCAGATCGTTCCTGCCAAAGCCGGCGGAAAAGCTTGATATTCTGATGGTTTCGGAATTTCGTGTCAATTCAGGCGCGGCAAAAATCGCCTGCGTGGACACGGCGACCGGCGGAACCAGCACCACGTACCAGGCCTCGGGCAGGTCGAGCGCAGTCAGGCGCTCGCCGATTCCCTCGCCGAAGGCGTTTCGGCCGAAAAGAAAGAACGGCACGTCGGCGCCGAGGCTGAGGCCCATCTCCGCAAGCCGCTCTCTGCCCAGGTTTAGTCCCCACAGGGCGTTCAGAGCTGCGAGCGTGGTGGCGCAATCGGAGCTTCCTCCCCCCAAGCCCCCGCCGATGGGGATGTTCTTCTCGAGGTCGATGTCCACGCCCGCACTGGCCCCGCGTTCACGCTGCAGAAGACGCGCGGCACGCACCGCGAGGTTGTCCTCCGCGGCGACTCCGGAAATCCCGCGCGCGAGCCTGATTTCGCCATCGTCCCGCGGGGAGAAGCTCAGCCAGTCGCAGCAGTCGATAATGCGGAAGACGGTCTGCAGCAGGTGATAGCCGTCCGTGCGGCGGCCGGTGACGTGCAGGAACAGGTTGAGCTTCGCCGGCGCGGGATAGCGGCGGTTCCAGGAATTCACTTGGCCCATTCGTCCACGACCAGGCGTATCTCCACGCTCTCGCGCGACAGCCGCAGCCGGTACGGCCTCCCGTCGCGGAATTCCTCATACGCGACTGTCCAGCCGTCCTGCCGGATGTCCAGTCCCTCCCCGGCCCGGCCGGTGATCTCCGCGGGCCGATCCGGGCTCGCGCGACCCTGAACCCAGTCTGAGAGCCCCGACAGCGGAAGCCGCCAGCCCAGCGCCTGCTCGGTGAGGCTCTCCGGATCGCGGGCACGATATTCCTTGTTGTCGCCCGTGAGCAACCTGTACCGATCGCCCTCGCGGCTGATTTTCGCGATGCTCTGGCCTACGGGGGAGGTGAGGAGCATTTCGTCCGTGTCCTGGGAGTGGCGCCAGAAGATCCGCGCGGACCCGGACTCCGTGGCGTGCAGGACGGCGACGCGTCCCGACAACTCGAAGCCTCCGGGAGGCGCGGTGCGGTGCTCGGGCAACGCGGCGCAGGCGCCGAGCAGAGCGCCCGCAACGACGCAGAGCGCAAGCCGGGCCACGGAGAAATCAGTGCTTCAGGCGCTTGATCGTGTTGGCGAGCGTTTCGTTGTCCGGGGCTTCCTTGCTCGCATCGCCCCAGACGCGCTCGGCCTCGGAGTGCTCCCCGAGCGCCCAGAGGACCTCGCCGAGATGCGCCGCGATCTCGGGGTCGGGCCGGCCGGCGTAGGCGCGCCGCAAATAGGTGAGCGAATCCTTGAGCTTGCCCCTGCGGTAGAGCACCCAGCCCATGCTGTCGATGATGAAGGAATCATCGGGAGCGAGCTTGAGCGCCTTCTCGATCAGCTCCTGCGCCTCCGGCAGCCGCTCGTTGCGGTCGGCAAGCGAGTAGCCGAGCGCGTTGTACGCGTGCGCGTGCTCGGGCCTTATCTCGATCAGCTTGCGCAGAGAGGACTCGAGAATGTCGACGCGATCGACCTTCTCCGCGAGCATTGCGTAGTCGTATAGCAGGTCGGGATTGTTCGGAACTCGATCGAGCGCCTGGCCCACGAGGTCGAACGCGGCCTTGGTCTGGTTGGCGTCCCGCAGAAGCTGCGCCTCGGCCAGTATCAGCTGGATGCGCTCCTGGCTGTTCGTCGCCGCGGCATGCTGCAGGCGCGCGCGCGCCGCATCGAGCTTCCCCTGCTTCGCGAGCACCTGCGCGTAGCGGATCTGCGCCTGCACGTATTGCTCGCCCTCGCCCACTTCGCCGTACCACTTCAGCGCCTCGGGAAGGTTCTTGCGCTCCTCGGCCACCTGGCCGAGGTACAGGCGCACGCCGTCCTTGTCGCGATAGGGAGTGCTGAGCAGCCCTTTTAGATATCGCTCCGCGGCGTCGTAGTCCTTCAACTGGAGCGAGAGCACCGCGACCGCGAAGGCCATGTCGGTATTGTCGGGCAAACCGGTCATCAGCCTCTGGAACTCGGCGCGCGCCTCGCCGAAGCGCTTTTGAGCGACCAGCAGCCTGGCGTAGGCGAGACGCGCCTCCCGCGCCGGGGGGTACTTTTGCAGGTAGTCGGCGAGCACGGTCGCCGCCTGATCCGGGGATGTCTTCTGCAGGAGCTGTGCCTCGAGCAGCACCGCCGACTCCCACTCGGGCCGCAGCCGCCGCGCCTTGCGGACCTCCTCGAGCGCGAGGCGGTCGTCGCCGGCGTTCGCCGCCATTCGCGCGACCGCGAGGTTGGCTTCCGGGACCTTGGGGTGCTCTGCCGCCAGGCTCTGCGTGAGCCGCAGCGCGGCCTGCTTGTCCTGGGCGTTGACGAGCATGCGGGGAAGCAGCGTGAAGCGGTTCGCCGGATCGCCGCCGGCAAACAGCTCCTTGAGCCGGGGCAGAGCCTCGTCGTAGCGGCCGACCGACACCAGCATTCCCGCCAGCGCCTCGAGCGCGCGCGTCGACGACGGATCGGCCTCATGCCATATCGTCGCCGCCTCGATCGCCGCGTTGTTCATCCGCGCGAACAGCGCGACCTCGGTGGCGCGGCGCGCAATCCGCGGGTCGTGAGTGCGCTTCGCGAGATCGACGTACGCCTGCGCCCCGAGCGCCACGTTGCCGCGCTGGACGGCTATCTCCGCAAGCAGGTATTCGTAGAGCAGGTTCTCGGTCAGATCCTGGTTCGGATAGGCCGAGCGGTCCTCCGATTCGGGAGCGCTGCCCTGCGCGTCGCCGGTGTCTTGATCCGAGTTGGATTCTTCCTGCGCGCCCTCGTCACCCTGCGTCTGCTGCGGCGGGCTTGCAGCGCATCCCGCGAAGACGAGGAGCGCGAGCGCAGCGAGGAAACGCGACGCACCCGGGAAAGGTTTGAGCATGGGAAGCTGGCTGTCCTGTCAGGCTAGTTTAGGTATATTTAAGAGGCGAGACAAGGACGCCGAGTTCCCTCCGTGCCAGAACTTCCTGAAGTCGAGATCACGCGTCGCGGCATAGAGCCGTTCGTGCTGGGACGAACGATCACGGGAGTCACCGTGCGCAATCCCAACTTGCGCCAGAGAGTGCCGCGCAATTTTGCACGCCTTCTCGTCGGCCAGAGAGTCAGGCGCCTGCAAAGACGCGGCAAGTACATACTCTTCGAATGCGACGCCGGCGCGCTCATCATGCACCTGGGCATGTCGGGGAGTCTTCGCGTGATCGAGCCCCAGTCAGCTCCGCGCAAGCATGATCACGTCGATCTCGTGTTTGGCGGCGCAGCGTTGCGCTTTCGCGATCCACGCCGCTTCGGCTTGGTCGTGTGGAACCGCGGCGACGCCACCCGCCATCCGCTGCTCGCCAGCCTCGGCGTCGAGCCGCTGGGAGAGGAATTCACCCCGGAATTCCTGTACCGGGTCACCCGCGGCCGCAATGTCGCCATCAAGCAGCTGCTGATGAACGCTGGCGTGATCGTCGGTGTCGGCAACATCTACGCCAACGAAAGCCTCTTCAGGGCGGGCATCCATCCCCGCGCGCGCGCGGGACGCCTCTCGCGCGAGCGCTGCGCGCGCCTGGTCGAAGCGGTCCGCGAGACGCTCGTCGCCGCCATCGCTGCGGGCGGATCGAGCCTGCGGGATTTCGTGCATTCCGACGGCGCCGCCGGCTACTTTCAGCAGAGCTACTACGTCTACGACCGGGCCGCGCTTCCCTGCCGCGTCTGCGGGGCCGGGATCCGGGTGGCGCGCCTCGGCCAGCGCTCGAGCTTCTACTGTTCCACCTGCCAGCGCTGAGGCCTATTTCCGGCGGCGATTCACCCGCTGCGCGAGCGCGCGAGCGACGAGCGGTTGCACGAACTTGCTCACGTCTCCTCCGAGCGATGCGATCTCGCGGACGATCGTCGCCGAAATGAACTGGTACTGCTCCGCGGGAGTGAGGAAGACCGTCTCGACGTCCGGATAAAGGTTGCGGTTCATCCCCGCCATCTGGAACTCGTACTCGAAGTCCGACACGGCCCGCAGGCCGCGCAGGATGACCTGGGCCTTCTGTTCCCGCACGAAATCCATGAGCAGGCCGCGGAAGCCTTCGACGGACACGTTCGGGTAGGGCTTGAGGACTTCGCGCGCCAGCCGGATGCGCTCGTCGAGCTGGAAAAAGGGACGCTTCGCTTCGCTGACGGCGATCCCGACGAGGACCTTGTCGAACAGCGCCGAGGCACGACGCACGAGATCCTGGTGGCCGAGGGTGATCGGATCAAACGTTCCCGGGTATACCGCCTTGATCATCGATCTCCTCTGCCAAGAGATGAAAATGCACGTTCCCCGCGCGCGAGCTCTTGAGAACGGCCCAGCCGCGGTCGGGCACCAAGGCCGATGCGCTCTCTACGTACACCCGCGCGCGCGGCGCGAGCAGCCCGCGCACCCGCGCCAGCGCGGCCGCCTGAAGACCGAGACGATACGGCGGATCGACGAATACGATATCGAACCGCGAGCGCGTTCCCCGTGCGAATTCTAGCGCATCGCCGCGGACCACAGTCAGGTTCGCGGCCTGGAGCTTGTGCGCGTTCTCCTGCAGCGCCAGCAGCGCCGCCGCGTCCTTCTCCACCATGACGACGGACGCCGCACCGCGCGACAGCGCTTCGAAACCAAGCGCGCCGCTGCCTGCGAACAGGTCGAGGCATGCGAGGCCGCTCAGGTCCTGGCCGAGCCAGTTGAAGAGGGTTTCGCGGACGCGATCGGGCGTCGGCCTCAGATCCGCGGCGTCGGGAAAACGGAGCACGCGGCTGCGCCACGAACCGCCGATGATGCGAACGGTGTTGCGCTTAGTCCGCCGCACCGACGACAACGGTTGCCAGCTTTTCCGGAGGAACCCGCCGCGCGAAGGCATCGCGGATTTGCGCCAGCGTCACCGCCTCGACCCTCTTGGGATAGACGTCAAGCCAGTCGAGCGGCAGCTGGTAAAAGGCGATCACCGAGAGCTGCTCGAGGAGCTTCCGGTTCGTATCGATGCGCAGGGGAAAGCCTCCGACGAGGCTCTGCTTGGCCGCCTTGAGCTCAGCAGCAGTAGGCCCGCGCGCGACGAACTCCGAGATCACGCCCTGCACGAGCCTGAGCGCCTCGTCAGCCTGGTCGCGCCGCGTCTGCAGTCCCACCTCGAACGGGCCGCGCTGCGCGAAGGGGTAGAAATAGCTGTACACGCTGTAGGCGAGGCCGTGCTTGCTGCGGACCTCGGTCATCAGGCGCGAGGAGAATCCGCCGCCGCCGAGAATGTAGTTGCCGACCAGCAAGGGAAAATAGTCCGGGTCGTCCCGGGTCAGAACCGCCTCGCCGAGCAGCACGTGGCTCTGCGCAGAAGGGTGCGCAATCCGCACCATTTCTCCCGCCGTCGGGGGGCCAAGCGGCGGCAGCGCGGGTTCTCCCCCGCGCGCCAGGCGCGACGTGAGCCGCTCGGCAAGCGCCTTTGCCGCTTCGATGCTCAGGTCGCCTACGATCGTCAGCGCGGCGCCTCCCGCCGTATAGCAGTCGCGGTAGTGACGCTCGACGTCCTCGCGCGCTATCGCCGACAGGGTGGCGGGCGTCGCGGTCCAACCGTAGGGATGCGCGGGGTACATCAGCGCGTACAGGCGCTTCTCGGCGATCTGGTCGGGCTGCGTTTCCGCTTCGGCGGCATTCGCGACCGCACGCGCCTTCTCCCGCTCGAAGACGTCGTTAGCGAAGCGCGGCGCCTGGAGGATGTCGGCCAGCGTATCCACCGCCGCCGTGCGCTCGGCCTCGGACGACAGGGTCCGCAACGCGAAGCCGGCGCGGTCGAGATCGAAATTGTCGCGCAGCTGCGCGCCGACATCGGCGATGCGGCGATCGACGTCCTCCTCGGAGTAGCGCGCCGAGCCGCCTTTCAGCAGCCTCAGGGTCAGCTGACCCAGGCCGGCGCGCTCGCGCGGGTCGTGCGCGCCGCCGGCCGCGAACTCTACCGAGACATCGACGATGGGCAGCGCGTGGGTCTCGACGAAATACGCCCGGGCTCCCGACTGCGTGCTCCAGTGCTCGACACGGACGCGCGCGCCTGGCGTCTGCGACGCGGCAAGAAGCGCCGGCACGACGAGCACGCTCAGGACCCGGGGCGCCTTCATGCTCAATGCGCCGCGGGCTGGGCCGCGCGCGCCGTCGCACCGCCGCCGAGGGGCTGAGGATCGAGGAGGGCCACGGTCAGCCCGTCGTCGACGAGGTAGCGGGCCGCAACGCTCTTCACCTGATCGGCTGTGACAGCCTTGTAGCGGTCCGCAAGGAGGTCCGCGTCGCGGAAGGAAAGGCCGCTCGACTCCAGTTCGCCGAGCTCCATCGCCTGGGCGAAGAAGGAGTCTCTGCGATACACGAGCTGCGACAGAAGCTGCACCTTCGCGCGTTGCAGCTCCTCGGGGGTGATGCCCTGGGCCGCGACCTGCGCGACAAGCTCCCGCAGGGCCGACTCGAGCTCCGGACCGGTGTGGCCTTGAGCGGCCGCAGCGTTCAGAAGAATCAGACCCGGCCCGCGGGAGACGAGCTCGTAGTCGGCGCCCGCGGAAGTGGCGATGCGGCGCTCGCGCACGAGGACCTGATTCAGGCGCGCCGCGTCGTTCCCGCCGAGCGCCTTTACCAGCACCGCGATCGCGAACGGCTCCCAGTCCTTGCCGACGTCGCGCATTGCCGGCGCCTTGTACGCAAAGCGCAGGTACGCGAGCTCGGCCGGCGCCTTCAGGACGACGCTCTTCATGCCGCGTTGCGCCGGCTCGGACTGGGGCTTGCGCGGAGGCAGGGGTCTGCGCGCGAGCGGTCCGTAGTAACGCCTCGCCCAGGCGAGCACCCGCTCGGGTTCGACGTCGCCCACCACGACAACGGTCGCGTTGTTCGGCGCGTACCAGCTCCGGTACCAGGCCCGGGCGTCCTTCCAGGTCATGCTCTGGAGATCCTGCATCCAGCCTATCGTGGGCCACTTGTACGGGTGCGCCGAGAACGCGGTGGCGAGCAGATTCTCCTCGAGCAGGGCGCGCGGCTGGTCCTCGGTGCTCAGCCGGCGCTCCTCCATCACCACCTTGATCTCGCGCGCGAACTCCACGGGTCGGATTAAGAGGTTCGCCATGCGGTCGGCCTCGAGCTCCATCACGAAGGGAAGCCGGTCGCGATGGACCTGCTCGTGGTACACGGTAAAGTCGGTCGAGGTGAAGGCGTTGTCCCGGCCTCCCGCCTCGGCAACGAGGCGGGAGAATTCCTCCGGCCCGACGCGTTTTGTTCCCTTGAACATCATGTGCTCGAGGACATGCGCCACGCCGGTCGTGCCCGGCGTTTCGTCCATCGAGCCGGCCCGGTACCAGACCTGCTGCACCACCGTGGGCGCGCGATGGTCCTCCTTGACGATGAGGCGCAACCCGTTCGCAAGCGTGTATTCGCGCGTTTCGGCGTGCGCCCACGAAGCGATCGCGAGCGCGAGAATGATCGCGGCCTGACGGGGAACCATTGCCGTGAATGCTAGAATCCGACGTCGCTATTCTATAGCGGTTTGCGTTCCGTCATTTTCGCGACATGCTCGAAGCTTCCTCCGAGACGTCTCAGCAGGGCACATGGACCGCGCGCCTCAAGCATGGGCTCGCCAAGACGCGTTCGCACCTCTCGGGGCTGTTCCGGGAGCGCGCCGTCGACCCGGGTCTGTACGAGGATCTCGAGGGGGCGCTGCTTGCGAGCGACGCCGGAGTGGAGGCTACGCGGGTCCTGATGGCCCGCTTGCGCGAGAGCTCGGCCAAGGCTAGAACGTCCGAGGATGTGCGGTCGGCGCTGCGTACCGTGGTAGCCGAGCTGGTTGCGACGCTGGAGCGTCCCTTCGATCTCGCCCCCGGAAAGCCCTGTGTGATCCTGCTCGCGGGCGTCAACGGGGCGGGCAAGACGACGTCCGCGGGCAAGCTCGCGAAGTTCTTCCACGACCAGGGCCGCTCGGTGCTGCTCGCTGCAGGCGACACTTTCCGCGCAGCCGCTCGCGAACAGCTGACCGCCTGGGGCGAGAAGAACGGCGTCGCGATCGTCGCTCAATCCGGCGGCAATGCGGCGGCGGTCGCATTCGACGCCGTCGCGGCCGCACGCGCGCGCGCTACCGAGGTGCTGATCGTCGACACGGCAGGCCGCCTGCCGACGCAGGCGCACCTTATGGAAGAGCTGGCCAAGATCAAGCGGGTCGTCGCCAAGGCCGAGCCGGGTGCTCCGCAGGAAACCTGGCTCGTGCTCGACGCCAACACGGGCCAGAACGCGCTCAACCAGGTCAAGACCTTCGACGAAGCCCTGGGCCTCACCGGGCTGATTCTGACCAAGCTGGACGGAACGGCAAAGGGCGGGGTCGTGTGCGCAATCGCTTTGGCGCGCTCCCGGAATCCGCTTCCGCTCCGGTTTCTCGGCGTGGGCGAAGGCTCGGAAGACCTGCGACCTTTCACCGCCCGGGAATTCGCCGCCGCCCTGGTCGGATAGGCAAACGGCGCATGGCGATCATCTCGCTTCATCAGGTCAGCAAGCGCTATCCGGGAGGATTCGAGGCGCTGAAGACCGTCAGCTTCTCGGTGGAGTCCGGGGAGATGCTGTTTCTCACCGGCCACTCCGGAGCCGGCAAGACCACGCTGCTCAAGCTGATCGCCGCGATCGAGCGCGCCAACGGAGGGACCGTGCTCGTCAACGGACAGAACATCTCTTCGATGCGCTCGGCCGCCATACCGTACTTGCGGCGCAGCCTGGGCCTGGTCTTTCAGGGGCAGAAGCTTCTGTACGACCGCAGTGTGTTCGACAACGTCATGCTGCCGCTGATCGTGACGGGCCAGCCATACCGGGAGGCTGCGCGCCGCGCGCGCGCCGCGCTCGACAAAGTCGGGCTGCTCACGCGTGAGAAAGCCAACCCCGTGACGCTCTCGGGTGGCGAGCAGCAGCGGCTGTGCGTTGCACGCGCCGTGGTCAACCGCCCTGCCATTCTCCTGGCCGACGAGCCGACCGCCAGCCTCGACGCCGCCTACGCGGATGAGATCATGGAGATGTTCAACGCCTTCAACCAGGTCGGGGTCACGGTGCTCGTGGCGACGCACGATCAGCAGCTGATCGGCAAGTACCGCAAACGCGTGCTGAGGCTCGATCACGGCAGGCTTCAGTGAGAGTCTGGCTGCAGCATCACCGCCTGAGCCTCGCGCAGACGGCGTCCCGCCTGGCGCGCTCACCCTTCGCGACTGCGCTCAACGTGCTCGCAATCGGCGTCGCTCTTGCGCTGCCGCTCGGGGTGTACAGCCTGCTGACGAACCTGGAGGTCCTGTCCCGAAAGGTGTCGGTCGATCCTCAGCTCACGGTCTTCCTCGCCAGAGACGCCACCAAGGCCGACAGCTCGGCGGTCGAAGGCCGGCTTCGGACGGCCAGGGGCGTGCGAAGCCTGCGCTTCATATCACGCGACGCGGCGCTCGCGGAGCTCGGGCGCTCCGGCGGCATGAGCGAAGTCATTGCGAGCTTGCCGCAAAATCCCCTTCCGGACGCCTTCGTGGTCACGCTCTCGACGAGCGATCCGGCTCTCGCCGACCGGCTCGAGCTCGAGTTCAAGGCTCTCCCCAAGGTCGCGTACGTGCAGGCCGATTCGGCCTGGGTGAGGCGCCTTGACGCGCTGATCCGCCTGGGGCGCACCGCCGTTGTCCTGCTCGCGGGCCTGCTCGGCACCGCGCTCGTCGCCGTCACGTTCAACACCATACGCCTGCACATCCTGACGCAACGCGACGAGATCGAGCTCTGCCGCCTAATCGGCGCAACGCATGCCTACATTCGCCGCCCCTTCTTCTATCTGGGTTCGCTGCTGGGCCTGCTGGGCGGGTTCGCGGCGCTCGGGATCGTCGCGGCCGGGCTTGCGCTCCTGAATCGCGACGTCGGGATGCTCGCCCAGCTCTACGGCAGCGACTTCCGCCTGGGGATGCCGGGCCCCGGCGAAATGGCCGCGGTCCTGGGCTCGGCGGCCGGCATGGGCTGGCTGGGGGCCTATCTATCAGTGAGTAGACACTTACTTGGAGGCGCCCGCAAATAGAGGGCCGTCTGGCGTGGAACCCGTGCCCTTCTTAGCACTCTAATCTCGAGAGTGCTAACATAGGGAGGCTTAGGAGACGAATGACAACTGCCATGACGAACGCCATGACTTTGCCGGTCCCGGTTGGGAGCTTGGAGAGCTACATCCACGCAGTCAACCGCTTCCCGATTCTTTCGCCCGAACAGGAGCTGCAGTTCGCCCGCAAGTTCAGGGCGGACCAGGACGTCGAGGCCGCACGGCAGCTCGTGCTGTCGCACCTGCGCGTTGTCGTCTCGATCGCCCGCGGCTACATGGGCTACGGCTTGCCGTACGGGGACCTGATCCAGGAAGGCAACATCGGCCTGATGAAGGCTGTGAAGCGCTTCGATCCCGAGCGCGGCGTGCGGCTGGTGTCGTTCGCCGTTCACTGGATACGTGCAGAGATACACGAGTTCGTCCTGCGCAACTGGCGCATGGTGAAGGTCGCGACCACGAAGGCGCAGCGCAAGCTGTTCTTCAACCTCCGCAGCATGAAGCCATCCCTCGACCCGCTGACGCGGTCCGAGATCGGTTCGGTCGCCAGGCAGCTCAAGGTCAAACCCGAAGAGGTCGCGGAGATGGAAATGCGGCTCGCAGGCCAGGAGATCGCCCTCGAGCCTTCCGGCGACGAGGAGGACTCCTTCGCCCCCATCGCCTATCTCGCGGATCGGTCACCGGAGCCCTCGGAGCTCGTCGAAGCGAGGCAGGAGGAGGAGCTGCGCGTGCGCGGCCTGGAGAATGCGCTCGCCAGTCTCGATCCGCGTAGCCGCCGCATCATCGAAACGCGCTGGCTGCGTGAGAAGAACCCGGCGACCCTCCACGATCTCGCCGGCGAGTTCAAGGTGTCTGCCGAGCGGATCCGGCAGATCGAGGCAAAGGCCCTGGAGAAGATGAAGGGCCTGGTCGCCCGCTGAACGCGCTCTCGACTTCACGAAAAGCCGCGCGTGCCGCGGCTTTTTTGTTGCCGGTTCAGCTTCCCGCAGCCAAGACGTAGCGGTTGCGGCCCTGCTGCTTGGCCTGGTAGAGCGCCTGATCCGCCAGCTCGATGATCCCTTCCGGAGGGGTTTCGCTCCCTGGAATCAGGGACGCGATGCCTTGGCTGAGGGAGATCACCTTGCCTGTCCCCGAGCGCATATGGGGAATCGCCATCTGCTCGATCGCTAGGACGAGCGACTTGGCCACATCCACCGCCCCTTCGGTATTGGTCATCGGCAGAATCATCGCGAATTCCTCTCCGCCGTAGCGGGCGACGAGGTCCGCCGGGCGCCTCCCTATGGCCTTCATCGCGGAAGCGACCTGTCTCAGGCAGTCGTCGCCGGCCTGATGGCCGTAGCAATCGTTGTATGCCTTGAAGTCATCGACATCGACCAGGATCAGGGACAAGGGCTGCCGCTCGCGAGAGGCGCGCCTCACTTCGGCGAGGAGATAGGCGTCGAAATGGCGCCGGTTGGCAATCCCCGTGAGGCCGTCCTGGCGCGACAGGTTCTCCAGCTCCCGGTTCGCGGCTGCGAGCTCGCGCGAGGTCTCGAGCAGCTTCAGTCGGGTCGCTTCGATCCTCTGAAGCGCCCGGATCTTGGCGTTCAGCACGACGAAGCTCACCGGTTTAACGAGATAGTCGTCGCCGCCGGCCTCGATAGCCCGGTCGAGGTCCTGGTCGGCCTCGCGGGAGCTCAAGAAGATGATCGGCACCCATTCGTCGGGCCGGATCCGTCTCATCTCTCGCGCCGCGTCGTAGCCGTCCATGACAGGCATCACCACATCGATCAGCACGACGTCCGGCTTGTCCTGCCGGTAGATCTCGAGGGCCTGGCTTCCGTTCTCGGCCTCGATCACGGAGTGCTTCATCTTCTCCACCAGCCCGCGAAGCGCCACACGTATCGTTGGAGAGTCGTCAACAATCAGGACCTTCATGTCTCCGCTGCCCCCCTGCGCACGGAATGCCTAAGAATACAACGGTTCCCGGCGAATCGATCTCTTCAGCTCTTGGCGCCCAGCAGTATCCTCAGATCGGCAACGAGGTTCGAGACGTTTCCGGGGCGAACGAGCAGGCGCAGATGCCCCTGCGGATCGAACACGTAGCTCCCCGAGCTGTGATCGACCGTGTAGCTGTCGGGCGTTTTCCCCGGCGCCTTCTGGTAGAAGACCTTAAATTCCTTCGCGACACGGGCGGTCTCGGCCGCGTCGCCGTACAGGCCGAGGAAGCTCGGATCGAAAGCCGGAACGTAGTTCGCGAGCAGCTCTCTCGTATCCCGTTCAGGATCGACCGTGACGAACAGAACCTGCACGCGCTTGCCGTCGTCCCCGAGCTGCTCTCTCGCGACCTTCAGCTCGGCGAGCGTCGTCGGACAAACGTCCGGACAATGCGTGTAGCCGAAGAACACGACGACGACCTTGCCGCGGAAGTCCGCCAGGGTGCGCGTCTTTCCAGTGTGATCCGTGAGCGTCAATTCCTTTCCGTAGTCGGCCCCCGTGATATCGGTGTTCTTGAACGACGGGCCCGAGCCGGTGCAGCCGCTGAGCGCCGCAGCGGCAAGTGCCAAGCCGAGCCAAGAGCGTACGATATCGATCAAGGGAAGGAATAGTGATCGACCAGCAGCGCGGCAAAGAGCAGCGCCAGATAGGCGATCGAATAGCGGAATGTGCGCCGCGCGAGCGCGTCGCTGTAGCTGATGTAGAGCCGGACGGCGTAGCCTACGAACACTCCGTTCAGCGCCAGAGCGGCCGCGAGATAGATCCAGCCGCTCATCCCGTAGGCGAAAGGCAAGAGCGCCGAGGCGAAGAGCACGAGCGTGTAGAGCAGGACGTACAGCCGGGTGAAGCGCTGGCCGTGCGTGACCGGCAGCATGGGTAGCCCGGCTCTGGCGAAATCCTCGGTCCGGTAGAGAGCCAGAGCCCAGAAATGCGGCGGAGTCCATGCAAAAATGATGAGGAACAGGAGCAGGGCCTCGGGTGCGACGTCCCCCGTGACCGCCGCCCAGCCTAGCACCGGCGGCATCGCGCCCGACGCCCCGCCGATGACGATGTTTTGGGGCGTCGAAGGCTTGAGCAGCACCGTGTAGACCACGGCGTAGCCGATGAATGTGCCGAAGGTCAGCCACATGGTGAGCGGGTTCACCAGCACGTACAGCATCCACAAGCCGGCGCCGCCGATCGCGGCGGCGAAGGCGAGGGTCTGTCGCGACGTGAGCTCCCCGCGCGGCAGCGGCCTGCCCCGCGTGCGGCTCATGACCGAGTCGGTCTTCTGCTCGACCAGGCAATTTACGGCTGCGGCGGATCCTGCGACCAGCCAGATTCCGGCGACCGCGGCGAGCAGCAGCCCGGGCGGTACCATGCCCGGTGTCGCGAGGAACATGCCGATCGCCGCGCAGAACACGATCAGCGACACTACCCGCGGCTTGGTCAGGCCGACGAACTGCCTGAGGCGCAGGCCCGAAACGGTCAGAACGAACTGCATGGCTGAAATCTTATCATCACGCTCTATCCGATTCGCGAGGCTCCGAGAAGGCGCACGAGGTCTCTCAGCATTCTGCGTCCGTCCGGTTCCGCCGAAAAGCGCAGCATTACGCTGCCGCGGGGATCGACGAGGTAGATGTACGCGGCCGGATTCCCCGGCGCAGGCAGATCCGCGAGCAGCGCTCCGGGCACACGCGCCACCACGAGTCCCTCGTGCTCGCCCAGAAGCGCGGAGTCCGGGTTTGCGGCGTCGGAGAGCAGCCACACACGAGCGATTCTGTCCGCGTCCTTCCCCAGGCCGAGGCGTGCTTGCCGCATGTACACGAGCTTCCCGCGGCAAGCGCCGCCGCAGGCGGCGGAGTCGACCTGAAGCAGCACCCATTTACCGCGAAGCTGGGAGAGGCGGAACGATTCCCCATCGAGGCGGCGAAGCTCAGGATCAGCAAGCGCGCGCGGCTCGATCAGCTCCCCGTAGTTCGTCCGCGACTGCGGAGGCCAGACGAAATAGGCCAGCCACGCCGCCACCGTCGGCGCCGCGCACAACGCGAGAATCACCAGGGCGACTCGCCGGCCGCGCCGGCGCTGCTCATCCCCCGGCACCGGAGCGGTTTCGCTTGAAGCCGAGAACGACATAGAGCGTCGCGGCGAGCGCCGCGAATGAATACCATTGCAGAGCGTAGCTGCGATGCCGCTCGACTCCCGTATCGGAGCGCTCCCAGGCCCTAACGAGGCCGTCGTTGGCCTCGCTCGTCTGCTCGATTACGAACGGCTGGAGGGTGATCCCCAGGTTCTTTTCCTCGCGCGAGAGGACGAGGTTCTGGCGCAGCCTGCCGGAAGCGACCTCCGGCGCGAGCTCGAGAAACCGGGCGCTGGGAACGACCGCCAGGCCCTCGATGGTCTGGACGCCTGCGGGCGTGGGCACGTCGGGCAGCCTGGAGCGGTCGCCTGCCGCGATCCAGCCCCGAACGATGAGCACGTGCGTGCCGCCGCCTTCGGGCCTGAGCGGCGTGACCACCTGGTACCCAGCCGAGCCGTGCAGCACCTTGTTGTCCAAAAAGAGGGTGTCGCGGGCGATTAAAACGCCGCGTGCGGCAACGCGGCGGCGCTCGAAGGGGGCAGCTTCCGCCCGCGCGGAGGGCACCTGAAGGACCGGCCCCCGCGTTGCTTCATCCAGCATCCGGCCCGCCGCGAGCTTTTCCTCGGCGCGCCGCGTCTGCCAGTCGCCTAGAGCAATCGTCGACGCGATGAATGCCGTCGCGGCAAGCGTCGGCACCCACCCCGGGCGGAAAGTTCGGCCTGCAAGCCTGATCCCGATCATGACGCCAGATGGATTGGAGTACACTCATCGCAGCCCGTTCCCGCATCCGCATGAAAATCGTCGTCATCCTGATCTTCATCGCGATCCTCGCGAGCCTGGGATCGGCCCTGTTCTTCCTGGTGCGCGATCGCGGCCAGTCCAAGCGGACCGTGAAGGCCCTGGCGATGCGAGTCGGACTTTCGCTCGGCCTATTCCTGCTGCTGATGGCGGGCTACTACTTCGGGCTCATTCCCGGCAAGATCACATAGGCTGCTGCGCGCCGCGCGTCTATAGCCAGTAGACGAAGATGAACAGCCCAAGCCAGACGACGTCGACGAAGTGCCAGTACCAGGCCACCGCCTCGAAGGCGAAGTGGTGCTCCGGCTTGAAGTGCCCCGCGAGGCAGCGCGCCAGGATCACGCTCAACATGAGGGCGCCCATCGTCACGTGAAATCCGTGGAAGCCCGTGAGCATGAAGAACGTCGAGCCGTAGATGCCTGTCGTGAGCTTTAGATTGAGCTCGGAGTAGGCGTGGCCGTACTCGAACGCCTGGAATCCTAGGAAGGTTACGCCCAGCGCGATGGTGAAGAACATGAACAAAGCTAGCTGCCCGCGCTTGTTCTCCTTCAGCGCCCAGTGGGCGATCGTTACCGTCACGCCCGAGGACAGGAGCAGCAGTGTGTTGATCGCGGGAATCCCCCAAGCCGCCATGGGCGTGAACGGATCCTTGAAATTCGGACCGGCGGAGGGCCAGTGCGGCGCGAAATCCGGCCACAGCAGCTTGTTATCCAGGCTCCCCAGGTCGGGCATGGCGAGCTGGCGCGCGTAGTAGAGCGCGCCGAAAAAAGCTGCGAAGAACATCACCTCGGAGAAGATGAACCAGCTCATTCCCCAGCGGAACGACACGTCTTCCCAGCGCCCGTACTTGCCGCCCTCGGACTCGCGGATCACGTCGCCGAACCAGCGCACCATCATGAACACCAGGATCGCGAGGCCGAGCAGCACGAGCCAGCGCCCCGGCTCCCAGCCGTTGAACCAGCTCGCGGCTCCGGTCGCCATGCAGAACAGGGCGCCCGACCCGAAGATCATCCAGTGCGACGGGTTCGGAACATAGTAGTGCTGGTGCTGAGCGTGGTCGCTCATCTTGCCTCTCCTTTGATTACGCCGCCCGACTCATGATGAATTTCACCAGCAGTACCAGGCTCAATACGAAAATCGCTGCGCCGACCAGCCCCGCCACCACCACCTGCGCCGGCTTGATCTGCGCCAGGTCTTTTTCGTGCTCGTCGCGCCGGCGCACACCGAAGAACGACCAGAACACCGCCCTCGCGATCTGCAGCGGCGACGCGTTCTTGACCTGCGGCTCGGTCGCCATCGTTCTCACCCCCGCCCGCCCTGCGCGCCGTTTACCTCGAAGAAGGTGTACGAGAGCGTCACGGTGTTGATTTCCCTCGGCAGCTTGGGGTCGATCAGGAAAACCACCGGCATCTTGCGTACCTCGCCCGGACCCAGTGTCTGCTGCTGGAAGCAGAAACACTCTATCTTCTTAAAATACAGCACGGCCTGCTGCGGCCCATAGCTGGGAACGGCCTGCCCGGTGACGGGCCGGTCGAGCGTGTTGCGCACCTCGTAGAGTACCTGCGTCACTTCGCCGGGGTGCACCGACACGCTCGCCTGCAGCGGCTTGAAAGTCCAGGGCAGGCGCTGGGTGTTGGCGTCGAACTCGACGGATATGCTGCGCGCCGCATCGACTTGGGTGTTCTCGGCGGCGACCGCGTCCGGCTGGAACACGTTGCGGATGCCCGTCACCTCGCAGATCTTCTCGTAGAAGGGCACGAGCGCGAATCCGAAGCCGAACATCGCCGCCGCGCACACCAGCAGCTTTCCCAACAGCTTCCGGTTGGCCCTCGCGCGCTCGTCGGGAGTCATTTGAGCAGGAAATACTTCAGCACGATGCCCAGGAAGAAAACGAGCGCGATCGAGCCCAGCACCAGCGCCGTCCTGAGGTTGTCCCGTTGCTGCTCGCGCATCACTTCACCACCGGCTGCTCGTGGAAGCTGTGGTACGGAGCCGGGCTCTCCAGATGAGTCCACTCGAGCGTGTCCGCCCCCTCCCAGGGCCTCGCGGCCGCCTTTTCTCCGCGCCCGAGCACGGTGACCTTGAGAATGATCCACAGGAACAGGATCTGGGAAAGCCCGAAGCCGAACGCGCCGATCGAGGCGATCTCGTTGAACCCGGCGAACTGCAGCGCGTAGTCCGGTATGCGGCGCGGCATGCCCGCGAGGCCGAGGAAGTGCATCGGGAAGAAAGTGATGTTGAAGAAGATCATCGACAGCCAGAAGTGCCATTTGCCGAGCTTCTCGTCGTACATCCTGCCGGTCCACTTCGGAACCCAGAAATAGAATCCCGCGAAGAGCGAGAACAGCGACCCGGCGACAAGCACATAGTGGAAGTGCGCGACTACGTAGTAAGTGTCCTGCAGCTGGATGTCGATCGGCATGATCGCGAGTACCAGGCCGGTGAACCCGCCCATGGTGAACACGAAGATGAAGCCGACGGCGAACAGCATCGGCGTCTCGAAGGTCATCGACCCCCGCCACATGGTGGCGAGCCAGTTGAATACCTTCACCCCGGTGGGCACCGCGATCAGCACGGTCGCATACATGAAGAACAGCACGCCCGCGGTGGGCATCCCGACGGTGAACATGTGGTGCGCCCATACGATGAACGAGAGGATCGCGATGGACGCGGTGGCATAGACCATCGACGAATACCCGAACAGGGGCTTCCGCGCGAACGCCGGGATCACCTGGCTGATGATGCCGAAGCCGGGCAGGATCATGATGTAGACCTCGGGGTGCCCGAAGAACCAGAAGATGTGCTGGAACATGACCGGGTCGCCGCCGCCCGCGGCGTTGAAGAACGAGGTGCCGAAGTGGCGGTCGGTCAGGACCATGGTCACCGCGCCCGCCAGCACGGGCATGACGGCGATCAGGAGGTACGCGGTGATGAGCCAGGTCCACACGAACAGAGGCATCTTCATCAGCGTCATCCCCGGCGCGCGCATGTTGAGGATGGTCGTGATGATGTTGATCGAGCCCATTATCGAGGACGCGCCCATGATGTGCAGCGCGAAGATCCCCAGGTCCATCCCCGGGCCCATCTGCGTGGAAAGCGGCGCGTAGATCGTCCAGCCGGCGGCGACCGCGCCGCCGGGAACGAAGAAGGACGAGACCAGGAGCGTCGCGGCGACCGGGAGCAGCCAGAAGCTCCAGTTGTTCATGCGTGCGAACGCCATGTCAGGCGCACCGATCATCATCGGCACCTGCCAGTTCGCGAACCCGACGAAGGCCGGCATGATTGCGCCGAACACCATGATCAGGCCGTGCATCGACGTGAGCTGGTTGAAGAATTCCGGGTGCCAGAACTGCAGGCCGGGCTGGAACAGCTCCGCCCGGATGCCGAGCGCGAGGATCCCGCCGACCAGGAACATGGTGAAGCTGAACCAGAGGTAAAGCGTGCCGATGTCCTTGTGGTTGGTGGTCGTGATCCAGCGCATGATTCCCGAGGGATGGTGCTCGTGACCGTGCGCGTGGCCGTGATCGATAACTGCACTCATGAGATGCTCCTAGAACTCGTTGTCCGTTTCACTTGCGTGCCGCTTTGATCTCGCTCGGCTGGATCACGTCTCCGGTCTTGTTGCTCCAGCTGTTGCGCTCGTAGGTGATGACCGCCGCGATGTCCGTGTCGGAGAGCTGCTTGCCGAACGCGGCCATCGCCGTCTTCGGCCTGCCGTTCAGAACGATCTCGATGTGGCGGCCCTTGGGCTCCTTGATGAGCGGCGAGCCGTCGAGCGCGGGGAACACGCCCTTCACGCCCTGACCGTTCGCCTGGTGGCAGGCAACGCAATTCGCGGTAAACACCTTCTCGCCGCGCGCCTTCAGGTCGGCGAGGTTCCATTTCTTGTTCGGGTCATCGGCGGCGGCAGCGAGTTTCTGCCGCTGCGCGCCGACCCATTTGCCGTAGTCCTCGGCGGACACGACTTCGACGACGATCGGCATGAAGCCGTGGTCCTTGCCGCACAGCTCGGCGCATTGCCCGCGATAGGTCCCGACTTTCTCTGCCCTGAACCAGGTATCCCGCACGAATCCCGGGATCGCGTCCTGCTTCACGCCGAATTGCGGAACCCACCATGAATGTATGACGTCATTCGCCGTCGTGAGTACTCGGATCTTCTTGTCGACGGGCACCACGAGCGGATTGTCGACTTCGAGCAGATAGTGCTGGTTCTTGGGGGCCGTCCCCGTGATCTGGTCCCGCGGCGTCGCCAAGGCCGAGAAGAAGCTGATTCCCTCCCCCTCGCCCTTGAGGTAGTCGTAGCCCCACTTCCACTGGTAGCCGGTGGCCTTGATGGTGATGTCCGGGCTGCTGGTGTCCCTGATGTTCAATACCGCTTTGGTCGCCGGCCACGCCATGAAGATCAGCACGAGAAAAGGGATGACGGTCCAGATCACCTCAACGGTCGTGTTCTCGTGGAAGTGTTCGGCCTTGTGACCGACGGACTTCCGGTGAGCGTAGATCGAATAGAACATCACGCCGAAGACGCCCACGAAGATGACAAGGATGATCCACATCATCGTCATGTGGAGCCTGTCGATCTCGGTGGCGACGCGCGTCACCGGCGTCTGAAAATCCCACTGAAAGGCGGCGTGCGCCGTTCCCGAAAGCGCAAGGAGCCAGGCTGCCGCAACCGTCCCTTTTTTCATCATGTTCCTCGTGATTTTTCTTCGCTAGCGATTCAACAGGCTGCGCCGCAGGCGCCAGCCGAGGGAAGCACGCCCCTCGGTATCCAGATGACGCCCTATCTCGAGCTCGCTTCCGCTCGAGCACAGCAGCACGCGCAGGTCACGGCCGCGGCGCCGCTCGTCGATGCGCAGCCAGCGCCGATCGAATTCGTGAAGCTCCATGCGGCCCGCGTCGCTCGCCTGCACCAGCAGCTTGTCCCCGGAGACCGCGATGCGCTCGTAGTCTGCCGCGTGACGACCGTTCAGGTAGAAAGCCGCGGCGAGCGCGACCACTTCAAGCCCCGCGAACGGCAGCACGGGCCACGCCCCCGCGAGCGCAAACCCTGCTCCAATGCCGAGCGACATGCAGGCGGCCAAAGCAAGCACGCACAGAAGGTCTCGCGGCGAGATCGAGCAATTGCGCTTGATGGTGAGGTCGAACGCCGATTCGGATGCCGCCGTGTGCACGCGAGCGCCTAGCCTGGAAAAAAGCGGAAAATTCGTAAAAAAACCGCGCTAAATTAACACACTGCCCCACGCCGGGCAAGCCAAATTGCCGGGAGAAACACTTCTCAGTCAGGTGTTTTCGTCGTCCACTTGACGATTTGCCTGCCATCAGCCGCAGTCCGCGGCTCGCCTTTCCAGGCGTGGCCGTATACGACCTCGACTGTCGCCGGCAATCGGCCGCTGTCGCGAAGCGCCCCGTACTCCGCGAGCATACGGTTCCAGGTTCCACGCCCCGTGAGCGCCCGCGGACGGTCGATGGCGGCGCAGGTCTGGCCCGATGCCCTGAGGTCGCGAACGAGATCCTCGACGCGCGCGTAGGTGAGCGTAATCGTCTCGACATCCATCACCGGCGAGGCGAAGCCGCACGCGACCAGCACGTCGCCCACGTCGTGCATGTCGACGAACGAGTGCACTCGGCGCGCGGGCGAAGCCTGCGCGAACGCGGACCGCAATTCCTTGAGCGTATCGGGGCCGTAGCTCGAGAACATCAACAGCCCTCCGGGCGCCAGAACGCGCCGGAACTCGTGCAGCACGGCGGGCGGATCCTCCACCCAAGGCAGGGCGAGGTTCGACCAAAGGAGGTCGATCGCGCCCGAGCGCAGCGGCAGGCGCGCGAGGTCGGCGCAGACATGCGCCGGCGGCGCCGCGCGGAGAAAGCTTCGCAAGCGCGCGGCGAAGGAGCGCGGGCGCGAGGCCGCGCGGATCACGGCCCACGCGAAGTCGACGCCCACCACGACCGACTTCGGATAGCGCTCGCGCAGCAGGGCAAGTCCCCTGCCCGTGCCGCACCCCGCGTCGAGCACGCGCACCGGGGCCAGGCGCACGTAGTCCAAGCGCTCGAGCATGCGCCGCTCGACTTCGCTCTCCAGGACCGCTGCATCCTCGCCGCGGCGCGCGGCGCGCTCGAACGCGCGCCGCGCCTGCAGCGCGTCGACGCGGAAAGCATCCATGCTCAGAGCGGGCGAATGCCGAGCTTCTCGAGCAGCGCGCGGTCGCGCTCCGCTTCAGGGTTGCCGGTGGTGAGAAGCTTGTCACCGTAGAAGATGGAATTGGCGCCCGCGAGAAAACACAGCGCCTGCACCGCCTCCGGCATCTCGGCGCGGCCGGCGGATAGGCGCACGAAGCTCGCGGGCATGGTGATGCGGGCGCACGCGATCGTGCGCACGAACTCGGCCCAGTCGAGCTTCGGGAGGCCGTGCAGAGGCGTGCCCTCCACCTGGACGAGATCGTTGATGGGCACCGATTCAGGCTGCGGGTCCAGGCTCGCGAGCTGCGCGATCAGTCCGGCGCGCTGCGCACGCGACTCGCCCATGCCGACGATGCCGCCGCAGCACACCTTGATTCCAGCGCCGCGCACGCGCTCCAGCGTGTCGAGGCGGTCGGCGTATTCGCGCGTGGTGATGATTTCGCCGTAGAACTCGGGCGCAGTGTCGAGGTTGTGGTTGTAGTAGTCGAGCCCTGCCGCCTTCAGTTGCTCGGCCTGGCCTTCGCGCAGCAGGCCCAAGGTCGCGCAGGTTTCGAGCCCCAGGGCCTTGACGGCTCTCACCCTCTCGGCTACCCGCTCCAGATCCTTCTGCTTGGGGCCGCGCCATGCGGCCCCCATGCAGAAGCGCGTGGCGCCGCTCTCCTTGGCGGCCCTGGCCGCGGCGACTACGTGCTCGAGCGGAACGAGGGGCTCGTTCTCCACGCCGGTCCTGTAGCGCGACGACTGCGGGCAGTACGCGCAATCCTCCGGGCATCCTCCTGTCTTGATCGAGAGGAGGGTCGAGAGCTGCACGGCATTCGCGTCGTGGTGCTGGCGATGGACGTCCTGGGCGCGGTGAAGGAGGTCGTTGAATGGGAGCTCGAACAGGGCCTCGACCTGCGCTCGCGTCCACGTTCCGCACGGACTTCGCTCGCGCACGCGGTGAACGGAAGCGCTGCCTGGCTCGTTATCGGTGGGATACATACTGATACCGGAGAGGTCCGCGGAATCATCGCGGCAAGACTCACACATGTCAAATCGTGAGGGCTCGCTTGCCGGCAGCGCCCGAGCCGCGATGAGCTGGCTCGCGGGAGATTGCGCCCTGTGCGGCGGGCGCAGCGGCACCGAGGCGTTGTGCGCGGCGTGCACGGCGGAGCTGCCCGCGCTGCCGGAGCACTGTCCGCAGTGCGCGCTGCCCTCGGCCTTGGGCGCGGTCTGCGGAAGCTGCCTTGCGGATCCCCCGCGCTTCGACGCCACGCTCGCCCTGTGGCTGTACGAGTTCCCCTGCGACCGTCTGGTTCAGGCACTCAAGTACCGCGCGCGCCTCGCGCTCGCGTCCTTTTTCGCTCGCAGCTTCGCTTCCCGGCCGCTGCCCGCGGTCGACCTTGTCGTGCCAATGCCGCTCCATCCGGGGCGCCTGGCGCACCGCGGCTTCAACCAGGCGGTCGAGATCGCGCGAAGCCTGTGCCGCCACACCGGCCTCGCCCTCGCGATCCGAGGCACCAGGCGCACCCGGGATACTGCGGCGCAGACCGATCTCCCCTACGAGGAGCGCGCAAGGAATGTCCGCCAGGCCTTCGGCTGCGATCTCGATCTCTCCGGGAGGAGCGTCGCAGTGGTCGACGACGTCATGACGACGGGCGCGACCCTGAACGAGCTCGCCGGCGTCCTCAAGCGCGCCGGCGCGGCGCGCGTCGAGAACTGGGTGATCGCGCGCTCGGTGCTGCGCTAGGGCCCCGCCTAGTTTCTTTCCTCCCTGGGGTCGCGCGCGAGCAGAGCCTGCACGGCCTCGCGGGGCGAGGAGCCGCGAAACAACACTCCGCATACGGCGCGCGTGATCGGCATGTCGACGCCTTTCTCCAAGGCTAGCGATTCGACTGCGCGCGCCGAGTACACGCCTTCGGCAACGTGCCCCAGCTGCTCCAGAGTCGCCCCGAGCGGCGCTCCGCTTGCCAGGAGCAGCCCGACCCGCCGGTTGCGCGAAAGGTCGCCGGTGCACGTGAGGATCAAATCGCCTGCGCCCGCGAGGCCCATGAACGTCTCAGCTCTTCCGCCGACGGCCGTTCCCAGCCGCGCAAGCTCGGCGAGGCCCCGGGTGATGAGGGCGGCGCGGGCGTTGAGGCCCAGCCCGAGGCCATCGCTGATTCCCGCGGCGATCGCCATCACGTTCTTCACGGCACCGCTCAGCTCGACACCGACGACATCGGTGCTGTAGTACACCCTCAGAGTGGGCTGGTGCAGTTCGCGCGCGATGTGCTTGGCGAAATCCGCGTCGCGGGCAGCCAGCGTGAGCGCCGCGGGAAGTCCCCGCGCCACTTCGAGAGCGAAGCTGGGCCCGGACAGCGCGCCGCAGGGCGCGCGTTCCCCCAGCACTTCGAATGCAACGTCGTGAGGCAGTTTGGCGCTTGCCTGCTCGAAGCCCTTACAGGCCCAGACGACCGGCCCGGCGAATTTCGAGGCCCGGACCTTCTCCAGGACCTCCCTGAGCGCCGCGGTGGGCGTGGCGACGAGAAGCATGTCCTGTTCCCCGAACTCGGCGCCGGACTCGGGTCGGACGAGCACTCCGTCGGGGATCTGCATGCCCGGGAGGTATCGCGTGTTGCACCGTTCGGCTGCGATCGCGACCGCCGAGGCGCCATTCCGCGCCCAGAGCGTGACGCGGTGCCTCTCGCAGAGAGCGATCGCGAGCCCGCTGCCCCAGGCGCCGGCCCCGATGATGCCGATCTTCAAAGGTTCGCCGGAGGGGGACCTAGAGGCCCCAGATCTGATTGATCTTGACGTAGCCCGTCTGGCCGTCGGCGTGCCGCACCTTGAGCCAGCCGCCGGCCTGCGGCTCGGCGAGTTCCAGCGCCACGCCCTGCTGCGCCTGGAACACGAGCGGCGACTGCTCGCGCGCGGACTGCCTCACGTCGGCAAACGGAGCCGTCACGACCACGGTCCGCTTCTCGGAGAGCGCCTTCTTCTCCACCCAGCTCAAGTCTCCCGCCTGATCGCGCACTTTCACCCAGGCCTCGACGTTGACCACGACCTCGACCGGGTAGCTGCGGCTCGCGACGAAGAGCTTCTTCGCCTTGACCGAGGGCGCGTCGTACATCAGCGTGCCGCTCTCCGCGATCGAGCGGAACTCGGCCGCGCCGACGGGCGCCGCCAGCACGGCCAGCGCCAGGGCCGCGAAGTGGCGCATCAGTGAGCTGCCTCGATCCGCTGGCCGTCAGGCTTCGCCGATGCGGCGGCGCGCTGCTGGTAGATAGCCTCGAAGTTGACGGGGGCGAGCAGCACAGGCGGAAAGCCGGCCCGCGTCACCAGATCCGACATCGTCTCGCGGGCATAGGGGAACAGGATGTTCGGGCAGACGATCCCGAGGACGGGCGCGAGATCCGCCTCGGAAACGTTGCGTATCTGGAAGATGCCGGCCTGCGAGGCTTCCACCAGGAACAGGGTCCTGTCCCCGGACTTCGCCGTCACGGTGATCACCAGGGTCACTTCGTGCAGAACATCGTTGACTCGCTGCGCCTGCTGGGTGATCTGCACCTCGAGCTGGGGTTGCTCCTGCTGCATGAACACCTGGGGTCCCGCCGGGACTTCGAGCGAGAGGTCCTTGACGTAGATTTTCTCGATGCCGAAGGTCGGCGGCTGAACGTCGCTCATGGGACCCCTATTTCTCCAGCGGCAGACCGGCCTGCTGCCAGGCCGCGACGCCGCCGCCCAGCGAGAAGGCCTGATCGAAACCCTGTTTGCGCATCACGGCAGCCGCCTTGTCGGCGCGGTTGCCCCTTTCGCACACCACGATCACCGGCCTCGCCTTGAACTTCTCCAGCTCCGAGGCGCGCGCCGCGAGCTCCGCCATCGGGATATGGCGCGCGTTGGCCAAGTGGCCTTTTTCGTAGTCGGCCGCATCGCGGATGTCCAGTACCAGCGCGTTCTTTTGATTGATCAGCAGCGTCGCCTGGAGCGTCGACACGGAGGAGCCGCCCATACCCCGGCTTATCACCGGCCAGACGAGCATCCCGCCGCTGACGGCTGCGAGCGCGACCAGGAACATGTGCTCGGTGATGAATTTCAGCAGGCCGCCTTCCCCCATGTCACGATCTCGGCACGCCGCACAGTACTTCGCGCATCGTGGAAAGCAGCTGGAGAGTGCGCTGATCCCTGACGGAGTAGAACACGCGGTTGGCGCTCCGCCTCGAGCCGACTATCCCCTTCTCGCGGAGGATCGCCAGATGCTGCGAGACGTTGCTCTGCGAGGTGCCTACAGCCTCGACGATGTCCTGCACGCTCGACTCCTGCTCGCCGAGAACGCAGAGTATCTTGAGCCTCAGGGGATGAGCGATGGCGCGCATGGCGTGCGCCATTCGCTCGATCTGCTCCCGGCGGCCTATCAGCTCGAAGATGTCCCGCGGCTGACGCGCAGCCCGCTGCTCTCGAATTTCCATGGGCGCTCATTATAAAATGCTTTCCCGGGACGTGATTGTCACAACGGCCGCGTCGAGAGCAACATGCACAGGATCGTTCTGCTGCGTCACGGCGAATCGGTATGGAACATGGAGAACCGATTCACCGGCTGGACCGACGTCGATCTCACGCCGCGAGGCGTGGGCGAGGCGAAGCGCGCCGGCGAAATGTTGAGGCAGGCCGGCTTCGGCTTCGACACGGCGTACACCTCGGTGCTCAAGCGCGCCATCAAGACGCTGTGGCTCGCGCTCGAAGCCATGGATCTGATGTGGATTCCGGTGCAGCATTCCTGGCGGCTCAACGAGCGTCACTACGGCGGGCTGCAGGGACTCAACAAGGCTGAAACGGCGAAGAAATACGGCGAAAAACAGGTGCTGGTATGGAGGCGCAGCTACGACGTGCCGCCTCCCCCTCTCGAGCGCGGGGACCCGCGCGATTCGCGCGGCGATCCTCGCTACGCCGGCATCGACGACACGGCTTTTCCGCTCACGGAGTGCCTGAAGGACACGGTCGCGCGGTTTCTCCCCTACTGGAACGAGGCCGTTGCTCCGGCCGTGCGCGCCGGGCGCAAGGTGCTGATCGTCGCGCACGGCAACAGCCTGCGCGCCCTGGTCAAGTATCTCGACGGGGTCAGCGACAGCGCGATCGTGGACCTGAACATCCCGACCGGGCTGCCCCTCGTCTACGAGCTGGACTCCGGGTTGCGGCCGGTGCGGCACTACTATCTGGGGGACGCGGCCGAGGCCGAGGCGCGTGCGCGGGCAGTCGCCGATCAGGGCAAGGCCGGAGCGTGAAGCTCGCCCGCCGGATCGGTCTGGGGCTGCTGCTCGTCCCGGCCCTGGCGCTGGCCCAAGGGGAGGCCGAGAAGCTCGAGGCGCTGCGGGCGCGGATCGAGGGCCTGCGAGCGAAGATCACGGAGTCCGAGGAGAGCCGCACCGAGGTTCGCGACCAGCTCCGCGACTCCGAGCGGGCGATCTCCGAGGCCAACCGGGCGCTGCGCACCCTCGCCGCGAGGCGAGCGGCTGCCGATGACGAGCTCAAGTCTCTCGCGAAACGCAGCCATGCGCTCGAGTCCGAAATCGGTTCCCGCAGGGAGACCTTGGGAAGGCTGCTCACGCTGCGCTACGTGAGCGGGGAGCAGAGCGGCCTGAAGCTGCTGTTGTCGGGCGAGGAGCCCGGACGGATCGCGCGCGAGCTGCACTACTACGGTTACATCTCGCGCGCCCAGACCGAGTTCATCGACGAGCTGCGCTCGCGGCTCGCGCGCCTCAAGCAGCTGGAAGCCGACACCCGGGGAAGGAACGCCGAGATCGCCGCCATCGAATCTGCGCGCCGCGCCGAGCGCGCCGCGCTGGCGCGCCAGCAGGCAGAGCACCGCAAGGTGCTCGCCCGCGTCTCGAACCAGCTGCGCGAGCAGCGCCGGCAGGTGAAGCACCTCGAACGCGACGAATCGCGCCTCTCGCGGCTGGTCGAGGACCTTCGCAAGCTGCTCGCGGCCGCACCCGCGCGCCTCCGCAACGACAAGGTTCCCGAGCCCGGGGGCACAGACAGCTCGATGACGGGAATCAAACCGGGCATACGGCTCCCGATCCGCGGTGAACTCGCGAACCGCTTCGGTGCCCAACGGTCTGATGGTGGTCCTACGTGGAAAGGTCTGTTCATCCGCTCCCCGGCAGGTCAGGAGGTGCGAGCGGTCGCTCCGGGCCGGGTCGTTTTCGCCGACTGGCTGCGAGGCTTCGGGAACCTGCTCATCATCGACCACGGGAAGAGCTATCTCACCATCTATGGGAACAACGAGTCCGTGCTCAAGCAGGTAGGTGACCTAGTTGGCACCGGGGAAGCGGTCGCGACCGTCGGTGCGAGCGGCGGCAACATGGAATCGGGTTTATACTTCGAAATTCGGCACGAAGGAAAAGCCTTCGATCCCATGCGCTGGGTGTCCCTCAAATGACGGGGTGGCCGGTGCGCAGCCCAAGGCAAAAACCATGATGACGAAATTCAAGCAGGCCAGCCTGGTGCTGGTCGGTGTGCTGGCCGGAGTACTGCTCAGTCTGAACTTCTCCGCGATAGCGCAGCGCGAGGCCGCTCGCTTTCCGCTCCCGGTCGACGAGTTGCGCGCCTTCGCCGAGGTGTTCGGGGCGATCAAGTCGAACTACGTCGAGCCGGTCGAGGACAAGAAGCTCATCACCGAGGCGATCAGCGGGATGCTTACAGGTCTCGATCCGCATTCGGCGTATCTCGACCAGGACGCTTTCAAGGAGCTGCAGGTCGGCACGCAGGGCGAGTTCGGCGGCTTGGGCATCGAGGTCGGCATGGAGGAAGGCTTCGTGAAGGTGGTGTCACCGATAGAGGACACGCCGGCGTTCCGAGCAGGCCTGAAGCCGGGGGATTTCATCATCAAGATCGACGACGCCTCGGTCAAGGGAATGAGCCTGAACGACGCGGTCAAGCGCATGCGCGGCAAGCCGAAGACGAGCATCCGGCTCACGATCATGCGCAAAGGAGAGGCGAAGCCGTTCGAGGTCACGCTGGTCCGCGACGTGATCCGCGTGCAAAGCGTGAAGTCCAAGCTGATCGAACCCGGCTACGGATGGGTTCGGGTCTCGCAGTTTCAGGAGCACACGGGAGAGAATCTGGTCAAGCACCTCGAGGGGCTGTACAAGAGCGGCCCGCTGAAGGGGCTGATCCTGGACCTGCGCAACGACCCCGGCGGCCTCCTGAACGGCGCCGTGGGGATCTCCTCCGCCTTCCTGCCGCCGCGCGCGGCGGTGGTGTCCACCGACGGGCGCACCGAGGACGCCAAGCGCAAGTTCATTGCGGCGCCCGAGGATTATCTACGCGGAAACCGCGACGACTACCTGAAGGACCTGCCCGCGGCGGTCAAGACCGTTCCCATGGTGGTGCTGGTGAACGGGGGCTCCGCGTCCGCCTCTGAAATCGTGGCGGGCGCCCTGCAGGACCACAAGCGGGCCACCTTGATCGGCACGCAGACTTTCGGCAAGGGCTCGGTGCAGACCATCCTACCGCTCGGCAACAATACCGCGATCAAGCTCACCACCGCGCGCTACTACACGCCCAGCGGCCGCTCGATTCAGGCGAAGGGCATTACCCCGGACATCGTCGTCGAGGATCCCACCTCGCCGACGACGGTAAGGTTGCGCGAGGCCGATCTCGAGAAGCACCTCCTCAACGAGCAGGACCCGGGTGCCCAGGCGGAAAAAGCGCAGCGCACCAGCGCCAAGCCCTCGACCGAGGCCGACGAGAAGCCGCCTGCGCCGCTCGAGTTCACGTCGGACAAGGATTTCCAGTTCCAGCAGGCGCTCAAGTTCCTGAAAGGCCAGCCGCTGGCGACCGCGCAAAGCGCCCCGCCCGCGCCCGCCAAGAACTGACCGGCGCGCGCCCTGCGGGCGCACTGCAGAGCCGATGACAGACGAGCAACTGCTGCGCTATTCGCGGCACATCCTGCTGCCCGAGATCGGGGTCGAAGGGCAGCAGAGGCTCCTGTCGGCATCTGCCCTGGTCATCGGCGCCGGAGGGCTGGGGTCGCCCGCGGCGCTCTACCTAGCGGCGGCGGGCGTCGGAAGCCTGACCCTGGTCGACGGCGACGACGTCGATCTCACCAACCTACAGCGGCAGATCCTTCACGCCACCGAATCGGTGGGCCGGCCCAAGACCGAGTCGGGGCGAGCAGCGCTCTCGAGGATCAATCCCGACGTGAAGGTCATGCCGGTGCAGCAGCGCGTAGGAGACGAGGAGCTCGACGGCCTGGTCGCGGCGAGCAGCGTGGTGCTCGACTGCTCTGACAACTTCGCCACGCGCCACGCCGTGAACCGCGCTTGCGTCCGGAATCGAAAACCTCTCGTGTCGGGGGCGGCCGTGCGTTTCGACGGGCAGGTGAGCGTCTTCGATCTCCGGGACGAACTCAGCCCCTGTTATCACTGCCTCTTTCCGGAGAACGCCGAGCTCGAAGAAATGCGCTGCGCGATCATGGGCGTGTTCGCCCCGCTTACCGGGATCATCGGCACCGTGCAGGCCGCAGAGGCCTTGAAGCTGCTCGCGGGCGCCGGAGAAACGCTGAACGGGCGCTTGATGCTTCTGGACGCGCTCACCATGCAGTGGCGCACGGTCAGGCTTGCAAGGGACCCCTCCTGCCCGGTGTGCGCGCGGGTTGTGTCCGAGCTGCGCGTCTAGATCCGCGCTAGCCTCGCGAGAGCAGCGGCCATTGCTCCTTCCACAGCTCGGAGGGCATCCGCTTGAATCCGCTCTTCGCGTATTGCTGCCAGCGGCCGATCACATAGCAGAGAAGCAGGTTCGCCCGCGGACCGGGGTCGGCGGCGGCGTCGCCCCCTGAAGGGGATGCGCCCTGCCCCTGCGTCGAGGCCACACGCAGGCACTGTTTCAGCGTCGCTTCGAGGCGGTCATGAAGCTGATTTATGCGCACCTGAAGGCGCTCATCCTCGTTCACCAGCGCGTCGCCCACGAGCACGCGCGTCATGCCCGGATTCTTTTCCGCGAATCCGAGCAGCGAAGAGAGAATAGCCTGGACCTGCTTGAGGCCGTCGTCCTCCTCGGCGGTGATCTTGTTGACAAGCCCGAACAACGTTTGCTCGATGAACTCGATCAGGCCCTCGAACATCTGCGCCTTGCTCGCGAAATGCCGGTAGAGCGCGGCCTCGGACACGTCCAGTTCCTTCGCCAGGGCCGCCGTTGTGACCTTCTCGCCCTTGGGGTTCTCGAGCATGCGCGCGAGGACTTGCAGGATCTGCAGGCGGCGGGCACCGGGCTTTGCAGCGGGCATGGTCGCTCTCTAACGGGTGAACCGCCCCTATTGTATGACTCCGGGTGAGCGCTTGCTGCCGGTTACAATGCGGCCCATGCAGCTCTCGCCGAATTTCTCGCTGAGCCAACTAGTCTATTCGGAGACGGCAGAGAAGAACGGGATCGACAACACCCCGCCGCCCGAGATCGTGGACAACCTGAAGCGCCTCGCCGCCGGGCTCGAATCGGTCCGGGCGCTGCTCGGGGCGCCCCTGGAGATCTCGAGCGCCTACCGCTGCGCGGCGCTCAACGAGGCGGTGGGAGGCTCCGGCGCCTCGCAGCACCTGCAAGGCCTCGCTGTCGACTTCTGCTGCCCCGCCTTCGGGACGCCCCTCGAGATCGCGCGGGAGATACAGCGCTCGGGACTGGAATTCGATCAGTGCATCCTCGAATACGGACGCTGGGTGCACCTGTCCTTCAGCGACGCGCCGCGGCGGCGGCTGCTGACAATCTACGACGAAGACGAGGGATACCTCGCGGGTCTCTTGGACGAGCAGGGCAGGCCGATCGCTTAGGCGATCATTTCGAGCGGATCAGCGTCCCCACGCCCTCGTCGGTCAGGATCTCGAGCAGAACCGCGTGCTCGACCCGGCCGTCTATGATATGGACGCTCTTCACGCCGGCCTTCGCCGCATCGAGCGCCGAGCTGATCTTGGGCAGCATCCCCCCGGAGAGCGTGCCGTCAGCGACGAGCGCATCGATCTTCTTCGGAGTCAGGCCGGTGAGCAGCTTGCCGTTCTTGTCGAGCACGCCCGGTGTATTGGTCAGAACCACGAGCTTTTCGGCGCGCAGCACTTCGGCGAGCTTGCCCGCCACCAGGTCCGCGTTGATGTTGAACGACTGCCCATCCTCGCCGACGCCGATCGGCGCCACGACGGGGATGAAGCCGCCCTCCTGGAGCGCCCAGATCACCTTCGGATCGATCGACGCAATCTCGCCCACCTGGCCGATGTCGATCTTTCCTCCGTCGTTGCCGGCGTCGGAAAGGAGCAGCTTCCTCGCCCTGACGAACGCACCGTCCTGCCCGGTGAGCCCCACCGCCTTTCCGCCGGCCTGATTGATCAGCGTGACGACCTCTTTGTTGACCTGGCCACCGAGGACCATCTCCACGACATCCATGGTCTCGGCGTCGGTGACGCGCATGCCCTGGACGAACTCGCCCTTCTTGCCTATGCGCGCGAGCTGCTCGTCGATCTGGGGGCCGCCGCCATGCACGATGACCGGGTTCATGCCGACCAGCTTCAGCAACACGACGTCGTGGGCAAAGCTGCGCTTCAGCGCGTCGTCGGTCATGGCGTTGCCGCCGTACTTCACCACGATGGTCTTGCCGTGAAAGCGCCGGATGTAGGGAAGCGCCTCGGAAAGGACCTTGGCCTTGTGCCCCGGCGTCAGCGAGGAGTCGCTCATCTGTGCCCGCATCTTGAGCGCCGATTGTACCCGCGGGCGCAGGAAAAAGGCGGCCGAAGCCGCCTTTCGTCGAACCAAGAGACTGGCCGGTGTTACTGGATCGTCAGCTGCTTGGCCGTCGCTGCCGCCTTCTTCGGGAGCGTCAGCTCGAGCACGCCGTCGGAGTATTTCGCGCTTGCGCGCGCTTCGTCGATTTCCTGGGCGAGCCTGAAGGCGCGCGAGACTTTGCCGACATAGCGCTCGCTGTGAAGCAGCCGCTCGCCGTCCTTCGCTTCCTTCGAGAGCCGCGCTTCCGCGGTGATGGATACCTCGTCACCGTCGATGTTGACCTTGATGTCTTCCTTCTTCACTCCGGGAAGCTCGGCCACTACCTTGTAGTCGCCGTTCTGCTCGGCCACATCGACCTTCATGCGGCGGACCGGCACTTCGCCCTCGAACCCCAGTGGCCGCACTACGAAGCCGCGCAGAAAATCATCAACCAGATCCCCGAAGGGATCGTAACGCGTGATATTTGCCATGATCATCCTTCCGAAAAGTTCTCGGGCGTAACGCCCGCGCAAGTCGAGATCTTGGGTCCGCGGCCCGGATTTCAAGGGCGCTTGCGGTCCCTGCCGGAAGAGGCTAGATTCCGCGCCCATGCCCCAGGGATCGCCTCCGGAATCTCTTGAACTGGAGCGGCAGCGCCCCTATTTATTGCGGTTCGCGCTCCTGCAGCTGCGGGATCGCAGCGCCGCGGAGGACGCCGTGCAGGAGACGCTGCTCGCCGCCATCCAGGGCGCGTCCCAATTCGCCGGCCAATCGTCGGTGCGCACCTGGCTCATCGGCATTCTGAAGCACAAGATCATAGACAGCATACGCAAGGCGGCCCGCGAGCGGCCGATCGAGGGGCCCCCGGGCGACGACGCGCGGGACCTCGACGCGTTCTTCGCCGAGGACGGTCACTTCCTCCAGGCTCCCGAGCAATGGGCCAATCCGGAACGCTCCCTCGAAGAGCGCCGTTTCTTCGAGGCGCTGGAGCGCTGCCTCCAGTCGCTGCCCCAGAAGACCGCCAGCGCCTTTGCGATGCGCGAGCTCATGGGGCTTGAGACCGACGAAATCTGTAAGGAACTGGGAATATCGACGTCCAATTGCTGGGTGATGCTCTATCGCGCCAGAATGGGCTTGCGCGCCTGTCTGGAGCAGACGTGGTTCCTGGCCGGACCCGGCCGGGACCGCTGAGGAGAACGCGGTGATTTTCCGGCTTACGTGCAAGGAAGCGAGCAAGCTGATTTCCGCAGGCATGGACAGGCGCCTGTCTTTCGCCGAGAGGATCGGCCTGCGCCTGCACGTCGGCATTTGCGACGCATGCACCCGCTTCACCTCCCAGGTGCAGTTCCTCCGCCGCGCCCTGAAAGCTTTCCCTGGACCGGATGAGCGCGAACGACACTGAGGCGAGCCGCTGCCCGGGCTGCGGCAGCGAGTTCGAATGCGGGATGCAGGTCGGTCGCGGCCGGTGCTGGTGCAAGGACGTTCCCTCGTTGCCGAACCCCGGAGGGACCGCGTGCTACTGCCCGCGCTGCCTCGAGATCAGAGTACGTAACGCGCAAGATCCTCGCTCTGCGCAAGCTCCTTGAGCTTCGCGTCGACGAACGCCGCGTCGATCCTGACGCTTTCCCTGCCGTGTCTGCCGGCGTCGAACGAGATCTCCTCGAGCAGCCGCTCCATGACCGTGTGCAAGCGGCGCGCGCCGATGTTCTCGGTCTTCTCGTTGACCGACCAGGCGATCTCCGCCAGGCGCCGAATGCCGTCCGGCAGGAACGCGACGTCGACCTCTTCCGTGGCGAGCAGCGCCTGGTACTGGCGGGTGAGGCAGGCGTCGGTCGCGGTGAGAATTCTCTCGAAGTCCTCGACCGAGAGCGAATCGAGCTCGACCCGTATCGGGAAGCGCCCCTGAAGCTCGGGGATCAGGTCCGACGGCTTGGAGAGGTGGAACGCGCCGCTTGCGATGAACAGGATGTGATCGCTCTTGACCATTCCATACTTCGTCGAGATCGTCGTGCCTTCCACCAGCGGCAGCAGGTCGCGCTGAACACCCTGGCGTGAGACGTCGGCGCCGATGACCTCTCCGCGGCTCGCGATCTTGTCGATCTCGTCGAGAAACACGATGCCGTTCTGCTCGACGTTCGCGAGCGCTTTCGCGCGCAGATCTTCGTCGTTGATCAGGCGAGCCGCTTCCTCGTCGGTGAGCAGGCGCATGGCCTCCCGGATCTTCATGCGCCGCAGCTTCTTTCTCGCGCCACCCAGGTTCTGGAACATCCCCTGGATCTGCTGCGTCAGCTCTTCCATGCCGGGCGGCGCGAATATCTCCATGTGTGCCTGCGGCGCCGATACCTCGATCTCGACGTCCTTGTCGTCGAGCTCGCCTTCGCGCAGCTTCTTGCGGAATTTCTGACGCGTTGCGGACTCCTCGTCCGCGGCGGGCCTCGCCTCCTCCGCCGCGAAGGCGCCCCTCGCCGCGGGCAGAAGCACGTCCAGCACGCGCTCCTCCGCCGAGTCCTCGGCGCGCTGCCTCACCTTCTTCATCGCCGCTTCGCGCGTGTCCTTGATCGCGATCTCGACGAGGTCGCGGACGATGGTGTCCACGTCGCGGCCGACGTAGCCCACTTCGGTGAACTTCGTCGCCTCGACTTTGATGAAAGGCGCGTCCGCGAGCCGGGCCAGCCGCCGCGCGATCTCGGTCTTGCCGACTCCCGTGGGCCCGATCATCAGGATGTTCTTGGGCGTTATCTCCTGGCGCAGGGGCTCGGCGACCTGCTGCCGGCGCCACCGGTTCCTCAGCGCGATCGCGACCGCGCGCTTCGCCCGCGCCTGCCCGACGATGTGCTTGTCGAGCTCATGCACGATTTCCTGCGGGGTCATCGACGACATGCTCAGTCCAGCGCTTCGATGACGATCTGGTGGTTCGTGTAGATGCACAGGTCCGCCGCGATCGACAGTGCCTTGCGGACTATGGTCTCGGCGTCGAGCTGGGAATTCTCGAGAAGCGCGCGCGCCGCAGCCTGCGCGTAGGGGCCGCCCGAGCCGATCGCGACGAGACCGGACTCCGGCTCGATGACGTCGCCCATGCCGGTGATGATGAGCGAGGATTCGCGGTCGGCGACCGCTAGCATCGCTTCCAGGCGCCGCAGCACGCGGTCGGTGCGCCAGTCCTTGGCGAGCTCGACCGCCGAGCGCAGCAGGTTGCCCTGATGCTTGTCGAGCTTGGACTCGAAGCGCTCGAACAGCGTGAACGCGTCCGCCGTCCCGCCGGCAAACCCCGCGAGGATCCGATCGTGATACAGGCGCCTGACCTTGCGTGCGCTTGCCTTCACCACGATGTTCCCGAGCGTCACCTGGCCGTCGCCGCCGAGGGCCACCTTTCCGTCGCGGCGCGCGGAGACGATGGTCGTTCCGTGGAATTGTTCCATGCGTCAGCGCAAGATGGGGATGGAGTTCCGCCGATCAAGCCCTTCGCCGATCGGGCAGACGTCTAGCTTAGCATCGCCGCTAGGCCGCGCGCCGTGGGTGGCTCAAGTACGCGATGAGCACACCCGCAACCACGATAGCGCAAACGATCATTGACCCGGAAGGAAGGTCTAACCACAGGGAAGCGAGCAGACCTCCAGCATAGCCGAAGACCCCGACAGCGTAGGCTTTGAGGTAGCGGTTCCGCCGCGAATAGTAGGTCGCGAGGGCCGGTACGACGAGGGTGGAGAAAACGAGGAAGAGACCAACCAGCTGCACCGAGACGGTTACCGCGCATCCGAAGAGCACGTAGAAACCGATCCTTCCGAGCCGCTCGCGCAGGCTGAACCACAAGGCGAGGATGACTCCGTAGATCAGTGCTTCCAGGGGAAGCTTCGCAGGATTGACCCATAGAATCTGCCCTACGAGCAGTTCCTTCAGGTTCTCGCTCCCGCGCGGGTTCTTGGCGAGGAACAGAATTGCCGCGCTCGACGCCACTACGAACACGACACCGATGATCGCTTCCTGGACCTCGGGCCAGCGGCGCTCGGTCCAAGTCAGCACGAGCGCTCCTGTGAGAGCAGCGGACAGCGCCGCGATCTGCACCGCAGTACCGGTCGGCTCAAAGCCCAGATAGTCGGCGAGAATCACGCCGAGCCCCGCGATCTGCGCCACCGCGAGATCGATGAACACGATCCCCCGCTCGAGCACCTGCATGCCGAGCGGGACATGGGTCGCAGTGACCAGCAGGCCCGCGATGAACGCTGGCCACAGGATGCCGAGGCTGGCGGCGTCGAGCGTCATTTCACCGTAGCCAAAAGACGGCCGATAGTGTCGTCGAACAATCCGAAGAGATCCTTCGCCTTGTCCGTCCCGCCCACGGTAAAGGGCATCATCACGGTGGGAATGCCTGCTCGGGTCGAGAGGAATTCCGCGGCCTGCGGATTGTTGTACGGCGAGTAGACGATCACCTTCGCGGGCGAGCTTTTCATCTGGTCGATCAGCTCGGCGAGATGCGACGGCGTAGGTGGAATGCCCGGTCTTGGCTCAAGGCTGCCGGCTTCCCGCATTCCCACCCAATTGATGAAGTACGAGAAGTCCTTATGGTACACGACCACGGGCACGCCCTTGAGCGGCGCCGCTAGCTGCTCCCAGCGCCCGATTGCCGTCTGCCAGCGCCCAAGGAACGACTTGCCTCGCGAACGGTAGCTATCGGCATTTGCGCTATCCAGCTGCGCCATGCGGTCCTCGAGCGCCTGCGCGACCTTGGCGATATTGCGCGGATCGGTATGGATATGCGGATTGCCGGCGGCATGGATATCACCTAGCGCGCGGTCTATCACCTTCGGAATTTCAATCTTGACGACGTACTGCGAGGCTTCGAAGTAACCCGGGCTCCCGAGCTGAATCTTGCTGTTTCCGCTTTGCGTGAGCAACAGGGGAATCCAGCCGATCTCCAGCTCGGAGCCGGAGCAGACCAGCAGGTCGGCCGAACGGATGCGCGCGATCAGGCTCGGGCGCGCCTCGATCCGGTGCGGATCCTGCAGCGCGGTCGTCGCCGAGTACACCGACACCTTGTCTCCCCCAAGTTCCTGGGCGAGGGCACCCCATTCCGGCTCGCAGGCAAACACGTTGAGCGCGGCCGCTGCCGGTAGCGCAGCAATTGCCAAACCCGAAGCAACGAGCGCTTTCAGAATCGTTTTCATGATCTCACCTCAGAATTTGTGGGCGCCGTGCGCGCCCAGGCTCACGATGTATTGGAGAAAGACCTGGTTGTCGGTCGCATCCGAGCGCGCCTTGTCCTGCGCGTACTGCAGCCGCACGCGGCTGAACTCGCTCGGGCTCCAGTCGACCATCACGGTATTCCGGGTCGGGTTGTACCTGGCGAGGATCGGAAAGTCCGCCGCGGTGAGCGCGCCCGAGTCGACCAGGCCGATTCCGGTCGTTCCCGCGTCCAGCCGATCGTAGCGATAACCGACGCGCCACATCGGCACGAACTGGTAGACGCCTTGCAGGTACCAGCCCGACTGAGCCGAGCTGTATCCTCCGATTTGCGTCCCTCCCGCCGAAGCCGCGGCGGTGTCGAACGTGAGGTCGCCGTTCTCCTTGCGCCGGAAGTATTCACCCTGCAGCTTGAAGTACGTTTCGGTCGGGTTGAAATTCGGCGCCCACTTCAGGATCCCGTCCAGCACCCACAACTTGGTCTTGCCAGTGAAGCTGTTCGTCACAGGCGTCCCGGTCGAGTCGACGTCGTCGTAGACGCGATCTTGCGGCGAGGTCGTGAGATACGAGGCACCAAGCTGCCAGGCCGTACCGGTTCCGAAATCGCCACCTAGGTGGGTGAAGAAGTTGCCCGAGCTGAAGCCGTTTTTGTTGCGTCCGCCGTCGGGTCCGGCCGGAAAGCTCTTGCCGCGCCCCGCTTCAACGCCGAGGTCGAAATACAACGGAGTCGGCGCCACCCACTTCAGCTGGATGCCGTCATCGCTCAACTGGTTGCCCAGGAAAGCCTTCATCGCGAGCGGTGCATCGGTGAAGTCCCAGGCGTGTGCGTGGATCTGGTTTTGGTACCCGACGGAAGAGAAGAACCGCCCTGCCTTGATCGTGAAGCCGTAGGAGAGCGCCAGAGTCTGTATGTACGCTTCCTCGACTTCGATCTCGTTCTCGGGCGATATGGAGAATATCCCGGTGCCGCGGAACATGTGGTCGACGTTGGCCATGATCGCGAGCTCGGATTCGCCCAGACTCAGGCCCCGAGGAGGAGGCGCGACCTCGCCGTTCGAAGGAACGAAACCATTGATCTTGTATGTGTTGGGGTCCTGGGAAAGATTCGAATAGATGCCGTTCAGGATCAGCGAAACCGCGGGGTTCAGCGCGTTTTCCCCGGTCGGGCGGCTGGAGGCCTGCACCGCCGCCTGTTGTGCAGTAGCTTCGGCATCCTGCACGCGTTTATCCAGCTGCCTGACCTGCTCGCGCAAGGCCTTGAGCTCGTCTTGCGACTGAGCCTTCACGGCCTCGGGCAGACCCAGCGCCGCGGCGACGGCGAGCACCATGGTTGCTTTACCGTACATGTTGTCTCTCCAAGTTCATGCGATCGCGACAAGCCGAAGGGCTTTCGCGAACACTGCCGCCTCAAGCGTGCGAGGCGGGACTCTAGGATTTCGAGCTAGGAGAGGACGGGAGGCGCGCGCGAGTCGAACTCGATTCGCGGCGGAAACAACGGAGGCAGAACCGCGACAGCGATCGCCGGCAACGCTACCTGAGGAAGATCGATCGCCTGTGCGAGGCTCGGCAGGGCGCTGTCGACCGCGTGATACGCGATGCACTGTTCCGCGGGATGGCTGGCCGGTGGATTGCATTTGCCCCCGCACGCGGCCATGGCCAGATCGCGCTGCACGTGCGACAGCGCGTGCAGCTGCGCCGCCTGCTGGGTGAATACCAGCGCGAAAGCGACCAGCAGGTGTCTCAGAGTACGGTTCATGTCGCGGCTCGGCCGGGACGTAGTGTACTCCTCGGGGCCTTTGCGGCGGCTACTCCCCGTAGAGCTTCTGCTTCTGCTCACGCCGGGATTGGGCTTCAACCGACAGGGTCGCGGTGGGCCGCGCGATCAGCCGGGCGAGTCCGATGGGCTCGCCGGTCTCCTCGCAATACCCGTAGCTGCCCTCTTCGATGCGGCGCAGGGCCTCGTCGATCTTCTTGAGGAGCTTTCTTTCCCGATCGCGGGCGCGAAGCTCCAGCGCGTACTCCTCCTCGATCGTGGCCTGGTCGGTCGGGTCAGCCTCGAGCTCGTGCTCGCGCAGGTGCTCTGAGGTGAGGTTCGCCTTCTCCAGCAGCTCTCTCTGCGTCTGGAGCAGCCGCTCGCGGAAGAAAGCAAGCTGCTCCGGGTTCATGTACTGCGACGCCGGCGCGCGCAGCAACTCGGCTTCGGTCAGGCCGTTCTTCCTAGCTGACTTGTCTTCGGCCGGCGCCGTCTCGGGCGCCTTGATCTCCGGCGCCTTTGCCGTCTTCGGGGCCGGTTTCTTTACTGCTTTTCGACCAAACATTGTTCTAGTCCCTTGATGAATAGCTCCTGCGGGAGGTTTTTCCCGATGAAGACCATCGTGCTGGAGCGCTTCTCCCCCTTGCCCCACGGGCGACCCATATCGCCGCCCATGAGCATGTGCACGCCCTGAAATACTACGCGATGCGTGTTGCCCTTCATGTACAGCACTCCCTTGTAGCGCAGCAAGTCCGGGCCGTAGATCTGCACGACCCCGGACAGAAATTCCTCGAGCTTCGCGTTGTCGAAAGGCTTGTCCGACCGGAATACGAACGAGGAGACGTGCTCGTCGTGCTCGTGCTCGGCGTCCTCCAGGAAATCCGGGTCGAGCTCGAGCACCGCATTGAGATTGAAGCCACGAATATCTAGGATCTCCCGGATCGGCGCGTTGCCGAAGTGCACCTTCTTGATCGGCGCTCGCGGATTCATCCTGACCAGTCGCCTCTTGAGCGCCTCCTGCTCGTCCTCCGACACCAGGTCGGTCTTGGACATCAGGATACGGTCCGCGAAACCGACCTGCTCCTGCGCCTCGCGGAACTCGTCGAGGGTCTTCGGGGCATGCTTCGCATCGACCAGGGTGATGACGCTGTCCAGGAGATAGTAGTTGCCGAGCTTCTCGTCGATGAAGAAGCTCTGGGCGACAGGACCCGGGTCGGCCATGCCCGTGGTCTCGATGATGACTCGCTCGAAATCGAGCTTGCCGGAGTCCCTCCGCTCCTTGAGCTCGCCGAGGATGCGAATGAGGTCGCCGCGCACGGTGCAGCAGACGCAGCCGTTGTTCATCTCGACGATCTGCTCCCCGGTCTCGTTGAGCAGGATCTCGTTGTCGACACCCGCCTCGCCGAACTCGTTCTCGATCACGGCGATTCGATGGCCGTGCTGCTCCTTGAGAATGCGGTTGACGAGTGTGGTCTTTCCGCTTCCCAGGAACCCGGTGAGTATGGTCACCGGAACCATGTTCTCCTGTCCCGCCAATTCGATCTCCTGGCGCGCTCCGCTCGAGCAACACTATTTGAGCATGTCGAGCCGGAAAAGTTTGCGCCTGGGCGCCCCCGGAAGAGGCGCAGGGCGCCCAAAAAAGGGCGCATTACAGCACGCTCCGGATTACAAAGCAACCCGTGGATACGCGCGCTAATTCCTCTCCAGCAACAAGCCTTTGAGGTACTCGCCCTCCGGGAACTCGATGCGCACCGGATGGTCCGCAGCGGCGCGCAGGCGCTCCCGCAGCAGCAGCGGGGCACCGGCGTCGGCCGCGGCGCCCGCCACGATCTTCTGAAACAGCTCAGGCGACACGCCTCCCGAACAGGAAAAGGTCGCAAGCAGTCCGCCCGCGCGCAGGAGCCTGAGCGCGTTCAGATTGATGTCCTTGTATCCACGCGCCGCCCGAGCGGCGTCTTTCGCCGTCGGAGCGAACTTCGGGGGATCGAGCACGATGAGGTCGAACCCGCGGCCGTCGCGATGCAGCCTGCGCAGCGCCTGGAACACATCTGCCTCCAGCCATTCCACCCGGCCGGGCGCTAAATCGTTCAGGGCCAGATTGCGACCGGCCCGCGCGAGCGCCTGCGCCGAGGAGTCGATGGCGAGGACCGAGCGCGCCCCGCCCGAGAGAGCCGAAAGCGCGAATCCTCCCGTGTAGCAAAAGCAGTCGAGGACCTCCCGCCCTGCGGCAAGCTGCTTCACGCGCAGGCGGTTGTCGCGCTGATCGAGGAAGAACCCGGTCTTCTGCCCGCCGGCCGGGTCGACCTCGTACTCGATACCGTGCTCGACCATCCTCAGCGGCGCGGCCGCGCTGCCGAGAATCCATCCGGATCTTGCGGGCTGGCCCTCGAGCTCGCGCGCGTCGGTGTCGGATCGCTCGTAGATCCGGGCGCAGCCGGTGCGCTTGCGGAGTATTTCGATGAGTGCATCGCGCCATTCTTCGCAGCCCGCGGAAAGGAACTGCACGACCAGCGCATCGTCGTAGCGGTCGGCAATCAGCCCCGGAAGCCCGTCGGACTCGCCGTGCACCAGTCGCATCGCGTTGGTCGTTTCGCCGGAGACCTGCGCGCGCCTGCGGGCCAGCGCGGCGTCGACTCGCCTGTCGAACAGCTTCGGCCCGGGCACGTCCGCCTCGTCGAAGCTCCACACCCGTGCACGGATCTGGGACGCGGGGCTGTACGCCGCCCAGGCGAGGAATTTCCCGTCCGCACCGCATACCCGCACCGTTTCCCCGCTGCGGGGGTTCCCGACGATCTCTTCGACAGCGCCCGAGAAAACCCACGGATGGCGCCGCTTGAGCGAGCGCTCGCGCCCCGCCTTGAGCCTCAGGTCCGGCGCGCTCACTGCCTAGACCCAGCCAGCGAGGCCGACCAGCCCGCCTGCCGCAAGAAGCCAGAGAGGGTGCATCCTCGTGCCCAGCACGGCCGCGGCAGTCACGGCGGTGAGGATGAACCCCGTTGCGGACTGGTCGGCTGCGAGGGTGATGAGGTAGGAGCCGGCGAGCATCAAGCCGACGGTGAGCGGAACCAGACCGTCCTCCACCGTCTTGCGCCAGCGGGCGTCGCGAAATCGCTGCCATACCTGCGACACCCCGTAAGTGAGAATGCTGCTCGGTGCGCAAACTGCAGCGGTTGCGACCACTGCGCCGGCGAGACCGGCCACCTTCCAGCCGATCAGGGTCACAACGAGAATGTTCGGGCCGGGCGACGCCTGGGCAAGCGCGAACAGCTGCGCGAACTCCGTGCTGCTCATCCAGCCGTGAACCTCGACAACGCCACGGTGCAGTTCGGGCAGCACCGTGACGACGCCGCCGACCGCGAACAGCGACAGCAGGGAGAAATCGACGGCAAGCTCCACGAGCACCTCGCTCACCGGCTCCTCCACGCGGCGGCGGCCACGCTCGCGGGAACCGCGACCAGCAGAAAGACACCGAGCGGGAGCCGCACCAGACCGACGCCTACGAACGCGGCGAGCGCGAATACCGCCATCGGCGAGCGCAGGCGCGGGCTCGCGGCCATCTTGATGCCCATGGCGACGATCAAGCCCGCCGCGGCCGCCGAGATGCCGCGAAACACAGCGGAAATCGTCGGCAGCCCGCCGTAGTGGGTAAACAGGGCGCCCAGCACCAAGACGATCGCGAACGGCGCGCACATCAGCCCCATGACCGCGGCGAAGGCGCCGAGGGCGCCGCGAAAGCGCGTGCCGATGCAGACCGCCATGTTCACGATGTTGGGACCCGGGAGAACCTGACAGAGGCTCAACGCCTCGTTGAACTCCTCGGCGCTCAGCCAGCGGCGCTCCTCGACCAGCATCCTTCGCGCCCAAGGCATTACCCCGCCGAATCCCGAGACGCCGACCCGCGTGAAGCGGATGAAAAGCTCGGCGATGCCGGGACGCGGCCCGCTCACGGCTTCTTGTCGGCGGGCGCGGCCCGCTTCTTCGCCCGTGGATGGGCGGCATCGTACGCCTTGGCGAGATGCTGAAAGTCCAGGTGGGTGTAGACCTGGGTGGTCGAAATGCTCGAGTGCCCGAGCATCTCCTGGACTGCGCGAAGGTCGCCCGAGGATTGCAACACATGCGTCGCGAACGAATGCCGCAGCATGTGCGGATGAACGTGCTGCGGCAGCCCGAGGCGCAGAGCCCATCGCGACAGCGCGTCGCGCACCGAGCTCGGGGCGATGCGACGTCCGCGCGCCCCGACGAACAGCGCCGACTCGACGGGATCCGCGAGCGCTGGGCGCCGGGCGAGCCAGGCCTCGGCCGCGCCGCGCGCCTTGCCGCCCACGGGCACAGTGCGCGTCTTCGCGCCCTTTCCCGTCACCGTGACCTCGCCCTGCCTGAGGATGGCATCGGCGTTCGAGACATCGAGGCTCACCAGCTCGGCGAGGCGCAGCCCCGAGGAATAGAACAGCTCGAACATCGCCCTGTCGCGCAACTCGGCGGGCGTGCTCGCGGGAGCGTCGAGCAAACGCGCCATCTGATCGGGCGACAGCGCCTTGGGGAGGGCCTTGACGCTCTTCGGCGCACGAAGGCCGACGCACGGATTGCGGGAGAAGCCGCGGTTTTTCACCAGCCACGCAAAGAAGCCTCGCCAGCCGGAGATCGTGTAGGCGAGGGTGCGCCCCGACATGCCGCGCGCGTGCAGCTGCGAAACCGTCCGGCGCAGCTGCTGGGCCTCGAGCCTTTCCACCGGCACGTCCGGGTTGAGCGCGAAGAGCTCTTCGACGGCGTGGCGGTAGTTGCGGGCCGTCCCGGGGCTGAGGCGTCGCTGATGCGAGAGCTGGGCGATGAACTCGTCGAGCAGGCTCCGGCGGGGATCTCGCCTCATTCCCGCACCGGTCACCGCTAGAGGAACCTCAGCAGCGCCGCGCTCGCGAGATCGCCCATGCGCCTGAGGTAGAGCGTGCCCATTTCAGGGTAGAAACGCAGCACGTCCTCGCTCCCCAGCGCGAGCATTCCGAAGCAATCCCGATCCCGCAGCGCCATGTGGGCGACCGAGCGCACGCGCGGCGCGCCTTCGCCGAACCAGGCGGCCGCTTCGGCACCGCCGCTCGGCCCGCAGAAGGGCTGCGAAAGCGAGTCGGCGTAGCGCCTGACCGCCTCGCCCACGGCCCGGAACTCCTGGGAATCTACGGCGCCCTCCGGCGCGCGACGCTCGGCGCCCCAGATTCTCAGGGCAGCGTGCGGCACGGCAAAGTCCTCGCGCAGGTGCAGGTAGAGCGCGTTCAACAGGCTGCGCCAGTCGGGCGCGGCGAGGAGGGCGAGGCTCAGCCGGTGCATTTTCTCGCCGATCGCGTCGTTTTCCTCGCCGATCTGCAGCAGTTCCGCAAGGCGGGACTCGAGCGCGCGGCTCTTCTCCCGGAGCGAAAGCATCTGCCGGTCTGAGAGAGGAATGGCGCGGCCGCCGTGAGGATGGGGAACGCTGATCTCGGCGAGCATGTCGGCGTGGGTCTCGAAGAACGTCGGGTTCTCGCGCAGGTAGCGCGCGACATCGTCAGCTTTCAATCTCGATCTCCCCTTCGAACACGGTCACCGCGGGTCCGGTCATCCATACGGAGCGGTCGCGTTTATTTTCCCCGCCAGCCCAGCGTACCGTCAATCGTCCGCCGCGCGTTTCGACCTGAACTCGCTCCTCGAGCAGCCCCTCCCCGATGCCCGTCACCACCGCCGCGCAGGCCCCCGTGCCGCAGGCGAGCGTTTCGCCGGCGCCGCGCTCCCATACCCTCAGGCACACGTTCGATCGATCAAGGATCTGCATGTAGCCCGCGTTCGTCCGCCTGGGAAAGCGGGGATGTCGCTCGATGAGCGGTCCCTGGGTCGTCACCGGGGCCGCGTCCACGTCCTCGACCGTCTGCACCGCGTGCGGGTTACCCATCGAGAGAACCGCGACTAGGATCGTCCTTCCCGCGACCTCGATCGGCCAGCGTGTCCCGATCGGCTCGAGACCGCTTGCGTCGAACGGCACCTCCTGCGGGGCGAAGCGCGGCGCACCCATGTCGACGCTCACTTGGCCGTCCGTCTCCAGGCGCGGGGCGATGATCCCGGACAGCGTCTCGACGCGGATCTCGCGCTTGCGGGTAAGTCCCTTGTCGTGGACGAACCGGACGAAGCAGCGCGCGCCGTTGCCGCATTGCTCGACCTCGCCCCCGTCGGAGTTCCAGATGCGGTACCGGAAATCCGCGTCGGACCGCTGTGACCGCTCCACCAGAAGGACCTGATCGCACCCGACGCCGAAGTGCCGATCCGCGATCCGTCTCGCACGCTGCGGGCTTATGTCAAGGGTTCGGCCGACGCCGTCGAGCACAACGAAGTCGTTGCCCGCTCCCTGCATCTTGGTGAATTTGAGGCGCAAACTCAGAGTCTATAGACGAGGCTGAATCCGATGAAATCGATGTTGCCCTGGCCGGTCTTGTTCTGGTCGCCGACGTCCTTGTAGCGCTGCCATTCCGCGCGCCCGGAGAAGTCGCGGTTGAAATCGAACTTCACTCCAAGGCCGTACGTGAGGTCGGTTCCCGTCGCGTCGGTCGATCCGCCCGGAGCCTTCAGGTCGGCCTTCCAGCTGAAAAGCCCCCCGCGCGCGAGGGCCGAAAACCCCGATCCGCCCAAGGGCAGCATCCCCACACCGGTGGCCTCGAAGCCCCTGGCCCCGAACGTAACGCCGCCGGCTTTCGCCTGGCCGAGATCGGCGTAGGCGAGCTCGAGGGCGAAATTCCTGCTGAACTGATACCCGCCGAGGATTTTCCCGCCCATATCCGAATCGTCGCAGCTGCCCGACAGGCTGTTACACGCGTCCTTGAACTTGGATTGTCCGATGCCGAAGCCGAGGTACCAGGCGGGAATATCCTGGGACAGATCCTGGGACAGAACCACTCCTGGAAATACAAGGACCGGGACCAGCGCGATCGCGCGCAAAGCTCTAGTGGGCGAACTCATTCGTCTCTCCTTCATGGATTGAGTGATTCTCAAATCCTGAGACAGGGAAGTCAATTTGCCGTTCAGTACCACTTCATCTCGCCCGGAGGGCGCGTCTTGAAGCGCTTGTGAGTCCAGAAGTACTGCTCCGGCATCTCGCGCACGCGCTCCTCGATGAATTCGTTCAGCCGGCGCGCGTCTGCGGCGTCGTCGCCGCTCGGAAAGTTCTCCCATACGGGGTAGCACGTCACCTCGTAGCCTCCGCCGCCCGGAAACATGCGCGTCACCACCGGCAGGACTCGAGCCCTCGTGATCCTGGCCATCCGCGACAGCCCGGTGATCGTCGCCGCCGGCACGCCGAAGAAGGGCACGAAAACGGCGTCGCGCGCGCCGTAGTCCTGGTCGGGAAGGTAGTAGAAAGGGTAACCGTTCTTGACCGCTGCGATCGCAGGCCTCACGCCTTCCTGGCGCGAGATAGCCAGCCCTTTTCCGAACCGCAGGCGCCCGGACAGGAGCAGCGCGTTGAACCACGGATCCTTCTGCTTCGAGTAGATGCCCGCCATGTCGAACTCGCACGTCAGCCGGGTGCAGCCTGCGTCGAGCCCGACGAAGTGTGGCGCGAGCAGGATGAGCGGCTCGCCCTTTAGCGCGAGGATCCGCTCCAGGCCGACGACGCGCACCATGCGAACGATTTGCTCGCGCGGCGCCCACCATAGTATCGAGCGCTCGAGCAGCGTGCGCCCGAAAGCGCGGAAGTGCGCCTTGGCGATGGCCACGCGCTGGCGCTCGGCCATCTGCGGAAAGCAGCGCTCGAGATTGGCCAGGCAGACGTTGCGGCGGGACCGCGCGAGAAAATACGCAAGGCCGCCGAGACCCGAGCCGATGCGGGAGAAGATGGAAAGCGGCAGGAAGTGCAGCATCCACACGATCCCGATCGCGATGCGTGTCAGCATGTGGCTAGCTTGCGGGAGGCCGCACGCCGGCGGGAACCTTGTAGCGGTTGTAGCTCCACAGGTACTGCTCCGGGCAGCGGAGGATGAGGCTTTCGAGCGAGCGATTGAGGGTGCGTACCGGGGATTCCGCAGGACGCGGCACCAGAAGAGGCTCGATCTCGAAGCGGTAGCCCCGGGCTCGCGCCAAGCGCCTCGAGTAGCACAGCAGCACCGGTGCGCCCGTCTGCTCGGCCAGGCGGCCCACGAGCGTCATCGTGTACGCGGGCCGGCCGAAGAACTCCGCCCACTCTCCTTCTCCCACTCCGGGGACCTGGTCGGGGAGGATCCCGATCGCTTCGCCGCGCCTCAGCGCCTTCAGCATCGCGCGCACTCCGCGCATGTCTGCCGGGACGCTCCTCATCGCGGCGCCGCGATTGCGGCCGGCCTGCATCAACGGCTCGAGCGATCGCAGATTGGGCGGAGCGTACATGACCGTGATCGGCATGCGGCTCGCGATGTACTGTCCTGAGATCTCCCAGCATCCCAGGTGGGGCGTCAGCAGTATGAGTCCCTTGCCACCCTTCGCCGCGCGATCGACGTATTCCCAGCCACTCGCTTCCACGACCAGGCGGGCGACGTCCCGGTGCGACCGCAGCCAGATCAAGGGAATCTCCAGCGCCGCCTTGCCGGTCTCGCACACGACCGAAGCGCGCATGCGCGCGGTCCCGAGTCCTGCAGTCCGCAGATTGCTCTCTATCATTCCCCGGTAGCGGGGAGACGCGAGATAGACCGCCCAGCCGAGGGCAGTGCCGATCGCGTGCAGCACGGGCAAGGGAAAGCAGGCCACCAGCCGCAGCAGAAATTGCATGAAGTTGGGACGAAAGTGGGCGCGGCGTCGGTTGGGCGCGCAGGGGCGCTGTGCTAGACTTGCAGACCTTTTTTCAAGGGAAAACCGCCAGCATGAGCAGCTATCTCTTTACGTCCGAATCGGTGTCGGAAGGGCACCCGGACAAGGTCGCCGACCAGATTTCCGATGCCGTTCTCGACGCCATTCTAGCTCAGGACAAGCGCTCTCGAGTCGCGGCGGAAACGCTCGTCAAGGACAATCTCGTGGTCCTCGCTGGAGAAATCACCACAGGCGCGCAAGTCAATTTCGACGAGATCGCGCGCAGGACCATCAAGCGCATCGGCTATACCGATCCCGCCATCGGATTCGACACCTCGACGTGCACCGTGCTCGTCGCCTACGGCAAGCAGTCGCAGGACATCGCGCAGGGCGTGGACGAAGGAAAGGGCCTCGACCTCGAGCAGGGCGCGGGCGACCAGGGCCTCATGTTCGGCTTCGCGTGCGACGAGACGCCGCAACTCATGCCGCTCCCGATCTACCTGGCGCACCGGCTGGTCGAGCGGCAGTCGGAGCTGCGGCGCGACGGCCGCCTGCCGTGGCTGCGCCCCGACGCAAAGTCCCAGGTCACGATCCGCTACTTAGACGGCAGGCCCGATTCGATCGACACAGTCGTGCTCTCGACCCAGCACGCGCCCGGCATGAAGCACGATCAGATCAGGGAAGCCGTAGTCGAGCAGGTCATCAAGCCCGTGCTACCGAAGGCCCACGTGAAGGGCAAGATCAACTACCTCGTCAATCCGACCGGCAGCTTCGAGATCGGCGGTCCAAAGGGTGACTGCGGCCTGACCGGCCGCAAGATCATCGTCGACACCTATGGCGGCTCGGCGCCCCACGGCGGCGGCGCATTCTCCGGCAAGGACCCGTCCAAGGTCGATCGCTCCGCGGCGTACGCGGCGCGCTACGTCGCGAAGAACATCGTCGCCGCTGGACTCGCCTCGCGCTGCATCGTTCAAGTGTCCTACGCGATCGGCGTGGCGCGTCCCACGAGCGTCATGGTGACCACGCAGGGGACTGGCAAGATCTCCGACGAGAGGCTGTCGGAGCTCGTGCAGAAGCATTTCGACCTGCGTCCCAAGGGCATCATCCAGATGCTCGACCTGCTCCGCCCCATCTACGAGAAGACGGCCGCGTACGGCCACTTCGGGCGGGACGAACCCGAGTTCACCTGGGAAGCAACCGACAAGGTCCAGGCTCTCGCCGCGGACGCGGGCGTCAAAAAGAGCGCCGCCGTCACCGCCTAGAGGCGCGCCCGCGCCGAGAAGCCGGCCGAGGGCCGGCTGTTTTGTTGGCTTGAGGTCGAGTACAATACGCGCCTCTCCGAGGAGCGTTGCAACGGGCCGCCGTCGGCACCCGCCAGGCTCGGAGGACGGACCCGTGCAACGGCGCTCGCAAACTTTTTTCGAAAGAAAGGAGGGCGCGAGATGAGCGCCGTACCTCATTCCAAGAGTTCCACCGATTTCAAGGTCGCAGACCTTGCGCTCGCCGACTGGGGACGCAAGGAAATCGCCATTGCCGAGACCGAAATGCCGGGTCTCATGGCGATCCGCGAGGAATACGCATCCAGCCAGCCGCTGAGGGGCGCGCGCATCGCGGGCTCGCTGCACATGACCATCCAGACCGCGGTCCTGATCGAGACGCTGAAAGCGCTAGGAGCGGAGGTACGCTGGGCCTCGTGCAACATCTACTCTACCCAGGACCACGCTGCCGCCGCGATCGCCGCTGGCGGGACGCCGGTCTTCGCCTACAAGGGCGAATCCCTCGAGGAATACTGGGAGTATACGCACCGGATCTTCGAGTGGCCGGACAACAGTCTCGCCAACATGATCCTCGACGATGGCGGCGACGCGACGCTGCTGCTGCACCTCGGGACGCGCGCCGAGTCCGATCCGTCGGTCATCGGGAATCCGACTAGCGAAGAGGAGACCTTCCTCTTCGCCGCGATCAAGAAGCGCCTTGCCGCGCAACCGGGCTGGTACTCCAAGCGAATACCTCAGATCAAGGGTGTGTCGGAGGAGACGACCACCGGCGTGAAGCGCCTCTACCAGATGGCGAAGGAGGGCCGGCTCAAGTTCCCGGCGATCAATGTCAACGACTCGGTCACAAAATCGAAGTTCGACAACCTCTACGGCTGCCGCGAGTCGCTGGTCGACGGCATCAAGCGCGCGACCGACGTGATGATCGCGGGCAAGATCGCAGTCGTCGCGGGCTACGGCGACGTGGGCAAGGGAAGCGCCCAGGCCCTGCGCGCGCTGTCCGCGCAAGTCTGGGTCACCGAGATCGATCCCATCTGCGCGCTGCAGGCCTCGATGGAAGGCTACCGCGTCGTGACCATGGACTACGCCTGCGACAAGGCTGATATCTTCGTCACGGCGACGGGCAACTTCCATGTGATCACGCACGAGCACCTGAAGAGGATGAAGAATCAGGCGATCGTGTGCAACATCGGCCACTTCGACAACGAGATCGACGTCGCGAGCCTCAAGGCGTACAAGTGGGAGAACATCAAGCCCCAGGTCGACCACGTCATCTTCCCGGACGGGAGGCGGATCATCCTGCTGGCCGAGGGACGGCTGGTGAACCTCGGCTGCGCGACCGGGCATCCCTCTTATGTGATGAGCTCGTCCTTCGCCAACCAGACGATCGCGCAGATCGAGCTCTGGACCGAGACGCAGAAGAATTCAAGCAAGTATCCGATCGGCGTCTACGTCCTGCCGAAGCATCTGGACGAAAAGGTCGCGCGCCTGCAGCTGAAGAAGCTCGGCGCGATGCTGACGGAACTGACCGACGCGCAGGCGCGCTACATCGGCGTCTCCCGGCAGGGACCATACAAGGCCGAACACTACCGCTACTAGCCGCATCCGGGACGCGCGGGCCGGACCATGACTTCGATCTGGCACGACAACTACGCCGCCATCGCGCTGCATCTGGTGCTCGCCCTCGCGGCGGGGGCGATCATCGGACTCGAGCGGAGCTATCACGGGCGGCCCGCCGGGTTCCGCACTCATGCCCTCGTCTGCCTGTCCTCCTCCATGCTCATGGTGCTCACCGTGTACCAGGACACCTGGTTCGAGGCGTTTTCGCTCGAGCGCGCCAACATCGATCCCACGCGCATGGCCCAGGGGATCATGACCGGCATCGGTTTCCTGGGCGCCGGCGTCATCATGCGGGAGGGCCTGACCGTCCGTGGTCTCACCACGGCCGCCTCGATCTGGATCACCGCCGGGATCGGCGTGATGATCGGCGTGGGTTTCTACTTTCCGGCGGGAATCGCAACTGCAATGACCCTCATCGTGCTCTCGGTGTTCCGCTGGATCGAGCGCAGGATGCCGATCGAGTTCTACGCCAATCTCACGGTTGCGTTCTCCAGGAGCGCCGCCCTTCCGGAAGAGGAGCTCCGCTCGATCGTCGAGCGCCAGGGGTTCGTCATCGCCAACATGAACTACGGCGTCACCGAGAACGGACTGGTCTTCGAGTATCAGATGGTCATCCACTCGCCCGACCGTGGCAAGACGCGCGACCTCTCGATAGCCCTCAACGCCCTTTCCTCGGTCAAGGCTTTCCGCATCTCTCCGACCGGGGACTAGGCGGCCAATGCGTTCGGGGAACGCGGCTTACAGCTCGTACGCCTCGGTCTTGCCGGCGAAGGCGGTCTCGACGAGTTTGCGATTGAGCCGGGGCGAGAAGAGCTCGATGAACGTGTACGCGTAGCCGCGCAATGCCGCGCCGCGCCGAACGGCGACGCGCGTGGTCATGGTGCCGAACAGATGGCCGGCGTCGAGCGCGCGCAGCGAGCGGTCGCGCTTTGCGTCGAAAGCCATCGCCGCGATGATGCCAACCCCCATGCCCAGCTCGACGTAGGTCTTGATGACGTCGGAGTCGACCGCCGACAGCACGATGTCCGGAGCGAGGCCCTGAGCACCGAACGCCGCGTCGATATGGCTCCTGCCGGCGAACGCGGCGTCGTAGGTGACGATCGGGTGGCGCGCGAGTTCCTCGAGCGTCAGTCGCTCGCCTTTCGCGAGCGGATGCCGGGCCGGCACGACCACGCTGTGGCTCCACTCGTAACCGGGCAGCGCGATCAGCTTCGGGTAGCCGTCCAGCGCCTCGGTGGCGATGGCGATGTCGGCCTCGCGCGCAATCACCATCTCCGCCAGCTGCTGAGGGCTACCCTGCTTCAGGGTGAGGTGGACCTTCGGATAGCGACGCTTGAACTCGCTCACTACCTTCGGCAGCGAGTAGCGCGCCTGCGTATGCGTCGTGCCGAGTGTGAGGGTCCCGGAGGTCTGATCCTTGAACTCCCGGCCGACCTGCTTGAGGTTCTCCGCTTCCTGAAGAAGCTGCTCGACGACGTCGACGACGGCCTTGCCGGGCTCGGTGACGGCGATGATGCGCTTGCCGTGGCGCACGAAGATCTCGAGGCCCAGCTCGTTCTCGAGCTCTCGGATCTGCTTCGAGACCCCCGGCTGGGATGTGTGCAGCTTGCGGGCTGCCGCGGTCAGGTTCAGGCCCTGCCTCACGGTCTCGCGGACATATCTTAGTTGCTGAAAATTCACGTGGTTACCATATATCGACCACAGTTATTAAATTCTAACATGAAAGTCTTTTGAGGTATTAGTGGCTACCGCTAGGATGCCCGCTCCCCTCTAGACGGAGCCCCATGTACATCTACGACGAAATCGACCAGAGGCTCGTCGACGAGCGCGTCGCGCAGTTTCGCGATCAGACGCGCCGCTATCTCGCCGGCAAGCTGTCGGAGGACGAATTCCGCGCGCTGCGCCTGCGCAACGGGCTCTACATCCAGCGCTACGCGCCGATGCTGCGCATCGCGATTCCCTACGGGTTGCTCTCGACCAGGCAATTGAGAAAGCTCGCGGACATCGCCCGCCGGTACGACCGCGGCTACGGGCACTTCAGCACGCGCCAGAACCTCCAGTTGAACTGGCCCAAGCTGCCGCAGGTGCCGGACATCCTCGCCGAGCTCGCCAGCGTGCAGATGCACGCAATCCAGACCTCGGGCAATTCCTTCCGAAACATCACCACCGACCACTTCGCCGGTGTCGCGCAGGACGAGGTCGTCGACTCCTTCGTCTGGTGCGAGATTCTCCGCGAGTGGTCCACTTTCCACCCGGAGTTCTCCTACCTGCCGCGCAAGTTCAAGTTCGCGATCAACGGCGCGAAATCCGACCGTGCCGCAGTCGCGGTGCACGACATCGGTCTGCACGCCGTGCGCGATGCCAAGGGGGAGATCGGCTTCCGAGTGCTGGTGGGCGGCGGGCTGGGACGCACGCCCATGATCGGCTTCGTCATCCGCGAGTTCGTGCCCTGGCAGCACTTTCTGAGCTACTGCGAAGCCATCCTGCGCGTGTACAACCGCTACGGGCGCCGCGACAACATCCACAAGGCCCGCATCAAAATCCTGGTAAAGGAGCGCGGTCCCGAGCGTTTCCGCGAGGAAGTCGAGGCAGAGTGGGCGTCCCTGAAGGGCGGCCCGTCCACGCTTATCGCCGAAGAGGTCGCGCGCATCGAAGGCCGCTTCAACCGGCCGGGCTACCTGAACCTGCCCGCGACCGACGCCGGCCTCGAAGCGGCGCTCGGCACGGACAAGGCGTTCGGCAACTGGCACAGGAGGAACGTCCATCCGCACAAGAAGCCGGGCTACGCCGCGGTCACGCTCTCGCTCAAGCGAACCGGCATCCCGCCCGGAGACGTCACCGCGGAGCAGATGGAGAGGATAGCCGACCTCGCCGACCGCTACTCGTTCGGCGAGCTGCGCGTTTCACACGAGCAGAATCTGATATTCGCCGACGTGCAGCTCTCCAACCTGCACCCGCTCTGGAAGGAGCTCCGCGGGCTGGGGCTCGCCACCCCCAACATCGGCCTGCTCACCAACATCATTTCCTGCCCCGGCGGCGACTTCTGTTCCCTCGCGAATGCAAAATCGATCCCGGTGGCCGAGGCCATCCAGCAGCGGTTCGACGACCTCGACTACGTGCACGATATCGGCGAGATCGACGTGAATATCTCCGGCTGCATGAACGCCTGCGGCCACCACCACGTCGGACACATCGGCATACTCGGCGTCGATAAGAACGGCGAGGAGTGGTACCAGATCGAGGTCGGCGGGAACCAAGGCGAGATCCGGCCCGGCGTCGGGGCGTCTCTGGGCAAGGTCATCGGTCCTTCGTTCGCCCGAGCCGAGATTCCCGACGTGATCGAGAAGCTCATCGAGTGTTATCTGGCCCACCGCGACAGCAACGCCGAGCGCTTCATCGACGTGGTCCACCGCCTAGGGGCCGAGCGCTTCAAGGAAGCGGTTTATGGGAACGCTGATCAAAGAGCAGCGCATCGTCGCCGACAGCTGGCGATTGCTTGAGCGCGGGCTCCAGGGCGAGCTGCCCGACGTGCCAATCCACGGCGACATCGTCGTCCCGCTGGCGCTTTGGCTGGCGCGTCCTGATGCCTTTCTCGCCTACCCGGGAAGGCTGGGCGTCTGGCTGGATGCGAACGAGGGCCCGGAGGCCGTCGCCGCGGACCTGCCGCGCTTCGCGCTCGTCGCCGTGAACTTCCCGAAGTTCAGCGACGGCCGCGGCTATTCGATCGCGCGGTTGCTGCGCGAGCGCTACCGGTACCGGGGCGAGCTGCGCGCGATCGGCGATGTACTGCACGATCATCTGCACTTCATGAAGCAGTGCGGGTTCGACGCGTTCCTCCTGCGCGGCGACCAGGATGCGCAGGCGGCGCTTTCCGCGATCGACACCTTCAGCGAGGCGTACCAGACGTCGGTGCTCAGGCCGGTGCCACTCTTCAGGCGCCGCCCGGCGGCGGCGAGGCAATAGCGATCCCATGCGACGGAGGCTCGAAGCCGGCTGCGGGGAGGCCGAATGAAAGGGCGTGTCTACCTGATAGGCGCCGGCCCGGGGGCGCCGGACCTGCTGACGCTGCGCGCGGCTGATGTGCTGCGCCGGGCAGATGTGATCTTCCACGACTCGCTCGTGCACGGCGATACGCTCGCGCTCGCGTGGCGGGCAAAGAAGTTCGCGGTCGGCAAGCGCTCCGGGCGTCGCTCGACCGCGCAGCAGTTCATCAACAAGCGCCTGGTGGACGCCGCGCACAGGCACGACGTGGTGGTGCGCCTGAAGGGCGGCGATCCCCTGCTATTCGGCCGCGCGCAGGAGGAGATTGAGGCCCTGCGCCGCGCGGGCGTCGATTTCGAGATCGTTCCGGGAGTGACCGCCGCAACCGCCGCCGCCGCGGAGCTCGGCGTCTCGCTCACGCGGCGGGGCTTGAGCCGGCACGTGGTCTTGGTCACCCCCCGCGCCGCCGAGGGCGAGCGCGCAAACGACTGGGCCGCCGCGGTGCTCGCCGCCGATACCGCGGTGCTCTACATGGGCGCGGGGCTCGCCGAGTCGATCGCCGCCGATCTCGTCGCGCGCGGCATGCGTGCCGACACGCCGGTCGCGCTGGTAGAGAACGCTTCCCTGCCCGGACGCGTCGCAGTGATCGGAACGCTCGCGAACCTTTCCGCGCTAGTCCGGCGAGGCGGCGACGGACCGGTCACCGTTCTGATCGGCGAAGTGCTGAAGGAAAGCGCGGCGACGTCGAGAACCCGGAGGAGCTCGGCAACCTCGTGCAGCAGCTGGAGAATCCCTACCTCGGCACGCCCCGCTGACCGCTCAGTCGCGCAGGGCGAGCACGACGGCGAATATCGCGAACGCCAGGAACGCGACGAGCGTCCACTCGGGGATGCTGAACGACAGGAAGGTCCAGTCGACCTTCCCGCACTCACCCGACCCGCGCAGGATGCGTCCCAGCGACTTGACCGGGCCGAACGTCGATAACATGAAATCGAGGCTTGGCCCGCAGGCCGGGCGCTGATCCTCCGGGAGGTGCTGGATCCAGGTGTGACGCGCCGCGATGGCGGCGCCCGTCGCCGCGAACAGCGCGATCACGCCCGCGTAGATACCCGCCCCCGCCGGCCGCGTCGGGTTGTGCAGGGCGGCGACGAGAAAGGCGAGCCCGGTGGCGAGCAGCACGATGCGCTGAAGGATGCACAGCGGGCAGGGCTCCAGGCCGAGGGCGAACTGAAGGTAGTAGCCGAAGCCGAGCATCCCGGCGCAGGCAAGGAAGCCCGCAAGGTTGCCCGCTTTTCGCGAGAAGGGCGGCATGGCCATCGTCATCGTGTAAGAGCCTAACATTCCCGGGTTCTTTCGGTTTTCGCCGGTCCCGCGGCTGTTCCTTTGACCGGGGCACTCGCCGTACGTTCCGACGGCGCCGCCTGCCATTAGAATGAAGCTCGCTTCAAGGGACCCGGAATTGAAACCGCATTTCGCCCGCCGCGAGGACCTGGGACTCAGCAAGGCCGAGTTTGCCGTGCTGAGGCGCCTGCGCACGCCGCAGAAGATCCAAAAATTCCTCGACCGGATGTCCCCGAATTTCGAGACGCAGGGACAGACCTGCCTGTCGGTGCGCGAGGTGCTGCGCCAGCGGCGCGCACACTGCATCGAGGGCGCCATGCTCGCCGCCTGCGCGCTCTGGGTGCACGGCGAGCCGCCGCTGCTCCTCGATCTGCGGGCCGAGCGCGATTACGACCATGTTGTGGCGCTGTTCCGGCGCGGTCGTTGCTGGGGCGCAATCTCGAAGACCAATCCCGCCGTGCTGCGCTGGCGCGACCCGGTGTACCGCAGCCTGCGCGAGCTCGCGATGTCCTACCTGCATGAATACGCGAACAAGCGCCACCAAAAGACCCTTCGCAGCTACGCCGGGCCCTTCGACTTGCGGCGGTTCGATCCCGGTCTGTGGATCACGAACAAGAAGAACTGCTGGGAGGTCGGCGCAACGCTCGACGACCTGCGGCACTGCTCCCTCCTCACGCGCCGGCAGGCGCGCGGGCTGCGGCTGCGCGACGCCGTGGAGCGCAAGGCGGACGCCGTGCTCGAGCACCGACCGCCGCGTAGGTCCTAGCTAGACGATCCTCGCGGCCTTGCGCACGCTCTCGATGAGGGAGGTGCGCATGAGGAATTGCTTGTGCAGCCGCGGATCGTCGGCGGAGCGCCGCAGCTCGTCGAAGTTGGCCTGCCTGACCTTCGGGTCGCGCTCCTCCAGCCTTTTCTTGTTGACCACGGTCTGCTGCTGGACGTACTCGATGTTGAGTGGCCGGCGGCGCCGCTCGTAGCGGTCGAGCATCTCCTCCCCCGCCCCGCCGCGCGCAACGAGGTCGAGGGTCTCCGCAAGCTCCACCGCATCGTGGATTCCGCAGTTGAGGCCCAGGCCTCCGACGGGATTGTTCACGTGCGCCGCGTCGCCCGCGAGAAACACCCGGCCCCTCCGGAAGAACTTCGCCACGCGCTGGTGCACCCGGTAGATGTTGCGGTGGACGATGGACTCCATCGGGTGGTCCTGCCACAGCCTGCTCATCCGGCGCTGCGCCGCTGCGTCGGAAAATGCCTCCTCGTCGGTCTCGCTGTCCCGCGCCGGGAATACGGCGCGCCAGCGTCCCTTGAGATCTTCGCCCATTACCCTGAACAGGTTGGTCCACTCTTCGGGATCGGAGATATAGCTGCGTGCGCAGCAGCCGAGCGCGTCCGCGAAGTCGAAGAGCGACGTCAGCACGAGGAATCTCTCGGGCCAGGTGTAGCCCTCGAATTCGATGCCGAGGCACTTGCGCACGGTGCTGCGCCCGCCGTCGCACCCGATGACGTAGTCGAAGGCGGGCTCCCCGGCGAGCCGGACGCCCCTCCCGTCCTGCGCGAGATCCGTGACCGCCGCTCCAAGCCGGACCTCAACGTTCGGCATCGCGGCGAGGCGCCGCAGCCCGATCTCGCAGAGCTTGTGCTGCTCGGTCTGGACCACGTAGGGATACGGCGTCTCGTCGCGCAGCACGTCGTGGTCGAACTCGGCGACCAGGGTCCCCGTCGCTCCGTCCCAGAACTGGAAATGCCGGGCGACGAGGCCGAGCGACCGGAACTCCTCGAGCAGCCCGAGCCCGGCGAGCATCTCGAGCGTCGAGGGATGGGTAGTCGCGGCGCGCGGGCTGTGGTCGATCGAGCGCTCGGCCTCGAGGAGCGTAACGCTCATTCCGCGCTGCGCGCAGGCGAGCGCCGCGACCACCCCGACCGGCCCCGCGCCGACGATCCCGACCCGCGTCTCCACCCGGGCCCGATCGTCAGCGTGCGGCCGGCAGCGCTTCGACCGTGGGCCGCTTCGAGTGGTCCGCCGCGACCAGGACGTACATCGCGGGAACGACGAACAGCGTGAACAGCGTGCCGATCGCGATGCCCGTGGCGATCACCAGCCCCATGTTGAAGCGACTCACTGCGCCTGCCCCGCTCGCAATCAGCAGCGGGACGACGCCGAGGACCATCGCCCCCGTGGTCATCAGGATCGGACGCAGCCGGATGCCCGCGGCCTTTTCGACGGCCTCGCGCTTGCCGAGCCCCTGCTTCTGCAGGTTGTTCGCGAACTCCACGATAAGAATGCCGTGCTTGCTGATGAGCCCGATCAGGGTGACCAGCCCCACCTGCGTATAGATGTTGAGGCTCGCACCGCCGATCCCCAGGCTGACGAAGATCAGCGCTCCGCAGATCGACATCGGCACCGAGATCAGGATGATGATCGGGTCGCGGAAGCTCTCGAACTGCGCCGAGAGCGCGAGGAAGATTATGACCAGCGCGAACGCCAGGGTCGCGAGCAGCGCGCTCGACTCCTGCACGAACTGCCGCGACGGGCCGGAGTAGTCCACCGAATAGCCCTGAGGCAGCGTCCGCTTCGCGAGATTCTGCATGTAGGCGATCGCGTCGCCCTGCGTCACCCCGGGGAAAGGCACGCCCGAGACCGTCGCCGCGTTCTGCTGCTGGAAGCGGTTGAGCGCTTGCGGCACCGTGGTCGTCGTGATGTGCACGACCGTCGAGAGCGGGATGGAGTCGCCGTTGGCCACGCGGATGTAGGTGCTGTTCAGCTGGCTCGCGTTCAGTCGGTCGGCCTGCTGCACCTGCGGTATGACCTTGTAGGCGCGGTCGTGGAAGCTGAAGTAGTTCACGTAGCCGCCGCCGAGAAGCGAGGACAGGGCGCTGCCCACGTCTTTCATGGTCAGGCCGAGCTGCGCGGTCAGCTCGCGGTCGATGGTGATCGTCGACTGCGGCAGGTCGTACCTCAGGTCGTTGTCGAGGAAGATGAAATTGCCGCTTTTCTGCGCTTCCTGGAAGAAGGCCACGGCGACATCGTTCAGCCGCTCGAAGGGCTCGGTAGTCTGGATCACGAACTGCACCGGGAAGCCAAACGCTCCGGGGAGCGGTGGCGGCTGGAAGGCAGCGGCGCGCAGGCCTGCGATGTGGCCGAGCTCGTTCTGCACGATGGGCTGCAGCTGCGCGGTGGTGAGCTTGCGCTCGTTCCAGGGCTTCATCACCATGCCGGCGATGATCTGTCCCGGGACGTCGATCTGGAACACGTGGTCGGTCTCCGCGTGCTTCACGAAGATCTCGTAGATCTGCCGCGTGTAGAGCTGCCTCTGCTCCAGCGTCGAATTCGGCGCGCCTGTTGCGGAGCTGATGATGATGCCCTGGTCCTCGGGCGGCGCGAGCTCGGACTTGGCCGTGGCATAGAGGAAGTAGATGCTCCCCAGCACGATGGCCGAGAACACCGCAGTCACCGGAACGTAGTTCAGCGTCCGGTGCAGGAAGCCCTCGTAGCGTTTGTGAAAGGAATCGAAAATGTGATCCAGTAGGAGGACAAGCTTCGCGTCCCAGGTCCTGAGCGTGGGGTCGTGGGGCTTGAGCAGCCGGCCGCACATCATGGGCGACAGCGTGAGCGCGATGACCGCAGAGACCGTGACCGCGCCCACCAGCGTCACCGCGAATTCGGTAAACAGCGCCCCAGTCAGCCCCGTGAGAAAGATGATCGGGACGTAGACAGCCACCAGCACGATGGTCATCGCGATGATCGGGTTGGCGAGCTCGCGCGCCGCCTGGATGGCGGCTTGGGCCGGCTTCATGCCCTCCTCGAGGTGGCGGTTTACGTTCTCCACCACGATGATCGCGTCGTCCACGACCAGGCCGATCGCGAGCACCAGCGCGAGCAGCGTCAGCAGGTTGATCGAGTATCCCAGCACGAGCATCAGCGTGAAGGTCCCCACCAGCGACAGCGGGATCGCCACGGTGGGAATCACCACCGACCTGATCGATCCCAGGAAGGCGAACACCACGAGCGTGACGATGACCAGCGCCTCGCCGAGGGTCCAGATGACCTCCTCGATCGCGCTGTTAACAAACTTGGTCGAGTCGTAGACGATCTCGCCGTCCAGCCCCTGGGGCAGCTGGGTCTTGATGTCGGGAAAGACGTTGCGCACGCGCGCGATGACCTCGAGCAGGTTCGCCGCGGGAGCAATGTTGATGCCGATGTAGACCGCCTTCTTTCCGTCGAAGCCGACTTCGGATTCGTAGTCCTCGGCACCGAGCGTCACGTTGGCGACATCCCCGAGCCGCACCACTGCGCCCCCCTGCTGCTTGACGACGAGCTTGCGGAACTCGTCGACCGACTTGAGATTCGTCGACGCCGTGAGATTGACTTGCACCATCTGGCCCTTGGTATTGCCGACCGCCGAAAGGAAATTGTTCGCCGCGAGGGCGTTGCTGATGTCAGCCGCGGTCAGCCCGTACGCTGCCAGCTTGTCCGGATCGAGCCAGGCGCGCATCGCGAACAGCTTTCCTCCAAGTATTTCCGCGGTCTGCACGCCCTCGACCGCCTGCAGCTTGGGCTGGACGACACGGATCAGGTAGTCGGTGATCTGGTTGGCGTTAAGCACGTTGCTCGCAAAGCCGATATACATCGCCGCGACCGTCTGCCCGACCTTCACGGTGAGCACGGGCTGCTGCGAACCCGGCGGCAGCTGGTTCAGCACCGCGTTCACCTTGGTGTTGATCTCGGTGAGCGCCTTGTCGACGTCGTAGTTCAGGCGCAGCGCTGCGGTGATCACGCTCACGCTCTGGCGGCTGACCGAGCTCATGTAGTCGATGCCGTTCGCCTGCGCGATCGAGTTCTCGAGCGGCGTGGTGATGAATCCAGCCACGAGGGACGGGTCGGCTCCGAAATAGGTGGTCGTCACGGTGACCACCGCGTTCTCCGTGCGCGGGTACTGCAGCACTGGCAGCAGCGCGATCGAGCGCAGCCCCAGTACCAGCAGCGTGAGGCTCACGACCGTGGCGAGGACCGGCCGCTCGACGAAGATGTCGGTGAATTTCCTCATGTCCGCTCCATCACTGGTCCCTGGGCCTGGGCGCGGGGTTGTTGGCGGGCTGGACCGCGTTGTTGACGATCACCGGCACGCCCGAGCGCAGCTTGATCTGGCCGGCCGTGACCACGGTGTCTCCCTCCTTGATGCCCGAGAGGATCGCGACCTGGTCGCCGCGGGTCGGGCCCGTGGTGACGAACTTCTGCTGGGCGACGAGCGAGCTCGGCTTGCCGTCCACGGCGGGCTGCTCCTCCACCACGAACACGGTGTCGCCGTAGGGGTTGTAGCTCACGGCAGTCTGCGGCAGCGTGATCCGCCGCTGCGGGTCGCCGAAAGCGATGCTCACGGTCGCGAACATGCCCGGCAGCAGGGTCTTCTTCGGGTTGCGCACGGTCGCGCGCACCAGCACGTTGCGCGTCGCGGGATCCACCTTGGGGTCGATCGAGCTGATTTCGCCCGAGAACTGCTGGGCGGGAAAAGCGTCGGTGCTGAGCGTCACCTTCTGCTTCAGGGCGACCGTGCCGAGCGATTTCTGGGGCGCATAGAAGTCCACGAAGACCGGGTCGAGCGACTGCAGCGTCACCAGCTTGGTGCCCGCGGTAACGTATTGCCCGAGGTCCACGGCGCGAACACCCAGGCGTCCCGCGAAGGGCGCGCGGATGAGCTTCTTGTTCACCAGGGCGCGCTGCTCGGCGACCTGTGCCTTCGCGCTCTTCAGCGTGGCCGCGTCGGCGTCGACCACCGCTTGGCTCACCGCCTGGATCGCCAGCTGCTTCTTGTCGCGCTCGTAGTTGGCCTCGGCGAGCTCCACCGCCGCTTCCAGCGACTGCAGCCTCGCGACGTCCGCTTCGTTGTTGAGCTGCACCAGGGGCGCGCCTTCCGCGACCCCCTGGCTCGACTGGAAATGGATCGCTGTGATCACCCCGGGTACCTCGGGCGCGATGTCCGAGCCGCGCACCGCGCGCAGCGTCCCCACAGCCTGGAACGCACCCTGCCATTCGGAGGACTCGGCCTTGGTCGTCGAAACCGTCTGCGGCGGGATCACGCCTACCGGGATAAACTTGCGCAACATCGCAGGTTTCACGACGAGCTGGAAGGTCAGTATCCCGCCGAAGACGAGCCCGGCGGCGATCAGCATGATGATCATTCGTTTGGTCATGAGATGCGGCTCCTCGAGTTCTTTCCCGCTCTTTCAGTCGGCGCGCGTGACCGGCGTCGCTCCGGCCGGCTGCTCCCGGTTCCACCAGCCGCCGCCCAACGCCTGGAACAGCGCGGCCGTGTCGGCGTAGCGCGCGGCCTGAGCCTGCACGAGCGCGGCCTTCGCGATGTTGTACTGGCGCTGGGCATTGAGCAGGGCGAGATAGTTCGCGCCGCCGACCTTGAGCTGCTCGCGCGTTACTTCCAGGCTTTCTCGCGCCGCGGCCTCGGCCTCGGCCTGCGCCTTCAGCGTCCTCGCGTCGTACTCGAGCGCGAGCAGGACGTCGGCGACGTCCTGGAAGGCGGTGAGGACGGCGAGCCGGTACTGCGCGAAGGCCTGGTCGTAGGCCGCCTCGGCGCCGCGCTTCTGCGCGGCGAGCTGTCCTGCGTGGAAGATCGGCTGGAGCAGGTTCGCGCCGATGTTCCAGATCTGCGTGCCGGGGTTGAAGAGATCGCCGCTGTTCAGGGCCGCGGTACCGTAGCTTCCGGTCAACGTGACCTGCGGGAACATCAGCGCCTCGGCGACCCCGATCCGGGCATTCGTCTGGTGAAGGATCGCCTCGGCCTGACGCACGTCGGGCCGCTGGCGCAACAGGTCCGACGGGACGCTGAGCGGAAGGTCGCCGGGCAGGCGGAAGTTGCTGAATTCGAGCTCGGGCAGCTTCGCGTCGGCGGGGAGCTTGCCGAGCAGCACCGCGAGCTGGTTGCGGGTCTGGCCGAGCGCCTTCTCGAGCGGCGGCAGGGTCGCGCGCGTCTGCGCCGCCTGCGCTCGCTGGCCCAGCAGATCGGATCCGGAGATCGCACCCAGAGCGAACTGCTTCTCGGCGAGCCCCAGCTGGGCGTCCTGCGCCTCGGAGATCTCGCGCGTTGCGCGGATCTGCTCGCGCAGCGATGCCTCGCGAAACGCGGTGGTGGCCACATTCGCGGTGAGCGCGAGGTAGGCCGCTTCGACCTGGAAGCGCTGGAAGTCGACGCCCGCCCTGAGGGCCTCGAGCTCGCGGCGCGCGCCGCCCGCGACGTCGATCGCGTAGGTCACGTTGACCGACGCGTTGTAGAGGTTGAAGGTCGTAGGCGGAATCGACGGGTTTCCGAATGAGGCTCCGGAGATACGCTGGCGCCTCGCCGCGAGATTGGCGTCGACGCTCGGGTAGAGCACGGCGTACTGCGCGTTGACGTTTTCCTCGGCCTGGCGCAGCGCGGCCTTGGCCGCCGCGAGCGTCGGCTGGCCGGCGAGCGCCGCGCGGATGAGCGCGTCGAGCTCGGGCGAGCCGAACACGGTCCACCAGTCGGCGGCGATCTTCGCTCCGACCTGCACGCGCTGGGCGTCCCCGCCCTGCACCGGGGCGGACTCGGTGCGCTCGGGCTGAGGCTTCTCCGTGTACGCGCCGGCGGTGGGCGCCTCCGGCGCTCGGTAGTCGGGCCCGACGGCGCAGGCGACGAGGAAGACGGCGGCTCCGGCGATCGCGTGTCGCCTCATCTCCGGGCCCCCTTTGCCACGGCGCGCGCTTCGTTCTGTCCGGGATCCAGCCCGACCATCAGCGCGCGAACCGCCTCGCGCAGCTTGCGCTTCGCCTTGGGCTCGCCTTCGGAAGCGCCCAAGAAGAAATGATCCTGCATTGCGCGATTGAAGCTGACCGCGAGCATGACGTCGGCGATGGTTTCCGGGACGGCGGAAGCGGAGACCCGCCCGAGCTGCTGCTCGGCGCGCAAGTAAGCGGAGATCGCGAAGACCGAGCGCGCCGGTCCCATAGAGCGCTCGACCATGATGCCGCGCACCCTGGCGAGAAGCTCCTGGTCGGCGAAAAGCGAGCACACCAGCGGCGCGATGCGGTGATGGAACGCGAACGCGCTCTCGAGGACGGTCTCGAGGTTCTTCTGCACCGTGTTCTCCCCGATCCGCAGGGGAAGGCTCTGGAGCACCTCCGGAAAATCGCCGACATGCTGCAGCACCACCGACAGGATCAGCTCGGCCTTGTCACCGAAGTGGTGATAGAGCGCACCCTCGGCGACGTTGGCGGCGCGCGCGATGTCGCGCGTGCTGACGCACCCCAGCCCCTGCGAGGCGAGCAGCTTCTCGGTCGCGGCGATGAGCCGCTCCTTCTGGTCGGGCGAAGGCGGCCGGGAAGCGGAACGCGATGCGGCGGGCTTGGCCACTGTAATCGTGTCGGGAAATGACGACGGAATTTGAGCGAACGCTCAATCAGTATGAGCAAGCGCTCAACAAAAAGCAAGCCCCGGCGATGCGGGGCTCGTGTCGTCAACGAACTACAGGATCGCGTCAGGCCGCGGCGCGGGTTTTCTGCTTTTGTTGCGCGGCCTTGGCATGCATCGACGCGTACGCGCCGTGCGCTGCGGCCTCGGCGTCGCCGACGTGGACGTTCATGCCCATGTCGGACAGCACCGACCCCAGCGCGGACAGGCAGAGCATCACGTTGTCGGGGCGGCAGGAGTACCCCATGATGCCGATGCGCCAGATCTTGCCGGCGAGCGGCCCCAGGCCGGCGCCGATCTCGATGCTGAATTCGTTGAGCAGCGTCTTCCTGACCTCGGCCTCGTTCACGCCTTCGGGGCAGCGCACCGCGTTCATCTGCGGCAGCTGGTACTTCTCGTTCACCAGGAACCGCAGGCCCATCGCCTCCAGGCCCGCCTTGAGCGCGTTGTGGTGGCGCTGGTGGCGCGCCCAGGCGTTCTCCATGCCTTCCTCGCGCAGCAGGAGAAGCGCCTCGTGCAGACCGAAGAGCGAGTTGGTCGGAGCGGTGTGGTGGTAGGTGCGCGTGGTCGCGCCCCAGTAGCCGAGCAGGAGGTTCATGTCCATGAACCACGAGTGGATCTTGTCCTTGCGCGACTTCACGTAGTCGACCACGCGGTCCGAGAAGGACACCGGCGACAGCCCCGGCGTGCACGACAGGCATTTCTGGCTCGCTGAATAGATCGCGTCGATCCCCCATTCGTCGACGCGCACGGGCGACCCGCCCAGCGTGGTCACCGCGTCGACGATGGCGAGCGCGTCATGGTCGTGCGCGACCTTCACCAGCGTCTTCGCGTCCGACTGCACGCCGGTGGAGGTCTCGCCGTGCACGAACGCGATGAGGCGCACGTCGCGGTTCTTCTTCAGCGCGTCCTCGAGCTTCTGCGGGTCGACCGGCGAGCCCCACTCGTCTTCGACGACGATCGCCTTGCCGCCGCAGCGGTCGACGTTCTCGATCATGCGGCCACCGAACACGCCGTTCCTGCAAACGATCACCTTGTCGCCGGGCGCGACGAGGTTGACGAAGCAGTACTCCATGCCCACCGAGCCCGGCCCCGAGATCGGGAAAGTGAGCGGGTTCTTGGTCTGGTAGACGTAGCGCAAGAGCCCCTTCAGCTCCTCCATCATCTCGACGAAGATGGGATCGAGGTAGCCGATGGCGGGCTGGCTCATGGTGGTGAGCACCCGCGGATGGATCTCGGTCGGCCCCGGGCCCATCAGGGTGCGCTGTGGTGGATGGAAAGAGCTGATGCGTTTGGCAGGGGCGAAATCGTCCATGGCTTCCTTTCCCGAGAGTGGCGACCCGAACAGGTGTCCGTCGGGACGCGATTTGACCTTCACCGGCTTCTTGGCCGAGGCCTCGTTGAGCACGTCGACCGCGGCGATTCCGCCGTTGGTCACGCGCTCGACTTCGGTCGCCCACCGCGCCGGCACGTAGCCGCACTTGACCCAGTTGTTCACCACTGCGCGGTCCAGATGGAAGGCGCGGGCGACTTCCGCTTGGCTACCGAAGATTTCTACGAGGCGGGCGGCACAGTTCATTGCCGCCGAAGATTAGCATGTCAAAGTAATTTTGACAATGCCTGCTGGACCTTCAACGAATAGATGCCGGGAGACGCTAGCCCGACTGCTGGCCGACGGCTTCCTCGGCGCCGACCGCAGAGGCGCGCGATGCGCCAATGCGTCCGACGAGCGGCAGCTTCAGGGCAGGGTCGAAGGGGTTCACTCCGAACGTGAGTCCAAGGAGGTTCACCTCGAGTCCTTCGACGCTGCTCGCCGTGATTCCGGCGAGGCCGAAGAGCGAGAGCTGGAATCCCCTGCCGCTCGGCGCGGACCCCACGAGCTTCGTGCCGCTATAGTCCTTGCCGATCGCGGTCGGGGGCAGATCGGCTCCGAGCTCGGGCACGGCGCGGAGCACCCACGCGGTGAAGGTATTCGAGTTCGGCCCGGGCCACATGACGTACTCCCCGGCCCACGGATAGGCGCGCGCCGCCGCGTCTATCCTCGGAATGAGCTCGGCCGCCGCAGGGCCGCGCTTCTCGGCGATCAGCTCCGGCGCGGCCCCGAACCAGCGCCCGTCGGGAGCGCGATGCCTGATCGCGAGCGCCGAATCCTGCCAGCGCAGCCGCCAGCCGATGATCTCGTAGACGGTGTACTCGCGCGCCGCGGCGGGCTTCACCGCGATCCAGGTATGCACCCCGAAGACGCCGCGCCAGCCGATCACGCGCGCGGCGTAGACCTGCACCACGGCCTCCGGGTGCGCGGCGGGCTCGGGAGCGAGCCCCACCGGCTCCTGGCTCGCCGTGCGCCAGTCCTGCGCGGTGACGCGACCCACCACGGCGGCGCCGAGCGCGATCACACCTGCGAGTACGAGACGAGCGGGAAGCACGCGAGGCCTCATTGATCTTTCAGCGCCTGTTTTACCAATAGAGTGTGACGGGCGCATTTCGTTCAAGGAGTTGAGGACGTTCTAGTCGAGTGCCTTGTCGCCTTCGCCCGACGGTTGACCGGTGGCGCGCACCGCGGAGAAATCAAAGAGCTTCCGGTCCATCAAGTGCGAAGGCACGAGGTTGGAGAGAGCGCGGAACATCGAGTCGACGCGCCCCGGGTGGCGCTTCTCCCATTCGCGCAGCATCTCCTTCACCTGCTTGCGCTGCAGCGTCGGCTGCGACCCGCACAGGTCGCACGGGATGATGGGGAATCGTCTGGCCTCGGCGTAGGCTTCGAGATCGGATTCCGCCACGTAGGCGAGCGGACGGATCACGACGTGCTGCCCGTCGTCCGACTGGAGCTTGGGCGACATCGCCTTCATGTTGCCGCCGAAGAAGAGGTTGAGGAAGAAGGTCTCGAGAATGTCGTCGCGGTGATGACCGAGCGCGATCTTGGTCGCGCCGAGCTCGCGCGCGACGCGGTAGAGCACGCCGCGGCGCAGCCGCGAGCACAGGCCGCACATCGTCTCGCCTTCGGGCACCACGCGCTTCACCACCGAGTAGGTGTCCTGCACCTCGACTCGGAACGGGACGCCCAGCGACTTCAGGTAATCCGGGAGCACGTGCTCGGGATAGCCCGGGTGGCGCTGGTCGAGGTTCACGGCGACGAGCTCGAAGGAGAGCGGCGCGCGCTCGCGCAGCTTCATGAGCACGTCGAGCAGCCCGTAGCTGTCCTTGCCTCCGGAGAGGCACACCATGACGCGGTCGCCCGCCTCGATCATGCCGTAATCGCCGATCGCCTCGCCGGCCAAGCGGCACAGGCGCTTCTCGAGCTTGCCGGCCTCGAATCGCTCCTTGCGGGTGAATCGGACTTTTTCCGGCGCATTCATATGTTGATACTCCTGCCCCCATCGACCGAGATGATCTGCCCGGTCACGTAGGGGGCTTCCGCTATCAGATAGTAAACGGCGCGCGCGATGTCGTCGGGCTCGCCGGTTCGCCGCAGCAGGGTGTGCGACACGATGCGCTGGCGCGTCAGATCGTCCCACGAGCCATCCTCGGGCCAGACGATCGCGCCCGGCGCGACGCCGTTGACGCGCACCTCGGGTGCGAGCTCGCGCGCGAGGGAGCGGGTGAGCCCGACGAGGCCCGTTTTCGCGATCGAATAGACCACGTAGCTCTTGAGCGGCCGCTCGGCGTGGATGTCCGTGATGTTGACGATCGTCCCGCCGGTCTTTTTCAGGTGAGGCGCGGCCGCTTGCGAGAGGAAGAGCGGCGCACGCAGGTTGGCTCCGACGAGGCTTTCCCAGTTGGCGGGCGTGATCTCGCCGACCGGCGTCGGGAAGAACGCCGAGGCGTTATTGACGAGCGCGTCGAGGCGGTCGAAGCGACCGACGGTGTTCCTGACCAGCTCGGGCAAGCCCTGGACGTCGAGCAGATCGGCCTGCACCAGCGCCACCGAGTCGGCGCGCGCCGCGCTCAGCTCCGTCCGCAGCGCCTTGGCCTCGCGCTCCGATCCGCGGTAGTGGAGCATCAGGTTCGCGCCTTCGCGGTGCAGCCGCCGCGCGATTGCCGCGCCGACGCGCTTCGCGCCGCCTGTGACGAGAACAACTTTCCCTGAAAGCGCTTCACCCATGGCCTAGAATGATACCGGATCGGCATTCCTCTCCCGACATGGTGCTCCCCGAGCCTACGCCCGACGCGCGCGCGCACAGCGATCGCGTGGCCGGACACATTCGCGGCGATATCGCGTCGCGCGGCGGCTGGATCAGCTTCGCCCGCTACATGGAGCTCGCGCTGTACGCGCCGGGCCTGGGTTACTACAGCGCGGGCGCGAGGAAGCTCGGCAAGGCGGGCGACTTCGTGACCGCGCCCGAGATATCGCCGCTCTACGGCCAGACGCTCGCGCGCCAGGTCCTGCAGATCATGCAGGCCGGCTTCGACGAGGTGCTCGAGGTGGGAGCGGGAAGCGGGGCGCTCGCCGCGACGCTGCTCGAGGAGCTGGAGCGCGCCGGACGCACGCCGCGCAGCTATCTCATCCTCGAGCTCTCTGCCGATCTGCGCGAGCGCAGCCGCGACACGCTCGCCGCGCGCGTGCCGCACCTGCTCGAGCGCGTCGCGTGGCTCAACCGCCTCCCTCCCGCGTTCTCCGGCGTCGTGCTCGGCAACGAGGTCCTCGACGCCATGCCCGTCCACGTCGTGCGCGTGAACGCCGGGAAGATCGAGGAAGGCGGAGTCGGCGTGCGCAATGATCGTCTCGACTGGTCGTGGCGCAACGCCTCGGGCGAGCTGCTGGAGGCCGCGGGCGCGCTCGGCCTTCCCGAGGGCTTCCGCACCGAGATCGGCCTCGCGGCACGCGGCTTCGTGCACGCGCTCGCCGGGGTGCTGGAGAAGGGCGCCGCGCTGTTCGTCGACTACGGCTTTCCGCGGAAGGAGTACTACCACGCGCAGCGCAAGGACGGCACTCTCATGTGCCACTACCGCCACCACGCGCATGCCGATCCCTTTTTTCTTCCTGGATTGCAGGACATCACGAGCCACGTCGATTTCACCGCGGCCGCGGCCGCGGCGCGCGAAGGCGGCCTCGGTCTCGCCGGTTACACCTGCCAGGCGCAGTTCCTCGTCAACTGCGGCATCACGGAGGTGATGTCGCGCACGCCCGCGGAGGACCGGGGCAGGTTCCTCCCGCTCGCCAACCAGGCGAACCGCCTCATCAGCCCGGCGGAAATGGGCGAGCTGTTCAAGGCGATCGCGTTCGAAAAGGGATTCAGCGCGCCGCTCATGGGTTTCAGCGAGGGCGACCGGCGGCAGGCCCTGTAAGGTGTAGGCTATGGAATCCGACCAAGGCGGAATTGGATCAAGAGGAGCGCCGATGGACGACACCCGCTGGGTCAGCATCCACCCGCTGGTCGTGCGCATCACGCACTGGATCAACGCCCTCGCCATCCTCTTGATGGTGACGAGCGGCTGGCGCATCTACAACGCTTCCCCCCTTTTTCCGTTCCGATTCCCGAACGAGATCACCCTCGGCGGCTGGCTCGCGGGCGCGCTGCAGTGGCACTTCGCGGCGATGTGGGTGCTGGTGCTGAACGGCCTGGTCTACGTGATCTACGGGATCGTTTCCGGGCATTTCCGCCGGAAGCTCTTTCCTCTTACCCCGGGCGCGATACTCCAGGACATGCGGGACGCCTTCCGCGGCAAGCTCGCGCACGAGGACCTCTCAATGTACAACGCGGCGCAGCGCGCGGCCTACCTCGCGATCATCCTGTGCCTAGTGGCGCTCGTGCTCTCGGGCCTAGTGATCTGGAAGCCGGTGCAGTTCTACGAGATCGGCGTGCTCATCGGCGACTACGAGGGCGCCCGCATCGTGCATTTCTGCGCGATGGCGCTGATGGCGTTCATCGTCCTCGTCCACATCGTCATGGTGATCCTGGTGCCGCGCACCTTCCCCACCATGATCAGCGGCCGCGCCAGGAGGGCCACATGAAGAGACGAACCATGGAAACGAGCCTCGCGGCCCAGTCGCCCGGTCTCGTGCGCTCGGTCGAGCGGCGGCTGTTCCTCAGGCAAGGGTTGTCGCTCGGGGCGCTCGCCATGCTCTCGGGGTGCAACCTGACCGACGACGAGGGCGTGCAGAAGGTCCTGACCGCGATGTCGCGCTGGAACGACGGCGCGCAGGGGCTGATCTTCAGGCCGGCTCGCCTCGCTCCCGAATTCCCCGAGAGCGCGATCACCAAGCCCTTCCCGTTCAACGCGTTCTACACGGAAGACGAGATCACCTACGTCGACGGCAACACCTACAAGCTCGAGCTGGCGGGCTTGATACGCGACAAGAAGCCCTGGACCCTGCCGGAGCTCTACGCGCTGCCCCAGACCTCGCAGATCACGCGCCACATCTGCGTCGAGGGCTGGAGCGCGATCGGCAAGTGGAGCGGCGTGCGCTTCTCGGACTTCCTCGCGAGGATCGGCGCAGACACCACCGCGAAGTACATCGGCTTCGACTGCGCCGACGACTACTCGACCAGCATCGACATGGCGACCGCGCTGCACCCGCAGACGCTCCTGACGTTCCGCTTCGCCGACGAGATCCTGCCACCCAAGTACGGCTTCCCGATGAAGCTGCGGATTCCCACCAAGCTCGGGTTCAAGAACCCCAAGCACATCGCCGCGATCGAGGTGACGAACGAGTATCCCGGCGGTTACTGGGAAGACCAGGGGTACAACTGGTTCAGCGGGTCCTAGCCGGCGGCGGCCCGAAGAATATCTCCCGAACCTTGTCCGGTCCGATCACGCGGACAAGCTCCCGCATCGTGCAGTAAATCAGGATCAGCACCAGCAGGAAGATCTGGATGGCCCAGAAATGGGGCCACACCAGCTCCGCGACCAATCCTCTGATTGGCCTCGAGGAAGCCGCCCGATTCGCGCCAGAAATCGACAAGGCGCTCCAGGTAGTGAACGAACGCGGCGATCACGACGTAGATCCCGGTTCTGCGGAAAGCAGCCAGTATAATTTCCCGATGCGCAGCGTGATCGTCGTCCTGCTCTTCGCGGGATCCGCCTTCGCTCAGGATTCCTCGCAGCTCATCGCCCAAGCGAAGAAACGCTGGAGCGAAAGCCCGCACGGGCCGATGCTCGAGCGAATTCTTCCGCCCACGTTCGAGCTGCGACGAATGCCCGATCCCGGGTCGCGCGGCGCGCGCCTGCTCGTGCAGTACTGCGTCCAGTGCCACAACCTGCCCAACCCGGCGATGCACCACGCCGCGAAGTGGCCGCCGATTTTCGAGCGCATGGTGGTGCGCATGCGCGGCAAGGGGAACATGGGCGAGCTGATGCACGAGATGATGGCGGGCGTGCAGGCGCCGAGCGAGGAGGAGGCCGGCGTCCTTCTCGCGTATCTGCAGCGGAACGCCCAGAAGCCGATCGATCCCCGGAAGTATCCGGAGATCTTCGCGCCCGAGGGCCAGGCGTTCAAGCTCGCGTGCGAGCAGTGCCACGTGCTGCCCGACCCGATGCGGCACACCGCCGCCGAATGGCCGGCGGTGGTCGCGCGCATGGAGAAGAACATGGAGTGGATGAACCGCGTCGTCGGCAACCGGCATCCGCCCGACGAGCCGCAGCTCCGCGTCGATGAGATCAACGCGTTCCTGGTGAAGCGGGCGCGGAAGGAGTGACGGGCGCCGGCACCGCCATGCCGCGCTGCACCGCGGGCCGGGCGCCGATCGTGTCGAACCAGCGCTTCACGTTGGGGTAGACGTTCAGGTCGGTCTTGTGCCACTCGTGGCGCGCAACCCAGGGGTAGGTCGCGATGTCTGCGATCGAGTACTCGTCCGCGAGGTACTTGGCCTCGCCGAGCCGCTTGTTCAGCACGCCGTAGATCCGGTCCTTCTCCTTGACGTAGCGCTCGATCGCGTAGGGAACCTGCTCTTTCGCGTTGCGCACGAAGTGGTGCACCTGGCCGAACATCGGCCCAACGTGGCCCATCTGGAACATCAGCCATTGCAGCGCGAGGTACTTGCCGCGGTCGTCCTTTGGCAGGAGCTTCCCGGTCTTCGCCGAGAGGTAGATCAGGATCGCGCCGGATTCCATCATGGCGATCGGCTTGCCGTCGGGGCCGTCGGGGTCGACGATCGACGGAATCTTGGCGTTGGGGTTGACCGCCACGTAGTCGGGCGCGAACTGCTCGCCCGCGCCGATGTTGATCCGGTGGACGTTGTAGGCCAGGCCGCATTCCTCGAGCATCACCGAGACCTTGCGGCCGTTCGGCGTGCCCCAGGTGTACAACTCGATCATCGTTCTCTCCTGTTAAAGTAGGCCATGCTGAAGTGGGTTCTCGTGCTCGTGATCGCGCTCGTCGTCCTGACGGCGCTCGCGCCCTGGCTGTCGCGGTACGGCTTGGGCCGCCTTCCGGGCGATCTCACGCTGCGCTACCGGGGCCGGCTCTACTATCTGCCTTTCACCAGCACCATCCTGCTGTCGCTCGCCCTCACCCTGATCACCCGGTTCTTCTGAGGATCGGGCGCGAACCCGGAGGCGAGGCGCTTCTCGAGCGCGGCGAGCTTCTGCCGGATCGCGCTGCCCATCGCGATCTGCGGATTGGACGGCTCGTAGCCTTCGGCTTTCTCGCGGACCGCCACGGTCTTCTTCGCCGCCTCGAACGCATCCGAGAAGGAGAAGGTCTCGCGCAGGGCCTCGTCGTAGAGCGCTTCGCTGAACCAGGTGTAGTCGCTGTCGTAGCGGCAGCCGAAGGACGGATGGGTGGCGTCGGAGGCGGTGATCACCAGGGTGTTCTCGTCGCGGAGCGGCTCGACATAGCCTCCGGAGTAGCACGCCGAGATCACGATCACCTTCCACTTGATTCCGCTGTCCGCGAGCATGCGCGCGAGCGCGCTCGGCGTGAGCTGGTCGAGCTCGAGGGGCGGAAGGTCAAAGGCCAGCAAGTAGTCGCTGGTGCCGTGCGTGGCGATGTGCAGGAAGACGATGTCCTCCTCGGTATCGATCGTGCTGCCGAGATAGTCGAGCGTGTCCTTCAGGTTGCTCACCGTGGCGATCGGCTGCTCGGTGAGCGAATCGGAATTGTTGAGCAGCACGATCGATCTGCCAGCGGTATCGAAGCGCTCATCGAGCAGATCCCTGATCGCCTCGACCTCGGCGTAGAACGTGTCCTGGCGGCTGTCCGCCGCGACCCCGACAAAGTAGAGATCCTCGAAGCCGTGCCGCTCCGGCGCCAGGCCAGCGAGCCGATCGTCGAGCAGCCTGGTCTGGAGATGAAAGACCTCCTCCTGGGTCAGGCTGGGCGCGGTTTCCCCTTCCCCCTCTCCGGTCGCGACCCAGAGCATCGCGCGCGGCGCCACTTCCATCAGCAAGGCGAGCAGCGCGGCAAGCAGCGCCAGCGCGAGCGCCGAGCGCGCGCCGCGCCATCCGCTCAGGACGAGCTGGGCGCGAGCGGCGACCGCGAGCGACCAGGCGACGAACAGGAGGTCAGCCGCCGTCGAATAGGTCGGACGCTCTGCGAGCTCGAGCGCGTAGTCCAGGGCGTAGTCGACGACCAAAACCACCGGACCGACCGCGAGCAGCGCCACCGTGAAAGCCAGCGCGAGCCTCGGCTCGCGCAAGAACCTCGCGGCGAGAATGGACCCCGCAAGCAGTAGCGGGATCCCGGCGAGCGCCGCGGTGAGGGCGCTGAGGTCCACGGTCCCGGGAACCCCCTGCCGCAACATGCCCAGACCGAGCCATACCACGAGGCCTGTGAGAACCAGCGCCACGCACTGGCCCGCCGAGGTGCGGAAGTCGAACGCGCGCACCGGGAGGAAGAGAGCGAGGCGGAAGCCGGCGAGAAGGTTTCGCCCCAGGCCGCGACACAGGAGTGCGGCGTCGGATCCGGAAGCCATCGCTAGGCCTTCTCGATCGCCGCAACTCGAGCGCGGCGAATGCGCGCGGCGATGTCGCCTTTCCCGCCCTGCGCCGCGATCGCCGCGGCGTCGATCCGCGACGCGGCGGCGAGCGCACGCCGCAGCGCCGCGGCCGGCGGATAAGGCACGGGGCCCCACCCGCGCTGGCCGCGCTCGGCGCAGGCGCACACGGCGAGCAGCTCGTCGAAGCGCTCGGCCCGCCGGAAGGCGTCGCAGCGCTCGAGCAAGGCGAGGAGGTCGGAAGGGCCCAGCGCAGGGGCCTTCCGCAGCATCGCAAAGTGCCGGTGCGCGAGGAGGGCGAGGTCGCGGCATTCGCCGCTCGCGCGAAGGCGCTCGCACAGCGCGCCAAGCGCCGGCGCCGAAGGCGCGGCGATGCCAAGGAGCGCGAAGCGCGGAGCGAGCGCAAAACGCTCGGCGGCGGCGCATTCGAGCGAGCGGACCAGCGCCCGCGCGGCGTCGTTGGCCGGCCGCGCGTCCTCGAACGCGAGCCCGAGCTCGGGGAGGAGCTTGCCGAGCACGCCCGCCTCGGCAAGCACCGCGAGCATGAGCGCCGGGTTGCCCTCCATCAGCCCGCGGGAGAATTCCTGCCATACCCGCTCGGGCACCAGGGCGTCGGCTTCACCGCTCGCCACCATGGCCCGCATCAGCGCCATGGTCTCGGGAGCAACGGCGAACCCGAAGCGCGCCGCAAAGCGCGCGACGCGCAGGATGCGCACCGGGTCCTCGGCGAACGCCGGGCTCACGTGCCGCAGCAGGCCGCGCTCGAGATCGGCGGCCCCGCCGAACGGATCGACGAGGCGCCCTGCATCGTCGCGCGCCATGGCGTTGATCGTGAGGTCGCGGCGCTCGAGGTCCTGCTCGAGCGTCACGTCGGGCGCCGCGCGGATCTGGAACCCCTTGTAGCCGCGCGCAACCTTGCGCTCGGTGCGCGCGAGGGCGTACTCCTCATGCGTCCGTGGATGGAGGAACACCGGGAAGTCCTTGCCTACGGGCTTGTATCCCATGCGCTCCATTTCTTCCGGGGTCCCGCCGACGACGACGTAGTCGCGGTCCGACACGCTCAGTCCGAGGAGCTCGTCGCGCACGGCCCCACCGACAGCGTAGATCTTCACGCCGCACGCCTTCTAGCGCCCGGCCTTGTAGCGGAACCAGCTATAGCGCGACCGTGGAGAAGCGCCGCGAAGATAGACAGGCGCAACCGTCTCGAGCGGCGTGGGCTGGATGGAGAAAGGAAAAGGGCCGTCGCAGACGCTGTCGACCTTCATCGAGTTGAGGTTGTCGCGCGACATGAGCTTTTCGCCGGGCTTGAACTCCATCACCCAGCCCTGGAGGAAGGACAGCCGCTCCGAAAGGCCGATCACGGGGCGCGGGTGGCCGCTCGCGGCCCCGGCGTACGCCGCGAGTTCGCGCAGGGTGTAGACGTGCGGTCCGCCCAAATCGTAGCGCTGACCGATGCTCTCCCGGTCGGCGAGGCTGGCGGCGAAGCAGCGCGCCACGTCCTCGACGTACACCGGCTGGAACCGCGCCTGCGGGCTCGGGAGTAGCAGCAGCGGCAGCCAGCGCTGGAGCCAGGCGAAGGTGTTCAGGAACCGGTCTTCCGGGCCGAAGATCACCGAAGGACGGAACGCGGTGACCGCCAGATCGTTCTGCGCCGAGAACACCCAGGCCTCGCCCTCGCCCTTCGAGCGCAGGTACTGGCTCGACCCGTCGGGGTGCGCGTTCAGGGCGCTCATGTGCAGGAGCCGCAGCACGCGCTTCTTCTTGCAGGCCTCGACGAGCTTCTGCGGCAGCTCGACGTGCGCGCGCGCGAAATCGGGCCCGTAGGGATCGCCGCGCCGTCCGTGGAGGATGCCGACCAGGTTGATGACGGCGTCGCACCCGGCCATGAGCTTCTCCAGCGTCGCCGGATCGTGCACGTCGGCCTGCACGACGTCCACCGTCGGGAGGAGGATCAGGTGCTTCGCGCGCTCGCGCCTGCGGGTCGGCACCACGACGAAATGCCCTTCGTCGACGAGACGCCGGACGACGTGCCGACCGACGAAGCCGCTGCCGCCGAGAACCAGAATCCGACTCATGGGTGCCGCGAGGAAGGCGCGCGTGAAAGCGCTAGTTTAACCGCGAAGCGCCCCTCCGCGGGCGGAACGGAAGAATTACTGGACGATGGGCTCGCTGCGGATGGAGGCGACACCATCGCCGCCCCGGCGCGGCGGGACGACGCCCAGGCGCGTCTTGAGCGGCGCCGCCTCGATGCCAAGGACGGCGGAGTAGTAGACCGCGTTGGCCATGACTTTCTTGACGTAGTCGCGCGTCTCGACGAACGGGATGGTCTCGGCGAAGATCGCTCCCTCGACCGGCGCATCCCCGCGCCACGATCTTGCGCGAGAGGGACCGGCGTTGTAGGCGGCCGCGGCCAGGACGGCGCTGCCGTCGAACTGGTCGAGCACGTGGCGCAGGTAGTAGGTCCCGAGCGAGGCGTTGACCTCGGGCTCGCGCAGGCGCGACCACGAGAAGTTCTTCAGCCGCATCCGCTGCGCCGCCCAGCGCGCGGTCGGGCGCATCACCTGCATGAGGCCGGCGGCACCGGCGGAGGATTTTGCACCGTTGACAAACCGGCTCTCCTGGCGCACGACGCCCAGCACCCAGGACTCGTCCAGGTCACGCGAGCGCGCGCTCTCCGCGATCACCTCGCGGTAAGGTGCGAGGTAGCGGACCGAAAAATTGTGGGCGGCGACGGTCCTGTCGGCCGTGCCGATCGCCCGGTCCCAGGCTTCGTTGCGCCGGGCGAGCTCGGCTGCGGCGAGCAGCTTGCGGTCGTCCATGCCGCGTATGGTCCAGAGCCACTCGCGCGTCGCCTCAGTACGCATGTCGATACGGTAGAGGGCGAGCGCGCGTGCGAGGCCCGGGACGGCCGCGGCCTCGGCGATCTCGGCCTCGGTCGGCAGCGGAGCGCGCGGCGGGATGCGCAGGCTCTTCCCCAGCTCGTCCGACGCCAGGCGTCCGTAGAAGCTATGCTCGCCTGCGATGCGCTCGAAATATCCCTCGGCCTCGAGGGGGTTGCCGAGTTCGCGCTCGGCCCGCCCGTACCAGTAGGTCCAGACCCCGTCGTTCTTCGTCACCGGCGACATGCGGTCTATGGAGTTCCTGACCTCGGTCCAGTTCTCCGTGCGCATCGCGATGCGCGCGCGCCAGGCGAGCTGCTCGTCGCTGAGCGTTCCGGCCTTGTCGAACCAGCCGAGCGCTTCGGGCACGTGGCGCTGCGCCCCGTTCATGGCGAGCATCAGCCACACGTAGCGCACGTCGTCCTCCGGGAACTTGTCGGAGAGGCCGGCGCTCCAGTGCCGCGCCACGGCGCGCGGATCCGAGTCGGACGCGAGGGTCATCGCGGCGATCACCAGCTCCCGGTCGGCGACCCTGGCGTAATCGGCCTGCGGGCTCTTGAGGAAGCGCGCCGGCCCCCGCACGACGGTCGAGAACCGCCGGGGATCGATCGCCTCCGAGCGCGGCACGAACTCCATGGAGCGCCTCGCTGCGCCGATGAGCCCCGTGTCGACGAGCATGCGAAAGCGCGCCCAGGCTTCGCGCGGGTCGATCATTCCCGCCTTGGCGAGACCCCGGGCGAGCTGCAGGCAGCCGTCGGGCAGATCGCGCGGCGCGGTCCAGAACGCCCGGAACTGCTCGGGTGCGGACTCCTCGCCCCGCTTCCAACGGCCAAGCAACGCGTAGCAGCTCACGTCGGGGTCGTCGCTCGAGAGCTGCGGATACTCCTCCTGGAACACCTCCCAGCGTCCGCTCTTGGCGAGCACTTTCAGCCAGTCGGTGCGTAACTGCTCGGCGAGCGCGCTGCCCGCGTAGCGCGAGAGGAAATCGCGCACTTCCTCGGCGCGCGCGGCGGGCAGTCTCGGGAAGAGCTGCCAGTACTCGACGTAGGGGGCGAGAACGTTGCCGGCGAGCTGCGGCGCGACCTGCGCCAGCCTCGCGCGGTTTCCCGACGCAAAGGCGTCTCGCGCGGCAAGCAAAGCCGCGTCCTGCGGATCGAGCTTCGCCGCATGGACGATTCCGGCGGCAGCGAACCCAGCCACCGCCGCGAGCAACCGTGGCAACGCCTCTTTCAAATCGCTTCCTCCCGCGGTCTAGAATATCATAGAGGTTTCAAGCCTCTAGTGCACAAGTACCGAGTAGTCCATGAGCACCATCAACGTGCCCGCGGAGCTCTCCGCCTGGCGCAAGGGCGAGCGCGAAAGACTGCTGCGCGAGCGCGACGCGCTCGCCGAGGAGGTGCTGGCCGAGCGGCGCGCGCGGATCGATACCCATATTGAACGCGCGTTCCCGGATCTGGTGCACGGCGTTCTGGCGTTTTGCTGGCCCTACAGGAAGGAATACGACGTGCGCCACCTCGCCGCCGCGGTGCGGCGCCGCGGCGCAAAAACGGCGATGCCCGTCGTGGTCGCGCCGAAGACGCCGCTGATCTTCCGCGAGTGGCACCCGGGCGTGAAGCTCGTCGAAGGGCCTCTCGGCATTCCGTATCCGGTGGAGTCGGATGAAGTCGTACCGGACAACGTCCTCCTCCCCATGGTCGGATGGGACGGCGACGGCTACCGGCTCGGCTACGGCGGCGCGTTCTTCGATCGCACGCTCGCGGCGCTCGCGAAGCGGCCGCGAGTCATCGGCGTCGCCTACGAGCAAGCCTACCTGAAGACGATACAGCCGCAGCCGCACGACATCCCCGTCGACTTCGTCGTCACCGAGCGCGGCGTCTACCGGCGAGAGGCGCAGGGACTCAAGTTTCTCGACGAGCCGGCAGGGTTCTCTTCGCCGCCCTGCTACGCGGGCGAGATGGCGCCAGGCTATTTCGGCGAGGACCCCAAGCCCTAACCGAGAAACAGCCGGTACGCGGGATTGCGGCTCTCGTCGGCGTAGGGATAGCCGAGCGCGGTGAGAAACCGCTGGAACTCGCGCATCTCGTGCTTGGGCACCTGCATGCCGACGAGCACGCGCCCGGTGTCGCTGCCGTGGTTGCGGTAGTGGAACAGACTGATGTTCCAGTCGGTGCGCATGTTCGACAGGAACCGCATCAGCGCCCCGGGACGCTCGGGAAACTCGAAGCGGTAGAGCAGCTCGTCGGGCGCCCCCCGCGCGCCCCGGATGGCCTCGGGCGCGTGGCCCCCGACCATGTGGCGCACGTGCAGCTTCGCCATCTCGTCGTCGGAGAGATCCAGCGCCTTCAGGCCCTCGCGGCCGAGGGTCCTCACTATGCGCGCGCTCTCGTCGCGGTTGTGCACCTCGACGCCGACGAAGACGTGCGCTTCGCGAGGGTCCGCGATGCGGTAGTTGAACTCGGTGATGTTGCGCGCTCCGAGCGTCGCGCAGAATTTCTTGAAGCTGCCGGGCCGCTCGGGGATGGTCACTGCGAGGATCGCCTCGCGCTGCTCGCCCGACTCGGCGCGCTCGGCAACGAAGCGCAGCCGGTCGAAATTCGTGTTCGCTCCCGAGGCCACGGCGATCAGGCGCTTGCCGCGCACGTTGTTGCGCTCGACCCAGGCCTTGGCGCCGGCGACGGAGAGCGCGCCCGCCGGCTCGAGCACGGTGCGCGTGTCGCCGAACACGTCCTTGATCGCCGCGCAGATCTGGTCGGTGTCGACCAGCACCATGCCGTCGAGGAGCTCGCGGCACAGCGCGAAGGTCAGCCTGCCGACCTGCTTCACCGCGACGCCGTCGGCGAAGAGGCCCACGTGGTCGAGCGCGACGCGCCGGCCCGCCTTGAGCGACCGTGCCATCGCGTCGGCGTCGACCGGCTCGACGCCGATGACCTTGACCGACGGACGCAGGCGCTTGATGTACGAGGCGATGCCGGAGATCAGGCCTCCGCCGCCGACCGGAACGAACACCGCGTCCGGCGGCGGCGAAGACTGCCTCACGATCTCCATGCCTATCGTTCCCTGGCCGGCGATGACGTCGGGATCGTCGTAGGGATGCACGAATGAGAGCTTGCGCGCGCGCTCGAGGCGTTTCGCCTCGGCGTGAGCCTCGTCGTAGGTGTCGCCGTGCAGGATGACCTCGGCGCCGCGCGACTTGACCGCATCGACCTTGATCTTCGGGGTGGTGGATGGCATCACGATGGTCGCGGCGCAGCCGAGCTTCTGCGCGGCGAGCGCGACGCCCTGGGCATGGTTGCCGGCCGACGACGCGATCACTCCGCGGCGCAGCGCCGCCGCGGGAAGGTTGACCATCATGTTGTAGGCGCCGCGGCACTTGAAGGAGAACACCGGCTGCATGTCCTCGCGCTTGAGCAGCACGCGGTTGCCCAGACGCGCCGAGAGGTTGGGCGCGACTTCGAGCGGCGTTTCGTGCGCCACGTCGTAGACACGCGCCTGGAGGATGCGCTCGAGATAGTCGTTTTTCACTGTTTTCCGCACCCCCCAAAGGGGGGTCCCGAATTCGCCCCTTCCCGGGGCAGGGCGCTACTCTACACGACGCCGGATTTTCGCGCGTAGAATGCGCGCGAAGGGGGTCGCCGATGGCGAAGCGCTCCGCAAAGAAGGCGAGGCAGGCGTTCTGGGAACGCGGCTACCTGTCGCACGGCTACTGGTACGGCAGGGAGCGGCTCGGCACCATCGAGCTGGGCCCCAAGAAGGAGTGGGACGGGATCTACCGCTGGCGGGCGGGTGATCACGCCGGCGAATGCGCCTCGCTCGAGGAGGCCAAGCGGGCCGTGGAACAGGCGGCCCTCGTCGGCGCGAGCCAGCCGGACCTGTTCGACAAGAGCTAGGTGGCGGTGAGCTTGGCGTACTCCAGTGCCAGCCACTTCATGCCCTGCTTGCCGAAGTTGATCTGAAGCCTAGCATCGTTTCCCGAGCCCTCCGCGTTGACGATCACGCCCTGGCCGAACTTGGGGTGCAGCACCGACTGGCCAATGCGGAAGCCGTGGCTCGCCGCCGGCGCCTTGAAGGTCTTCTCGGGCGCGGGTGCCCAGGCCTTGTCATCGAAGCGCCCCCGGCCGACGACCGGGGTAAGGCGCTTCACTACTTCGGGCGGGATCTCGTCGAGGAAGCGCGAGGCGACGTTGTACCGCGTCTGCCCGTGCAGCATGCGTGTCTGCGCGTAGCACAGGTAGAGGCGCGCTCGCGCGCGCGTGATCGCCACGTACATGAGGCGCCGTTCCTCCTCCAGGCCGTCGTCCTCCATCACGCTTTGCTCGTGCGGGAACAGGCCCTCCTCGAGGCCGGTGATGAAAACCGCCTGGAACTCCAGGCCCTTCGCCGAGTGCACCGTCATCAGCTGCAGCGCGTCCGCTCCTTCGGCCGCCTGGTTCTCGCCCGACTCGAGCGACGCGTGCGCGAGGAACGCCGGAAGGTCGTGCTCCGCGTCTTCGTTGACGAAGGCCGCGGCGGCGTTCACCAGCTCCTCGAGGTTCTCGACCCTGTCGGCGCCGTCCCGCTCCGCCTTGTAGTGCGCGACGAGGCCGCTTTTCTCGAGCATGACCTCCACCGTCTCCGGCAGCGGCAGCTTCTCGGTCTCGGCCTTGAGCGCCTCGACGAGGCGAACGAACGCGGCGACCGCGTTGCCGGTCTTGCCGGGAAGCGCGCTCGCGGCCTTGTAAAGGCTGCCGCCGCCAGCCCTGGCCGCGTCCTGCAGCTGCTCGAGCGTCCGTGAGCCGATGCCGCGCGCAGGAAAATTGGCAACGCGCAGGAAGGCGCCGTCGTCGTCGCGGTTGGCGAGGAGGCGCAGGTAGGCGAGGGCGTGCTTGATCTCCATGCGCTCGAAGAAACGCAGGCCCCCGTACACGCGGTAGGGCAGCCCCGCGGAGAAGAGCGCGTGCTCGATGATCCGCGACTGGGCGTTCGAGCGGTAGAGCACGCCGATGTCGGCGAGGCGCAGGCCCGAGCGCTTGAGCGCCTGGACCTCTTCGGTGAGCCAGCTCGCCTCGTACGCGTCCGATTGCGCCTCGTAGACGCGCACCGGCTCGCCGTGGCCGGCGGAGGTCCACAGATTCTTGCCCAGGCGCTTCTTGTTGTGCGCGATGAGCGCGTTCGCCGCGGAGAGGATGTTCCCCTGCGAGCGGTAGTTCTGCTCCAGGCGGATGACGTTCTCGACGCGGAAGTCGCGCTCGAACTCCGCCATGTTGCCGACGTTCGCGCCGCGGAAGCGGTAGATGCTCTGGTCGTCGTCGCCGACCGCGAACACCACGTTCTTCGGCCCGGCGAGGAGCTTGAGCCAGCGGTACTGGAGGCGGTTCGTGTCCTGAAACTCGTCGACCAGGATATGGCGGAAGCGCGCTCGGTAGTGCTCGCGCAGCACCTCGTTCCGCGACAGCAGCTCGTAGGTGCGCAGCAGCAGCTCGGCGAAGTCGACCACGCCCTCGCGCTGGCACTGCTCGTCGTAGGCCGAGTAGATCTCGGCGAAACGGCGCATGATCTCGTCGCCGACCTCCACGTCCTTCGCGCGCTTGCCCTCCTCCTTCGCCGCGTTGACGAAGTACTGCGCCTCGCGCGCCGGGAAGCGCTCCTCGTCGACGTTCATGGCCTTGAGCACGCGCTTGATCGCGGCCTGCTGATCCTGCGAGTCGAGGATCTGGAAGAGCTGCGGCAGCCCGGCGTCGCGGTGGTGCGCGCGCAGGAAGCGGTTGCACAGGCCGTGAAAGGTCCCTACCCACATGCCGCGGGTGCTGATCGGCAGCATCGCGGAGATCCGCGTGAGCATCTCCTTCGCCGCCTTGTTGGTGAAGGTCACGGCGAGGACGCCGCCGGGGGCGACGTTTCCGGTCTGGATCAGCCACGCGATGCGGGTGGTGAGCACGCGGGTCTTACCCGAGCCGGCGCCCGCCAGGATCAGCGCCGGCTGGTCGGGAAGCGTGACCGCGGCGAGTTGTTCCGGGTTGAGATTCTCGAGGAGATTGTGCATTTCGGGCGTCTGCGAACGCCCGATTTTACCGCGGCGCCGCAGCTACATCCCGACCTTGTACTGGTACTTGGCGAGGTCGGCTTCGCCCTTCAGCGCCTCGACGGCGGATCTTGCGTCCTTCTGCGATTCGAAATTCGAGAGGCGCACGACGTACACGCGTTCCGCGCCCGCCTTTTCCGGAACGATCTCCGCGGGATAGCCGGCTTTGCGCAGAGCGTTGTAGATGTCGAGCGCGTCTCCCGACTTCTTGACCGCGGCGACGGAAACTTTCCATTTGCCGCGCCGGCTGGCCACGCCCTGGCCGGGGTCCTGCTCGGTCTCCGCCGCCCATTCCCTGAACGTATCGGCAAGCACGGTCGCCACCGGCTTCGACAGGTTGGCCTCGAGCTGGTAATAGGACAGAGGCTGGTCCATGGTAAAAGGCTTTTCGCCGGGCGGTGTGACTTCGACGCTGCCCTCGATCAGGCAGACCAGATCGATCTCCTTGGTCGACTTGCCCCACAGATCGGTGCCGCGGATTCCCGCGGTCACGTTGTTGACGGTGATGACCACCTGGCGCTTGCCCCTGAACTTCTCCACCAGGGCCGTCGTAAACCGGAACGCGCCCTCGGCGACGAAAAGAGCCGCGTCGAAGACGCCGTCGTCGCGCACCTTCGCCTTGTCGAAGAAGAGCGACGCGCGCTCGCCGAGCTTCACCGTGCTGCCGTCCGCCAGCTTGAGCAGGAGCTTGGCGCGGGGCCCGGTGTTGACGCGGTCGCCCTCCCTCAGCTCCATTCCCGGGGCGAGCGGAACGATCTGTTGCCCGCGCTCGAGCGAGCCGGACAGCTGCGTCGATTCCACGGTCGCGGTCGGAGCGGCGCGGGACTTGGACTGCGCGACGGCGACGCCGCTCGCGGCTGCGGCAACGGCGAGAAGGACACAGCTGGTCGACAGTCGCATCACAGCCTCCCTTGGACGGGCACCCCGGCGGTTATAATCCCGCTTTCCGCAGAACCGTTCATGCAGCCCCAGTACGATCACAAGAAGATCGAGCGCGAAGCGCAGGAGCACTGGGAGCTCAACCGCGCGTTTCATGCCGAGGAGGATCCGGCCCGGCAGAAGTTCTACTGCCTGTCGATGTTCCCCTACCCCTCGGGCAAACTGCACATGGGGCACGTGCGCAACTATACCATCGGCGACGTGATGACCCGCTTCCACCGCATGCGGGGCCACAACGTGATGCAGCCGATGGGCTGGGACGCCTTCGGCCTGCCGGCGGAGAACGCCGCCATGGCGAACGGCGTGCCGCCGGCGAAATGGACCTACGACAACATCGCGTACATGAAAAAGCAGCTCCGGTCGCTCGGCTTCGCCATCGACTGGGAGCGCGAGCTCGCGACCTGCTCGCCGGACTATTACCGGTGGAACCAGTGGCTGTTCCTGCGCATGCTCGAGGCGGGCCTCGTCTACAAGAAGACCGGCACCGTGAACTGGGATCCCGTCGATCAGACGGTGCTCGCGAACGAGCAGGTGATCGACGGCCGCGGCTGGCGCACGGGCGCGGTCGTCGAGAAGCGCGAGATCCCGATGTACTACATGCGGATCACGGCGTACGCGGAGGAGCTGCTTTCCGCGCTCGATACGCTCACGGGCTGGCCCGAGCGCGTCAAGACCATGCAGGCCAACTGGATCGGCAAGAGCCACGGCGTGAACATCGCCTTCCCCTACGAGCTCGGCGGGGAGAGGAAGCTGCTGCGCGTCTTCACCACGCGCGCCGACACGCTGATGGGCGCGACGTTCTGCGCGGTCGCGGCGGAGCACTCGCTCGCCGCGCACGCTGCGAAATCGGACAGGAAGCTCGCGGCCTTCGTCGAGGAATGCAAGCGCGGCTCGGTGATGGAGGCGGAGCTCGCGCAGATCGACAAGAAGGGCATGCGCACCGGCCTGTTCGTCTCGCACCCGATCACCGGCGAGAGAATCGAGGTGTGGGTCGGCAACTACGTGCTCATGGCCTATGGCGAAGGCGCGGTAATGGGCGTCCCCGGCCACGACGAGCGTGATTTCGCGTTCGCCAAGAAGTACGGCCTTTCGATCAAGCCCGTGATCGACGTCGCGGGTCGGCCCTATTCGACCGACACCTGGCAGCCCTGGTACGCCGACCACGGGCGCTGCGTCAATTCGGGCAAGTACGACGGCCTCGACTACCAGGCCGCGGTCGACGCGATCGCCGCCGACCTCAAGGCGAAAGGCCTGGGCGAGAAGCAGGTCACCTGGCGGCTGAGGGACTGGGGCATCTCGCGGCAGCGCTACTGGGGAACGCCGATTCCGATCGTCCACTGCGACGGCTGCGGCGACGTGCCCGTGCCTGACGATCAGCTCCCGGTAGTGCTGCCGGAGAACCTCGTGCCCGACGGGACGGGCAACCCGCTTGCGAAGACCCCGTCGTTCCTGAACTGCACCTGCCCGAAATGCGGCAAGCCCGCGAAGCGCGAGACCGACACCATGGACACCTTCGTCGACTCGTCCTGGTACTACCTGCGCTTTGCCTGCCCGGGACAGAACGCGCGAATGATCGACGAGCGCGCGCGGTACTGGATGGCAGTCGACCAGTACATCGGCGGCATCGAGCACGCCATCCTGCACCTGCTCTACTCGCGCTTCTGGACAAAGGTCATGCGCGACCTTAGCCTCTCCCCGGGCGCGGACGAGCCGTTCACGCGCCTGCTCACCCAGGGGATGGTGCTGAACGAGATCTTCTACCGCAAGACGGGCGAGGGGCGCATCACCTACTACAACCCGGCAGACGTGGAGCTGAAGCACGACGAGAAGGGGCAACGCGTCAGCGCGATCCTCAAGTCGGACGGCAAGCCGGTCGAATCCGACGGCATCGGCACCATGTCGAAGTCGAAGAACAACGGCGTCGACCCGCAGGACCTTATCGATAAGTACGGCGCCGACACCGCTCGGTTGTTCGTTATGTTTGCTTCCCCTCCGGAGCAATCCCTTGAATGGTCGGACTCTGGTGTTGAAGGTCAAAGCCGGTTCCTTCGTCGGCTTTGGCTGTTTGCAGCAGGACTCGGGAAGAAGGCCGCCGACCACGCATTGATTCCTGCACCTCCGTTTGTGCCTATCGCGGATTGGAATACGCAGCCGCTTTCGATCCGCGAATTTCGAAGAAATGTTCACCTAGCTCTGAAGCAGGCGTCTTACGACTACGAGCGTATGCAATACAACACCGTTGTATCTGCGTGCATGAAGATGCTGAATCTGCTCGAATCGTTCACCGGACAGGATGTCTCGAGCATTAACGCGATGTCGCAAGCAAGGTCCGAGGGGTTGAGCATCCTTCTGCGCGTGCTCTATCCAGTGGCGCCCCACATCTCCCACGCACTATGGAGCGATCTTGGATACGCGGCGCGGTATGGCGATATTGTCACGGCGCCTTGGCCAGCGGTGGACCAGGCAGCTCTCGAGCAGGACGAAATCGAGCTCGTCCTCCAGGTCAACGGCAAGCTGCGCGGGCACATGAAGGCGCCCAAGACCGCGGGGCGCGAGCAGATCGAGCGGCTCGCGCTCGCGCACGAGGCGGTGGCGAAGTTCACCGGCGGCCAGGCGGTGAAGAAGGTGGTGGTCGTGCCCGGACGCCTCGTGAACGTGGTGGTGTGAGGCGGATGCGGGCCGCTCTCGCCGGCTTCGTCGTCGCTCTCCTCGCCGGCTGCGGCTTTCACCTTCGCGGCAGCGCGCAGCTGCCTTTCGAGACGATCTACATCCCCGGCGCGACTCCGCTCGCGGTGGAGCTGAGGCGCAACGTCACCGCCTCGAGCAAGACGCGCCTGGCGGACAGCCCGAAGAACGCACAGGCGGTCCTCGCCTTCACTCAGGAGGCGCGGGAAAAGGTCATCCTCAGCTTCACCTCGGCGGGCAAGGTGAACGAATACCGGCTGCGCTACCGCGTCGGAATCCGCGTCACGGACACGGGCGGCTCGCAGGTGTTCCTGCCCGCGAGCGAGATCCTGCTTACCCGCGACATGACCTTCAACGACCAGCAGGTGATCGCCAAGGAAAACGAGGAAGCCCTGCTCTACCGCGACATGCAGACCGACATGGTGCAGCAGATCATGCGCCGGCTCGCCGCAGCGCGCCCGCAGGTCGAATAGGCGTCCGCATGCCCGCTCTCAGGCCCGAGCAGCTCGAAGCGCACCTTGCGCGCGAGCTTCGGCCCTTGTACGTGATCCACGGCGACGAGCCGCTGCTCTCGCTGGAGGCAGCGGACGCCATCCGCGCCCGGGCGCGCGCGGGCGGCTTCGCCGAGCGCAGCGTGCTGCTCGCCGAGCGGGGATTCGACTGGACCGCGCTCGCGGCGAGCGCCGCGAGCCTTTCGCTGTTCGGCGACCGCAGGCTGATCGAGCTGCGCCTGCCCTCGGGCAAGCCCGGGGCCGACGGATCGCAGGCGATCGAGGCGTTCTGCACGAGGCTCCCCGCCGACGTGATGGCGCTCGTGACGCTGCCGCGGCTGGACCGCGCCGGCCAGGGCTCCGCGTGGTTCGGGGCGCTCGAGTCGAAGGGCGTGGTCGTCAACGTCTATCCGGTCGACCGAGCGCGCCTGCCCGACTGGATCGCAGCGCGCCTCGCGCGCCAGAAGCAGAGCGCGAGGCCCGAGACGCTGCGCTTTCTCGCCGACTGCGTCGAAGGGAACCTCCTCGCCGCCCACCAGGAGATACAGAAGCTCGCTCTGCTCTTGCCCGCGGGCGACCTCGGGTTCGACGCAGTCCGCGACGCGGTGATGAACGTCGCGCGCTACGACGCGGGAAAGCTCGCCGAGGCGATGCTCTCGGGCGACCGGGCGCGGCTCGCGCGCATGCTCGAGGGACTGCGCGCCGAGGGCGAGGCCGCGCCGCGCGTGCTGTGGCTGCTGGCCGAGGAGATCCGCGCCGTGTGCCGCGTTCAGAACGGGATCGCCGCGGGCAGGCCCCTCGCGGAGGTGCTGCGCGAGGCCCGGGTCTGGGGCGACGCGCGCCAGGCGCTCGTCGGCAGGGCCGCGAGAAAATTTTCCCGCCCGGCGCTGCTCGCGGCGCTGGCGCATGCGGCGGGCGTCGATCGCACGATCAAGGGCGTGGTCAAGGGCGACGCCTGGGACGAGCTGCTGCAGCTCGGGCTGCGCTTCGCCGCCTAGCCCGTTCCGAAGACCAGCTCCCAGAGCGCCCGGGTCGCCTCGATCCGGCTCGCGACGTCCTGCGCGGGAACGCGTGCATACTTCGCCCCGTTCAGCCGCAGCCAGTGTTGCCGGCGTCGGTATTCCCTGTAAGCGTCGGCCGCGGACTCCGCGGACTCCGCCGGTATCAGTCCCAGCTGGCCCGCAAGCCGGAGCAACGCGATGTTTCCGGCGTTTCGCGTCAGCTCGGCGTGGCGGTGCGAATGGCCGAGCACGAGGTACTGCACTGCAAACTCGATGTCGATCATCCCGCCGCGGTCGTGCTTCAGGTCGAAAAGCTCGCTCGGGTTCGGATGGCCCTCGAGGAGCCGCTCGCGCATCGACAGCACGTCCTTGCGCAGCTTCGCCGGGTCGCGCGGCATGGCGAGGATCGCGATCCTCTCGGCCTCGAAGGATTCGCCCAGCGCCGCGTCGCCCGCGCAGAAGCGCGCGCGTGTGAGCGCCTGGTGCTCCCAGGTCCACGCCGATTCGCGCTGGTAGCGGCGGAAGGCGTCGATCGAGCTCACGAGGAGCCCGCTCTCGCCCTGCGGACGCAGCCGCAGGTCGATGTCGAAGAGGACGCCCGCAGCGGTGCGCGCGGTCAGCCAGCGGCTGATGCGCTGGGCAAGACGCGCGTAGACCTCTTGCGCGCCCTCGTCGGGGTCGTCGTACAGGAAGATCAGGTCGAGGTCGGACGCGTAGCCGAGCTCTTTTCCGCCGAGCTTGCCGTAGGCGACGATCGCGAAGCGCGGGTCGCTGCGGTGCCGCCCGCGCAGCTGCGTCCAGGACAGCTCGAGCGTGACCTGCAGGACGGCGTCGGCCAGATCGGAGAGATGGTCGGCGAGCTGCTCGACCGTGAGCAGCCCGGACAGGTCCTGGGCAAGCAGGCGGAACACCTGCGCGTGGTGTGCTTCGCGCAGCCAGTCCATCTGACGCTCCTCGTCGCCCTGCCTCGCCGCGAGCTGGGAGCGAAGGTCCTGGGCGAAGGCGCGCCAGTCGGGCGCGGAGAGAAGGCTGTGCGCGTCGAGCAGCTCGTCGAGCACGATCGGGTGCCGGTTGAGGTATTCCGCCGCCCAGCTCGAGGTGTCGAAGAGCTGCGCGATGCGCGCGAGCACGGCCGGGTGCTCGTCGAGCAGCGCGAGGTAGGCGGCGCGGCGGCTGACGGTCTCGACAAGGTCGAGAAAGCGCCGGAGCGTAGCGTCCGCGTCCTCGCGCTCAGCCGAGACCTCGATGATCCGGGGGATCAGGGCGTCGAAGCGCGACCGGCTCGCTTCCGGCAGGCTTGCGTAACGGGCGCCCGAGCGCACCGCCGCGAGCCGCGCCGCGGCGCCCTCGGCGTCGCGGAAGCCGAGCTGCTCCAGGCGCTTCTGCGCGTCCTCCCCGGCCCAGAGCGGCGCGAGCGCATGCGCGGGGGTGTCCTCGACCGAGAACAACTGCCCGAAATGCCAGGAGACGCGCGAGCGGCGCTGGTCGAGGGCGACGCGAAACGAGTCCCAGGCGGCGAAGCCCATCGCCCTGGCGACGAGCAGGCGGTCGGCCGCGCCCTCGGGCAGCTCGTGCGTCTGGGCGTCGTCGAGGTACTGCAGCCGGTGCTCGAGCCGCCGCAGGAACACGTAGGCGTCGGACAGCTCCTCGTGCGCGGCCGCGGGAAGCAGCCCCTTCTGCGCGAGCAGCGCCAGCACGGCGAGCGTCGGCCGGACCTGAAGCGACGGATCGCGGCCGCCGCGTATCAGCTGGAAGGCCTGGGCGATGAACTCGATCTCGCGGATTCCGCCCGGGCCGAGCTTGATCTGGTTGGACAGCTCGCGGCGCGCCACCTCGGCGCGGATCTGTGCGTGCAGCTCGCGCATCGCCGCGAAGGTGCCGTAGTCGAGGTACTTGCGGTAGACGAAGGGCCGCGCTACGGCGGCGAGCGCACCGTGGTCGCCGACCAGCGTGCGCGCCTTGATCCAGGCGTAGCGCTCCCACTCGCGCCCCTGCGTCACGAAATACTCCTCGAGCGCGCCGAGGCTGGTGGCGAGAGCCCCCGAGTCGCCCCAGGGGCGCAGGCGCATGTCGACGCGGAAGACGAAGCCGTCGGCGGTGCGCTCGTCGAGCGCCGCGATAAGCCGCCTGCCGAGGCGCGAGAAATAGTCCAGGTCGCCCCCGTCCGGATAGAGAAACACCAGATCGACATCGGAGGACACGTTCAGCTCGCCGCCGCCGAGCTTGCCCATGCCGATCACCGTGAGCTTCGGACCCTGGCTTCCTTCGAGGGACGCGAGCGCCTCGGCGATCGCGACCTCGGCGAGCGTCGACATCGTCGAGCACACCTCGTTCAGATCGGCGACGTCGGCGAGATCGCGCGCCATCGTGCGCAGCATCACGCGTTGGCGCAGCCGGCGCAGCCGCGCCTGGATGTCGTGACCGTCTGCGCCGCCGCGAAGGAATGCCTGCATCGCCTCGCGCGTCCAGCCGCTCTCTTCCGCGCGGTCGATCTCCTCGCGCAGCTCGGGGCGCGCGGCGACGAGCCCGCGCGCGTAGCGGGAGTATTCGAGAGGGTTCATCCCAATCGCAACACTAGCACTTGCTCGAGCGGGCCGCGCGCCGCGCGACGTATGACGCTCGCGTCGCAAGCGGCGTAAAATTCGCTCGATGAACGCTCCCGCCGACATCAAGGCCTACATGATCAAGGTCGGCCAGCGCGCGCGCGTCGCGTCGCGCGAGATGGCGCGCGCGGACACGGCCACGAAGAACGGGACACTCGTCGCCGCGGCCAAGGCGCTGCGGCGCGAGGCCAGGAAGCTGCTGTCGGAGAACGCGGCCGACGTGCTCGCGGCGCGCACGGGCGGCAAGGACGCTGCGTTCCTCGACCGGCTGACACTCACCGACAAGCTGATCGAGGCGATGGCCGCCGGCCTCGAGCAGGTCGCGAAGCTCCCCGATCCGGTCGGGCAGATCTCGGAGCTGCATCAGCAGCCGAGCGGCATCAAGGTCGGACGCATGCGCGTGCCGCTCGGGGTGATCGGCATCATCTATGAGTCGCGTCCCAACGTCACCGCCGACGCCGCGGCGCTGTGCCTGAAATCGGGGAATGCCTGCATCCTGCGTGGCGGCTCCGAGTCGGTACGCTCCAACGTGGCGATCGCGGCGTGCATGCACGAGGGCCTCAAGTCAGCGGGGCTGCCCGAGAACGCCGTGCAGGTGGTCGCCACGCCCGATCGCTCCGCCGTCGGCCACCTGCTGGCGATGAACGAGTTCGTCGACATCATCGTGCCGCGGGGCGGCAAGGACCTGATCGAGCGCGTCATGCGCGAGTCGCGCATTCCCATGATCAAGCATCTGGAAGGCGTCTGCCACGTGTATATCGACGAGGGCGCCGACGTCGAGAAGGCGATCCGCATCGCCGACAACGCGAAGACCCAGCGTTACGGCGTGTGCAATGCGATGGAGACGCTGCTCGTCAACGAGAATATCGCCCCGGCCGTGCTGCCGCGCCTCGCGAAGATCTACGCCGACAAGGGCGTGGAGCTGCGCGGCGACGAGGAAGCGCGCAAGCTCGTCCCCGCGATGAAGCCCGCGACCGAGCAGGACTGGTACACCGAGTACCTCGGACCGATACTCGCGGTGCGCGTCGTGAAGGATCTGGACGCCGCGATGAACCACATCGCCAAGTACGGCTCCCAGCACACCGACGCGATCGTCACCGAGGACGAGGCGCGCGCCAAGCGCTTCCTGCGCGAAGTCGACTCCAGCTCGGTGCTCGTGAACGCGTCGACGCGTTTCGCCGACGGCTTCGAGTACGGTCTGGGCGCGGAGATCGGCATCTCGACCGACAAGCTGCACGCGCGCGGGCCCGTCGGCCTCGAAGGCCTCACTTCCCAGAAATTCGTGGTGTTCGGCTCCGGCCAGGTCCGCACCTGATGCCTGCGCGCAAGGCGTCCAGGCGCTCGGGCACCGCTCCGGTCGGCATCATGGGCGGCACCTTCGATCCGGTGCACTTCGGGCACCTGCGCCTCGCCCAAGAGGCCCTAGAGATCCTCGGCCTCGCGCGCGTGCGCTGGGTGCCCGCCGGCCGGCCCTGGCACCGGGCGCACCCGAAGGCGAGCGCAAAACACCGCCTCGAGATGGTGAGGCTCGCCATCCGGGGAAATGCGCTTTTCGAGCTCGACGACGCAGAGATCCGCCAGACCACGCCCAGCTACACCGTCGAGACCCTGGAGCGCCTGCGGCGGCGGCTCGGTGAAGATTGCCCGCTGGTGCTGCTGCTCGGCACCGACGCCTTCCGCAGTCTCACCACCTGGGAGCGCTGGCGCGACCTGTTCCAGCTCGCGCACGTCTTCGTGGCCCAGCGTCCCGGACACTCGCTCACGCCGGGCGGAATGCCCTCTGCGCTCGCCTCCGAGTGGCGCAGGCGCGCGGGAACCCCTGACGCGCTGCGCCAGCGGCCCGCGGGCCGCATCGTCACCTACGGCACTACGGCGCTCGACATCTCGGCGAGCGCCATCCGGGCGCACTTCGCGCAATCGAGAAGCCCGCGTTACCTGCTGCCCTCCGCAGTCCTCGACTACATCGGCCGGCACGGCCTCTACGCCAGGGAGAACGGCGCGCGCCGATGACGACGGAACTGCGCAAGCTGCAAAAGACTGCGGTCGAGGCGCTCGAGGACATCAAGGCGCGCGAGATCGAGGTCTTCGATGTCGCCCACCTCACTTCGATGTTCGACCGCGTCATCATCGCGAGCGCCGATTCCGCGAGGCAGCTCAAGGCGCTGTCGAGCAACGTCCAGGAAAAGGCGAAAGCAGCCGGGGGCCGCGTCTACGGCGTGGAGGGCGAGGACGGCGGCGACTGGGTCCTGATCGATCTCGGCGACATCGTCGTTCACATCATGCAGCCGGCGGTGCGAACGCACTACAATCTCGAGGAGCTGTGGGGCCAGCCCAAGCCGCGCAAGCCCCGAACGAGGCGCCGCGCGCCCGCAGCCCGATGAGACTCCTCGTGGTGGCCGTGAGCGGGCGCATGCCGGGCTGGGTCGACGAGGCGTTCGGCGAATACGCAAAACGCATGCCGCGGGGCCTGAAGACGGAGCTGGTCGAGATCCGGCCGGAGCCGCGCTCGACCGGAAAGACGCCGGAGCAGCTGATGCGGGCCGAGGCCGGACGCATCGCGCGCGCGCTGCCGCGGGGAGCGTTCGTCGCGGCGCTCGACGAGCGCGGGAGCGAGATGACAACCGCGGAGCTCGCACACTGGCTCGAGGGGCGCAGGCGGGACGGCAGGGATATGGCCTTCCTGATCGGCGGACCGGACGGGCTCGATGCGAACATCAGGCGCGGCGCTCACGCCACGCTGCGCCTTTCCGCCATGACTCTCCCCCATGGGCTCGCGCGCGTGCTTCTCGCCGAGCAGCTCTATCGCGCCGCCTCCATCCTGGAAAACCACCCCTATCATCGCGCATGAGCGCGGCCCCGCCCAGGAGCAAGGTCTACCTCGCCTCGCGCAGCCCGCGCCGCCGCGAGCTGCTGAAGCAGATCGGCGTCGCCTTCGAGGTGCTGATGCTGCGCGACCACCCGGGGCGCAACGTCGACGTGGACGAGTCGCAGCAACCCGGCGAAGGCCCCGACGAGTACGTGCGCCGCGCGTGCCGCGCCAAGGCCGACTCCGGCTGGCAGAGAGTCGTGCAGCGGCACTTGCGCCCCTTTCCGGTGCTGGCGGCCGACACGGTCGTGTGCGTCGACGAGATCATCCTCGGCAAGCCGCCCGACGCCGCTCACGCGGCGAAGATGCTGCGCCTCCTGTCGGGCCGCGAGCATCGCGTGCTCACGGCGGTGGCGCTCAAGTTCGACGACCGCGGGGAGCTCTTGGTCAGCGAGTCGCGCGTGCGTTTCGCCGATCTCTCCCAGGCCGAAATCGAAGCCTACGTCGCGAGCGGCGAGCCGACCGACAAGGCCGGCGGCTATGCGATCCAGGGCCGCGCCGGCGCCTTCGTGACCGAGCTGCACGGCAGCTACTCGGGCGTGATGGGCCTGCCGCTCTACGAGACGAGTCAGCTCATCAGGAATTTCTAGATCGGGGTATCCTCGCCTTCGCCATGGCCGAGGACATCCTGATCAACTGCACGCCTCAGGAAACGCGCGTCGCGGTGATGCAAGCGGGCGTCCCGCAGGAGCTGCACATCGAGCGCATGGCGAGCCGCGGCCTGGTGGGCAACATCTACGCGGGGAAGGTGGCGCGGGTGCTTCCGGGCATGCAGTCGGCCTTCATCGAGATCGGGCTGGACCGCGCGGGCTTTCTGCACGTCGCCGACATCTGGGAAGAGCGCCAGAACTCGCAGGCGGGCGACACGCCGGCGAAGCCGATCGAGCGCATCCTCTCGGAAGGCCAGTCGCTCCTCGTGCAGGTGATCAAGGACCCCATCGGCACGAAGGGCGCGCGCCTGTCGACGCAGATCTCGATCGCCGGGCGGCTCGTGGTCTACCTGCCGCAGGACCCGCACATCGGCATATCCCAGCGCATCCAGGACGAGACCGAGCGGCAGGTGCTTCGCGACAAGCTGCAGCAGCTCCTGCCCGCGGACGAGACCGGGGGATACATCATCCGCACCGTGGCCGAGGCGGCGACCGAAGCGGAGCTCCGCGCCGACATCGAATACCTGCGGAAGCTCTGGCACGGCATCCGCGGCCGCGCGTTCACCTCGCACGCGCCCGCACTGCTGTACCAGGACCTGTCTCTCGCGCAGCGCGCGCTGCGCGACATCGCCGGCGAAACGACCGGCCGGATCCTGATCGACTCGCGCGAGAACTTCCAGAAGCTGAGGGAATTCGCCGACGAATACACCCCCAAGGTGCTCGGAAAGCTCGAGCACTACACCGGCGAGCGGCCGCTCTTCGACCTGTACAACGTCGAGGACGAGATCGAACGCGCGCTCGCGCGCCGCGTCGAGCTGAAGAGTGGCGGATATCTGATCCTCGACCAGACCGAGGCGATGACCACCGTGGACGTCAACACGGGCGGCTACGTCGGCACGCGCAACTTCGACGACACGGTCTTCAAGACCAACCTCGAGGCGGCTCAGGTGATCGCCCGCCAGCTGCGACTGCGGAACCTCGGCGGCATCATCATCATCGACTTCATCGACATGGACTCGGCGGAGCACCGCGCAGCGGTGCTCGCGGAGTTCAACCGCGCGCTGGCGCGCGACCGAACCCGCATCACCGTGAACGGATTCACCGGGCTGGGCCTCGTCGAAATGACGCGCAAGCGCACGCGCGAGTCGCTCGAGCACGTCCTGTGCGAGCCCTGCCCCGCGTGCAACGGGCGCGGGGCGGTGAAGACGGCGCAGACGGTCTGCTACGAGGTGCTGCGCGAGATCCTGCGCGAGTCGCGCCAGTTCAGCGCGAGCGAGTTCCGCATCCTCGCGTCGCAAGCGGTGATCGACATGTTTCTGGAGGAGGAGTCCCAGTCCCTCGCCATGCTCGGCGACTTCATCGGCAAGCCCGTGTCGATGCAGGTCGAGACGAGCTACGGGCAGGAGCAGTTCGATATCATCCTGATGTAGTTATGGACCCCGACAAGCTCTCGGCGCGTGAGAAGGCCCTGATCGAGGAGGCGCGCCGCGAGGCGGCTTCGCCCCGGGCGGAGAAGGCCGCCCCCTCGCCGGCCGAGCGCCTCGCCCAGCTCATGGCCGAGGAACGCGCCCAGACGCTGGAGCGAAAGAGGAAGATGCGCCGCTACGGCCTGACGATCTCGGGCGCGATCGCGGCGCTGTTCGTGCTGTGGCTGCTGCGCGCCTTCCGCCGGCGCTAGTCCGCGCACTGCCCCTATTCGATCACGCCTAGCCTTCCGTTGTGCGAGCCCATGTACCAGAGCCGCCCCTGGGCGTCGACGATCGCCTTGCGGATGCCGACGTTCTTCGACGGAAGCTGGAACACCTGGAACCGCCCGGTCTTCGGATCGAGCATAGCCACCGTGTCGCGCTCGATCTCGCTCGCGAGCACGCGCCCGGCCCCGTCCACCGTAATCGCGTACGGGCCCCCGCGCTCGCCCGCGGGCATCTCGTACTCCTTGAGGACCTTCGCAGCGGCCGGGTCGATGTGCGCAATCCTGCCGACGCCGTAGAGCGTCACCCACAGCGTGCCGTCGGGCGCCGCCGCGACGCGCCGGGGCATCGTCCCAGGCCCCATGTACAGCTCGCCGACCTTGCCGGTCCTGACGTCGATGATCCCCATCCTGTCGGCGCCCATGCGGCAGACCCATACCTTACCGACTTTGTCGAGCGCGATGCCGTAGGGACCGCCCGACATGCGGTATTCGCTGATCTTGCCGCTCGGGCGGTCGAGGCGCCCGACGTAGCCCGACTGGCTCGTGAACCAGATGGTGCCGGCGTCGTCAATGACCAGCGTATGCGGGCTGCCGCCCGAGGGCGCGCGGAACTCGACCACTTTTCCGGTCGCGGGATCGAGCTCGCCGATCACGCCCTTGCCGTTGCCCGTGTACCAGACCTTTCCCGCGGGATCGACGAGCAGCCCGTGCGGGTGCGTGCCCTCGGGGAGATTCCACTCGCTGAACTTCTGCGTCTTCGTGTCGAAGCGCGCGATGCGGTCGGCGTACATCACCGTGATGTAGATATTGCCGTCGGGACCCGGCGCCGGATCGCGCGCGAACTTCGGCGTCGGCACCGGCCACTCGGATACCTTGCCGGAAAAGTCGCGCGCGCCCGGAGTGATGCCGTAGTTGGAGCCGCCTGCGAAGGCGGCGAGAGGCAGGAGCACCGCGAGCAGGGCACAGCTTCGCATCGGAGTCCCTGATCTTGAAGTGTGGCGCGCCCGGCGCGAATCGAACGCGCGACCTATGGCTTCGGAGGCCATCACTCTATCCCCTGAGCTACGGGCGCGGGGTGGGCAATTATACACCGCGAGATAGGGGCGACCGCGCCGCGGGAAGCAGTGTGTCGATCAGCTGCATCGTCTCCCCGACCGAGCTCGCGCGGCGCAAGAACCGCGCGATGCTCGGGCGCAGCACGCCGTACGCGCCGAAGCGCTCGATCATCTCGGTGAAGGGCGCCCAGAATCCGTCGCTTGCGCACAGGATCACCGGCTTCGCCTGCAGGCCGAGGTCGTTGAGGGTGAGCATCTCGATCATCTCGTTGAGCGTTCCTATGCCCCCGGGAATCGCCACGAAGAGGTCGGCGGCTTCGCTCATGCGAAGCTTGCGCTCGGCGAGCGTCTCGACGATCACCAGCGTGCCCAGATCGGCCGCGGCGTGCTCGGGACGCATCAGGTGCCGCGGCATGATGCCCAGCACCTCGCCCCCCGCGGCCACCGCGGCGCGCGCGGCCACGCCCATCAGGCCGCGCCCGCTCCCGCCGTACACCAGGCGCATTCCGCCAAAGGCGCACGCGGTCCCGAACTCGGCAGCGAGCTGTCGAGCGGCGGCGGGAAGATCCTCTTTGGCGGAGCAGAACAGGCAGACGGAGCGCTTCATCTGCTTCGAGAATATCGCAGCAGGCGCTATAATGCGCGCTTTATTTTCCACGCTCACGACCGGCAGATGAGCAGCGACTCCCACGAATCCCTGATCAAGACCCCAAAGCAGCTCGTTGTCGTGGTGCTGCTCGCGTTTCTCGTGCCGATCATGCTGGCCGTGCTCCTGTCGCAGCTCGCGACGAGCGGCAGGATCATCGACAAGAACGCGATGTCGCCCGAGGAGGTCGCCGCGCGCATCAAGCCGGTGGCCGACGCCCTGGTCGGCGGCGGCGCGTCCGCCGCCAAGGCGCTGCGGACCGGGGAGCAGGTCTACAAGTCCGTATGCACCGCCTGCCACGCCACCGGCGTCGCGAACGCGCCGAAGTTCGGCAACAAGGGCGACTGGGCGCCTCGCCTCCATGAAGGCCAGAAAGGGCTGGTGCAGGAGGCCCTGAAGGGCAAGGGCGCGATGCCGCCGCGCGGCGGCGCTTCCGATCTCAGCGACCTTGAGGTGGAGCGCGCGGTCGTCTACATGGCGAACGCCGCGGGGGCCGGTTTCAAGGAGCCCGCTGCGCCCGCCGCTGCCGCCGCTCCCGCGAGCGCGCCGGCGGCCAAGGCCGCGCCGGCCGCGGCCGACGGCAAGAAGGTCTACGAGTCGACGTGCATCGCCTGCCACGGGCTCGGCGTCGCCAACGCGCCGAAATTCGGCGACAAGAAGGCGTGGGCGCCTCACCTCATGCACGGCGTCGACCACCTCTACGAGAACGCGCTCAAAGGCGTGAACGCGATGCCGCCGCGCGGCGGCAACCTCACGCTCTCCGACGCCGACGTCAAGGCGGCGGTCGATTACATGCTCAAGGCGGTGAAGTGAACTAGACCGTGATCGATCACCTCGATCACATCGTGCTGACGACGGCGCACACCGACCGGTGCATCGATTTCTATACCCGGGTGCTCGGAATGAGGCTCGAGCGCTTCGGCGAGGGCCGCATGGCGCTCAAGTTCGGCGGCCAGAAGATCAACCTGCACGAGAAGGGGCGGGAGTTCTCGCCGCGGGCGACGCTGGCCGCGCCGGGCACGCTGGACATCTGCTTCATCGCCTCGGCCCCGCTGAAGGACGTGATCGCGCGGCTCGTCTCCGCCGGGGTGCCCATCATCGAGGGCCCGGTCGCGAAGACCGGCGCGATGGGGCCGATCCGCTCGGTCTACGTCAGGGATCCGGACGGCAACCTCGTGGAGATTTCAGAACGGGCCGGTTGAGCCTTAGAATGAGGCGATGAAGATTCTCTTCATCGCCGATCCGCTCGAATCGTTCAAGACCTACAAGGACTCGACCTACGCCATGATGGTCGAGGCGGCGAAGCGCGGGCACGAGCTCCACTTCGCGCTCCAGGAAGGCGTCATGTGGAAGGACAGGCGGGTCGTGGCCGAGTCCGTCCCTCTTTCGCTGACCGGAGACAAGGAGGCCTGGTACCGGACCGGGCGGGCGGGGCAGGCCCGGGTCGCGGACTTCGACGCGGTGCTGATGCGGAAGGATCCTCCCTTCAACGGCGAATACCTCACCAGCACCTGGCTCCTCGAGCTGGCCCAGCGCGAGGGCGCGAAGGTGTTCAATCACCCGCGCGCGCTGCGCGACCACAGCGAGAAGCTCGCCATCGCCGAGTTCCCGGACCTGGCCGCCCCCACGCTGGTGACGCGCCTGGAGCGCGAGCTGCAGGATTTCATCGACGCCAACGGCGATGTCGTGCTCAAGCCCCTGGACGCGATGGGCGGGCGCTCGGTGTTCCGCGTCACCGACCGCGATCCCAACCGCAACGTCATCATCGAGACGCTCACCGCGGACGGCGCCACCTCGATCATGGCGCAGCGCTACATCCCCGAGATCCGTGACGGCGACAAGCGCATTCTCCTCATCGCCGGCGAGCCCGTGCCGCACTGCCTCGCGCGCATCCCCAAGCCCGGCGAGACCCGCGGCAACCTCGCCGCCGGCGGGACCGGCGTGGCGCGTCCGCTGACCAAGCGCGATCTGGAGATCGCCAGGGCGATCGGCCCGCGGCTCGCCGAGCGCGGGCTGCTCCTCGTCGGCCTCGACGTGATCGGCGACTGGCTCACCGAGATCAACGTCACCAGCCCGACCTGCTTCCAGGAGATCACGGAGCAGACCGGATTCGGCGTTGCGGGGATGTTCGTCGACGCGCTCGAGGCCGCCTGCCGGACACGGGTGCGCGCATGATCGGGATCCTCATCGTCTCGCACGGCGGCTTCGGCGAGGCGCTCGTGCACAGCGCGAGCCACGTCCTCGGCCGCCGTCCCCCGCAGGTGCAGCAGATGGGCGTGGGGCTGAAGGACGATCCCGACCGGGTGCTGTCGAAGGCGCGCGAGCTGCTCCGCCAGGTCGACACGGGCGAAGGGGTGCTGATCCTGACCGACATGCTCGGCGCGACGCCGTCGAACGTCGCCACGCGGCTGCTCGAGGCGGGCCGCGTCGAGGGTCTCGCCGGCGCGAGCCTGCCGATGCTGATCCGCGCCCTCACCTACCGCGACGAGCCGCTCGCCGCGGTGGTCGCGAAAGCCGTGAGCGGCGGACACGAGGGCGTCGTCCACCTCACGACCGACGTCTGCAATGCCGCAAACCGAGGCTGAAATCGTGAACAAGCTCGGACTGCACGCGCGCGCGGCGGCGAGGCTCACCGAGGTCGCTGGCGCCTTCGCATCGGAGGTCTGGCTGTCGCGCAACGGGCGCCGCGTGAACGCGAAGAGCATCATGGGCGTGATGATGCTCGCCGCGGGGAAGGGCAGCCGCGTTCTCATCGAGGCGGACGGCGAGGACGCGGAGGCCGCGATCGCCGCGCTGCTCAAGCTGATCGCCGAGCGCTTCGGCGAGGAGGAGTGAGACCCGAATGAAGCCGGGCGAGCCCCAGATCGCGTCAGCGAGCTTCACACTGCACGGCGCCGGGGTGTCGGGCGGCATCGCGATCGGCCACGCGCATCTGTTTTCGACCGCCCGCCTCGAGGTGGCCCACTACGAGATTGGCGAGGGCGACGTCGAGGCGGAGATCGCGCGCTTCGACCGGGCGGTGGCGCAGGTCAAGGGCGAGCTCGCGGCGCTCCAGGCGAGCGTGCCGCCGGGGGCTCCGGTGGAGATGAAGGCGATCCTCAGCCTGCACGCCGCGCTGCTCAACGACTCCAACCTCTCCGCGGTGCCGCGCGAGTCGATCCGGACGCGCCGCTGCAACGCCGAGTGGGCGCTCGCGCAGCAGCTCGAGTACCTCGTCGCGCAGTTCGAGGAGATGGAGGACCCCTACCTGCGCGAGCGCAAGCAGGACATCGTGCAGGTGGTCGAGCGGGTGCTCGCGGCGATGCTCGGCACCGGGCACGCGCCCGCCGCGCCCTCGCACGAGGAGGACCTGATCGTGGTCGCGCACGACCTGTCCCCCGCCGACATGATCCTGTTCAAGCAGCACCGCTACGCGGGCTTTGTCACCGACCTCGGCGGGGTGACCTCGCATACGGCGATCCTCGCTCGCAGCCTCGCGCTGCCCGCGATCGTCGGCCTGCACCACGCGCGCGGCATGATCCGCGAGGGCGAGATGATGATCGTCGACGGCCGCGAGGGCGTCCTCATCGTCAACCCGGGCGAGGCGGTGCTCGCGGAATACCGCGAGCGCGCCCGCCGGCTCGAGACCGAGCGCGACAAGCTCAAGCGACTGCGCAGCTCCCGCTCGGCCACGCTCGACGGCGTCGCGGTGGAGCTCCACGCCAACATCGAGCTGCCGCAGGACGTCAAGGAGGCCGCCGCAGCCGGCGCGACGGGCATCGGCCTCTTCCGCAGCGAGTTCCTGTTCCTCAACCGCGACGACCTGCCCTCCGAGGACGAGCAGTTCGAGGCCTACCGCAGCGTCGCCGAGGCCATGCACGGCCGGCCCGTGACCATACGCACGCTCGACCTCGGCGCGGACAAGAGCATCAACGGGTCCGACCGCGGCGGTCCCAATCCCGCGCTCGGTCTGCGGGCGATACGCTTCTGCCTTGCCGAGCCGCAGATGTTCCTCACGCAGCTTCGTGCCATCCTGCGCGCCTCGCGCCACGGGAAGATCCGGCTGCTCGTCCCGATGCTCGCCCACGCGCACGAGGTGGAGCAGACGCTCGCCGCGGTGCGCCAGGCGCGCGAGATGCTGGATGACCAGAAGATCGCCTACGACCGCCGCATCGAGATCGGCGGCATGATCGAGGTCCCGGCGGCGGCGCTGTCGCTGCCGTATTTCCTGAAGAAGCTCGATTTCCTGTCGATCGGCACCAACGACCTGATCCAGTACACCCTGGCGATCGACCGCACCGACGATACCGTGGCGCACCTCTACGACCCGCTGCACCCGGCGGTTCTGCAGCTCGTTGCCCAGACCATACGCGGCGCGAAGAAGGCGAAGACGCCGGTCGCGGTGTGCGGCGAGATGGCGGGCGACGCGGCGATGACGCGGCTGCTGCTCGGCTTCGGTCTGCGCGAGTTCTCTATGCACCCCGCACAGCTGCTCGCGATCAAGCACGAGGTGCTGCGCACGCGCATAAGCGAAGTGGAGAAGGCGGCGGCGCGCATGACCCGCGAGCACGACCCGGCGAGGGCGCGCACGCTGCTCGCCAAGCTGAACAAGTGAGCCATGGAACGCAAGCCTGACCCCCTGCGCGAGGTCCTGATCGTCGAGCAGACGGACCCGAAGCTCCGCCGCCGCTGGTTCGAGAACGACTACTTCGACCTGTTCACCTGGCAGGACCCGGACGGCGCGCTGGCGAAGTTCCAGCTGTATTACGACGTCGAGCGCAACGAGCGCGCCCTGACGTGGACCCGGAACGTCGGGACCTACCACGACGGCGTCGACCACGGCGACGCGGCCGGCGGGTACCCGGAGGCGCCGATCCTCGTCTCCGGCGGCAAGTTCGACTCGGGCACCGTCGTGCCGCGCTTCGAGCGCGACTCGTCCGCGCTGCCGCCCGAGCTGCGCGACGTCGTCCTCGCGAAAATGCGCGAGCACCTGCTGTCCCGGTACCGGCTCAAGGTCGGTCGCGACAAGGTGAGGCGCGAGCAGTGGCAGGCGCGGCGGAAGGGCAAGGGCGCCGTCCAGAATTGACGCGGCCCCGCCGCTGAGGTAACGTCCCCCTCAGCGCCGATTTGACCATTCAGCTTGCAGGCGCCGTCCGGAGGTCCGGGCGACAAACAAATATTGCTAAAGCGAGGGCGACCCGTTTAGCAGCAAGCTGAACGGGTTTTTCTTTTCATGGCGCCGAGAAACGGAAGCGAGTCGCGCTCGGTTGGTGCGGTCAAGCCGCAGACGATGCGCTTCGACCAGCCGCTCGCGTTCAAGAGCGGCGCGACGCTGCCCGCCTACGACCTCGTCTACGAGACCTACGGGAAGCTGAACGCCGCGCGGTCGAACGCGGTGCTCGTGTGCCACGCGCTGAACGCCGCCCACCACGTCGCCGGCTACTACGCCGACCAGCCCGACAACGTCGGCTGGTGGGACAACATGATCGGACCGGGAAAGCCGCTCGACACCGAGCGCTTCTTCGTCGTCGGCGTCAACAACGTCGGCGGCTGCTTCGGCTCGACCGGCCCAAAGAGCGTGAACCCCGCGACGGGCAAGCCCTGGGGCTCGGCTTTCCCGGTGGTCACGGTCGAGGACTGGGTCGACGCCCAGGCGCGGCTCGCCGACCGCCTCGGCATCGCCTCGTTCGCCGCGGTGATGGGCGGGTCGCTCGGCGCGATGCAGGCGCTGCAGTGGACGATGAGCTACCCGGAGCGCATCCGGAACTCCATTGTGGTCGCGGCGGCGCCCAAGCTCTCGGCGCAGAACATCGCGTTCAACGAGGTCGCCCGCCAGGCGATCACCACCGATCCGGACTTTCACGGCGGCGACTACTACGCGCACGGCGTGGTGCCGCGCCGCGGGCTCCGCCTCGCGCGCATGATCGGCCACATCACCTATCTCTCGGACGACGCGATGATGGAGAGATTCGGCCGCGCGCTGCGCGAAGGCCAGATCGGCTTCCATTTCGATGTCGACTTCGAGATCGAGTCCTACCTGCGCCACCAGGGCGACAAGTTCAGCGAGTACTTCGACGCGAATACCTATCTCCTCATCACCCGAGCGCTCGATTACTTCGACCCCGCGGCCGCGCACGGCGACGACCTCTCGAAGGCGCTCGCGGTCGCGAAAGCGCGGTTCCTGGTCGTATCCTTCACCTCGGACTGGCGCTTCGCGCCGCCGCGCTCGCGCGAGATCGTCAAGGCGCTGCTCGACAACCGCCTGGACGTTTCGTACGCCGAGATCGACGCGCCGCACGGCCACGACGCCTTCCTGCTCGAGGACCCGCGCTACCACGCGCTGGTGCGAGCGTACTTCGACGGCATGTTCGCGCGACTATGAACGGCCTCGAGCAGGTCGCGCTCTCCGAGCGCTCCGACTTCCAGGCGATCGCCGCCTGGGTGAAGCCCGACTCCTCGGTGCTCGATCTCGGGTGCGGCGACGGCGTGCTGCTGAAGTACCTCAGGCAGACGCGCAACGCGCGCGGCTACGGCGTCGACATCGACGACGCCAACGTGCTCGCCTGCGTCAAGAACGGCGTGAACGTCATCCAGAGCGACCTCGAGCGCGGGCTGGCGGGGTTCGACGCGGGCTCCTTCGACTGCGTCATCCTGTCGCAGACCCTGCAGGCGGTGCGCCGCACCGAGGAGATCGTGCTCGACATGCTGCGTGTCGGGCGCGAGGCGATCGTCTCCTTCCCCAATTTCGGCCGCTGGAACCTGCGCCTGCAGATCGCGCTCGGCGGCAGGATGCCGATGTCGCCCGAGCTCCCGTACCAGTGGTACAACACGCCCAACGTGCACCTGTTTACCATCGCCGATTTCGAGTCGTTCTGCGCAAGCCACGGCATCCGCGTGCTCGACCGCATCGTCCTGCACGGCGGGCGCCCGGTCCACTCGCTCGCCAACGTCTTCGGCAGCCTCGCGGTCTACCGCATCCAGAAGTCCTAGCGCGGTGCGCTACGACGTCATCGTCATCGGCGGCGGCCACAACGGCCTCGTCTGCGCCTGCTACCTCGCGGGCGCGGGGCTGAAGGTCAAGGTGCTCGAGCGCCGTCGCGTCGTCGGCGGCGCGGCAGTCACCGAGGAGTTCGCGCCGGGCTTCCGCAACTCGACCGCGGCGTACACGGTGAGCCTCTTGAACCCCAAGGTGATCCGCGACCTCAAGCTCGCCGAGCACGGCCTGAAGATCGTCGAGCGGCCCTTCGCCAACTTTCTGCCGCTCCCGGACGGAAGAAGCTTCAAGCTCGGCCCGACCACGGAAGATACGCAAAGAGAACTAGCCCGTTTCTCGAAGCGCGACGCCGAGCGCCTGCCCGGCTACTACCGCACGATCGAAGCGGCTGCCGATACGCTGCGCAGCCTAGTCCTCCAGACTCCGCCCAACCTGGGTTGGAACTGGCGCAGCGGCCTTCGCGCGCTCGCGCTCGGTGGCAAGCTCGCGCTCCTCTCGCGCCGCGCGCAGCGCGACCTGTGGGAGATCGTGACGCGGAGCGCGGGCGAGCTGCTCGACTGGTGGTTCGAAAGTGACTCCGTCAAAGCGGTATTCGGCTTCGACGCCCAGGTCGGGCACTTCGCGAGCCCCTATTCGCCCGGCTCGGCGTACGTGCTGCTGCACCACGCTTTCGGGGAAGTGAACGGCAAGCGCGGCACCTGGGGCCATGCGCTGGGCGGCATGGGCGCGGTGAGCGAGGCGATCGCAGCAGAAGCAAGAGCCCGAGGCGTCGAGATTGCCACGGACGCGGAGGTGACCGCCATCCGCGTGAAAGCCGGCCGCGCCGCCTCGGTCGCGCTGAAAGACGGCACCGAGATCGAGGCCAATGCAATAGCCGCCGGAATAAACCCGAAGCTTCTCTTTCTCAGACTCATCGAAAAGGACGCGCTCGATCCCGACTTCCGCGAGCGGATCGAGCGCTGGCGCTGCGCCTCAGGCAGCTTCCGCATGAACGTCGCGCTCTCCGAGCTGCCCGACTTCAGCTCGATGCCGGGAAAGAACGCTCAACCCCACCACAGCTCCGGGATCATCATCGCCCCGTCGCTCGCCTACATGGAGCGCGCCTACTTCGATGCGCGCACCCTCGGCTGGGCGCGCGAGCCGATCGTCGAGATGCTGATCCCGAGCACGGTCGATCCCTCGCTCGCGCCGCCGGGAAAGCACGTCGCGAGCCTCTTCTGCCAGCACTTCAACCCGACGCTGCCCGACGGAAAGACCTGGGACGACGCCAGGGAAGCGGCCGCCGACGCGATCGTCGATACCGTCACCCGCCACGCCCCGAACTTCAAAAAGAGCATCGTCGCCCGCAAGATCCTCTCCCCCCTCGACCTCGAGCGAGACTTAGGCATGATCGGCGGGGACATCTTCCACGGCGCGCTGACGCTCGACCAGCTGTTCTCCGCGCGTCCCGTGCTCGGCTACGCGGATTACCGTTCGCCGGTGCGCGGACTCTATTTCTGCGCCTCGGGCGCACACCCGGGCGGGGGAGTTACAGGCGCGCCGGGACACAACGCTGCGCGGGAAATACTCCGCGACAATCGTCTCCAATGACGTCCTTAGGTATGTCCCGCTTCTTGGCGAATCCTATCCCAGGAGAAGACAGGGTTCGCTTTTATGTTCAGGATGTGGGCAAGGACTACAAGGATTAGTCGCTTGCCGATACCGGCGCGTGCCGGCTAGTTCACCTAGTAGGTGCCGTGGTAGAAGTCCTGCCCCGGCAGATAGTTCATGTTCGTAACCCCGTGGTTGCGGTTCACGAGCGGACGGGCGAAGAGGCGGTGCTTGATGCTGCGCACTTCGTGCTCGATCTGGAAGAGCTTCCGGCCGTCGTCCGGGTCGGTGATCCACTGGAAGCGCCACTCGTTCGCGTCGGTCTCCATGGTGATGAGGCCGCGCGTCTTGAGCCACTCGTAGGGCGTGGAGAAATCGGAGATGTAGATCTGGATGTGGTGGCCGTCGTACTCGGGGAGCGGCTTCTTGGTCTCGGTGAAGTAGAGCTTCTGGTCGCGCCCGATGCTCACCGCGGCGCGGCCCTTCTCGTGGCGCGCGGGCGCCTTCATCACCTGGTTGTAGAAGCGTGCGATGCCTTCGGCTGAGCCGGGGGGCACGTCGAAGTCGATGTACGCAATGCCGATCTCGATCGGCCCGAACTCGGGCGCGGGCGCATGGCAGCGCACGCGCGTGCCCCAGGGATCGACGGCCTCGATCGCCCCGTCCTTCTCCTCCCAGGAGAACTGCGTCTTGCGCTCGGGGACGACGCGCTTCATCTCGCTGCCCGCGTACTCCAGGCGCTTCTTCAGCTCCGCGAGGGAAGGCACGACGAAGCCCGCAGTGCCGCGCAGGCGCTCGGCCTTGGGCGGCACGGCGCGGCTCGGCATGTGGACCTGCGTGCGGCCGAAGTTCAGCCAGATGTTCTCCAGGCCCGTGAAGATGTACGGGTCGCGCGTCGCGCCCAGGCCGGTAACGTAGAACAGCACCGCCAGGCGCTGGTCGTCGATGCAGCAGTTGAAGTGCTCGAGGTGGACGATGTTGCCGACGGACTGAGCCGCGCGGTCGTACTGCTTCATCTTCTCGGGGGCGTTCATGGCGGTAGTCTAATACCGATCGCCCTTGGCGGGTTCGGCGAGTCCGGCTAGCATGGCGACCCATGAAAGACGACCTCAAGCCCCGCGTGTACGACATCCTCGCCCGCGCCTTCGCGCAGGAAGACGTGCGGACGTGCTTCGCCCTCCTCGGCGATGCGAACATGAACTGGGCCGCGCGCCTGGCCGAGCACGGCTGCCGCATGGTCTACGTCAGGCACGAGCACTGCGCGCTCGCCGCCGCGATGGCGTACTCGCGAAAGAGCCGCGAAGTGGGCGTGGCGACCGTCACCTGTGGCCCCGGCGTGACGCAATTGATCACGGCGCTCCCCGCGGCAGTGCGCGCTCATCTGCCGCTCGTGGTTTTCGCCGGGGAGGCGCCGCTCAAGAGCGGCTGGTACAACCAGGAGCTCGACCAGGCGCCGCTCATCACCGCGACGGGCGCCGCGTACCACAGCCTGCACATGGTCGAGCGCATGCCGGTCGCGGTGCGCGATGCGTTCCTCCAGGCGCGCCGCGAGCGCCGCCCGGTGGTGATCGGCATACCGTTCGACCTTCAGGCGCGGCCGTGGGAGGGAAAGACGGATCTGCCGAAGCCCTCGCGCGAGCTGCTGCCGCGCTCCTCGCCGATTCCGCCGCATCCCGACGACGTCGCGAGCGCCGCGAAGCTGGTCTCAGGTGCCGAGCGCATCGTCGTGCTGGCCGGGCTCGGCGCGGTCGAATCCGGCGCGGGCGCCGCCTGCCGCGCGCTGGCCGCGAAGACAGGCGGGCTCCTCGCGACGACGCTTCCCGCGCGGGGCCTATTCCACGACGATCCTTTCTGCATCGGCATCTCGGGCAGCTTCACGCCCGAGGCCGGCCTCGAATACCTGAAAGAGGCCGACCTCGTCGTCGCGGTCGGCAGCTCGCTCGCCTACCACGCGGGGGGCGGCGGCCAGCTCTGGCCGAAAGCGAGGATGCTGCAGATCGACATCGACCCGGTCGCGGTCGCCCAGGGCCAGGAGGTCGCGGAACATCATCTGCGCGCCGACGCACGCCTCGGCGTGGAGGCGCTGACCGCGGCGCTGCCCGCCCGCAAGCAAAGCTGGCGCAGCGACGCGATGGCCGCGCGCATCCGCGACTCGAAACCCGACAGCCACGTGTTCGACATCGAGCCCGGGCTGCTCGACCCGCGCGACGTGGTCGAGGCGCTGGAAAGAAACCTGCCGCGCGACTGGGAGATGGTGAACTCGGGCGGTCATTGCTCGTGGTTCTTCGCGCAGATGCCCTCGCGCCCGCAGGAGAAGTTCCTTACCATCCGCGAGTTCGGCGCGATCGGCAACGGCGTCTCCTTCGCCATGGGCGTCGCGGCGGCGCGCCCGGACCGGACCGTCGTGCTGTTCGACGGCGATGGCAGCGTGATGATGCACGTGCAGGAGCTCGAGACCATTAGGCGGCACCGGCTCAACATCCTGATCGTGGTCATGAACGACGCCGCGTACGGCTCCGAGCTGCACAAGCTGCGCTCGGAGGGAATGCCCGAGGACGGGTCGGTGTTCGGCTACTGCGATTTCGCCGGAATCGCGCGCAGCTTCGGGCTGCAGGGAAGGACGGTCAAGAATCTCGACGACGTGCCGAAGCTCGTGACGGAATTCGCCGCGAGCGGCGGCGCCGCGGTCTGGGACTTCCACGTCTCGGCGAAGGTCGTGTCTCCGACGATACGCCGCGCGCACCCCGCTCCTGGCAAGGAGATCCCCGCGAAGCCGAAGTCCTAGGACTGGCGGGCCTCCGCCGCTTCGATTTCCCCGCGCAGCATCCAGACCAGTACGAGCCCGGGAATCGCGCTCACGAAGGCCCAGAAAAAGAACGCGGCCCACGAGAGCCCGAGGTACCGGGGGTCGGTGGCGTAGCCCGCGACCGGCCCGATGAAGACCCGCCCGATTGCGGCCAGCGCGGAGAGGAGCGCGTACTGCGTCGCCGTGAAGCGGTGATCGCAGAGCGCCATGAGGAGCGCCACGAACGCCGCCGTCCCCATGCCCGAGGTGACGTTCTCCAGGCCCACCGCGAGCACCATGATCGGGTAGTTCTTGCCGACGAGAGCGAGCCACATGAACGAAAGGATCGCCACGCCTTGGAGGATTCCGAACGACAGGAGCGCGCGGTATAGCCCCATCTTCACCATGAGCGCGCCGCCGAAGAGCGCTCCGGCGATGGTCGCTGCGAGGCCGACCGCCTTGTTGACGAAGCCGACGTCGTCGAGCGAGAACCCAGCGCCCCGAAGCAGGAACGCGGTGGTGAGCGAGCCCGCGAAGGCATCGCCGAATTTGTAGAGGATCAGCAGCGCGAGGATCGCAATGGCTCCGGGACGGGAGAAGAACTCGTGGAACGGCTCGACCACCGCCTCGCGCAGCGTCCTGGGCGTCTGGACGCTGGCGGGCTCCTCTCCCAAGAAGGCCGCGAGCATGCCCACGGCCATCAGCGCAGCCATGAGGAGATAGGTGTCTCGCCAGCCGAGCGCGGGGATGAAACCCGACCCGGCGACCAGCACCAGCGCGAGCGCGCCCGAGACCAGCATCGCGATGCGATAGCCGACGACGCCGAGCGCGCCCGCGAGGCCGCGCTCCTCGCGGCTCACCACGTCGGTGCGGTAGGCGTCGACGACGATGTCCTGCGAGGCCGAGAGAAAGGCGACCGCGAGCGCGAGCCAGGCGACGAGCGCGAGATCCGAGCGCGGCGACAGGAACGCCATCGCGGCGATCCCCAGCGCGAGCGCGAGCTGGGTGACGAGCAGCCAACCGCGCCGCCGGCCGAGGAAAGGCGGGACGAAGCGGTCCATCGCAGGCGCCCAGAGGAACTTCCACACGTAGGGCAGCCCCACCAGCGTGAACGCGCCAATCGTCGAGAGGTCCACGCCCTCGACCGTCATCCACGCCTGCAAAGTTCCGCCCGTTAGCGCAATCGGAAGCCCCGAGGAGAAGCCGAGCGCGAGGATCACCGCGAGGCGCCGGCTGCGGAAGACCGAGAGGTAGGGCGAGCTCATGCGAGCTTCGCGTCGTAGTCGATCGTGAGCGGGGCGTGGTCCGAGAAACGCTTCGCCTTGTAGATGCTCGCCCGCCTCGCTTTCGCGGCGATGCCCGGGGTCGCGATCTGGTAGTCGATGCGCCAGCCGACGTTCTTCGCCCAGGCCCGGCCGCGGTTCGACCACCAGGTGTATTGCCTCGGCCGCGGGTCGACGCGCCGGAACACGTCCACCCAGCCGACGCGGTCGAAGGTCTCGGTCAGCCAGGCGCGCTCCTCGGGAAGGAAACCCGAATTCTTGCGGTTGCCGCGCCAGTTCTCGAGGTCGATCTCCTTGTGCGCGATGTTCCAGTCGCCGCACAGGACGAATTCGCGCCCGCTCGCCTTCAGCTCCTTGAGCACAGGCATGAACTCGGCGAGAAAGCGGAACTTGGCCTTCTGCCTTTCCTCCGAGCTCGAGCCCGACGGGAGGTAGACCGAGACCACCGAGAGCTTGCCGAAATCGGCGCGCAGATACCTCCCCTCGGGATCGAACTCCCGGCTGCCGTAGCCGCAAACCACGGCGTCGGGCTTCCTTCGCGAATACAGCGCCACACCGCTGTAGCCCTTCTTGGTCGACGCGCAGTGGTAGTTTCCGTGGAATCCCCTCGGCACCAGTTCCAGATCGGCGAGGTCGGCTTCCTGCGCCTTGATCTCCTGCAGGCAGACGACATCGGCGCGCTGCCGCGCGAGCCAGCGCGGAAAGCCCTTCGCGAGCGCCGAGCGGATGCCGTTGAGATTGAGCGTGATAATGCGTAACATTCGGCGAATTCTTCTCGGGCATCTCCAGGTGGCCGATTTTCGCAAGGACTTCATCGCGTTCTGCCTCGAGCAGGGCGTCCTGAAGTTCGGCCGCTTCGTCACGAAGTCGGGCCGCACGACGCCGTATTTCTTCAACGCCGGCCTGTTCAACACCGGCGCGTCGCTCGAGCGGCTGGCGCAATTCTACGCAAAAGCCATCCTGGCCTCCGGGGTGCGCTTCGACATGCTGTTCGGCCCCGCGTACAAGGGGATCGTTCTCGCCGCGACCACCGCCGTTGCCCTGGCGCGGGAGGGCCGCGACGTCCCCTACGCCTTCAACCGCAAGGAAGCCAAGGACCACGGCGAGGGCGGCGACCTCGTCGGCGCGCCGCTCGCGGGCCGCGTGCTCATCGTCGACGACGTGCTGACCGCCGGAACCGCGGTGCGCGAGTCGCTGGACGTGATTTCGTCACACGGCGCGACTCCGGCGGGAGTGGTAATCTCGCTGGACCGCATGGAACGCGGCGCCGCGGAGCTCTCGGCTATACAGGAAATCGAGAAACGCCACGGCATCCCCGTCGTGTCCATCGCGAGCCTGGACGACCTGATGGGCTTCATCGGGGAGCGCGCCGAATACCGGCAGCACCTCCAGGCGATCCGGGAATACAGGCAACTCTACGGGGTGGCTCACTATGCGTAGCCAGGCGGCGGTACTTCTGCTCACCTTTGCCGTGACCGCGCCCGCTCTCGCGCAGCAGCCGCCGGCGGCCCTGCACATGTACAAGTGCAAGGATGCGAGCGGCAGGGTCTACTACACCCAAGTCCCTCCCCGCGAATGCCTGGGGCGCGAAACCGAGGAGCTGAACAAGTCGGGCGTCGTCATCAAAGAAAGCCAACGCCCCGCCACGCCCGCCGAGATCAAGGCGCGCGAGGCCGAGCGCAAAAAGAAGGCGGAACAGGAGGAACTGGCCCGGGAGGAACACCGCAAGAACACCGCGCTCCTGAACACCTACTCGAGCGAGAAGGACATCGAGGACCAGCGAGCCCGCGCTCTCAAGGAGGCTCAGGACGCGATCGCCTCCACGGAGAAGACCATCGCCGGAGCCCAGAAGCGCCAAAAAGACCTCGAGTCGGAAAAGGAGTTCTACACCAAGAAGCCGATGCCCGCGAAGCTCAAGCAGGAAATTAGCAACGTCGACATCGAGATCAAGACCCAGACCGCGCTGCTCGAAGCAAAGAAGACCGAGATCGCCAAGATCAACGCGAAGTACGACGAGGACAAGCGGCGCTACGTCGAGCTGACGGCGCCGAAGAAGTAGTCAGCGCGCGAGCTTTCGCTTCAGGATCTCGTTCGCCTGAGCGGGATTCGCCTTCCCCTTGGTGGCCTTCATCACCTGCCCGACCAGCGAATTGAACGCCTTGTCCTTGCCGGCGCGGTAATCCTCCACCTGCCTTGCGTTCGCTGCGAGCACCTCGTCGACGATCTTCTCGATCGCGCCGGAGTCTGAGATCTGCTTCAGGCCGCGCTTTTCGATGATCGCATCGACCGAACCCTCCTGCTGCCACAAAGCGGGAAGGACCACGGATGCAGCCACGGTCGACGACACAGTTCCGTCGGCCACGCGTTCCGAAAGGTCCCGCAATTGATCGGACGACACTTTGCTTTGCGCAATGTCGAGGCGCTCCTCATTCAGCATTGCAGCGAGCGGGCCCAATATCCAGTTTGCCAACACGGGTGCCCGCTCTTTTGGCGCGCCCATGAGGGTTGCAATCGCGAAGGTCGAGGAGTTCCGAGTCGAAGTCAGCTGTTCGGCTTTTTCGACAGGAATTTCGTACGCAATGAGTTTCTTCTTCTGTTCGAACGGAGACTCTGGCAACTCATCCCTAACCTTTTCGATCCATTCTTCTTTCACCACTAGCGGCAGGAGATCGGGATCGGGGAAATAACGATAGTCGTGCGCTTCCTCCTTGGTCCGCATCGATCGCGTTTCGTCCCTGTCGGGATCGTAGAGTCTTGTCTCCTGAACGATCCTGCCACCGTCCTCGAGGATCTCGATTTGACGCTTCACCTCGAACTGGATCGCCTTCTCCATGAAGCGGAAGGAGTTCAGGTTCTTGATCTCGCAGCGGGTGCCGAGCGGCGCGCCGGGGCGTCTCACCGAGACGTTGGCGTCACATCGGAATGAGCCTTCCTGCATGTTCCCGTCGCAGATGTCATACCAAGTCACTATCTGGTGAAGCTTCTTCGCGTAAGCAACAGCTTCTTCCGCCGATCTAATCTCGGGCTCGGTCACGATCTCAAGCAAGGGCGTTCCCGCGCGATTCAGGTCGATTCCGCTCATTCCGTGGAAATCCTCGTGAAGGGACTTTCCCGCATCTTCTTCGAGATGGGCTCGCGTCAGCCGTATCACTATTTCACCCCGCGTCGGCGACACGATCGGAATTTCCCCGCCTTGCACGATCGGCAGCTCGTACTGGCTGATCTGGTACCCCTTGGGGAGGTCGGGGTAGAAATAGTTCTTGCGGGCGAACACCGAGCGGCGGTTGATGGTCGCGCCGATCGCGAGGCCGAAGCGTATAGCGCGCTCCACCGCGCCCTTGTTCGCCACCGGCAGCACCCCCGGCAGCGCCATGTCCACCGCGCTCGCTTGGGTGTTGGCCAGGGCGCCGAAGGCGGTCGAAGCGCCGGAGAACATCTTCGACGCGGTCGAGAGCTGCGCGTGGGTCTCCAGCCCGATGACGATTTCCCAGCTCATTGCAGGCCCCTCGGCTCGCGCCGGTGCCAGTCGGTCGCCTTCTGGTACTGGTGCGCCAGGTTGAGCAGTCTCGCCTCGGCGAAGTAGTTGCCTACGAGGTGCAGCCCGACCGGCAGGCCGCCCGCGCCGAAGCCGCAGGGAATGGAGGCAGCGGGAAGCCCCGCGAGGTTCGCGGGGATGGTGTAGATGTCGTTCAGGTACATCTGCACGGGATCCGAGGTCTTGGCGCCTAGCCTGAACGCCACGGTCGGCGCAGTCGGGCCGACCACCACATCGCAGCGCTTGAACGCCTCGGTGAAATCGTTCGCGATCAGGCGACGGACCTTCTGCGCCTTGAGGTAGTAGGCGTCGTAGTAGCCGTGGGAAAGCACGTAGGTGCCGATGAGAATGCGCCGCCTCACCTCCGCGCCGAACCCTTCCGCGCGCGTCCTGCGGTACATGTCGGCGAGATCGGTATAGTCCTTCGCCCGGTAGCCGTAGCGCACGCCGTCGAAGCGCGACAGGTTCGAAGACGCCTCCGCGGGCGCGATGACGTAGTACGCGGGCACCGAGAGGCCCGAGTTGCGCAGCTCGACCGGAACGCGCTTCGCGCCCAGCTTCTCCAACTGCGCCAGCGCCTCCTCGACGGCCTTGCCGACGTCCGGCGCGAGGCCCTCGCCGAAATGCTCCTTCGGCACACCGACGCGAAGGCCGGACAGCGGCTCGTCGAGATCGCGAGCGTAGTCCTCCGCATCGCGCTCGATCGAGGTCGAATCGCGCTCGTCGAACCCCGCCATCACGTCGAGCAGCATTGCGAGGTCCTCGGCGCTCTTCGCGAATGGCCCGCCTTGGTCGAGGCTGGAGGCGAAAGCGACCATGCCGTAGCGCGACACGAGGCCGTACGTCGGCTTCAGGCCGCAGATTCCGGAGAGCGCGGCGGGCTGGCGGATCGACCCGCCGGTGTCGGTTCCCGTCGCTGCCGGCGCCATGCGCGCCGCGACCGCGGCCGCCGACCCGCCCGATGAGCCGCCGGGGACGCAATCCGTGTTCCAGGGGTTCTTCACCGGCCCGTAGAACGAGGATTCGCTCGAGGAGCCCATGGCGAACTCGTCCATGTTGGTCTTGCCGAGGATCACCGCCCCCGCCGCGTTGAAGCGCTCGATCAGGTGCGCGTCGTAAGGCGACACGAAATTCGAGAGGATCTTCGAGCCGCAGGTGGTGAGCCAGTCGCGAGCGACGAAGATGTCCTTGTGCGCCACCGGGACGCCGGTAAGGGGTGCCGCCCTGCCCTGGGCAATGCGCGCGTCGGCCGCGCGGGCCTGCACGAGACTTTTTTCCGGGTCGACGGTGATGAAGGCGTTGAGCCTCCCGTTCAGCGCCGTGATCCGCTCGAGAAAGGTCTTCGTGAGCTCGACGCTCGAAATCTTCTTTGACGCAAGCGCCGAGGAAAGCTCTTTGAGAGAGGAATTCAGCATGAATTCAGGATTCTCGGCCCCTGAATCCGCTACTCGATGACCTTTGGAACGAGGTAGAGGCCTGATTCGTTCTGCGGCGCTAGCTTCAGGAACAAGTCGCGCTGGTCTTTCTCCCTCACTTCGTCGGGCCGCAGGCGCAGCGCAAAGGCCTGGGCGTGGGCCATGGGCTCGACCCCCTCGGTATCGACCTTCTGCAATTGCCCAATCAACTCAAATATATCGTTGAGCTTGGCCTCGACGGCCTTCGCTTCCGCGTCGCTTATGCCGATCCGGGCGAGCTCGGCGATGCGGCGTACGTCTTCGAGGGTCAACGCCATGAGAAATCGCTTAAAACGTAATTTTATTTGCTGTATTATAGCGCAATCGTGAATCCCCTTTCCTAAGGAAATCAGCAGGATGTTTGGCTTTTTGCGTGGATATTTTTCGGACGACATGGCGATTGACCTGGGAACGGCCAATACGCTGATTTACGTTCGCGGCAAAGGCATCGTGCTCGACGAGCCCTCCGTGGTGGCGATCAGGCAGGAGGGCGGCCCGAATTCGAAGAAGACGATCCAGGCGGTCGGCAAGGAAGCGAAGTCCATGCTCGGCAAGACGCCGGGCAACATCATCGCGATCCGCCCGATGAAGGACGGCGTGATCGCCGATTTCACCGTCACCGAGCAGATGCTCAAGCAGTTCATCAAGAAAGTGCACGAGTCTCGCCTGTTCTCGCCGTCGCCGCGCATCATCATCTGCGTTCCGTGCGGATCGACCCAGGTCGAGCGCCGCGCGATCCGCGAAGCCGCGATCGAGGCGGGCGCGAGCCAGGTCTACCTGATCGAGGAGCCGATGGCGGCCGCGATCGGCGCCGACCTCCCCGTCGCCGAGGCGACGGGCTCGATGGTGGTCGACATCGGCGGCGGCACCACCGAGGTCGGCGTGATCTCCCTCGGCGGCATGGTGTATTCGGGCTCGGTGCGCGTCGGCGGCGACAAGTTCGACGAGGCGATCGTCAACTACATCCGCCGCAACTACGGCATGCTGATCGGCGACACGACCGCCGAGAACGTCAAGAAGGAGATCGGCTCGGCCTTCCCTGGGTCCGAAGTGCGCGAAATGGAAGTGAAAGGGCGCAACCTCGCGGAAGGGATTCCGCGCAGCTTCACGATTTCCTCGAACGAGATCCTGGAAGCGCTGACCGAGCCGCTCAACCAGATCGTGGGCGCCGTGAAATCGGCGCTGGAGCAGACCCCGCCCGAGTTGGGCGCCGACATCGCCGAGAAAGGCATGGTGCTCACCGGCGGAGGGGCGCTCCTGCGCGACCTCGACCGGCTGCTGATGGAGGAGACCGGCCTCCCGGTGATCGTCGCCGACGACCCGCTCACCTGCGTGGTGCGCGGCTCGGGCAAGGCGCTCGAGAAGATGGAGCACTTCGGCCCGATCTTCACCAACGATTGAGCCCGGGGTGAGGGGCCCCCAAACCCTTCGCTGACGTGGAGCACACACCCCCGCCCTTCTTCGTCCGCGGCCCCGCCCCCCTCGTCCGGCTCGCGTTCTTCGCTTCGCTCTCGCTCACGCTGCTGGTGCTGGATGCGCGCTTTGGCTACGCCGACGCGATCCGCGCCGTGCTCTCGCTCGCGGCCTATCCGATCCAGCAAGCCGCTCGCCTGCCGGTCGTGCTGGCCGAGGGCGTCGCCGGCTACTTCGCCAGCCAGTCGCAGCTGCGCGCCGAGAACGACGCGCTGCGCGCCAAGCTGCTCGCCTCCGAGCTCGACGCGCAGCGCTACGAATCCGCCGCGGCCGAGGTTGGCGCGCTGCGCGCCCTGATCGGCGCCTCCGAGCGGCTCGAGCGCAAGTCGATCCCCGCCGAGATCCTCTACACGGGCCGCGATCCGTACGCGCGCAAGGTGATCGTCGACCGCGGCACGCAGCACGGCGTGCGCGCGGGCAGCCCGGTCGTCGACGACATGGGGGTCGTGGGCCAGCTCACGCGGGCGAGCGCGTTCGTGTCGGAGGTCACGCTGATCACCGACAAGGGCCAGGCCGTGCCGGTGCAGGTGCTGCGCAACGGCCTGCGCGCGATCGCGTTCGGCGGCGGCGCCTCGGGGTTGCTCGAGCTGCGCTACATGGCGGCCAACGCCGACGTGCAAGGCGGCGACCGGCTCGTGACGTCCGGGATCGACGGCACCTATCCGCCCGGGCTGCCGGTGGGCTCGGTCGTGCGCGTGGAGCGCGACGCCGCCTATACCTTCGCGCGCGTGCTCGCGCAGCCGAGCGCGGGCGTCGAGCGCGGCCGCTACGTGCTGGTGCTGTCGCCGGGCGTGAAGCCGGCCGCCTATCCCGAGGCGCCGGCCGAGCGCAAGCGGCCGCGCCGCGGGCG
>DATJYC010000034.1:0-3681 GCA_035499735.1 Burkholderiales bacterium
CTGCCTTCCTGAGGTCCGGCCGACCTCCTTCGTGACTTTCCCGTGACCGGCCCCCCACCCAGGCCGCCGGGATGTATCCTGCGCCCGGGCGATTGAGTACGGCGCTGATTTGCTCTAGTCTCGCACCCGTTAGTTCTTATAAATCCTATACTTACGTTGACTTAATCCATGCGGGTAACGATTTTCGGATCCGGCTACGTCGGTCTTGTCACTGGCGCCTGCCTCGCTGATGCCGGCAACCATGTGGTGTGCGTGGATGTCGACGCCCAAAAGATCGAGCGCCTGAAGCGCGGCGAAGTCCCGATCCACGAGCCGGGGCTCGAGGCGCTCATCAAGCGCAACGCCGAGGCCGGCCGTATCGAGTTCACGACCGATGCGGCCAAGGGCGTCGAGCACGGGTTGTTCCAGCTCATCGCGGTCGGCACGCCCCCCGGGGAGGACGGCTCGGCGGACCTGCGCTACGTGCTCGCCGTGGCGCGCACCATCGCGACCCACATGAGCCGCTACTGCATCGTCATCACGAAGTCGACCGTGCCGGTCGGCACCGCGGACCGCGTACGCGGGCAGCTCACGGCGACCCTCGCCGAGCGCGGCGCGAAGGTCGAGTTCGACGTGGTCTCGAATCCGGAGTTCCTGAAGGAGGGCGCGGCGATCACCGACTTCATGAAGCCGGACCGCGTGGTGGTCGGCACCGACAACCCGCGCACCACGGAGCTCATGCGCGCGCTGTATGAGCCCTTCATCCGCAACCATGACCGCCTCATCGTCATGGACATCCGCTCCTCCGAGCTCACCAAGTACGCGGCCAACGCGATGCTCGCCACCAAGATCAGCTTCATGAACGAGCTCGCCAACATCGCCGAGCGCGTCGGCGCCGATATCGAGAAGGTACGCATCGGCATCGGCTCCGATCCGCGCATCGGCTACAGCTTCATCTACCCCGGCACGGGCTACGGCGGTTCCTGCTTCCCGAAGGACGTGCAGGCCCTCATCCGCTCGGCTCACCAGGCGGGGCACGAGCCCGCGATCCTCAACGCCGTCGAGGCGGTGAACGCGCGACAGAAGGAAGTGCTGTTCCACAAGATGTCGCGCCATTTCGGCGGCGCGCTCGCCGGGCGCACGGTGGCGCTCTGGGGTCTCGCCTTCAAGCCCAACACCGACGACATGCGCGAAGCCCCTTCGCGCACACTGATCGATCTGCTCCTCAAAGCCGGGGCGCGCGTGCGCGCCTTCGATCCCATCGCCGCCTCCGAGGCCGAGCGCATCTACGCGGGCGTCGCGGGCTTCTCGATCGCCAGGAACGCCTACGAGGCGGCCGAGGGGGCGGACGCGCTCGCCATCGTCACCGAGTGGCAGGAGTTCCGCAGCCCCGATTTCGACCGGCTGCGCGAAGTCCTCAAGGGCGCCGTCATCTTCGACGGCCGCAATCTCTACGATCCGGCGATGGTGAGCCGCTTCGGACTCACCTATCACGCCATCGGCCGCGGCCAGCCGCTCGCCGACGCCTAGCGCCCGGACCACGAGGGAACGCGCGATGCTGACACCGGTGATTCTCTCGGGCGGTGCGGGTACGCGGCTGTGGCCGCTGTCGCGCGAGCTCTATCCCAAGCAGCTGCTGGCGCTCACCGGCGCGCGCACCATGCTGCAGCAGACGGCGCTGCGCCTCGAGGGGCTCGGTGCCGCCGCCCCCGTCATCGTCTGCAACGAGGCGCACCGCTTCCTCGTCGCTGAGCAGCTGCGGCAGCTGAAGATCGCGCCGCGCGCCATCGTGCTCGAGCCCGCCGGACGCAACACCGCCCCGGCGATCGCGCTCGCCGCGCACGCGGCCCTCAAGGGCACCCAGGAGAGCGAGGCCGACCCGGTGCTGCTGGTGTTGCCGGCCGATCATGTCATCCGGGACGTGCCGGCGTTCCAGCGCGCCGTGCGGCAGGCGCTGCCGGCGGCGGCGGCCGGGAAGCTCGTCACCTTCGGCATCGTGCCCACGGCGCCCGAGACCGGCTACGGCTACATCCAGCGCGGCGCTGCGAGCGGGGAGCTCTTTGGCATCGCGCGCTTCGTCGAGAAGCCCGACGCCGCGCGTGCGGCGGAGTTTCTCAAGTCCGGCGACTACTACTGGAACAGCGGCATGTTCATGTTCGGCGCGCGGCGCTATCTCACCGAGCTCGCGCGTCTGGCGCCGGAGATCGCGCGGGTGTGCGAGGCCGCTTTCGCTTCCGCGCGCGCCGACCTCGAGTTCACCCGCATCGCGCCCGAGGCCTTCGCCAACTGCCCCTCCGACTCGATCGACTACGCGGTGATGGAGAAGACCGCAGACGCGGTCGTGGTGCCGCTCGCGGCCGGCTGGAGCGACGTCGGCTCCTGGGCGGCGCTGCACGAGGCGACCGAGGGCGATGCGCATGGCAACGTGACGCACGGCGACGTCATCAGCGAGGACTCGGCGGGCAATTATCTCTATTCGGAGAGCCGCCTGGTGTCGGCGGTGGGTCTCAAGGACCACGTCGTGGTCGAGACCAAGGACGCGGTGCTGGTGGCGCCGAAGAGCCGGGTACAGGACGTGAAGAAGCTCGTCGCGCAGCTCAAAGAGCGCGGCCGCTACGAGCATTCGCTGCATCGCGAGGTGTTCCGCCCGTGGGGCAGCTACGACAGCATCGAGTCGGGCTCGCGCTTCCAGGTGAAGCGCCTGAAGATCAAGCCCGGAGCGCAGCTCTCGCTGCAGCTGCATCACCACCGCGCCGAGCACTGGATCGTGGTGGCCGGCACCGCGCGCATCACCCGCGGCGAAGAGGAGTTCCTGCTGGAAGAGAACCAGTCGACCTACATCCCGATCGGCATGAAGCACCGCATCGAGAATCCGGGCACCATCATGCTCGAGATCATCGAGGTGCAGTCGGGCTCGTACCTCGGCGAGGACGACATCGTGCGCTTCGAGGACCGCTACGGCCGCAAGGGCACGAACACCTGAAAGGACCGCGTCCCCATGGTGAACCTCAATTCCTTCAAGGCCTACGACATCCGCGGGCGTATTCCGGACGAGATCAACGCCTCGCTCGCCTATGACGTCGGCCGCGCCTACGCGGCCTTCGTGAAGCCTAAGCGCGTCGCGGTCGGCTACGACATCCGCCTGTCCTCGCTCGAGCTCGCCCGCTCGCTCAAGCGCGGGCTCACCGACTGCGGCGTCGACGTGCTCGACATCGGCCTGTGGGGGACCGAGGGCTCGTACTTCGCGACCTTCGCCGAGAAGCTCGACGGCGGCATCATGGTGACGGCGAGCCACAATCCGCCCGACTACAACGGCATGAAGTTCGTGCGCGAGGGCGCGCGGCCGATCAGCGCCGACACCGGCCTCCTGGAGATGCGCGCGCTCATCGAGAGCGGCCGCCTGCCCGGCAAGGCGGCGCATCCCGGCAGCGAGCGCACCCTGGACATCCGCGGTCCTTACCTCGACCACCTCATGAGCTACGTCGACCGCGGCAAGCTCAAAAAGCTCAAGGTGGTGGTGAACGCCGGCAACGGCGGCGCGGGGCTCATCGTCGATCAGCTCGAGCCGCGCCTGCCGTTCGAGTTCGTGAAGCTCAACAACAACCCCGACGGCACCTTCCCCAACGGGGTGCCGAATCCGATGCTGGAGGAGAACCGCGCGCCCACCGCGGAGCTGGTGCGCCGCTCGCACGCCGACGTCGG
>DATJYC010000035.1:0-51382 GCA_035499735.1 Burkholderiales bacterium
CGCCTTGGTGCCGCTGCGCAGCTCCTTCTGGTCGATGTAGTCGAAGCGCAGATCCATGCGCAGCCCGGGCTCCCCGCCCCCGAAGCCCTGGGCCGACCAGTCGGTATTCAGGCTGCATCCGCAGCTCGAGCAGGCGAGCGCCGCCTTGGACGCCACGGCGCCCGCGCAAAAGAGAGCGCCCGCGACGCTCTTCGAAATCGAAGGTTTCATGATCCTCTCCTAAGGTCCCCGGAATCCGCCGGGACCAATCGCAAAGTCAAAGTAGAACGAGAACCCGAAACGCCGAGGCGCCCGGGCGGTCGTCTGGGAATCTCAGCTAGAGAGTCGGGGGCGCGCGCGGCCGCGCGGGCGGATAACGGAGCAGGTCTCCGGGAACAACGAGATCCGCGGAGGGAGCGTAGTCCGCTTCGAGTTGCAGCGCGGACAGGAGGAACACCCCGGTTGCGGAGGACTGCGCAAGGAGTTTCTGCGATGCCATGCAGCACATCGCGCAGTCACGGGAATCATCGCCCGCGGGGAGGCTGCCGGTGCCGTCGCCCCCGGCCTTCTTTGCGTGAACCGAGCAGATTTCCAGATCCGGCCCGGCGCGTTTCGCGTACGACATGAGCGGCCACGCAGCGCTCGCCGTCATCGACAGCAGCATGACCCACGCGACTGCTTTGCGTACTCGGGCTCGGCTCACGAATGCCTTGTATCACAGCCGTCGCGACAGGGTCAATCCCGGTGGGAAACGGCAATGGTCCGTGCTAGAAAGCGCACGGCGAAGAGCGCGCTGACGAGTGGCTTAAGGTCTGCTTAAGCTGCGCGCCATAACGTGCTCCCTTATCGGCCGATCAGGAGAAGCAACATGCGACTCGCAGACAGGATCATGAAGTCGGAGCACGTCCCACCCGAGCTGGGCTACCCGATGAACGCGCTCGAGCCGTTCATGTCCAGGGAAACGCTCGCGTATCACTACGGGAAGCACCACCGGGGATACGCGAGCAAGCTCAACTCGCAGATCCGCGGCACGCAGTACGAAGACGCGGGCCTGGAGGACATCGTCAAGGGGGCGACCGGAACCATCTTCAACAACGCCGCGCAGCTCTGGAACCACAACTTCTTCTGGCGATGCCTGCATCCGGCTGGCGGCGGGGATCCATCCGCCGTGGTCGGCGAGACGCTGGAGCTCGCGTTCGGCAGCGTGGAGGCTTTCAGGCAATTCTTCACCAAGGCTGCGATCGAGAAGTTCGGATCGGGCTGGACGTGGCTGGTGAAGCTGCGGGACGGGCGCTTCGTCGTGCGCAACACGGACGACGCCGACTGCCCGCTGGCCACAGGCGACCACGCGCTGCTCGTCTGCGACGTGTGGGAGCATGCCTACTATATCGACTACCGCAATGACCGCTCGAAGTACCTCGATGCCTACTGGAAGATCGTCAACTGGAGGTTCCTCGAGGAGAACCTTGCGGCGGCGAGCATGTCGAACCCACCGTTCAGCCGCCAGCGCGCAAGCCGCAGATGATCCCCTCGCGAAGACTCGGTTCGCTGTTGTTCGTCGGGCTGATCGCCTTTTGCGCGCTGTCGGCCCGCGCAGAGGCCCCCTCCGCTCTGCCGCGCGCGACGATCGCCGGCTTGCGGTACTACGACTCGATCGGGATTCTGAAGCCCGCAGGCGACGCGACGATATTCGACAACGCCGGCAACCTTGAAGTGTTGGTCGCCGTCGCGCCGGCCTTGCGTCCCGGCGACCGGGTCGTGCTCACCCTGGACGGGCACCCTGCCGCGAGCGGGGCGGGATTGCGCTTCGCGCTTTCCGGGATCGACCGCGGGGAACACACGCTGGTTGCGAAAGCCGTGGACAGCGACGGCGATTCCCTGATCGCATCTCCTCCCGTGGTCTTCAACCTCTGGCGGGCGTCCCGCCTGTTTCCCAATCGCCGGGGAGGATAGCGCGGTTCAGCTCTTAAGCTCGACTTAAGGGCGGCGCCGTATCGTACGCCGGTCAAACAACCTGGCAAAGGAGCTCCACCATGATTTCTAGGACTATCGGCAAGGCGGCCGTCTGCGCGCTGGTTCCGGTGCTTGTCGCCGGATGCATCTCGAAAGGCGCCACGGCGAGCACTACGGCAATGGCGAAGCCCGAGGCGCCGGTCGCGACCCAGGCCTCCGCGACGCCGTCGGTCGCCCTGCCCGACTTCAGCGCGCTTGCCGCGCAGGCCGGCCCCGCGGTCGTCAACATCAGCATCACGAAGACCGTCGCGAACGTCGCGCAGACGCTCCCGTTCGACCAGAACGATCCGTTCTTCCAGTTCTTCAAGCGCTTTCAGATCCCGATGCCGCAGCAGTCGCCTGCCCACGGGATCGGCTCGGGCTTCATCATCAGTCCCGACGGCTACATCCTGACCAACGCTCACGTGGTCAACGGCGCTACCGAAGTAGACGTGAAGCTCACCGATCGGCGCGAGTTCAAGTCCAAGGTAATCGGCTCCGACTCGCGCACCGACGTGGCGCTGCTCAAGATCGACGCAAAGGGGCTGCCGACCCTGAAAATCGGCGATCCCTCCAAGGTCCGGGTCGGGCAATGGGTCGTGGCGATGGGATCGCCATTCGGGTTCGAGAACTCGGTGACCGCCGGGATCGTCTCGGCCAAGTCGCGCACGCTGCCAGACAGCGGTTACGTGCCGTTCATCCAGACCGACGTCGCCGTCAACCCGGGCAACTCCGGGGGCCCGCTGTTCGACCTCAAGGGCGAAGTGATCGGCATCAACTCGCAGATCTACAGCCAGACCGGCGGCTACATGGGCCTGTCGTTTGCGATTCCGATCGACGTCGCCATGCACGTGGAAGAACAGCTGCAGCGCTACGGCAAGGTCACGCACGGCCGCCTCGGGGTGACGATCCAGGAGATCGATCAGAATCTGGCCGAATCCTTCGGCCTCAAGAAGGTCCAGGGCGCGCTCGTCAGCGCGGTGGAAAACGGCAGTCCTGCGGCGCGCGCAGGCGTCAAGCCGGGCGACGTCATACTCGGCTTCGACGGCAAGGCGGTCGACCACTCGTCGACGCTCCCGCTGCTCGTGGGCGACATGAAGCCGGGCCAGATCGCGGAACTCCGCGTCTGGCGCGACGGCTCCGAGCGCACCCTCAAGGTGACCGTGGGCGCGGCGCCCGCCGAGCAGGTTGCGTCATCGAACGCGCCTGCCGGCAACAACTCCGGGCGGCTCGGCCTGATCGTGCGCCCGCTGACCTCGGACGAGATCGCCCAGATGCACGTCAAGGGCGGCCTCGTCGTCGAAGAGTCGGGTGGGGCGGCCGCCAAGGCCGGCATCGAGCCCGGCGACGTCATCCTGGCGCTGAACGAGCAGCCGGTGAAGAGCACACGGGAGCTGCGCCGCTTGCTCGACAAGTCGGGCAAGCGTGTCGCGCTGCTGGTACAACGCAACAACTCGCAGACATACGTGCCGGTCGACCTTGGCTGAGAACGGTGCGCGGTGGCGGCCCGGACACCGGGCCGCCCTTTTCTCGAAGTGCTAACCTTGTTGGAGGTATCTCATGAAGCCCACTAGATTGTTGTTCGCCGGCGCTCTCGCCGCCGCTCTTGCCCTGCCTGCAACCGCCGCGACCATGCTGATGCATAGCACGGCTCTGCCGGAGCTCAAGACCGAAGGCAACATTACCTACATGAGCGGCGGCATCGGGAAGCCGGAATCGACGGCCATGAAGGCCGAGGCCAGGCATTACCCCCTCACCATGATCTTCTCCGGAAACAAGGACAACGAGTACCTGGCCGACGTCCACGTCACCATCCAGGACCACACCGGCAAGGATGTCCTCAGCACCGTTTCCAAGGGCCCGATCATGCTGGTGAAGCTCCCCGCGGGCCGCTACACGGTCATCGCGGACGCCAACGGGAAGTCCTTCAAGCGCGCCGTGCTCGTCCGCGAAACGGGTGAACGGCAGCTCAGCTTCCACTGGCCGCAGGTCTGAAGCTGCAGAGGAATGCGCCGTGCGGGTGCTGCTCGTAGAAGACGACCCGATGATCGGCGAGAGCATCCGCACGGGCCTGCGCCATGACGGCTACGTGGTCGATTGGGTTCAGGACGGACGGGCCGCGGAGATCGCGATCGAGAGCGAGCCCTATGCCCTCGTCCTCCTCGATCTGGGCCTCCCGCGCAAGGACGGGTTTTCCGTTCTGGCCAGCCTCCGCGCCCGCAAGCAGCGCGTTCCCGTCCTGATTCTCACCGCCCGGGACGCGGTGTCCGACCGCGTCAAGGGGCTCGACGCCGGAGCCGACGACTATCTGGTCAAGCCGTTCGATCTGGACGAGCTGGCGGCGCGCATGCGGGCGGTGCTGCGGCGCGAAGCGGGACGCGCAGAGCCGTTGGTGTCCCACGGCGCGCTCTCGCTCAACCCCGCCACGCACGAGGTCTCGCACCATGGCAACACGGTTCCCGTATCTGCCCGCGAGTTCGCCTTGCTCCAGGCCTTGCTGCAGCGGCCGGGGGCCGCGTTGAGCCGCGCGCAGCTGGAGGAACGTCTCTACGGATGGGGCGAAGAAGTCGCGAGCAACGCCGTCGAAGTCCACATCCACAACCTGCGCAAGAAGCTGGGGGACCACGTCATCCGCACGGTCCGCGGAATCGGCTACGCCATCGCCGGCGAGGACCAGGGCGCCGGAGCCTAGGCGGCCGGGAGCCCAGCCGATGTCGATCAGGAGGAACCTTCTGGTGGCGCTGCTCCTGGCGCTGCTGCTCGTGGGGCTGGCGGCAAGCGCAGCGACCTATTTCGCCGCTCGCAGGGAAGCGAACGAGATGTTCGATTATCAGCTGCGGCAGATGGCTCTGTCGCTGCGCGATCAGACGCTGCAAGCGCAGAATCTTCTGAGTCCCGACTTCGACTATGATTTCATAGTGCAGGTCTGGGATCCCCGCGGCTCCATTGTCTATCTGTCCAATCAGAACACTCTTCTGCCGCAAAGTGCCCAGGGGTTCGATACCGTTCGAGTGAACGCGGAGACCTGGCGCGTCTTCACGATGCGTAACGCCGACAAGACCATCCAGGTCGCGCTCCCGATGAGCCTGCGCAGCGATCGCGCCGCCGCGGTCGCGCTTCGCCTTCTGATCCCGATCGTCGCCTCGATACCGCTGTTCGCCATCCTCATCTGGCTGCTCGTGGGCCGGGGTCTCGCTCCCCTCGCGAGCATCGCGCGCGCGATCGGACGGCGCGCCCCGGACTCTCTCGAGCCTCTGGGCGAAAGCGGCCTGCCCGGCGAAGTCCAGCCGATGGTGGCTCAGCTCAACGGTCTGCTCGAGCGGCTCGGGCAGGCAATCGAAGCGAGGAAGCGATTCACCGCCGACGCGGCGCACGAGCTGCGCACGCCGCTGTCCGCGCTTCAGCTGCAACTGCAGGTTCTCGAGCGGGCGCAGACCGCCGAACAGCGGCGCGAGGCACTCGAGCGCTTGAGAGCGGGGGCGCGGCGTGCGAGCCGCCTGGTCGAGCAGCTGCTCACGCTTGCGCGCGTCGAGCCGGATTCCCCATTGACGCCGACTGCGGCAGTGAGGCTCGATCGACTCGCGGAAAGCCGCGTCGCGGAAATCGAGCCGCTGGCCACCGCCAAGCACGTCGAGCTGCGGCTGGGCCGCATCGAGCCCATCGTCGCCGACGGCGACGAGGATGCGCTGGGTACCCTCCTCGTCAACCTCCTGGAGAATGCGATCCGCTACACGCCTCCAGGCGGGCGCGTGTCGGTCGACGCGTGCATGGATGGCGGCGCGCCGATGCTCGCGGTCACCGACAACGGCCCCGGCATTTCTCCAGGCGATCGCGAGCGGGTCTTCGACCGCTTCTACCGGGTGCCCGGCGCCGGCGCGCCGGGAAGCGGCCTGGGGCTCGCGATCGTCAAGCGTGTCGCCGAGCTGCACGGCGCTCGAATCGAGCTCGCCGACGGGGAGCACGGCGCCGGTCTCGCCGCGCGAGTCCGCTTCCCGTCTTTCGACGCCAAACGCGAGCGCTCGTCACCAACCAGCCAGGAGGCCAGCGATGACTGAAGAGCGAAAACGATTCCGCCTGCGCGCGCTCGCGTGCGGCCTCTGCGCCCTGGCGGTCGCGGGGTGCGCGAGCGTCGAGCTCGGTTCGCCTTTCGATCTGCAGTCCTTCGAGGCCAGCGTTCAGCGGGGCGTCACCACGCGAGCACAGGTACAGGCCTGGCTCGGCGCCCCGCCGAGCCGCGGCGTCGACGTCGAATCCACGGGAGAGACATTCGAGCAGTGGACCTACTACTACGGCGAAGGGCAGCTCCCTCGCCTCGGCGGGTCGCGATGGAAATCGCTGCAGATCAGGTTCGACGCGGGCGGCGTGGTGCGCGCCTACAACTGGTCGAGCAATCCCCAGCCATAGCGCGCGTTGCGCGGTGCCATGGGAAGACTGTTCAGCCGGACCACGAAGCTGCTCATCCAGGCGGGCATCTCTGTCGCGCTGTCCCTGCTCGCGGCGACCGGGGCGCGCGCGCTCGACGCGGGTTCCCAGGCTCAAGCCACGAGCGTGCTGCGCGCCACGCTCTCCAACGGCCTGCGGGTGGTGATCGTGCGCAATTCGCTCGCGCCCGTGGCCTCGACCAATGTCAACTATCTTGTGGGCGCAGACGAGACGCCGCCAGGCTACCCGGGCACGGCGCATGCCCTCGAGCACATGATGTTCCGAGGCAGCCCGGGTCTCACCGCGGATCAGCTGGCCGATATCGGAAGCGTCATGGGCGGCGATTTCAATGCCGATACCCGGCAAAGCGTGACTCAGTACTTCTATACCGTCCCCGCAGCAGACCTCGACGTGGCGCTGCACATCGAGGCTGTGCGCATGAAGGCGATCCTCGCCTCCGGAGCCGATTGGCAGCGCGAGCGCGGCGCGATCGAGCAGGAAGTCGCGCAGGATCTTTCCAGTCCGGACTACGTGCTCTACACGAGGCTGCGAAAGGCGCTCTTCGCGGGAACCGGCTACGCGAACGACGCCCTCGGGACGCGCGCGTCGTTCGACGCGACCACGGCGGCGATGCTCAAGGACTTTCACGAGCGCTGGTACGCGCCCAACAACGCGATACTCGTGGTGGTCGGCGATGTCGATCCGGAAGCCACGCTCGGGAAGGTAAGACGGCTGTTCGAGCCGATTCCCGCGAAGACGCTGCCGCCCCGTCCGGAGATCAAGCTCGGGCCCGTGACCCCGCTGTCCTTCCGTCTCGACAGCGATCTCCCGTACGGACTGCAGGTGATCGCCTTCCGCATGCCGGGCCTCGACAGCCCGGACTATGCCGCGACCGAGGTGCTGGTCGACGCTCTCAGGAACGAGCGCGGCGAGCTCTACGGGCTGGTCCCCGAGGGGAAGGCGCTCAATGCGGATTTTTCGTTCGAGCCTTTGCCCAAAGCGGGGCTGGGGTATGCGATGGCGGCGTTCCCCGCGGGAGGCGATCCCGGCGCGCTCGAGGCGCAAATGCGCGAGATCCTGAAGAAAATAGCGTCCCAGGGCGTGCCCGGGGGCCTGGTCGCCGCAGCGAAGCTCGGGGAGCGGCGAAGCGCCGAATTTCAGAAGAACTCGATCGGCGGTCTTGCGACGGTCTGGTCGGAAGCGGTTGCCGTCGACGGCCTCGAGTCTCCGGACGACGATCTCGCACGCATCGAGAAGGTGACGGTCGAGGAAGTGAACCGCGTCGCCCGCAAATACCTCGATCTCGATCACGCCGTCACGGCCGTGCTGACTCCGAGAGGCTCGGGCGAGCCCGTCGCTTCGCGCGGGTTCGGAGGCCGGGAACGCGTCGCCATGGGAGAGGCGACGCCGACGCCTCTGCCGGAATGGGCTGAAGCGGCCCTGGGGCGTCTGAGCGTGCCGGAATCGAACGTGCACCCTTCGGTGAGCAAGCTTTCCAACGGCTTGACGGTGATCGTCCAACCCGAGAACGCGAGCGACACGGTCAGCCTCTACGGCCACGTCAAGAACCGGCCCGAGCTTCAGGTCCCGCGCGGAAAGGAGGGCATCTCGCAGGTTCTCGCGCAGCTCTTCCCGTACGGCTCGGAGAAGCTCGATCGCGCGGCCCTGCGACGGGCGCTCGACGCGATCGGCGCCGAAGCGCATGCCGGCGTCGACTTCTCGCTGCAGTCTCTCGCCGGCTCCTTCGAGCGCGGCGTCGGGCTCCTTTCCGACAACCTGCTGCATCCGGCGTTTCCCGCGCAGGCCTTCAATGTCGTCAAGCGTCAGGTGGCCGATACGGTCGCGGGGCGGCTTGCCAGCCCGAGCTACCTCAGTGACAGGGCTCTGCGTGTCGTGCTCTTCCCGAAGCACGACCCGTCCCTCCGCGAGGCGCTCCCGGAGACGGTCCAGGCAATCAGGATCGAGGATGTCCGGGAGTACTACCGATCCGCATTCCGGCCCGATCTCACTACCATCGTCGTAATCGGCAAGATCACGCCCCGCCGGGCGGAGGCGGTCGTCGAGAAATACTTCGGGGCCTGGTCGGCGACCGGGCCCGCCCCGAAGACCGTGCTCCCTCCGGTGCCGCTCAACGCTTCCGGGGCGCGCGCCGTCCCCGACCGCAGCCGCGTGCAGGACCGCGTGACGCTCGCCGAGACGCTGGGGTTGACGCGCTACAACCCCGACTACTATGCGCTCCAGCTCGGCAACGCCGTTCTGGGCGGCGGGTTCTACTCAACCCGGCTCACGCGCGACCTCCGCAAGAACGCCGGGCTCGTCTACTCCGTCCAGTCCCGTCTCGAATTCAGCCAGACGCGCGGTCTCTACCTCGTGGAGTACGCGTGCGATCCCCAAAACGTGCTGAAAGTGCACGACCTGGTGGCGGATGAACTACGGCGCATGCAGGGAGCGCCGGCGAGCGCGGACGAGATCCTTCGCGCAAAGGCGCTGCTCCTGCGCCGGATTCCCCTCGAAGAGGCCAGCGTCGAGGACATAGCCGGCGGTCTCATCGAGCGCCGGGTCCTGGATCTACCGCTCGATGAGCCGACGCTCGCCGCGCGCCGCTATCTCGACCTCGGGGCCCGCGAAGTGCAGGCCGCCTTCGCCAAATGGCTGCGTCCCGACGACCTGGTGCGCGTCAGCCAGGGGCCGACCGTGCCGCGCTGATTGCGGCTACACCCGCGTCTGCGCGACGAAGATGCTGCACGGCGCCAGGTCGAGCAGCGTTTTACCCACCGACCCGCGCCACCAGCGCGATGCGAACGAGGCTTTCTGCTGGTGCCCGACGACGATGACGTCGCACTTCAGCTCCGCGGCGAGCTTGCAGATCTCCTCGACGGGCTCGCCCACCGCGAGGTGTCCCGTGACGGTGAAGCCCTTTGCTTTCAGCTGCGAGATGCCCTCGTTAAGGATTTCCTGAGCGCGCTTCTTCTCCTCCTCGAGCAGCTCCTCGGGCAGGAACCCTTCGGTGAGAAACATGCTCGAGGGCATGCCGGCCACGGCGAGCAGGTGGGTCTCCGACTTTGCGAAAGACGCGATCTCGGCGCAGGCGAGCAGCGCCGACTTCCCTTCGCGCGATCCGTTGTAAGCCAGAAGTATCTTGTTGAACATGGCAGCCTCCTCCCCCTTTTTATTTTGCGAGCAGCCCCAGCCGCTCGATCAGCGCCCGCTCCTTCTGGAAAGTCTCGCGGGCATACTTCGCGTAGTCTTCGCTCGATCGGTACCACAGCTCCTGGTCGAGCTGGTCGAGCACCTTCTGGTGCTCGGGGTCGTCGATCGTCTTCTTGAAGCCGTCGTGCAGGATCTTCACGACCCTCGCGTCCATCCCGTGCGGACCGACGATGCCGTAGGGCGAGTTGTAGACCATGTCGAGTCCGAGGTCGTTGGCCGTGGGAACGCTCGGCCAGCGCTTGGTGCGCTGGCTGCCGAAGGTCACGAGCAGCCTGAATTGCCCGGCGTCGACGAAGCGCCCCCAGCCGCTCGAATCCGACTGCGCCATGACGTGACCGCCGAGCAGCGCCTGCGTCGAGTCGGCGTTGCCCTTGTAGGGCACGTGAAGGAAAGTGACGCCGGTCTTCATCGACACCTCTTCCATGAGCAGGTGCGGCGAGGTGCCGGTGCCGGTCGAGCCGTAGGACAGCTTGCCCGGGTTCGCCCTGGCGTAGTCGAGGAGGTCCTGGAAGGTCTTGAACGGCGAGTCGCTCTTCACTACCACGCCGAAGGTGTAGCCGGAGATGCCGATGATGTAGGTAAGGTCCCGTATCGGATCCCACGCGAGCTTCTGCATGTGCGGGACGCGGAACCCGCCCATGTGCATCTGCGACAGGGTGTAGCCGTCGGGCTTCGCGTTCTGCGCGACGAAGCCCGGCCCGATCGTGCCGCTCGCTCCCGGCTTGTTCTCGACTACGACCGTCTGACCCAGGTAGCGCGCCGCGATCTCGGCGAATCGCCGCAGATGGGTATCGGTCGAGCCCCCCGCAGGCCAGGGGCAGATGAGGGTGACCGGACGCGAGGGGAAGTCCTGAGCCACGGCCGGCGCGGCCAGCAGCAGCAGTGCGAGCGTGCGTGCAGCAAAATGCATGCGGCTCCTCTCCGGGTAGACGAACCTGCGTGCTGCCAGAAGCTTGCCGAAATAGCGACTGGTCGTCAACGCGGGATAGAATCGGCTATTTTTCACGGCCCATGCCCCTCGACGTTTCCCGCTCCGACCTGAGCCTCGCCGTCATAGGCGCCGGGGTCATGGGACGGGGCATCGCCCAGGTCGCGGCGCAGGCCGGAATACGCTCGTTCCTCTATGACAGCCGGCCTGGCGCGGCGCGCGAGGCGAAGGACGCCGTGTCCGCCCAGCTCGAGAGGCTGCGGGAAAAAGGCCGCCTCGCCGCCGACGAATGCCGGCGGGCTCAGGGCAACCTCGTGGTCGCCGATGCCCTTTCCGGGCTCGCCGCATGCCCGATTGTGATCGAGGCGGTGGTCGAGGATCTGAAGGCGAAGCGCGAGCTGTTCGCGGCGCTCGAGACAGTCGTCGCCGACGAGTGCCTGATCGCATCCAACACCTCGTCGCTTTCGATCACGGCGATCGCCGCGGCGTGCCGGCATCCCGCGCGCGTCGCCGGATTCCATTTCTTCAATCCCGTTCCGCTCATGAAAGTGGTCGAGGTCGTGGACGGCCTGCTCACCGCCCCCTGGGTCGGCAAAGCCCTCGTCGCGCTCGCAAAGCGCTTCGGGCACCGGCCGGTGCGTGCAAAGGACACGCCGGGCTTCATCGTCAATCACGCGGGTCGCGGCTACGGCACCGAGGCTCTGCGCATCCTGGGGGAAGGCGTCGCCGGGTTCGAAGATATCGACAGGATCCTGCGCGACGCCGCGGGCTTCCGCCTCGGACCCTTCGAGCTGCTCGACCTCACCGGCCTCGACGTGTCGCATCCGGTGATGGAATCGATCTACCGCCAGTACTACGAGGAGCCGCGCTACCGGCCTTCGCCCATCACCGGACAGCGCGTGAACGCGGGACTGTTCGGCCGGAAGTCCGGACACGGCTTCTACGCCCACTCGGGCGGCAGGCAGGAGGAGATTCCCGAGCCGCCGGCTCCGAATGCGCGCCCCGAGAGCGTCTGGGTCAGCCCCATCGAGCTCGGCGGAAAGCTCACCGAGCTGCTGCGGCCCCTCGGCGCCCACATCGACCGCGGCGCGCGGCCGGCGGCGCAGTCGCTGTGCCTGGTCGCCCCACTCGGCCACGACGCCACCACGGCCGCCGTCGAGGAGGAGCTCGACCCCGCGCGCACCGTCGCGGTCGACTGTCTCTTCCCGACCGACAGGCGCCGCACGCTGATGACCACGCCGCTCACGACGCCAGAGATGCGCGCCGCGGCCCACGGGCTGTTCGCGGGCGACGGCGCGCGGGTCAGCGTCATCCGCGACTCGCCGGGGTTCGTTGCCCAGCGGGTGGTCGCCCAGATCGTCAACATCGCCTGCGACATCGCCCAGCAGCGCATCGCCTCGCCCCCCGACATCGACGCCGCCGTGACGCTCGGCCTGGGCTACCCGCAGGGGCCGCTCGGCTGGGGCGATGCGATCGGCCCGGCGCGGGTCCTGAAGATCCTCGAGCGCCTGCTCGAGTTCTACGGCGATCCGCGCTATCGCGCTAGCCCCTGGCTCAAGCGGCGCGCCCTGCTGGGCGTATCATTACTCACTCCGGAAAGCTGAACGGTAGATCTCATGAACGCCCCGCTGAAGAACAAGCCGAGGAAAACCGAATTCTCCTGGAGCGACCCGCTGCTCCTCGATGCGCAGCTGACCGAGCAGGAGCGCATGGTGCGCGACGCCGCGCGCGACTACGCCCAGGGCAGGCTCGCGCCTCGGGTGCTCGAGGCGTTCCGCAGCGAGAAGCCGGAGCTGTCGCTCTTTCGCGAGATGGGCGAGCTCGGATTCTTCGGGTCGACGCTGCCCGCGGAGTACGGCTGCGCCGGCCTGAACTACGTGAGCTACGGGCTCGTCGCACGGGAGCTCGAGCGCGTCGACTCGGGGTACCGCTCGACGATGAGCGTGCAGAGCTCGCTCGTCATGACGCCGATCTACGAGTTCGGCTCCGAGGCGCACAGGAAGAAATACCTGCCCAGGCTCGCCAAGGGCGATCTGATCGGCTGCTTCGGCCTGACCGAGCCCAACCACGGCTCCGATCCGGCGAGCATGCAGACGCGCGCAAAGAAGGTCGCGGGCGGCTACATCTTGAGCGGCTCGAAGACCTGGATCAGCAACGCGCCGGTTGCCGACCTGTTCGTCGTCTGGGCGAAGAACGACGACGGAAAGATCCGCGGATTCCTCGTCGAGAAGGGCACCAAGGGGCTTTCCGCGCCCAAGATCCACGGGAAGCTGGGCTTGCGCACCTCGATCACCGGCGAGGTGGTGATGGACGGCGTGTTCGTGCCCGAGGAGAACCTGCTCCCGGGCGTCGAGGGCCTCAAGGGTCCCTTCACCTGCCTCAACTCGGCGCGCTACGGCATCGCGTGGGGCGCGCTCGGCGCGGCCGAGGACTGCTGGCACCGCGCGAGGAGCTACGTGCTCGATCGCAAGCAGTTCGGCCGTCCCCTGGCCGCCAACCAGCTCATCCAGAAGAAGCTTGCCGACATGCAGACCGAGATCTGCCTCGGCCTTCAGGGCGTGCTGCGCTTCGGCCGCATGAAGGACGAGGGAACGGACACGCCCGAGATCACGTCGATCATGAAGCGGAACTCGACCGGCAAGGCGCTCGACATCGCGCGCATGGCGCGCGACATGCTGGGCGGGAACGGCATCTCCGATGAGTTCGGCGTAGCGCGCCACATGATGAACCTCGAGGTCGTGAACACCTACGAGGGCACGCACGACATCCACGCCCTCATACTGGGGCGGGCGCAGACGGGAATCCAGGCGTTCTCTAGCTAGCCCGGCTCGCGGCCGCGACCGCCCTGTCGATCGCTTCGAGCAGGGCTGTCGCTCCGCCCTCGCCGTCGATCGCGGCCAGGGCCAGGCGCAGCAGGGTCTCCGCCGGGCCTTCCCCCAGCAGATGGCCGGTGAGGCGCCAGAATTTCGCGGCGACCTGGAGCTCGTCGAACGGGCGCTCCGGGTCCCCGGGGACGTGCAGGACCAGCTTCTCCCACGGGCCCCTCGGCGTATCGACCGCGATCCACGCCGGCCAGCATCGCGGATAGTGCCGCGCGAGGTCTTCGTCGGCCTGCACCGAAATTCTCGCCATGAACCGCTCCATCGCGCGCGGGAGACTGTCCCGCGCCTGCCTCGGGTCGAGGCTTGCGTTCTGATCGAACGCGAAGAGAGCCATCTGGTAGGGCACGCTCGTGAGATGGGAGGTGCGCTCGCCCGGGGCCACCCCGTGGTCGATCATCTTGAGATAGGGAAGCGGCACGCCGACGGTGAGCTCCGTCATGTCCGCGATCGTCACGCCTTCGGCGATGACCTCACGGAGCGCCTCCACCGCCGCCATGGTCTGCCTCGCCGCGCACCACGGCTTGAAGCTTGTCCGCAGCACCGAGGGGCCCGGCTCGGCCGCCTCGTCCGGCGCGTCGACATCGGGCGCGAGATGGTAGACCCCGGGAAAGAACTCGCCCTCGAACAGGCGCAGATCTCCGGTGAATCCCGAGCGGGCGGCGAGCGCCGCCGTGACTCCGCTCCGCGCGGCATTGGCGATCGCGAGCCAGCGCGACATGCCCGCGCCGCTCTGGCGCCCGACCGCCGGCGAAGCGAACGCCAGGGCTGTCGCGAGCGCGTGGGCGCCCTGCTTCTCGTCGAGATCGAGAAGGCGCGCGGCGACCGCCGCTACGGCAGCCGGCGCCAGAAAGTAGGTCGGCCAGAGCCCGCGGTAGAGGATCGTCGGCCCGCCGAGCGCCTCGCCCAGACGCGTCATCAGATCGTAGCCGACCGAGACGGCCCCGGCCACTTCCTCGCCGCTGCGTCCGAGCGCCGCGCCGAGCGTGAGCGCCGCGGGGATGACGATGGCTCCCGGCGTCGTTGCCGAGGACAGGTGGATGTCGTCGACCTCCGAGAGGCGCGCGAGCGCGCAGGCAAGCCCGGCGCGGCGGGGCATGCTCGCGCGCTCGGACGGCTCGAAGGCGAGCAGCGCGCGCCCCTCGACGGTCGTGCAGGCCGCGATCCATGCGGCGACCGTGTCCGCGATGTGCAGCTTCAACACCTCGCGCGCGGGGCCGGAGAGGCCCTGGCGATAGCCGCTCGCCGCGTGAGCGCCGAGCCGTTCGAGAATGGTCACTTCGGTGGCTGCCGGAGCGCCCGCGTCGCCGCCTGGTCGACCGAAAGATCTTCCCTGAGCACGACGCCGTACTCGGTTTGCGCCGCCTCCCGAGACACGAGCTCCTCGATCACGTCCCAGCGCACGCGCTCCGGGTCGCGCTCGCACGGGTCTCCCCAGCCGCCGCCGCCGCCGGTGCGCACGATGACGTCCGAATCCGTCGTCACCGGCTTGTGGCTGCCGTGCATCATGCGGTATTCGCCGCTCCCGGCGGCGCGCAGGTAGTAGCCGCCCGATTCCCCGGCCCCGCCTCCCCACAGCCCCCACGCCGGACAGCCCCTGCGGTTCGCGCGCTCGAAATTCCATTTCCCGTCGACGAAGTTGCGCAGCTCGAAGTCGATCCCGAGCCCTCCCCTGAATTTTCCCGCCCCGCCCGAGTCGCGGCGCAGCGCTCTGGCCTTCACCAGCACCGGGCACTTCATCTCGATGCCCTCGATCGAGCCGTTGCGCACGTCTCCTTGGCACACCGACACCGTCGCCGACTCGCCGTCCTCGAAGGGACGGCCGCCCCAGCCCCCGCCTTCGATGCTCTGCACCACGAAGCGCCGCTTCGATCGCGGGTGCACGCCGAAGAACACGACCGACCCGCCGAGAAGACCGTGGTGTGCGGCGGGGATCCTGTCCGGCATCGCGCGGGCGAGCGCGCTGACGATGGTCTCGACGACCGTCGGCACGAAGATGCTCCATGCCGCCATGGGCGCGGGAAAGCGCGCCATCATGATGCTGCCCTCGGGGATGATCACCTCGAGGGCGCGGAACGAGCCCTCGTTGACGGGATCGAGCGGGCCGGTCAGCGCCTTGTAGGCGACGCGTGCGCCGGCGAGCGTGCGCGAGTTCACAGCGGCCTTGCGTTCGGCCGAGCAGCCGGACAGGTCGATGGTCATCGCGCCGGACTTCACCGTCACTTTCGCGTGGATGGGCACCCGCTCGTCCGGCGTGACCCCGTCGTCGTCGAAGAAGGACTCGGCCTCGTAGACGCCGTCGGCGAGGCGGGCGACGGCCTTGCGGCACTTCGCCTCGGTCTCGTCGAAGATCCTCGCGATCGCGGCGAGCACCGTACTCCTGCCGTACTTGCGGAACAGCTCGTCGAAGCGCCGGGCGCCCAGCCTGCACGCGGCGATCTGCGAGTTGAGATCCCCCAGCGACGATTCGGGGAAGCGGATGTTGTCGCGGACGACTCGATGCAGCGTGTCGTTCAGCCTGCCGCCTTCGTAGATCTTCAGCTGGTCGAGCTGAAGGCCCTCCTGCCAGGGGTCGGGCACCTCGGGCCCGGCGCCGAACCCCGTGCTCGTTCCGCCGACGTCGATCCAGTGGGCGCGCACCATCGAGAAGGCGAGCAGCTCGCCTTCGAAGAAGCAGGGCACGTAGACCACCACGTTGTTCAGGTGCTGCCCGGCGACGGCCTGGTGGTTGGTGATGAGGACGTCTCCGGGACGAAACCCCTTCCTGCCGTAGCGCTTCACCGCGTCGGTGATGACGACGCCCAGGTCGGCGATGAAGTGCGACACGCCGCCCACGTTCTGGCTCACCAGCTCCCCGTCGGCGTTCACCAGCGCGGTGCAGAAATCGCGCACTTCGTAGATCATCATGTTGTACGACGTGCGCTGGAGGTCCACCGCCATCTCGTTGGCGATCGCCGGGAGCGCGTTGCGGATCACCTCCAGCGTCACGGGGTGGAGCTTCTTCACCGTTCGCCTCGCACCGAGATCAGCAGCTCGCCGGTCTTCGCGACCGTGAGCACGTCGCCCTTGAACAGCACCGTGGTCGTCCCGTGCTCGCGCACCAGCGCCGGCCCGGCGATTCGCGCCCCGGCGCCGAGCTCCTCGCGCCGGTATACCGGGCAGGACACCGGACGTGAGGCGTCTCCGAGATAGACGCTGGCGCGGCGCGCGGCCTTCGTCCTGCGTCCGGCGGGGAGCCGCGGGATCCTCAGGCCGGGGCGCCGGCCCACGGCGGCAAGCCGGATATTGACGATTTCGACCGGCTCGCCCGGCGAGTGATGCGCGTAGCGCCGCTCGTAGAGCGCGTCGAACGCCGCGCGGATCGCCGCTCGCGCGCCCGCCCGGATCTGCCTCGCGCTCACGGGAACCGGAAGCGTAAACTCCTGGCCGACGTAGCGGAGGTCGAGGGCGATGCGGTGCTCGGCGCGCCTTCCGTTCCTCAGCACCGACGCCGACTCCGCCACCATCTCCGAGAGCGTGCGCTCGATCTGCGCGAAATCGACCGCGCCCAAGTCGGCGTAGAAGGTGCGGATGAAATCGTGGCGCTCGTCGGCCGATAGCATGCCGAGCGCCGAGAAATGCGCCGGATACCTGGGAACGATCACCCTGGGGATGTGCAACTCGCGCGCGATCGCCAGCACGTGTAGCGGTCCCGCGCCGCCCGAGGCGACCAGCGCGAAATCGCGCGGATCGTAGCCCTTGGCCACCGAGACCTCGCGCACCGCGAGCGACATCTTGGAAACCGCGATATCGACGACTGCCTGCGCCGCCGCGGTCGCCGAAAGCCTGAGGGGTTCCGCGATCCTCCGCCTGATGCCCTCCTCCGCGGCCTTCGCGTCGAGCTTCATCTCGCCGCCCAGGAAATCGTCGGCGTCGAGCCGCCCCAGCACCAGATTCGCGTCCGTGATGGTCGGCTCCGTTCCGCCTCCGCGGTAGCAGATCGGCCCGGGCTCCGCGCCGGCGCTCTGCGGCCCCACCTTGAGCGCGCCGACGTCGTCGATCCAGGCGATGCTGCCCCCGCCCGCGCCGACCTCGACCAGGTCGACGACCGGCACCATCACGGGGTGGCCGCTCGCGTAGCCGCCGACGTAGTACCCCGGCGCCATCGTCGGCTCGCCGCCGCGGATGAGGCTCGCCTTCGCCGTGGTGCCGCCCATGTCGAAGGAGATCAGGTCGGGGCAGGCGAGCGCGCGGCCGACCCGCGCCGAAGCGATGATCCCGCCGACCGGCCCCGACTCCATCATCGCGACCGGGCGCCCGGTGGCGACCTCGGGCGTCATGACGCCGCCGTTCGATTGCATGATGGTGAGCTCGCCGCGCATGCCGATCCCCGCAAGGCTCTCCTTGAGGCTGCGGACGTATCCGCCGACCCGCGGCCCGATGTAGGCGTTGACGACGGCGGTCGAAGTGCGCTCGAACTCGCGGTACTCGCGCAGGATCTCGTGCGAGAGAGAAACGTAGGCCCCGGGCAGCATGCGGCGCACGATCTCGCCCGCCGCGCGCTCGTGCCCGGGATTGGCGTAGGAGTGGAGAAAGCACACGGCGACCGCCTCGACGCCTTCGCCCGCGAGCGCGCGGCAGGCGTCTTCGACGCTCGCGGTCCGCAGGGGCTCGCGGACCTCGCCCGAGGCGAGCAGGCGCTCGTCGATCTCCCGGGTGAGGTGGCGGGGCACCAGCGGCCGGTGGCGGTGGAAGAACAGGTTGTACGACTCGGGGCGGTTGCCCCTCCCGATGAAATAGACGTCGCGGGTGCCGCGGGTCACGATCAGGCCGGTCTTCGCGCCCGTTCGCTCGATCAGCGTGTTGATCGCCGTGGTCGACCCGTGGATCAGCTCGGAGACCGCCGCGCAGTCCACCCCGCTCTTCTTCAGGCAGTCGACGATGCCCTGCACCAGCCGCGCGGGAGTGGTAAGGCTCTTCGCCTGCGAGAACCGGCCCGTGGCCTCGTCGAACGCCATCAGGTCGGTAAATGTCCCCCCGATATCGATCGCGACAACAGTCATCCCGCCTGAATGATATAGCGTTCGGGCACGAGGCGGGCTCCTCGTGATTCCGGCGGGTATCATCCGCAGATGAGCGGGACGAACGACAAGGGGCGCTGTCCCTGGTGTCTGGGGAGCGATCCCTACCGTCGCTATCACGACCAAGAGTGGGGCGTGCCCGTTCACGACGACCGGAGGCTGTTCGAGCTTCTGATTCTCGAGGGGGCGCAGGCGGGCCTGTCCTGGTCGACCATCCTCAACAAGCGCGGAAACTACCGCAGGGCCTTCGCGAGCTTCGACGCCGCGAAGGTCGCGCGCTTCGGCCTGCGCGACGTGAAGCGCTTGATGGCGGACGCCGGCATCGTGCGCAACCGGCTCAAGATCGAGTCGACGATAACCAATGCGCGCGCGTTTCTCGAGGTGCGCCGCGAGTTCGGCTCCTTCGACGCCTACCTGTGGGGCTTCGTCGACGGCCTGCCGCTGCAATCCCGCCGCCGAACGATGAAGGACGTGCCGGACCGCACCCCCGCGTCCGACGCGATCAGCCGGGATCTCAAACGCAGGGGCTTCCGCTTCGTCGGCACTACCATCGTCTACGCCTTCATGCAGGCGGTCGGCATGGCCAACGATCATCTCGTGACTTGCTACCGCCACGCCCAGCTAGCGGGTGCTAAACTTCGAGGACGATGATGCGCGAAGGAACGGCGGCGAGAGGGCTTGCGTTTGTTGCGATGCTCGCGCTCGCTTGCATCCCGCTGACGAGGGTCCGGGCCCAGGAAGGCGACCCCGGCGGCGCAATCACGCTGGTCGCAACCCCGCGCCTGATCGATCCCGACTACCGCGGCACGGTGCTGCTCGTCGTGCCGATCGAGAACAGCCGGCACGTGGGCGTCATCATCAATCGCCCCACCGGGCGCTCGCTCGCGAGCCTGTTCCCCGAGCACGCCCCCTCCAAGCTCGTGCGCGATCCGGTCTATTTCGGCGGGCCGATGCTGCGTCAGGCGATATTCGCCGTGGTCCACACGGACCACACGCCCGGGCCAGGCTCGATCCAGATGATGAAGGAGCTGTTCCTCGCCACCCAGGGCACCGTCGTCGATCACATCATCGAGGCGACGCCCAACGAGGCGCGCTACTACGTGGGCTACGTCGCCTGGCGGCCCGGCGAGCTGCGGCAGGAGGTCGACCGCGGCCTGTGGTACGTGCTCGACGCGGACCCGGATCTCGTATTCCGCAAGGACCCGGGGAGCCTCTGGGAGGAGCTGCTCAGGCGCGCGCGCGCCGTGACCGCAGCCTCGCCCGGGCAATTCGGCGTCCTAGCCGCATCCGGCCTAGAGTAGGCGATGAAGCCGTCCTGCCGGGCCGCGCTGCTCGGGCTGCTCGTGGTCGCGGCCGCCGCGCACGCGCAGGTTCCGCACAGGTCGCTGCTTCTCATCGCGAGGCCGGGCCTGCCCGATCCGAACTTCCGGGAAACCGTCGTGCTCGCGGTCCATTCCGAGGGCGCGGAGACGACCGGCGTGATCATCAACCGTCCCACCAACCGCTCGCTCGCCGACCTGCTTCCGAGCAAGCGCTTCGAAACCTTCACCGACCCCATCTTCTTCGGCGGACCCGTCGCCCCGCAGGGACTGTTCGCCCTGTTCGAGTCGCCCAAGTATTCCGGCCCGGCGGTGCCGATGATGCCCGGGATCTACCTCGCGGTGCTCCCGGATTCGGTCGACGCGCTGCTCAGCAAGCCCCCGGCGAAGATCCGCTTTTTCTCCGGCTATTCCGGCTGGGCGCCCGGGCAACTGCAGGCCGAGCTCGACCGGGGCGACTGGTACGTCGTCGACGCCGAGGCGAAGACGATCTTCCAGCAGGACACTTCCAGGCTGTGGCAGGACATGCTGGCGAGGGCGCGCGCCGTGCGCGCGAGCGCGGCGCCGCTTCTTACTTCTTCAGCCCGATGAGCTGCATGAGGCGGGCGAGCTCGACGTCCTCCTTCGCGATCAGCTCGCCGAACTCCGCGGCGGGCATGAACGCGGGGTGCACGCCGAGCTTCTCGCAGGCCTGAGCGAAGTCGGGGCTCTCCGCGGTCTTCCTGATCGCGGCCTCGAGCACCGAGATCGCGGCCTTCGGCGTTCCCTTCGGCGTTGCGATCCCGCGCCAGGCGGCGAGCGACACGTCGAAGCCCTGCTCACGCGCCGTGGGCACGTCCGGGAGCGCCGGGTCGCGCGCCGGGACCAGCGCGGCGAGCAGCCGCACCTGCCCCGACTTGACGTACGCGGACAGCGCCGCGGGAAGCTGCATCACCGCATCGACCTCTCCCCCGAGCAGGCTCGGAACGACCTGCGCTTGGCCGAACGGGACGTCGACGACCGTTCCGCCCGTTGCCCTGAACAGCGCTACCGAGGAGATATGCGTGTGGCTGCCCGCACCCGAGTTTCCGACGGTGATGCCCTTGGGGCGCGATTTCGCGTCCGCGACCAGATCGGCGAGCGTCTTCCATTTGGAATCGGCCTTCACCGCGAGCACCGGCGCCTCCACCAGCACGCGCGCTACCGGATCGAACTCGCGGTAGTCGAAAGGCAGCATGCCCGAGTGAAAGGTCGTCGAGATCGAGTTCGAATTCCAGACCACGGAGTAGCCGTCCGCCTTCTGCAAGGCGACGTACTTGTAGCCGATCGCGCCGCCGGCGCCGGGGCGGTCGAAGACGATCACCTTGGCGCCGCCGAGCTGCTTCGACATGCCGTCGGCGAGCAGCCGCGCGGTGACGTCGGCCGACGAGCCAGCCGGGAAGAGGACGGTGATCTCGACGGGGCCTTTGTTGGGAAACGCGGGCTCCTGGGCGTAGGCCGGCGCGGCGAGCACCGCGCCGAGGAATAACCAAGCTGCTCTCATAGCTCTCTCCTGTCTCAATCCTTCGCGAGGATCTCGGCGACCTCGACGCGCCGCCCCTCGCGCGCCGAGACGATGCCCGCTCTTATCACGGCAAGCGATCGGGTCGCCGCTTCCCCGTCCATCTCCGGCGCGCCTTCCCCGCGCGCCGCCCTGGCGAACTCCTCGAGCTCTTCCACGAACGTATCGTTCCTCGGGCACGCGACCGCGTTCGCGCTCGTGGCACCGCGTTTCAGCGCGCGCAGGCCCGAGTGCATATCGTAATACGCCGACGCTTCCTTGCCGTACAGGTTCATCAGGTAATACTCGGACGCCGAAGCGTAGCTCGCGTTGAGCGTCGAAAGCGCACCGTCTTCATGCTCGAGCACCAGGCTCGCGACGTCGGGGTTGTCACCGGGCAGCACCAGCTGAGCGAGGCTTCCGCTGACCGCCTTCACGGGGCCGAGCAGGTATTCGAGCACGTCGCTGTAATGGATGCCGATCTGCAGCATCACGCCGCCGGGCATCCCTTCGGCCGTGTACCGCCACGAATTGAGATCGATCTTCCCCAGGCGGTCGCGGCTGATGTTGGCCTCGGCGTTCACGAGCTTGCCGAACTCGCCGGCGTCGATCCGCTGCCTGATCCAGCGGAAGTGGCTCTCGCGGCGGCGCTGGTAGCCGAGCGCGAGCACCACTTTCGCCTTGCGGCAGGCCTCGGCAATCTTCCGACCTTCGGAGACGGTGTTGGCGATCGGCTTGTCGAGGAAGACGTGCTTGCCGGCTTCGGCGGCGGCGCGCGTCGTCTCGAGGTGCACGTTGTTCGGCGTGGTGTTGACGATCGCCTCGATCGAACGGTCCTTGAGGATCGCCTCGTAGCTCGGCGCGGCGGAGCACCCGTACTTCGCGGCGAACGCCTTGCGCTTGTCCTCCGAGCGCGTGAAGCAGGCGACGATCTTCAGCTTCTTCGAGCGCTGGATGGCGTCGGCGAGAACGTCCGACCACCAGCCCATGCCGATGCACGCGACGCGCAGTGGCTCCATTCTACTTCGGCTTCGCCCCCTCAGCTGCGACGAGCACTTCCACGGACTCCCGCGCGATGCGCTCGTCGGTCGCCCAGTCGCCGCCGCTCACGCCGACGCCGCCGATGCACTCGCCGTCGACGATCACCGGACAGCCGCCTTCCATCGCCGTCCAGCGCTCGGGGCCCGCGGCGAGCGCGAGGCCGAGCGCGTGCGCGACGTCGAGTGCCTGCCCTTGAGCTCCGTGAGAGGAGGTCGGCCGCTTGTTCGAGGCGCAGCACACGGCCTTGGTGGTCGCGGAGTGGACGGTGTGAAAGCGCCCTCCGTCCATGCGTTCGATCACGACGATATGCCCGCCCGAATCGGCGACTACGACGGAAATGGAGATGCCGGCCTGCCTGGCTTTGGCGACCGCGGTATCGGCTATCTTCTTGGCCCCGGCGTGGGTGAGGCGCTTGGAGTCGGCGACATACGTCACCCTCGGATTCTAGCGTGCCGCCGCTATCTGTGCGGACCTTGCTCCGGCCTTCTCGAACTGCATGGCCCCGCCGCGGTACTCGACGCGGATCGCGTCCTTCGCGGCGAACCTGCCCTCGAGGATCTGCTTCGCGAGCGGGTTCTCGATCGTCTGCTGGATCGCGCGCTTCAAGGGGCGCGCGCCGTACACCGGGTCGAAGCCCGCCTTGGCGAGCTGCGCGAGCGCGCTGTCGGCGACCTCCAGCCCGATCTCGAGCTTGGCGAGGCGCTCCTCGAGGTAGCGAAGCTGGATCTTCGCGATGTCCTTGATGTGCTTCTCGTCCAGGGCGTGGAACACCACGATCTCGTCGATGCGGTTCACGAACTCCGGGCGGAACTGCGTCTTCACCTCCGCCATGACCGCGGTCTTGATGAGGCCGGGGTCGTCGCCCGCCATCTGCTGGATCATCTGGCTGCCGAGGTTCGAGGTCATCACCACGACGGTGTTCTTGAAGTCCACGGTGCGGCCCTGTCCGTCGGTCATGCGCCCGTCGTCGAGGACCTGCAGCAGGACGTTGAACACGTCGGGGTGCGCCTTCTCGATCTCGTCGAGCAGGATCACGCTGTAGGGCTTGCGCCGCACCATCTCGGTGAGATGCCCGCCCTCCTCGTAGCCGACGTAGCCGGGCGGCGCGCCGATGAGCCGCGCGACCGAGTGCTTCTCCATGAACTCCGACATGTCGATGCGGATGAGGTGATCCTCGGAATCGAAGAGGAAGGCCGCGAGCGCCTTGCACAGCTCGGTCTTGCCGACGCCGGTGGGGCCGAGGAACAGGAAAGAGCCGTAGGGCCGGTTCGGATCGGAGAGCCCCGCGCGCGATCGGCGGATGGCGTCGGCGACGAGGTGCACCGCCTCGTCCTGGCCGACGACGCGCTGGTGCAGCTTGTCCTCCATGGTGAGCAGCTTGTCCCGCTCGCCCTGCATCATCTTCGAGACCGGAATGCCGGTGGCGCGCGAAACCACCTCGGCGATCTCCTCGGCGCCGACCTGGGTGCGAACCAGCCTGGCCTTCGTGGTCTCGCCCTTCTCGGCCTTCTTCAGCTGCACCTCGAGCTCCGGCAGCTTGCCGTACTGCAGCTCGGCGAGCTTGTCGTACTGGCCCTTGCGCTGCAGCTCCGCCATCTGCTGGCGCAGCTTCTCGATCTCTTCCTTGATGTGCTGGCTGCCCTGCACCTGCGCTTTCTCGGCTTTCCAGACTTCTTCCAGATCGGCGTATTCCTTCTCCAGCTTCTTGATTTCTTGCTCGATCAAGGAAAGTCTCTTCTGGGACGCCTCGTCCTTCTCCTTCTTCATCGCCTCGCGCTCGATCTTGAGCTGGATCAGGCGCCGGTCGAGGCGGTCCATCGCCTCGGGCTTGGAATCGATCTCCATCTTGATGCGCGCTGCGGCCTCGTCGATCAGGTCGATCGCCTTGTCCGGGAGGAAGCGGTCGGTGATGTAGCGGTGCGACAGCTCGGCCGCGGCGACGATCGCGGGGTCGGTGATGTCGACGCCGTGATGCAGCTCGTACCTCTCCTGGAGGCCGCGCAGGATGGCGATGGTCGCCTCCACCGAGGGCTCGCCGACCAGCACCTTCTGGAAGCGGCGCTCCAGCGCCGCGTCTTTCTCGATGTACTTGCGGTATTCGTCGAGCGTGGTCGCGCCCACGCAGTGCAGCTCGCCGCGCGCGAGCGCCGGCTTGAGCATGTTGCCGGCGTCGATCGCCCCTTCGGCCTTGCCCGCGCCGACCATGGTGTGCAGCTCGTCGATGAACACGATCGTGTTGCCTTCGTCCTGCGCGAGCTCCTTCAGCACCGCCTTCAGGCGCTCCTCGAACTCGCCGCGGTACTTGGCGCCCGCGAGGAGCGCGGCCATGTCGAGCGACAGCACGCGCTTGCCCTTCAGGGTCTCCGGGACCTCGTCGTTGACGATGCGCTGTGCGAGCCCCTCGACGATCGCGGTCTTGCCCACGCCGGGTTCGCCGATCAGGACCGGGTTGTTCTTGGTGCGGCGCTGGAGGATCTGGATGACCCGCCGGATCTCGTCGTCGCGCCCGATCACGGGGTCGAGCTTCCCGGAGCGGGCGCGCTCGGTCAGGTCGAGCGTGTACTTCTTCAGTGCTTCGCGCTGCCCTTCGGCCTCGGGACCGGCGACGTTCTCGCCGCCGCGCACCGCCTTGATCGCCTCGTCGATCGATTTCCTGCTGCCGCCGTGTTCCTTGAGCAGGCGCCCCGCCTCGCCCTTGTCGTCTGCGAGAGCGATGAGGAACAGCTCGGAGGCGATGAACTGGTCGCCGCGCTTCTGCGCCTCCTTGTCGGTGAGATTGAGAAGCGAATTCAGGTCGCGGGAGATCTGGACCTCGCCGCCGTGGCCTTCGACCTTGGGCAGCCGCGAGATCGCCTGGCGCACCGCTTCCCTGAGGCGCGGGACGTTGACCCCGGCGCGCGACAGCAGCGACGCGCTCCCGCCGTCTTCCTGGGCAAGGAGCGCGGAGAGCACATGCAGCGGCTCGATGAACTGGTTGTCCTGACCCACCGCGACGCTCTGAGCATCGGCCAGGGCCTGCTGGAATTTCGTGGTGAGCTTGTCCAGGCGCATGGCTGTGCAGGTGGGGGATTCACCGCGGTTTTCAAGGCCGAGAGCCGCTATTTTGCGCTTTTCCAGCCCGCGAGTCTTGGCTTAGACTTGCCCGCCATGGCCATGAAGTTCGAGATCCAGGAGAACCTGGGCAAGTACCCCATCGTCCGCGAGATCGGGCACGGCGCCACCAGCCGCGTCTATCTGGCGCGCGACCCCTTCGCCGAGCGGGACGTGGCGATCAAGGTATTCATGTTCGCCGAGAACATGACGCCCCAGACCGAGCGCATGATGCACAAGGCCTTCCTCGCGGAAGCGGCGCTCGCGGGTAAGCTCAGCCATCCGCACATCGCTGCGATCTTCGACGCCGTGGTCGAGCCGGAGCAGAGCTACATCGTGATGGAGTACGTGGCGGGTACCACGCTCGAGACCTACTCGGAGGTCAACAACCTCCTGCCGCTCAACAAGGTGGTCGAGATCATCTTCAAGTGCGTGCGCGCGCTCGAATACGCCTTCCAGCACGGGGTCATCCACCGCGACATCAAGCCCGGCAACATCCTGCTCTCGGAGAGCGGCGACGTGAAGGTCAGCGATTTCGGCGCCTCGTTCCAGCAGCGGCACGGACAGGAGACCACGCAGATCACGGGCGTCGGCTCGCCCGCCTACATGTCTCCCGAGCAGGTCCGCATGGAGGACCTTAACCAGCGAACCGACATCTATTCGCTCGGTATCGTGATGTACCGGCTGCTGACCGGCAGGCTGCCCTACGAGGCCAATACCCAGGCGGCCCTCACCTACGCCATCCTCAACAGCGTCCCGGCGCGCCCGGCGACCCTGCGCCCGGGCCTCTCCCCCCTGCTCGACCGGATCGTCATGAAGGCGATCGAGAAGGATCCTGCGGCGCGCTACCAGACCTGGCTCGAATTCGGCAAGGACCTGAGTCAGGCTTTCACGACGCTGCGGCTGTCGGGGGCGTCCGCCTCAGATTCGGAAAAGTTCAACCAGCTGCGCGACATGCCGTTCTTCGAGGATTTCGACGACGTCGCGCTGTGGGAGGTGGTGCGCATCGGAAGCTGGCAGACGGTCGCGGCCGGCACCGCTCTCATCAAGGAGGCGGACCAGGGCGACAGCTTCTACCTGCTGATCGACGGCGAGGTCAGCGTGACGCTGCTCGGCAAGCAGCTCAACGTGATCAAGCCCGGCGGATGCTTCGGCGAGATCCTCTACTTCGCCGGCAAGATGGGCCGCCGCACCACCACCATCACCGCCATCGGCAAAGTCACGATCATAGAGATCAAGGCCGACGCGCTGCGCGCCGCGACCGACGGCTGCCAGGTTGGATTCAACAAGGCCTTCATGCGCGTGCTCGTCGACCGGCTGACGCAGGCGAACCTGAGGCTCGCCGGCCGGGGCTAGCCGCCCTCTCAGGAGCGCAGAGAAGCGACCAGCCGGAGCGGCCTGGCCAGAAGGTCCAGCGCCTCGGCGATGCTCGGCACCACCACGTCGGCCGCCGCGAGCGTGACGCTCGCCGCGCCCTCTCTCTGCAGCACCGCGATCCCGAGGGCGGCGGCCTTGAGCATGAGCCGGTCGTTGCGCCCGTTCCCTACGCAGACGGTCCGTCCCGGGCCGAGCCGCGCCACGTAGGCCCGCTTGGCTCTATCCTGCCCGCGCGACGGAAGAATCGATACACGACACGGAAGCCCCGCTAGCGCTGCACGTGCAGCACCGAAGGTGTCGCCCGTGACCACGTGAATCTCAAGAGCGCGGCTGAGCGCCCGCAGACGGCGCCCTACCCCGCGAAGCAATCGCCCGTCTACAGCGAGCGTTCCGTTGTAATCGAGCACCAAGTGCTCGAGGCGCAGCGATGCGAAGCCCGGTATATCGAGTTCGAGCATCTCACTCTCGGGCGGATCAGCGCACGACGAGCACCGGTCGATCCGCGTGCTCGGTGACCTGCTTCGAGACCGACCCGAGCAGAATCCGGGCGAACTTCGAGCGCCCCCGGTCTCCGACGACGATCAGGTCGATGTCGTTCCTGTCAGCGTAGTAGATGATTTGCTCGGCGGGATGGCCGACCACCGCATCGAACCGGTAGCGCACGCCTCGCCTTCGAATGGGCTCTTCGAGATCCGCCAACAGTTTCCGGTGATACTCGAGCGAGCTTTCGATCACGGCCTCAGTTTCGACATCGTCCGCGATGTCGGGCCTGTGCGCCACTGCCAGCACGTGGAGTTCGGCGCCGTCACGAGCGGAAAGGTCGAGAGCCGCGTCGAGCGCCTTCCGGGCGGAGCCCGAACCATCATAGGCGATCAGAATCTTTCGGTACATGATCTAGCCTCTCTTCATGTCCGGCGCCTGGACCGCCGGCGCTTCGTCCTCGCGCGGAAGAAGATGGCGAGGCAGGAACCAGGCGTTGGCAATCAGCGTCGGGATCACCGCGCTCCCTACCACAGCCGCGACGAGGGCCGAGTACTGAGCCTGGTCGATGATCCCGTGCGACAGGCCGAACAGTGAGGAAATGGTGCCGAAAGTGAGCCCGGTGGACATCAACAGCGTCGTGTACAACCCCTCCTTCCGCGGGGAGCGGAACGCCTTCGTGGCCGGGTAGATGCCGACGAATTTTGTCACCATCTTCACCAGGAACATCACGAGGAAGGCCGATGGTGCCGCGATCAGGGCCGGAACCTGAACGAACGACCCGGCGCGGATGAAGTAGAACGGTGTCAGCAGTCCGAAGGTCAGCGTTCGCAGCCTGCGTACCAGAGCGTGGTCCTTGCCGACCGTCCCGGCGAGAACCATACCGATGAGGTAGGCGGGCAGCACCGCTTCGCTGTCGGCCCAGCCCGCCAGAGCCCCAAGCCCGAAAAGGCACAACAGCAGGAATTTGGCCTCCATCTCGGAAGGACGCCCGCCATACCGCTTGAAGAAGCGGGGCGTCAGCCACGGAAGGACGAGCGCCGCCAGGGCCATCCCGACCACGAAGACCAGAGTCTTGAGCGTGAACGGTGCAAAGATCAGCCCGAGGCCCACTACCGTGCCGAGATCGTTGATAAAGCACGCGGCCAGCACGGTCTTCCCGTACTCGGTCTTGTTCAGGCCCAGCTCGAGCATCACGGCGTAGACCACAGCCACCGAGGTGGTCGACATCGCGATGCCGGCGAGCAGGCTCGGGCGCTCGCCCCAGCCGAGCAACCAGAAGGCGGCTGCCGCACACCCGAGGAACGGGGCGAAGAAGCCGATCAGCCCGATCACAGTCGCCTCCTTCCACTGCCGGCGGAACACCTCCGGGTCGAGCTCGGCGCCGGCGAGAAACGTGAGCACGATCGCGCCCGTTCCGGCCAGATATTTGATCCACACCGAGTCGGCCGCGAGCAGCGCGGTGCCGACGAGCGCTCCGATGAGCAGTTGCGCCACGGTGCCGACGACGATCTCCGAGAGCGCCGTGGCGATCCGGAGCCAAATCGAGATCAGCGTCGCCACCAGCGCGAGGCCGACCCACAGTGCGGACTGCGCCCAGATCTCCGTCATTGCGTGACTCCTGTCGTTGCGAAGTAAGACCGGCTACGCGATCAGCTTAATTGCTTTCCCCCTGGATCATTCCGAACTCCGCCTGCGTCCGCGCGTACACGACGCGTACCTTCTCTTCCCGCAACCGCGCGAGAAGAGTCTCCGCCTGTTCGTCGGTCAGCAGGAATTCCACTTCGACGGTGAGGTCGCCCGCGAGCTCGAAGAAATGCTGCTCGTGGATGACTCCATGGCGGCCGAACCCGGCAATTGCACGAAACGCCGACCCGCCCGGTATGCCAGCTTTCTTGGCCGTCTCCAGAAGCCACTCGTAGAGCAGGATGTTCCGGTGCTTCCGGTTTTCATGGATGTAAAACCGAAGGTAGGCGCCTCGAGTCATCTTTTCCATGTCCGTCTCACTTGAGAGCCAGCCGCATGATCCCGACCCCTGCGAGCGTCATGAGGATCGAGCCTTGAAGGTGGGCCAGAATGATGATCGCAGCCCAGCCGAACTGCTCGCGCACGAGCAAAGTCACCGTCTCCGCGGAGAACGTCGAGAATGTCGTCAGCCCGCCGAGGAAGCCGGTCGCCACGAACAGCCGCGCCTCCGGAGCGAGCGCCTCGTAATGCGACAGTAGCGCCATGGCGAACCCCATGATGAGTCCGCCGAGCATGTTGGCGGCCAGCGTCCCGAGCGGGAGCGTGGGAAAAACGGGATTGAGAACGATGCCCAGCCACCAGCGCAGCCAGGCACCGACCGCGGCGCCTGCGCCGACGGCGACAAATCCGAGAAGATTCACTTCAATTCCTCCGACAGTTGTTATTCCGCATCCGGAACACATCGGAGGGCAATAAAAATGCCTACGAGCCCGCTCTCCGGCGTGTCACGTAGGCATCATCAGCCTTGCGGCGGTTTATAGCGGGAGGAATGCCATCTCCCTGCGGCACGGCTCAAATAATACTCGAACGCCGACGGTTCCGCAAAACGACCGGCCGCGTCATGCGGCGTCGCGATCCTTTCCTTCCCAGCGCTCCGCGGCCGCGTCGTCGGACTCCCGCGCCTCGACCCAGCGTGCGCCCTGCAGGGTCTGCTCCTTCTTCCAGAACGGCGCCTGGGTCTTGAGGTAATCCATGATGAACTCGCACGCGGCGAAGGCCTCGCCGCGGTGCGCGCCCGCGACGGCGACCAGCACGATCTGGTCGGTCGGCAGAAGCTCGCCGACGCGATGGACCACGAGCACGTCGATCACCTTCCAGCGCGTCTTCGCCTCGGCGACGATCTTCTCGAGCGCCTTCTCGGTCATCCCGGGATAGTGCTCGAGCGTCATCTTCGAAACCGCGTCGCCGTCGTTCGCGTCTCGGCAGACGCCGATGAAGCTCGCGATCGCGCCGATCTTGGGATTCGCCCTTCGCAGGGCAGCGATCTCGGCGCCGGCGTCGAAGTCCGCGGTCTGGATACGCACCGGCACGTCAGCCCCCCGTCACCGGCGGAAAGAACGCGATCTCGTCGCCCGGCTTGACCGGCGTCGTCGGCTGCGCCATCTCCTGGTTGACCGCGACGCGCAGCGCCCTGCCTTGGGCGAGCGCAGATTGCCACGCGCCGCCGCGCGCCATCAGCTGCGAGCGCAGCCCCGCGACCGTGGTCGCCGGAACATCGAGATCCTCGCCCGACGTCCCGAGCTGCTCGCGCAGGCCCGCGAAGTAGAGCACTTTCACCTTCATCGATACAGCTCCGAGTAGGGCATGAACTTCACCGTGTCGCCCGCGCGGATCGCCTGGCTCGCGGGATTGTCGACCAGCCCGTCGGCCCATGCGGTGGAGGTCAGCACCGCCGAGTCCTGGGTGTGGTAGAGATCCAGACCGCCGCGCGCGTTCCATTTTACCCGCAAGAACTCGCGGCGCGCGTCCGGGTCGGGCCAGTCGAAATCGGCGCGCGCCTGGATCGCGTGCGGCCTTACCTCCGCGATGCCCTGCGTCCTCAGCAGGAACGGCCGGACGAATATCAGAAAGGTGACGAAGCTGGAAACGGGGTTCCCCGGCAGGCCGATGAAGGTCGCGCGCCCGATGCGGCCGAACGCGAGCGGGCGTCCGGGCTTCATCGAAATGCGCCACATGAGCAGCTCGCCCTCGGCCTCCACCGCCGGCTTCACGAAATCGGCATCGCCCACCGACACGCCGCCGCTCGTGACGATGACGTCGCACTCCGCCGCAGCGCGCCGCAGCGCGGCGCGCGTGGCATCGAGCGAGTCCGGGACGATGCCGTAGTCGCGCACTTCGCAATCGAACGCGTGGGCGAGACCGTTCAGCGTGAAGCGGTTCGAGTTGTAGATCCGTCCCGGTGGAAGCGGATCGCCGGGCATCACCAGCTCGTCTCCGGTGAAGAACAGGCCCAGGCGCACGCGCCGGTAGGCGGGAAGCGAAGCGATACCGATCGAGGCGGCGAGCCCCGTGTCCTGCGGCCGCAGGCGGATGCCAGCCGAAAGGATGGCGTCTCCGGAGCGGATGTCGCTGCCGACGCGGCGTATCCATTCGCCGGGCTGCGGAATCTTCTTTACCACGATCTGGTCGCCTTCGACCATGCAGTACTCCTGCATCACGACGGCGTCGGCGCCCGCGGGAATGGGCGCGCCCGTGAAGATGCGCGCCGCGGTGCCCGCCGAGAGCGGGGCGCCGACCGAGCCTGCGAGTATCTTCTGCGAGACCTTCAGGCGAGGCTCGCTGCCCTTCAGGTCCGCCAGGCGCACCGCGTAGCCGTCCATGGCGCTGTTGTCCAGAGGCGGCACGTTCATCGTCGAGCGCTGCGCCGTGGCGAGCACGCGGCCGGCCGCCGACAGCGTCGGGACCGTCTCGGTCTCCGCGACCGCACGCGCTCCCGCGAGCAGGCGCTCCAGCGCCTCGTCGACGCTCAACGTGCCCTTGTTCATCGCAGCCCGTTGTACTTCACGATGAACTCCTCGATGCCCTGGTGGTCGTTGATGTCCAGACGCGGCAGCTTCGTCTCGAGCGGCACGTCCGAGGCGATCGCGACGACGTGCGGATCGCCGGGATGCAGCAGCGGCTTGCCGTTCTCGCGCCGCCACACCTCGAGCTTGGGGAGCGGATGGTGCTTGTGCCCCTCGACCAGCAGCAGGTCGCAGGGCGAGACGCGCGCGATCTGCTCCTCGAGCGTGGGCTCGGGCCCGCCGCGCAACTCGTGCATCAGCACCCAGCGCCTGTCCGACACGACCATGACCTCGCTGCAACCCGCCTGGCGGTGGCGGTACGAGTCCTTGCCGGGCTGATCGACGTCGAAGCTGTGGTGAGCGTGCTTGATCATCGACACTCTGAGACCGCGCTTCACGAGGCGCGGAATAAGTTGCTCGATGAGCGTGGTCTTGCCGCTGCCCGACCATCCCGCGAAGCCGAAGACCTTCATGCCGCAATTGTATCAGGGCGTCATTCCCACGCGGATATAGCGGCGGGGATGCAGACGCGCCTCGTTCTTCCGCCGACTTCCATCGTCGACACCTGCACGTCGACGCCGTAGAGGTCCCGAAGTACGCCGGCGTCGAGGCCGCTCTCCGGCGCCCCGAGGTCAGAGACTCTTCCGCGGTGGACCATCGCCACCCGATCAGCGCACAGGAAAACCTGGTCGGGATCGTGCGTCGAGAGCAGCACGCCGATCCCTTCGGCTGCGAGGCGCGCGATGGTTTCGAGCACGCGCACCTGGTTGCCGAAATCCAGGCTGGCAGTCGGCTCGTCCATCACCAGCAGCGGGGTCGCCTGCGCGAGAGCGCGCGCGACGAGCGCCAGCTGGCGCTCGCCTCCGGAAATCCTCGTGTAGACGGCGTCGGCGAGATGCAAGAGCCCGACGCGGCGGATCGCCTCCCTCGCGCTCTCGCGATCAGCACGCGATGGAACGGCAAACGGCGAAAGGTGCGCCGTTCGTCCCATCAGCACCACGTCCTCCACAGTGAACGGAAAATAGCCAAGGTGCGCCTGGGGAACGTAGCCGATCCTCCGCGCGATCTCCCTGCGGGGACGCTCGTGCAGGCCGACGCCGTCGAGAAACACCTTCCCGCCGAGCGGCGGAATCAGGCCGAGCAGCGTGCGGAAGAGCGTCGTCTTCCCGCCGCCGTTCGGACCGAGGATGCAGACGACCTCGCCGGTCGAGAGGGCGAGATCCGCACCCCGGCCCACCACGTGGCTCGCGTAGCCGTAGTCGAGGCCGCGTGCCTCGAGCTTCATTGCCAGCTCCGGCGAGCCGTAGCCAGCAGCCAGAGAAAGAGCGGCGTGCCGATCACGGCCGTGAGCACGCCGAGCGGGATCTCGATGCGGCCCGCCGTGCGCGCGACCGTGTCGACACCCAGCACGAAGGCCGCACCGAGTAGCGTGGCCACCGGCAAGAGGCGCGTGAAGTCCGGCCCGACCAGGAGCCGCGCGAAATGCGGGATCAGCAGCCCGACCCAGCCGATGACTCCGGAGATCGACACCGCCGCGGCCGTCATGAGCGTCGCCGCGGTGATCACGAGCGCGCGGACGCGGCCCGTCTCGACGCCGACCGAGGCGGCCTCGTCGTCGCCGAGCGCGAGCACCGAGATGCGCCAGCGCAGCAGCCACAGCACGAGTATCCCGCCCGCCGCCGCCGGAAGCACCGCCAGGAAGTCGGCGCGAGTCGCGGCCGAGAGGCTCCCTAGGAGCCAGTAGGTGATGGCCGGCAGCTGGTTGTAGGGGTCGGCGAGGTACTTGAGGAGGGCCACGCCGGCGCCGAGCAGCGCGCCGATCACCACGCCGGCGAGCACCAGCACGAGGATGGGGTCGTGGCCGCGCATGCGGGAGGCGATGAAGTAGGCTGTGGCGACCGCCGCGAGTCCACAGCCGAAGGCGAGCGCCTGGATGAATAAGACATCGAGCGAGAAAAAGATCCCCAGCACGGCGCCCAGGGCAGCGCCCGAGGACACGCCCAGGATGTCTGGGGAAACGAGCGGATTGCGGAACAGGCTTTGGTACGCGGCGCCCGCGGCGGAGAGCGCCGCGCCTACGACGATCGCCGCGAGGATGCGTGGACCGCGCACGTTGAGAACCACCGTCTGGACCGTCGCCGGGACGTCGGAGCTTCCGCCGGAGACCCACGCCCAGACCACGGCACCGAACTCGCTCGGGGCCACCGGAAACCGCCCCACGGCGAACGCCAGGATCACGAGCGCGCACAGCGCGAGCGCCGCGAAGCCGATCGCCGCGGAGGTCCTGCCGGTGCTCACGTCCTGTCGGTCGCCAGCAGGGCGTCGAGCTGGGCCTCGCTCGGCGTCTGGTGATAGGCGCGTGTGTAGAAGTCGCGCACGATGGGGCGCAGCGGCTCGGTGAATACCTGCGGGTGCAGGATTCGGCCGAGCCAGTGCAATCCGATCAGGCGGTTGACCGACGGCGGGGAGTCGATCCAGCCAAAGGGCAGCCCCGGCGCGAGGTGCACGCGACGCTCGCGCACGGCGGGCAGCGATTGCCAGGCCGGATCGCGGCGGACGCTTGCGAAGAAATTCGGATCGGTCGTCACGATCACCTCGGGCGCCCAGCGCAGCACCTGCTCGACCGAGACCTGCACCAGACCGCCCTGTCCCAGCTCGGCCGCGACGTTGAGCGCGCCGACCCGCTCGATGCACTCCATGTTGATCGAGCCCGAGAGTCCGGTCTGCAGCCCGCTAGGCCCGCGCCCATAGTACACGCGCGGCCGCTTCGCCTCCGGGACGCGCGCGACGCGGGTGCGGACATCTCCGAGCATGTCGGCGCAATAGCGCGCCCATTGCGCCCCCTGCGCCTCGGAGCCGATGATCCCGCCGAGCAGCCGGAACGCGTCCGGGATGCGGTCGAAGGCGCCGTCGATCAGGAGATACGGGATTCCGGTCTGCTCCTGCACCCGGTCGGCGAGCGACGCGAAGGTCGGGCTGGTGCTGCCGTAGTCGAAGATGAGGTCGGGTTTCGCGGCGAGCACGACCTCGACGTTGGCCGTGTTGCCCCGGCCGGTGAGGCGCCCGAGCGTCGGCAGGTCGGCATAGCGGGCAGGAACGAAAGGCCGCTCGTCGGGGCGGAAAGGCGACGTCCAGCCCAGGACCTTGTCGGGCGCCATCGCGAACAGCACGATCGACGCCGGCGGACCCGCCGCGTAGACCCGCTCGACCCTGGCCGGGAGCTGCACCCGGCGGCCGACCGAGTCGGTGACCGTCCGCTCTCCCTGCGCCCGCACCCATCCGGGCGCGAGCGCGCCAAGCGCCACGGCCGAAGCGAAGCGCCGCCGCGACAGCATCAAGGCAGCGCCGGTGCCGAGAAACCGTGGCGCGCGAGTATCTCCTGGGCGCGCACGGACATCACGAAGAGCGCGAAGCGCACGGCCGCCGGCCCGGCGCGGTCGAGCACGGTAAGGCCGTAGTCGGCGCCGACCGCGAGGCTTTGCGGTAACGCCACGATCCCGAGCGTCGGCTCCTCCTTGCGCGCCAGCGTCGCGTTGGTGCAATAGGTGAGGAAGATGTCCGCTTTGCGTTCCGCGACGAGCATGGCGTAGATCGTGCGGTCTTTCGGCGGAGGCGGCGAGTCCGGCGCGCCGGTCAGCTTCAGCGCCTTCCCGGACAGCGCCGCGTAGGCGCCGGGCTTGACCTTCTCGGCCTTCTCGAAGACCAGCCAGGCGTAGTCGCCCGAGGGGTCCGCTTTCGGCGTCGAGGTGCCGAGCTTGACCTTGGGATCGAGCATCCGCTCGAGCAGTGTGTCCGGAGCAACCGCCACTCCCGCTGCGACCAGCGCGCACAGCCGGTTGCGAGCGAAGAGCACGACCGGCCCGGCACGCCCCGATTGCGCGAGCGACTGCGGATGCTCCATGTTCGCGGAGGCGAATACGTCGGCCGGCTCGCCCTTAGCGAGGCGATCGCGCAACAGTCCCGAGGAGCCGAACTCGCCTTCGACCTTCGTCCCGCCCGCGCGCGCGAACTCGGCGCCGAGCTCGGTCATCGCCGCGCGAAGGCTCCCCGCGGCGTACAGCCGGACCGGCCGCTCCTGCGCCATCGCCGGAATGCCCAGAGCCAGCAGTCCGTAGAACGCGAGCGCGCGGCGCACGCTCACGCCCCCGGCGTGCCCGCGTTGGGAAAGAACAGCTGCTCTCCGCCGATCTTGTATCCGGCAATCGCATTCTGCCCCTCCGGCGAGACCACCCAGTCGACGAAGGTCTGGCCGAGGTCCTTCTTCACGCTCGGATGCTTGGCCGGATTGACGAGCATCACGCCGTACTGGTTGAACAGGCGCTTGTCGCCTTCCACCGAAATGACGAGATCGCCCCGGTTCTTGAACGAGATCCAGGTGCCGCGATCCGAAAGGATGTACGCGTTCATCGCCGCCGCGGTGTTGAGCGCCGGCCCCATGCCCTGCCCGGTGTCCTTGTACCAAGGCCCCTTGTCCTTCTCGATGTCGATGCCCGCGGCCTTCCACAGCGCGAGCTCCGCGATGTGCGTGCCGCTGCGGTCGCCGCGCGACACGAACGGCGCCTGCGCCGACTTGATCTTCTTCAGCGCTGCGAGGATGTCGTGCCCGCCAGCCACCTTCGCCGGGTCGGACTTCGGGCCGATCAGCACGAAATCGTTGTACATCACCGGAAAGCGCTTCACCCCGTGGCCCTCTTCCAGAAATTTCTCCTCGGCGGACTTGGCGTGCACGAACACCACGTCGGCGTCGCCGCGGCGCGCGAGGTCGAGCGCCTGGCCGGTGCCGAGCGCGACCACGCGCACCTGGATACCGGTCTTCTTCTGGAAGATCGGCAGCAGGTAGCCGAACAGGCCGCTCTGCTCGGTCGAGGTCGTCGAGGCGACAACGATGAACTTCTCCTGGGCGGCCGCGGGCAGCGCGGCGGCGAGCAGTGCGAGCAGCAGCAGTCTTCTCATCCGGTCCATGGCAGTTCTCCTTTTATGAATGCGGCGGCTTGCGCCGTCTGCGGTTGCGAAAAGAATTGCTCGACCGGCGTGCGTTCTACGAGCCTGCCGCGGTCGAGGAACACGATCTCGTCGCCCAGGCGGCGCGCCTGGCCGAGGTTGTGTGTCGCCATCACGATCTTGGTGCCGGCGGCGTCGAACGCGCGGATCACGGCCTCGACTTCGCGCGTCGCGCTCGGGTCGAGGCTCGCCGTGGGCTCGTCGAGGAACAGCACTTCCGGATGCAGCGCCCAGGCGCGGGCGAGCGCGAGCCGCTGCTGCTCGCCCCCGGACAGGACGCGCGCCGGACGGGAAGCGAGGTGCGAAAGACCCACGCCTTCGAGCGCTTCGCGCACGAGCGGCGCGCGTTTGGCACCGGGCACGCCTGCGATCTTCAGGGCGTACTCGACGTTCGCACGGGCGGAGCGGCGCAGCATCACCGGGCGCTGGAATACCATCGCCTGCTTGCGCGGCGCGCCGGGGCGCTCCGAGCCGCTCCACTCTACGCGGCCGGAGGCGGGCGAGAGGAGCCCGTGCATGAGGCGCATCAGGACGCTCTTCCCCGCGCCGTTCGCGCCGAGGATGATCGTGCTCGGACCAGGCTCGATCTCGAGAGAGATGCGCTCGATGATCGCGCGCGATCCGACGCCGAAGCACACCTCGTGGAGCCGCAGCGGAAGAATCGTCCCGTTCGTCATCCGTAGCGCCTCTGCACCAGCTCTTTCGTCAGATACGCCGCCGCGTTCACCGCGACGACGATGGCGATCAGGATGATCCCCAGCCCCAGCGCGAGCGGCAGGTCGCCCTTGCTCGTCTCGAGCGCGATCGTCGTCGTCATCACGCGCGTCACCCCGTCGATGTTTCCGCCGACGATGATCACCGCGCCGACCTCGGCCGCGGCGCGTCCGAAGCCCGCCAGCACGGTCGTGAGCAGCGAAAAGCGCGTGTCCCAAAGCAGCGTCAGGGCCGACGCGAGCCGGCTCGCGCCCAGCGACCGCAGCTGCTCCTGGTACTCGCCCCAAGCGTCCTCGATCGCCTGGCGCGACAACGCCGCGATGATCGGCAGAATCAGCACCGTCTGCGCGATCACCATCGCCGACGGCGTGAACAGAATCCCGAAGGAACCGAGCGGACCGGCGCGCGAGAGAAGCAAGTAGATCACCAGACCGACGACCACCGGCGGAAGTCCCATGAAGGCGTTCAGCAGCACGATCAGCGTGCGGCGTCCCGGAAAGCGGCCGACGGCGATCGCGGCGCCGGCGGGAAACCCGAGGAGCGCGGCCAGCACCACCGCGGTGATGCTCACCCGCAGGCTCAGCAGAACGATCTCGATCAGTTTCGGATCGAGACCAGCGAGCAACTGGACGGCCGTACCGAAGGCTTCGGACACGCTCGCATGATAGGGGTCCGCTCAGTTTGGGCGAAATATGACATCTACTGCATATTTGAGTCGCCCATTCGCAGCTCTACCTATTCAATCAAATATGTATTCCCTCTCGAGTATGCTTCCTTAGTCTAGGAATTTGCTATATTTTTATGCCATCGCACCTCGTGTGCGATCTTGCATATGATAAAGATCCAGATCGAGGCGACTTGGCGCATCGGAACTTCCGAGGCCGAGCTCGCCGACCCCCTGCTCTTTCGCCTCCTCGAAGCGGTACAGGCGTCCGGCTCGCTCGCCAAAGCAGCAAGCGCATTGGGTTTTTCCTACCGGCATATCTGGGGTTCGCTGGGGAAATGGGAGAAGGCGGTCGGACGGCCGCTGGTGCGCCTGGAGCGCGGGCGCGGCGCCAAGCTCACCGAGTTCGGCGAGAAGCTCATGTGGGCGGAGCAGACGGCCCGCTCCCGCCTGGAGCGGCAGATCGAGGCTGTGCAGAGCGACCTCGAGCACGAGCTCTCGGCCGAGCTGCTGCGCGGCACCACCAACCTCGTCATGCACGCGAGCCATGATCTCGCCCTCGCCCATCTGCGCGACCTGCTGCACAAGCAGCACGGCATCCAGCTCCAGCTGCAGTACCAGGGCAGCCTCGAAAGCCTGGACGCGCTCGCCCAGGGGCGATGCGATGTCGCGGGCTTTCATCTTCCCGAGGGCGGCCTCGAGACCGATTTCTTCTTTCACCGGCGCGCATTCAAGGCGCGCGACCATACGCTCATCCGCTGCGCCACACGCACGCAGGGGCTGATGGTGGCGCAGGGCAACCCCAAGTCGATTCGCGCCCTCCCCGACCTCACCCGGCGCGACGTGAAAATGATCAACCGCCAGCCCAACTCGGGAACACGGCTCGAGCTCGACCAGCTGCTGCGCGAGGCCTCGATCGATCCCAAGCTGATCGAAGGCTACGAGACTTTCGAGTTTACCCATCTCGCCGTGGCAGCCACCATCGCCTCGGGCATGTGCGATGTCGGCTTCGGCATCGAGGCCGCCGCGGCCCAGTACAAGCTCGGCTTCATCCCCTTGCTGCGCGAGCGCTACTACCTCGCCTGCCGCAGCGAGATCGTCGCCGCGCGGCCGGTCAGCTCGCTCATCACGGTCCTCAAAAGCCCGGAATTCGCCGCCCTCGCGGAGAGCCTCGCCGGCTACGACTGGGCCGGCGTCGGCGAGACCCTGGGCGCAGAGCTGGTCCTCGGCGCGCACAACAGCAGCGGTGCGGTACTGCGCCCGGAGGCCAAGTCGGCCCGAGGCCGCTGAGCGCGGTCAGTAGACGATGGTCCGCCACCCGGCGTCGAGGCACCGGCCGATGTAGGCCGCGGCGCCCGCCGTACCCGTCACCTCGGGGATGAACTGGTTTTGGAGGACGCCGTGCTCCTCCATCGCCTGCGGACAGGCGAAGAATTTCGCTCCGTGGCGCGCGGCCTCCTGCATGAAAGCGTAGACCGACTGCCTGCGCGTCGGCCCCGGATAGAGGCCCTCGGCAACGCCGCGAGCGAGGAGCCTGACCGACCTGCTGGTGAAGTAGATCTCGACATCGGCGTCCATCGCCGCCGCGGTGGCGGCATGAAAGAAGGGCGTCGCGCAGATCTCGGGCCTGTCCGGGTCGGCAGCCCATAGCAGGATCGCCAGGCGCTTGCTCATCGATCCGCCTGGACGCCCTCGAAGTTGTCGAGCCGCATCGCCTCCTCGAACGCCGCAGCGATGGCTCCGCCCGAGACGATGCCGGCCGCGTTCTCCGGGCCGCCGGCGACGCGCAGCTTCACCAGCCAGCCCGCCCCGTAGGGATCCGCGTTGATCATATCGGGACGCTTCACGACCCCCGAGTTTGAAGCAACGATGGTCCCCCCCAGGGGCGTGCGTACGGAGACGACCGTCTTCGCCAGCTCGAGCAGGCCGACCGCGCGGCCGGTCTCGACGACCGTTCCGTCCGCCTTGGGCAGGAAGGCCAGGAACTCGACCGCGAGCGCGGCGCCGTACGCGGTGGCGCCGAGAACCACCGTACCGGACTCGCTGTCCTTCAGCCAAACGTTGTAATCCGCGTGGTAGTAGCGGTCCTCGGGAAAGTCGCAGCCGCGCACGCGCGCCACTACGCCCTCCGCGTGAATTGGCGGAAGAGAGAGGGAGTCGAACCCACCAAGGAACGTCTGACGCCCCTTACCGGGTTTGAAGCCCGGCCGCCCCACCGGAGGCGAATCCCTTCCGTTGTCATCTTCATCCCTTCGCCCTCGCGGCGAGCTCGATTCGCAGCCGCACGGCCCTCTCGGATTCGAACCGCTCCGCGCGCCGCTTTCGCAGCCACACCCACAGGCCCGTCAGCGCGAGAAGTATCGGAAGCGGGCCCGCGACGCACATCGCCACCATTCCCGGACGGCCGAAAGCCATGCCGCTGTGCAGCGGAAAAAGCCAGTGCATTACGGTCTCGCCGCGCGTGCGCGTGCGGTCGCTGCGCTCGACGAGGATCTCGCCAGTCGCCGGGTGCACCCACAGGATCGTGTCGCCGAGCCGGTGTACATCCGCCGGCCCTCGCAGATAGAACAGATATCCGCCGGTGATCTGCGACGGAATGTGCACCTCCGCGATGGTCCGGTCCGGATAGGCGTCGCGGACTTCCCGCACGAGCACGCGGAAATCCAGCCACTGATCGTAGCGGACGCTTCGCCAGGGTATGGTCGGAAAAGCATCGACGCTCGAAAAAACGCTCACGAGGTCGCGCACGTAGTTGATGTACACGAGCGTGGTCCCGGTGATGGTCGAGACGAGCACGAGCGCAAACAGGACGCTGCCCGCCGAACGGTGAAAATCGAAAAGCACGCGCGTGCCGCCCGCTCGAACCTTGACCGATACGAGGCGCTTCCATCCCGAGCGGTTTCTCGGCCAGGCGACCGCAAGCCCGGTCACGACCGAGGTGAGCATCAGGAATCCTGCGATGCCAACGACGTTCGACCCGGCAGCTCCGAGGAGCACGCTGCGATGGAACTCGTATACGGTGTGCAGCGCGTGCGGCGGCGAGAAGCCCAGGCGCTCGATCTCGCGGCTGCCGAGCAGCTCCCCCGTCTCCGGGCCGAACATGGCTTCGATGCGCGGAGACTCGTTGCGCCGGTTGGGCCAGGGCATCAGCTGCACGCGATAGACCTCGCCCGGGCTCGAGGGCATCCGCAGCCTCTCGATGCGCGCTCGCGGATACGCCTGATCCGCTCGGTCCAGGATCTCGTCCGGCTCGAGCGGTAGGCCCTCGTGCCGGTCGACCAGCAGTCCGGGGTTGAGCCACGCGTCGATGGGATCCTCGTAGACGAGGATGCTCCCGGTGATCCCCACCAGAGCGAACCACACGCCCAGGCCGATGCCCAGGCTGCGGTGAAGGGTCCGCGACACCGGCTTCCTTCGGGTGCCCTGGGCCATGGCGCCTCATCTTCCCGCGCCCGCGCGCGCCTGTGCCAGCGGCCCTTGCACGATCTGCAGCAGGCTGTCGCCGCGCAGGCGGTGGGCCTCGCGAACCCGCCTCGTGTATCCGACACGGTCGAAAAACTCGAGGATCTGGATGGCACGCTTGCGGCCCAGCCCCGTACGGTCGCGAAACACGGCCGCGCGCACCTCGCCGTCCTTGCGCTCGAGCTCGGCCGCGAGCGAGGCGAGCTCCGCGACCGCCCGCTTCGAATAGAACAGGTCCTTGACCACCTGATACACCTCGCCGCGCCGGCCGAGCCGCAGGAGCAGCTGCCTGGCCTGGACCTCCGTCGATCCTGCCTTGCGCGCCAGGTCGCGCACCCACGGTGGGTCGAAGGCACCCCCCTCGAGCATGGGAATCAGCCGCTCGGCGAGCTGCTGCTCCGCTTTCGAAAGGCTCACACTGTGGGTTGGAAGATGCAGCCAGGGACCGTTTCGCGCGACCCCGCCCTCGGCCAGGAGCTCGTCGATGAGCGCGGTGCACGCCGCGAGCGGAGCCTGCGGCAGCCACATCCGGCGCGCGCGGCCGGCGTCCGGACCGAGCTCGTCCGGGTACTTGTCGTGAAAGGCGGCGAGACCGTCGCGCACCTTTTGCTTCATTGCGGACCAGTGCGCGCTCGAAAACCCGACATCGGCCCCGCCCGCCTTCACCCGCCGCACCGCGTCGCCGGGAGGCGCGAGCGCGTCGACCGGCCGGTTGAAGCTGCGCGCGAATCGCGCAAGGTCGATGCCGAAGGGCGCGCCCGCGAGCAGTCCCGCGAGCGCCGCGCGGGGCTCCTTCGATTCGAGGGCGGCCATCGCCGCGAGCCGCTCCTTCGATCGCCGCCTCCGTGCCGGCCCGTCGGGGTCCAGGATCATCCCCCCACCTATGGTTCGGTCCGCGGCGTGGTTGCGCAGCACGAGAATGTCGCCGTGGCAGGCGCTGTGCGGCGCGTCGAGCACCAGCTGGGCGAGCGCGGTGCCGCCGGGCTGTAGCTCCTCGGCGTCGAGCAGTGCGACCCGAGCGGTGAGGCGCGCCGCCCCGATGTGCACGTGAACGGGCGCCCAGTGCTTGAGCGCCCGCGAAGCGCCCGCGAGCAGGCGTATCCTCGCGTCGAAGCGCTGGCTGGGCGCGTGAAGCGCGGGCGCCGCTACCCACTCGCCGCGCTCGACCTGGTCCTTGGCGACGCCCGCGAGGTTCAGGGCGCAGCGATCGCCGGCGCGCGCCTCCGGCGCCGCGCGGTTCTGCGCGTGAATGCCGCGCACGCGCACTTTGCTGCCCGAGGGAGTGACGACGAGCTCGTCTCCCACGCGCGCAATCCCCGCGAACACCGTCCCGGTCACCACCGTGCCCGCGCCCGCCAGCGTGAAACAGCGGTCCACCGCAAGGCGGAAACCGCCCTCCGCAGCACGGCGTGTGAACGCCGCGGCTTCCGAGCGCAGGTAGTCGAGCAGGCTCGCCATGCCCTCGCCCGTGACCGCGGATACCGGGAACACGGGTGCCCCGGCCAGCGGGGTCTTCGCGATAAGCGCCGACGCCGCCTCGCTCGCCGCGGCGGAGCGCTCCGGTCCGACGCGGTCGATCTTCGTGAGCGCCACCGCTCCGCGCGAGACGCCGAGCAGGTCGAGTATGTCGACGTGCTCCAGGGTCTGGGGCATCACGCCGTCGTCGGCTGCGATCACCAGCAGCGCAAAGTCGATTCCCATCGCCCCGGCGAGCATGTGGTGGACGAAGCGCTCGTGGCCGGGAACGTCGACGAAGCCGAGGACGTCCCCGCCCTCGAGGGGCAGGTACGCGTAGCCGAGCTCGATCGAGATGCCGCGCGCCTTCTCCTCCTTCAGGCGGTCGGTATCGACGCCGGTGAGCGCCTTCACCAGCGTCGTCTTGCCGTGGTCGATGTGGCCGGCTGTGCCGATTATCATCGGGTGATGCCCAGGGCGGGAAGCTGATCGACGAAGACCTTCTCGTCCTCGAGGCAGCGCAGGTCGAGAAGGAACGCGCCGTCGCGGATGTAGCCGATCACGGGAATCGGCAGAGCCCGGAACGCCGCCTCGATCCTGGCCAGGCCCCCGCGGCCCGCCGTATGGACGGCAAAGCCGCAACTGGGCAGCAAGTCGACGGGCAGCGCTCCGCTGCCGATCTGGCTCTTCATGGGTTGGACCGTAACCGTTGCGCGCCCCTGGAGCGCCCGCGCCATCGCTGGCAGAAGGCGCTGCGTCTGCTCGGCGATGTCCTTCTCCGGACGCGTCAGCAGGCGCAGCGTCGTCAGCCGCTGCGCGAGCCGGTCGGGATCGAGGTACAGCCGCAGCACCGCCTCCAGCGCGGCAAGGGTGATCTTGCCGACGCGCAGCGCGCGCTTGAGCGGATTCCTCTTGATGCGCTGGATCAGTTCCCTGCGCCCGACGAGAATGCCCGCCTGGGGTCCGCCGAGCAGCTTGTCGCCGCTGAAGGTCACGAGGTCCACTCCGTCGGCGATCGATTCGGCCGGGGTGCGCTCCCTGGGGAGCCCGTACTGCGACAAATCGACCAGGGTGCCGCTGCCGAGATCGACGACGCAGGGCAGCTTGCCGGCGTGCGCGATTGCCGCGACCTCCTTCTGGGCGACCATCGAAGTGAAGCCGGCAATGGCATAGTTGCTCCAGTGCGCCTTCATCAGCATGGCGGTGCGCGAGCCGACCGCGTCGGCATAGTCCTGCGGATGGGTGCGATTGGTGGTGCCGACCTCGACGAGCTTCGCACCGGCGCGGCGCATGATGTCCGGCAGCCGGAACGCCCCGCCGATCTCGATCAGCTCGCCGCGCGAGACCACGACTTCCTTCTTCTGCGCCAGCGTGTTGAGCAGCAGGAACACCGCGGCAGCGTTGTTGTTGACCACCGTCGCCGCCTCGGCGCCGGTCAGGCCGCAGAGCAGGCCTTCCACGACCTTGTCGCGATCGCCCCGGCCGCCGCCCTCGACGTCGTACTCGAGCGTGGCGGGCCATCGCATCGCAGTGACCGCCGCCTCCACTGCTTCCTCTGGCAGCAGCGCCCGTCCGAGATTCGTGTGGAGCACCGTTCCCGTGAGGTTGAAGACCCGGCGCAGATTGGGTCGCGCGCGCGCGGCAACCGTTTCGGCGACGCGCGCAGAGAGCGCCGCCTCCCCCAGGTCGCCCTCGCCCGGCCGCTTGCGCAGATCCGCGAGGAGCGCACGCACGGCCTCGGTGACTTGGGCACGGCCGTGCTCCTCGACAAGACTCCGCACCGAGGGAAATCCGAGCACGCGGTCCACCGACGGCAGCTTGGACAGTTGTGCGCTCGCGCTATTCACGATAGACACGGGGCGACAGGGCTAGTCTTCGGCGTCGCCGTGGATGAGCATCAGGTTCTGGCCGCTGCGCAGCTTGCCGGTATCGGCCATCAGCAGGTCGAGCGCCGTGCTCGCGAGGTCGTCCGCGATAGGCTCGACCTGCGCGTCGCGGTCCATGTAGAGGATCTTGAGGTAGGTGTTGCACTCATCGCAGCTCTCGGCGAGCACCGCTTTCGTCCCCCCCTCGATGCCGTGGTATTGGATTCCCTTGGTGGATTCGCAGGTCGTGCACTTGATGCGCACCATGTGCCATTCGGTCGCGCACAGGGAGCAATGGAGGTAGCGATATCCGGACTCCTGCCCGCCTATCCTCGCGATGCTCGCGACAGGCCGCGAGCCGCACGCGGGACACACCGTCGCGGGGTCGATGCGGCCGAAATGCCCGCGGCCCAGCGTCGTCACCAGATGGACCCAGTAGACCTGGAGGGCCGCGCCGAGCAGCGGTGCGTACGCCATGTCGAGCCCGAGGGTGATGCCCGCGAGCAGCTTGCTCGCCTGCGCTTCGTACAACTCGTCGCGCTCCCTGTCGAGGCGCACGATGACGTCCCTCTGTGCCCCGCGCGTCCGCTCCGCCAGGCGCCGCAGCATGCGCCGCAGGAGGTCGCACCACGCGGGGTCGCGATGGTGCATTTGCGTGCCCAAGGGGGGCATTCCGTGGGCCCGGCTCTGCTCGAGCGATTCATCGCTTGGAAGCGCGAACGGCGGCGCGTTCTCCAGGGCCCAGCTCTGGACTTCGGCGATCTCGGCGATGAGCCGGAGGTAGTCTCCCATCGCGTGACCGTTCGCGAGCTGGCGCAGTCGGGCCGCGCGGTCGACGAGCAGCGAGGCACGATCGGGCAGCCGCAGAAAGGGAATTTCCGAATTCGAGAGAAGCTCGATCTCTCCCGGTTCGAGGATGCGTTGCGGCATATCAGGTCCTGTGCGTCACGCGCAACATGGAGGGCCCGGCCTGCCGGCTGCGCGCCGGCGGCCGGTGCTGGGTCAGCGCGTCATCTCGCGATACCACGCCGGGTGGTGCTTCCTCGCCCAGGCCCGCGTCACCCAGCCCTGCGTCATGGCGCGGATCGAGCCCTTGGTCCAGATCGCCATATAGACGTGGCCGATCACGAGCAGGATCAGGCCGATCGCGATCACCGAGTGCAGCAGCGTGGACAGCCGCACGAGGCCGATTGGAAAGAGGTCCGCGAAATAGGGCCGCCAGAACACGATCCCCGTAGGCAGCAAGGCCAGCATGCACAGGAGGAGGAGCCAGAAGAGCACCTTCTGCCCGGCGTTGTAGCGACCCGCCTCCGGGATGCCGTCCTCGCGGCCGGCCATCACTTCGCCGGCCTTGGCGAGCCACTGCTTGTCCCGCTCGTCGACCACGTTGTGGCGCCAGACCTTCGCGGCGTAGAACGCAAAGCAGACGAACATCATCAAGCCGAAGAACGGATGAAGGATGCGCGACCAGGTGCCGCCGCCGAAGAGATCGGAAAAGAAGAACGTCGCCGGATGGAAGAATGCGAGTCCCGACAGGCCGGCCAGGACGAAGCCGAGCGCGATCAGCCAGTGGACGACCCGGTCCTCGTAAGGGTGCCGCGTGATCGAATTCGCAGGTTTGTTCATTCGTGTCTCCTCACCCCGTGTGACGCCCGCCAGCAGACGGTTCGTCCTCCTCGACTTCCTTGGGCCCGACCTTGAGGTAGTGGATGAAACCGGCGAAGGCCGTCGCGCCGATCGCGAGCAATCCCAGCGGCTTGAACGCGCCCTTCCACAGGCCGACCAGCGTGCTGACCTGCGGGTCCTTCGGCAGCCCGGCGTACTTCTCCGGGTCGTCCGCGTGCTTGAGCACGTACATCACGTGCGTGCCGCCCACGCCCGGCGGATCGTACACGCCGGCGTTCTTGTAGCCGCGCTCCCTGAGATCAACCAAGCGCTCCTCGGCCTGCTCTTTCATGTCGGCCTTGCTGCCGAACATGATCGCGCCGGTCGGGCAGGTCTTGACGCACGCGGGCTCCAGGCCCACCGCGACGCGGTCGGAGCACAGGGTGCACTTGTACGCCTTGCCGTCTTTCTTGGACAGACGCGGAACGTCGAACGGGCAGCCGGTCACGCAGCTGCCGCAGCCGATGCAGTTCTCCTGGTGGAAATCGACGATGCCGTTCGAGTACTGCACGATCGCGCCCGGCGACGGACAGGCCTTGAGGCATCCGGGATCGGCGCAATGCATGCAGCCGTCCTTGCGGATCAGCCATTCGAGCCGCGTGCCTTCCGGCGCGCTCTCTTCGACCTCGGAGAAGCGCATCACGGTCCAGGTTTCGGCGGTGAGGTCGCGCGGGTTGTCGTAGGTGCCGAGGGTCGTACCCACGACCTCTCTCAGGTCGTTCCACTCGCTGCACGCGACCTGGCAGGCCTTGCAGCCGATGCACTTGGAGACGTCGATGAGCTTCGCGACCTCGGTGGTGTTGCGCACCGATGGCGAGGCCGTCGTCGTGGCCGAGCGGCGGGTGATATCCAGTGATTGCAGTGGCATGGTCCCCCTCAGGCCTTCTCGATGTTCACGAGGAACGCCTTGTATTCCGGCGTCTGGATGTTGGCGTCGCCCACGAAGGGCGTGAGGGTGTTGGCGATGTAGCCGTTCTTCGTCACGCCCTTGAAGCCCCAGTGGATGGGGATGCCGACGGTATGGACCTTCTTGCCGTTACAATCGAGCGACTTGATGCGCTTGGTAACCACCGCCACCGCCTTGATGAAGCCGCGGTTGGAGCTGACCTTGACCATCTGGCCGGAGGCGATTCCCTTCTCCTTGGCAAGCTCCTCGCCGATCTCGATGAACTGCTGCGGCTGGGTCACCGCGTTGAAATCAACGTGCTTGGACCAGAAGTGGAAATGCTCGGTGAGGCGGTAGGTCGTAGCAGCGTAGGGGAACTCCTTCGATTTGCCGAACACCTCCATGTCGCCCTTGAACACGCGCGCCGCCGGGTTGGCGGTCGCCTTGGGGTTCTTCGGGTGCAGCGGGTTGATGTCGACCGGCGTCTCGAAGGGCTCGTAATGCTCGGGAAGCGGACCATCCGCCATGCCGAACGGCGCGAACAGCCGCGCCACGCCTTCGGGTGTCATGATGAACGGACCGACGTGCTCCTCGGGCGCCGCGTCCGGGCGCATGTCGGGCACGTCGGAGCCTCCCCAGGCCTTGCCGTTCCAGGAAACGAGCTTGCGCTTCGGGTCCCAGGGCTTGCCGGAGGGATCCGAAGACGCGCGGTTGTACAGAACCCGCCGGTTCACCGGCCACGCCCACGCCCAGTTCAAGGTCTGCCCGACGCCGTAGGGATCGCTGTTGTCGCGCCGCGCCATCTGGTTGCCGGCCTGCGTCCAGCAGCCGGAGTAGATCCAGCAACCGCAGGCGGTCGACCCGTCGTCGCGCAGCACGCCGAAGCCGGGCAGCTGCTCGCCCGCCTTGAACAGTACCTTGGTCTTGTCCTTGGGATCGGCGAGGTCTTCGAGGGCCTTGCCGTTCATCTCCTTCGCGAGCTCCTCTGGCGAGGGCGCCTGCGGGATCAGGTACGGCCAGGTCAGGTTAAGGATCGGATCGGGGAACGCTCCGCCCTCCTTGCGATACAGGTCACGCACGCGCAGGAACAGATCGGCCACGATTTCGACGTCGCCGCGCGCCTCGCCGGGCGGCTCGGCGCCCTTGTAGTGCCACTGCAGCCAGCGGCCCGAGTTGGTGAGCGAGCCCTCCTCCTCGGCGAAGCAGGTCGACGGCAGCCGGAACACCTCGGTCTGGACCTCCTCGCTCTTGACCTCGTTGTAGTCGGGGACGTTGCGCCAGAACTCCGAGGTCTCGGTCGCCAGAGGATCGATGATCACGAGGTACTTGAGCTTCGCGAAGGCCTTGCCGATCTTCGCCTTGTGGGGGAACGAGGCGAGCGGGTTGAACCCCTGGCAGAAATAGCCGTTCATCTTGCCCTGGTACATCAGCTCGAAGGTCTGCAGGACGTCGTAGAGCCTGTCGAGCTTGGGCATGTAGTCGTAGGCGAAGTCGCTCTTCGCGGTCGCGGCGTTGCCGTACCACGCCTTCATCAGGCTGGTATGCCACTTGGGGAAATTCTGCGGGAAGTCCATCTGGTTCGGACGCAGCGGCTTGGGCGTGCGCACCTTCAGGTAGTCCTCCCGCTTCTGCTCCCGGTCGAACGGAATAGTCATGTAGCCGGGCAGCAGGTTCGACATCAGTCCCAGATCGGTCAGGCCCTGGATGTTGCTGTGCCCGCGCAGCGCGTTCATTCCGCCGCCCGCCATGCCGATGTTGCCGAGCAGGAGCTGCAGCATCGCAGCCGTGCGGATCATCTGCGTGCCCTGCGAGTGCTGTGTCCAGCCCAGCGCGTACATGATGGTGGTGGTCCGGTCCGGCACCGACGTGGTCGCGATCGTCTCGCACACCTTGACGAAGGTCTCCTTCGGCGTGCCGCAGATGTTGCTCACCACCTCGGGCGTGTAGCGCTTGTAGTGCTCCTTCATGATGTTGAACACGCAGCGCGGGTGCTTCAGCGTCTCGTCCACCACCGCGTAGCCGTCCTTGCCGATCTCGTAGCCCCAGGACGAGGGATCGTACCGGCGCGCCTTCTCGTCGTAGCCCGAGAAGATGCCGTCCTCGAACTTGTACTTGTCGTTGATGAGGAACGAGGCGTTGGTGTAGGCCTTGACGTACTCGTGCTGGATCTTGTCGTGCGTCAGCAGGTAGTTGATGATGCCTGCGAGGAAAGCGATGTCCGTGCCGACGCGTATAGGCGCGTAGTAGTCGGCCATCGCCGCCGAGCGCGTGAAGCGCGGGTCGACGACGATCAGCTTCGCCTTGTTGTGGGCCTTCGCCTCGGTCACCCACTTGAACCCGCAGGGGTGGGCCTCGGCGGCGTTGCCGCCCATGATCAGCACGACGTTCGCGTTCTTGATGTCAACCCAATGGTTGGTCATCGCTCCGCGGCCGAATGTCGGGGCCAGACTGGCCACCGTGGGGCCGTGTCAAACGCGTGCCTGATTATCGAATGCGACGATCCCCAGGCTTCGGACGATCTTGCCGGTGAGGTAGCCGGTTTCGTTGGATGAGGCCGACGCCGCCAGGAACCCGGCGGACAGCCAGCGGTTGACCGTCTGGCCGTCGGCGTTCTTCGCGATGAAGTTCTTGTCGCGGTCCGCCTTCATATGCTTGGCGATGCGTGTCATCGCCTCGTCCCAGCTGATGCGCTTCCATTCCTTCGAGCCGGGCTCGCGCACTTCCGGGTATTTCAGCCGGCTTTCGCTGTGCACGAAGTCGAGCAGCCCCGCGCCCTTGGGGCAGAGCGTTCCGCGATTCACCGGATGGTCGGGGTCGCCCTCGATGTGGATGATCTCGGCCTTGGCGTTCTTGGCCTTGTCGCCCAGGCTGTACATGATGACACCGCAGCCCACGGCGCAATACGGACAGGTATTGCGCGTCTCCGTGGTGCGGGCCAGCTTGAAGTTGCGTACCTCGGCGAGCACGGGCTGGGGCGAGTACCCCAGCATCGCGAGGCTCGAGCCGGTCAGCCCGGCCCCGCAGACCTTGAAGAACTGCCTTCGGTTCATGTCCATCCGGCCACCCCCTCTGGTGTGATGTCTCCCTGCGTTTATACATTCCGACGCAGATACTTCGAGGAAGATAGCACCCAGTGGAAGCCGGAAAAATATGAATGTGCGTTCATGTACAGACTCTTGGCGCATGATATGCAGTCGACTGCCTATTACCGATGGTCGAGCCTGCGAACGCTAGATCGGCGCGGCTCCGCTCCGCGACAGGGAAACCGCCTTCACCATGGCGTACACGGTAAGGCCTTTTGCAAGAGCGAGCTGCTCGACGGCGCGCTGCGTCACGCGGGAACGCAGCGAGACCGCGCCGACCGCGATCGTTACGTCGACCACGCCATTCGATCCGGCGGTGATTTCCGCGATCGTCCCCTCGAGCACGTTCTGGATGCTGATGCGCCGCGGCCGCTCGAGGGCGATCGACACATCGCGCGCGCGGATGCGCACCCGCACCCGCTCCCCGATGAGCGCGTCGACATTGGTCGCGGTGAGGGTTCCGCCCTCGAACGCCAAGGTGGCGAGATCGTTCTTCATGTCCTGCTCGATGACTTTAGCGTCGATGACCGCGCCGCCCTCGAACGCGCCTTCGCCCGGACGCAGGTCGGGTCGACCCATGACTTCCTCGGCCGGCCCGACCGCGATCACTTTCCCCGCGGCCATCAGCACGACCGTATCCGCGACCCGGAGCACCTCCTCCACGGCATGGCTCACGTAGACGATGGGCACTTTAACGTCGTCCCGGATCAGCTCGATGTACTGAAGCACCTCGCTCCTGCGGTGGGCGTCGAGCGAGGCGAG
>DATJYC010000036.1:0-45980 GCA_035499735.1 Burkholderiales bacterium
CCCCGTTTGGCGCGAGCACATCCGTCGCCACGCCCTCGACGACGACGTACCCGGGGAACAGGCCTGCGAGGGCCTCGTACTGGTTTTCACCCTCGCTGCCAGGCAGGGCGGGGAAATTGCGCGCCACCTCCTGCAGGCAAACCACGTCGACATCGGCCATTTCCTTGACCACCTTGCTGATGCGCGCCGGGTTCACGCACCCGTCGCAGCCGCGGCACCACTGGATGTTCCAGGAAATGAGGTTCACGTAGATCGTAACTTTCCTAGAAACGGTAACCAACGATCAAATTACCCATCCCTCCGCTTCCGCTGACCTTTGCGTCGGACCAAAAACCAGTGTTGTTCCAAATCTGGAAGTTGCCGACGAACGATTGGGCGCCTAACTCAAGACCGATCTGCAGTCCTGGACTGGTGATCGTGTAGTAACTGCCGAAAATGAGCGATGCGGATGAATATAAGCCTGCCCGCACGCTATTCCAGGCGAATCCAGGGGTCGTCAAGGTGGGCACCCCTGAACCTATGCCAAGTTCTAATCTTCCTTCGAAGTTGAGGTTTTCATTCGCCCTAAAGCTGGCACCGATGGATCCGCTCACTCCCGCGGCGGCGTACTTTATGTCGGTTGGAAGAACCGGATCCGGGACTTTCCCGTTGTGCTGCCTGCCAAACAATCCCACAGAACCGACAAGCCCCACCCCGGATTCCGGCCTTTGCGCCATCACTAATTCGATCTGAAAATTGCCGCCTGCATCCTGGGTCGCATCAGCGGTCACGATATTGGTGACCTCTACGTGGTCGATCCCCGCAGCACCTCCCAATTTGACCCGAAGGTCGAGTGAGGTTCTACGGGCAGCCGCTGACGGGACGACGCTGGGCTGGTCGTTAGGGGCGGGAGGCGCAGGGGTCGCAGCGGGGTTGAGGTCGGCCGCCGCAGGAGGGGGCAACGCAGGGCTGATCGACTCGGCGGGCGGCGCAGGCGGCGCGAGCCGTGCCGCCTGCTGGGCTTTCAGCAGATTGTCGCGCTCCACGGGATTGACCGAAAAAACGCGTGCCTCGCGAAAGTTTGTCGCAAGCTGCTGTCGCGCACGCTCCGCATCGCTCCGAGCATCGAAGAAGCCGAGGCACAGTTGGTAGTTCACCGTGTTCGCCGATCTCAGCACCCGCCAGTAGAGCGAGTTTCCCCGGAGTGCCTCTGGCAGCGAGGGAATGGGTTGCTGGCTCATAGTTGCCACGGTCGCGAGCGCGATTACGTAGAGTTCCGGGGGCGGAGACTGGGCGCGCGCGTTGGCTATCGAGAACGACAACATGAAAGCGAGCGCGAAAAGCCGGCAGCGCGAAAGCCATGCTCGCATTGAACCCTCCCAGGCTCAGACAGGTGCCAAGAACAAAGCTACGCGCATATCACCTGTGGGTCAAACTGAGCCACTCCAAACCCTCAGTAGATGACCTGGCATTCCCCGTCGGGATAAGCCAAGGATCTACGATGAACACTGCCTCCCGTAAGGGGTGCGATCTGCCTTAGCTTTCTCATTAGGAAACTTACCTCGCAGCTCGCTTGCCTTGGCTCTTAGAGTACGCGCCTCCGTATCCTGCTGGGTTTGTTCGAGGGCAGTGGCGTACTCGTCCAGATACCTCGCAAGGCCCAATGGATCCTTGGTTTCGAAACCGGCGTCCTTAATCAACGGGTAAGCTTCAGAAAGATGCTGTGCAGCCGCCGAGAAATGTCCTTGATCCAATTGCATCCGGCCAGATTCGATGAGCGAGGAACTGATTCGACCCGCCGGGGCGGAATTGCTCCGCTCAATTTCATATGACTGCGGAGGCGCGGCCGTACTCGTAATTGATGCCCGCCATGGTGGCGGGAGGCTCTCCGGCAATCTCTGCGTTGGCCATTGACAAACGCAGCTTGAGTCTGGCAGTGCGCCAATCGCCGGCGTCTCGCGCAGTAGTAGCCTCGTTGTAATAGGTGCGAGCTAGGGAATCCGCGTAACCACGGCGATCGTTAGGTCTTGCCGGCCGAGGGATCAGACTAAGGCGACACCTTCGTCTGCTACCATTGCGACTCCATGCCGACATCACTTGCCCGCGCGGCGATCGCCTGCTGCGCATTGCCCGCCCAGATCGCGCTCGCGCAACACCTGCCGATCGAGCGCATCAAGCTGCCCCCGGGATTCGAGATCGGCGTTTTCGCGACCGTCCGCGGGGCGCGCTCGCTCGCGATCGGCCCGGATCACGTCGTCTTCGTCGGCACCCGCGGCGACAAGGTGTACGCGGTTCGCTATTCCGGCGCGAAGGCGACCGAGGTTCTCGCGCTCGCGTCCGGGCTCAACGCGCCCAACGGCGTGGCGGTGCGCGACGGCGCGCTCTACGTCGCCGAGATCAACCGCATCCTGCGCTACGACGACATCGAGAAGCAGCTGGCGAACGCGACGACGGCGCGGCCGCGGGCGGTGGTCGTGACCGACCGATATCCCCGCGACAGTCACCACGGCCAGAAATTCATCCGCTTCGGTCCCGACGGCTGGCTCTACGTGCCCGTCGGCGCGCCCTGCAATATCTGCGGGCCCAACCCTTCCCGCTACGCTCTCATCTCCCGCATCAGGCCGGACGGCTCAGGCTATGAAGTCTTCGCCACCGGAATACGCAACTCGGTCGGCTTCGACTGGGACCCGCGCACCAAGGAGCTGTGGTTCACCGATAACGGCCGCGACATGCTGGGCGACGATCTGCCCTCCGACGAGCTCAACCATGCTCCCAAGCCCGGAATGAACTTCGGTTACCCCTACTGCCACCAGGGCGACGTCGCCGACCCGGAGTTCGGACGCAAGCGCGGCTGCTCCGAGTTCGCGCCGCCCGCGGCGAAGCTCGGCCCGCACGTCGCCTCGCTGGGAATGCGCTTCTATACCGGAACGAGCTTTCCCGCCGAGTACCGCAACAATATCTTCGTCGCCGAGCACGGATCCTGGAACCGGTCCAGGAAGGTCGGCTACCGCGTCGCGCGCGTGGCGGTCGAGGGCGGACGCGTCGTCAAGCACGAGACGTTCGCCGAGGGCTGGCTGGGGAGCGACGAGTCGGTTTGGGGCAGGCCCGTCGACGTCGAGGTCATGCCCGACGGATCGCTGCTCGTCTCCGACGACCACGCCGGGGCGATCTACCGCATCGCCTATCGCGGGCGCTGATCCGTCCGAGCGCGCTGGTCCGACGAGGGCAGGTGCGCGTCGTGGCCGGCCCACACGTGCTCTTTCATCGTCTGGGGGTCGGCGATCCTGGCGCGCAGCCGGCGCAGGTTCCAGTTCTCGTACGCCCTGGCGATGCGCGCGAAAATCCACCACAGCACGGCCAGAGCGGCCAGCGCGGCGATGCCGAGCGCCCACCACCTGACCTCGTCGCAGAAGGCACCGCCGATGTTCCTCCCCGCGCAGTAGCGCGTGAGAAAGGCGAGCCACTCCCAGTCCTTGGTGACGTCGCCGATCAGGCTGCCGATGCCCACGCGTCACTCCCCCTCGCGCGCGTACGGCGCTCGCAGCTCGACGGGCGCGGAGCGCTTCTTTCTCATGCGGATGTTGAGCGCCTCGACCGCGACCGAGAAGGCCATGGCGAAGTATACGTAGCCCTTCGGGATATGATGGTCGAAGCCGTCGGCGATCAGGACCATCCCGATGACGAAGAGGAATGCGAGCGCGAGCATCTTCACGGTCGGGTGCGACGAGACGAAGCGCCCGATCACCCCCGCGAACGCCATCATCAGCGCCACCGAGGCGACGACGGCCGCGACCATCACCGCGAGGCGGTCGACCATGCCGACCGCCGTGATGATCGAATCTAGAGAAAAGACGGCGTCGATGAGGATGATCTGCACGATCACCGCCGAGAACGTCGCGCGCCTCGAGGGCGACGCCGCGCCTTTCTCGCCCTCGAGCAGCTGGTGGATCTCCGCCGTGCTCTTCCACAGCAGGAACAGGCCGCCGGCGATGAGGATCAGGTCGCGGCCGGAGATGTCCTGCCCGAGCAGCGGGAACGTGAACAGCGGCGCAGTCAGCCTGGCCATCCACGCGAGAAGGAACAGCAGCCCCACGCGCATGAACATGGCGAGGAAGAGCCCGAGCCTCCTCGCGAACTCGCGCCGCGACGGCTCGACCCTGTCCACGAGAACGGAGATGAAGATCACGTTGTCGATGCCGAGCACGAGCTCGAGCACCGTCAACGTGACGAAGGCGATCCAGGCTTGCGGATCAGCGAGGAGCTCCACCTCAGTCCGGACCCGGGGTCAGACGACCTCGGCGGTCCGCGTGATCTCGCCCATCTTGCCGCTCTGGAAGTCGCGAACGGCCTGGATGATCTCTTCCTGGGTGTTCATGACGAACGGGCCGTAGCGCGCGACGGGCTCCTTCACCGGCACACCGGCGAGCAGCAGCAGCCGCCCGCCTCCCCCGGCACCGCGCAGGCGCACCGCGTCGCCGTCGCCGAGCATCGCCAGCTGCCCGTCGTTGACGGTCTTGCCCTCGTCGCCGACAAGCGCCGAGCCCTGGAACACGTAGACCATGGACTTTTCCTCGGCGCGCAGCGGCACCGTGACGTCGGCGCCGGCGTCGAGCGTCCAGTCCTGGTAGACGACGGGGATGTAGGTGTCGATCACGGCGCGTGCCCCCAGCGCCTCCCCGGCGACCACGCGCACGCGCGCCTTGCCGTCCGCGCTCGCGGCGGTCGGGATCTTGGCGCCGGAGACTTCCTGGTAGCGCGGCCGGGTCATCTTCAGCTTCGCCGGCAGGTTCACCCAGATCTGGAAGCCGTGGACGCGCCCGCCCCTGTCGCGGATCTCGCGTGAAGGCATCTCGGAGTGCACGATTCCCGCGCCGGCGGTCATCCACTGCACGTCGCCCGGCCGCAGTACACCCTTGTGCCCCGCCGAGTCCTCATGCTCGAACTGGCCTTCCAGCATGTAGGTGATGGTCTCGAAGCCGCGGTGCGGGTGGTCGGGCGCTCCGACCGCCTCGCCGGGCCGGTAGTCGACCGGTCCCATCTCGTCGAGCAGGAGGAAGGGATCGACGTGGTCGAGCCCCTGGGCGGGAAAGGGACGCCGCACGATGAAGCCGGCGCCTTCGCGCTGGCGGTGGGCGGTGACGATGCGGACGGGTTCGCGGACTGCGGTCATGGTTTTCGGCTCCTGATCATCGCATATGGTACGGAACTTCCTTTTCGCCAGTAACTGTATATAATTCCAGTCCCTGTCCGGTCAACGCCCGGCACGACCCTAGACCAGCAACTTGGGTACGATTTGATATAAATCAAGAAGTTCAGAGAAATTACTCAGCAAATAATTTACCCCGGCACCGAGTCGGAGTAGGCTGAACGAGGACGGAAATCATGGCATCAGAACAGGCGCTCGAACCGAAGGCAACAGGCTCCCCCCTCCCCGAGCAAGAGATCTGCCGCGAGGCCCTGCTCGAGAAATACGCCAAAGGCAAGGAGCAGACCGTCGCGGACGTGCGCGCGCGCGTGGCCCGCGCGCTCGCCGCCGTCGAAGCCCCGGAGAAGCGCGCCCACTGGGAGCGGCGCTTCCTCGATGCGCAGGAAGCCGGCTTCATCCCCGCGGGGCGGATCAATTCGGCCGCCGGAATCGTCATGCAGGCCACGCTCATCAACTGCTTCGTGCAGCCCGTCGGCGACTCGATCTCCGAGATCGTCGACGGCCGCCCCGGCATCTACACCGCGCTTCAGGAAGCCGCGGAAACGATGCGGCGCGGCGGCGGGGTGGGCTACGATTTCTCCTCGATCCGTCCCAAGGGCGCGGAGGTGAAGGGCACGCACTCGCGCGCCTCGGGACCCGTGTCCTACATGCGCGTCTTCGACCGCTCCTGCGAGACGGTCGAGTCCGCGGGCGCGCGCCGTGGGGCGCAGATGGGCGTGCTGCGCTGCGACCATCCCGACATCGAGGAATTCATCCACGCCAAGGACGAGGGAGACCTCGCCAACTTCAACATCTCCGTGGGCGTGAGCGACGCGTTCATGCAGGCGGTCGAAAACGACGTCGAGGTCGCGCTGGTGCACAAGGCGAGGCCGCATCCGGACGCGATCGCTGCGGGCGCATTCCAGCGCGACGATGGCCTGTGGGTCTACCGCAAGCTGCGGGCGCGCGACCTGTGGGACCAGATCATGCGCTCGACCTACGATCACGCCGAGCCGGGCATCCTGTTCCTCGACCGCATCAACCGCGACAACAACCTGTCCTACTGCGAGGCGATCGAGGCGACCAACCCCTGCGCCGAGCAGCCGCTGCCGCCCTACGGCTGCTGCTGCCTCGGCTCGATCAACCTGACGCGCTTCGTCGCCAGGCCCTTCTCCGAGGCCGCCGCGTTCGATTTCGAACGCTTCGGCGAAGTGGTGGAAGTCGCCGTGCGGATGCTCGACAACGTGCTCGACGTGACGGCGTGGCCGCTGAAGGTCCAGCACGCCGAAGCGATGGCGAAGCGCCGCATCGGCCTGGGGTTCACGGGCCTGGGCGATGCGCTCGTCATGCTGCGCCTGCGCTACGATTCGGAAGCCGCGCGCGCGATGGCGGGGAGGATCTCGGAAGCCATGCGCGACCGCGCCTACCGCGCGTCGAGCGAACTCGCGGGAGAGCGCGGCGCGTTTCCGCTCTTCAACGCCGACATGTACCTATCGGGGACGAGCTTCGCCGCCCGTCTGCCGGCCGAGATCAAGGGCCTGATCCGGGCGAGCGGCGTGCGCAACTCTCACCTGCTCTCGATCGCCCCCACGGGAACGATCAGCCTCGCCTTCGCCGACAACGCCTCGAACGGCATCGAGCCGGCCTTCTCCTGGACCTACACGCGCAAGAAGCGCATGGCCGACGGCACCATGAAGGAATTTCCGGTCGAGGACTACGCCTGGCGCCTGTACAAGCACGGCGGAGGCGACGTGAGCGCACTGCCGCCCTACTTCGTCACGGCGCTCGAGCTGTCCGCGTCGGCGCACGAGCGGATGGTCGCCGCCGTCGCGCCCTACATCGACACCAGCATCTCGAAGACCGTCAACGTGCCGGAGAGCTATCCCTACTCGGATTTCCAGGATCTGTACTTCGAGGCGTGGAAGTCCGGATTGAAGGGCCTCGCGACCTACCGCCCGAACAACGTGATCGGCTCGGTGCTCTCGGTGGCATCGCCGTCCGCGCCGCAGGATTTCGTCAACAACGACCGCAACCGGCGGATCGAGATCAAGACGATCCCGGAGCCCGTGCTCGCGTCGCTGCGCTGGCCGGGCCGGCCGAAGCTCGCCGAAGGCAACCCTGCGTGGACCTACATGATCGAGCACCCGCACGGCGAGTTCGCGATCTTCGTCGGCCACGTCGAGAGCGACTCGCGCGCCCGTCCCTTCGAGGTGTGGGTGAACGGCGCCGAGCAACCGCGCGGGCTGGGAGCGGTCGCGAAGACGCTCTCCATGGACATGCGCGCCGACGACCCCGCATGGCTGCGTCTGAAGCTCGACACGCTCGCGAAGACCGTGTCCGACGACGCTTTCGACATGCCGTTCCCGCCGCACGGGGAGCTGAAGCGCATGCCCTCGATCTGCTCGGCGGTGGCGCAGCTCGTCCGCTGGCAGTGCGAGGAGCTGCGCGCGCTGCCCGACGAGAAGCGCGGCCCCGTGCTCGACGCGATGTTCAGCCTCAAGGAGCCCAAGACCGGCGCCGACGGCACCATGTCGTGGACGGTGGACGTCCTCAATCCCGGGACCCGGGACGATTTCGTGCTGGGCCTGAAGGAGATCACCCTGCCCGACGGCGTGACCCGGCCGTACTCGATGTGGCTCTCGGGCGAGTATCCGCGCGCGCTCGACGGCCTGTGCAAGATCCTGTCGCTCGACATGCGCGTGATCGACCCCGCTTGGATCGGGATGAAACTGAGGAAGCTGCTCCACTACCCCGAGCCGCTCGGCGATTTCCTCGCGTTCGTGCCGGGGAGCCGCAAGCAGCAGAACTACCCGTCCACCGTCTCATACGTAGCGAGGCTCATCATCCACCGCTACGCGATGCTCGGGATCCTCGACGAGGAAGGCTACCCGGTGCAGGCGCTAGGCATGCTCGAGGCGCCCAGGCCCGGCGCCGCTCCCCAGATGAAAGGCGCCAAATGCGGCGAGTGCGGCAACTACGCCGTCATCAAGAAGGACGGCTGCGACTTCTGCAGCGCCTGCGGCTGGGTGGGGGTGTGCGGCTAGGCAGTCGCGCGGCCCGCTGCCTTCTTCCGTTGCTTCGCCTGCTGCCGCAGGTGTTTCTTGATCGACTGCTTGCGCCTGCGGTTGCGCAGATTGCGGTTGGTTTCCCTGCCCATGCTATCACCTCTCTCCGAAAGGCCGAGAGTATAGTCTCCTCCGAAGATTCCAGGACACGCGCGATTTGGCCTCGGGCCCCAAGCTGGTGAGCGTCATCTACATCCGCACGACGCCGCGGGCGCTTTGGAACGCGCTGACGCAGGGCAAGCTTACGCGCCAATACTACGCGGGCCTGGAGCTGCACGCAGAGCTGAAGCGCGGCGGCCGCTTCGATTACATGCACCGCTTCGAGATCCACAAGAGGCACGGTCCGGGCGTCGCGGGCCACGTCATCGACGTCGTGCCGAAGAAGAAGCTCGTGCACAGCTTCGAGCCGAGCTTCGTGGAGGACGGCCCCTCGCGCGTAAGCTACGAGATCGAGCCGATGGGCCTAGTGTGCAAGCTCACCGTGACGCACGACGATTTCCCGCCGGCCGGGCCGACGCTCGGTGTGGTCAGGGAAGGCTGGCCGGAAATCCTCTCCAGCCTGAAGTCTCTGCTCGAGACCGGCAAGCCGCTGGTGATTCCCAGGGACTAGCCCGCTACAGAGCCTTCGCGGCCTTGATGAACGACGCCTTGAGCTTCTCGTAGCTCGTCACGAACCCGGATCGGACTTCATTCCACGATTCCGCCGAGCTGTACCTGAGGCCTCCGTACCACTTGGCGAGCTCGTCGCGCTCCCTGCGCAGGGCGTCCTGGGCCTCGCGGGCGTTCTTCCTCGCCAACGCGTCCATGTGCTCCCACTCGCGATCCACCTTCCTGTCCAGGGCGTGCATGCGCGCGTCGATGTCGTCGAGCGCCGCCTTGGCGCTCTTCAGCGCGTCGTCCCTCTCCTGGACGGTGTACTTGCCGACCGCCCTCGCCGCCTCGTCGGCCCTTCTCGAGACGTCCTTCGCCGTGACCTTGGCGTCGGCGGGCTCGGCGGGCATGGCGAGCGGCGAGAGGACGACCTGCGCGGCGAGCGTGCATAGCGAGAAAACCAGGGTGCGGATCTTCATGCCGTCTCCTCTTGCAAATCCCTCCCCGTGGAGGAGTAGACCGTTCCGAAGCGGCGTTAGTTTCGCGCCCCGAGCATCGCCGCAACCGCTCCCCGAGCCTGGCGGGCAAGAAGCTTGCGGCACCGGCCGGCGGGCGCCAAAGGCGCGGCGATCGCGACGCAGGCGCGGATGTGCCCGGCCGAGCACACGGTGACAATCGAACGGCAAAGGCTGACGCCGTCGATGAACGCAGCGCTCGAGCTGCGCCTTCCGCGCTCGTCGCGGTAGGCGATCGCGACAGCCTGAAGCGCCCGGTCGGCGTCGACCGCGGCCTGCAGCAACCCGGAACGGAACGGCAGCACGGTCTCGCCGTCGCTCGTCGTCGCCTCCGGAAACATCGCGACGCTGCGCCCGTCGAGAAGGAACCCGGCGATGCGGTTCTTGACCTCAAGGAGGGAGCGTCCGCTCGCTCGCCTGATGAATACGGTCTCGGCGCGGGCCGCGAGCCAGCCGATCATGGGCCAGCGGCGCACCTCCGACTTCGCCACGAAGACCGCGGGCGTGCGGCTCGCGAGAGCGAGGATATCCAGCCAGGAGACGTGATTGGCGACCAGCAGCGCGCCGGGCGCGATGGCCGTCCCCTCCACGTGCAGCTCGACCCCAAGGGCGTGGAGCATGGTTTGCGCCCAGAATCTCCGCAGAGAAAGGCGCAAGGAGCGCGAGGCCAGGGGAAAGATCAGCGCGGCGACGGCCAGTCCGCAGGCGAGCCAGGCGACGACCGCGAGCAGCCGGAACGCCGCGGGCGGCGAGGCAAGAGCAGCGGGAAGACGGGTATCGAGGGATTCGGCGCGCATCCTCGGCGCGAGAGACTAAGGCCGGGACATTGCACGCAGATGAAGGCGCCTGAAACGCGGCGCGCCCCTTTCGGGGCGCGCCGTCTCTCCCTGCTCTTGGTGCGCTATTGTCAGGCCACGACGGTGTACGGCCGCATCATCTCGTTTTCCTCGTGCTCGAGGATGTGGCAGTGGTACACGTACAGGAACTTGTCGCCGGCTTTGGGGTTGGCCGCGGACGGAAGGTCGAACTTGGCGATGATGCGCGTGACCGTTCCCGGAAGGCTGATCACGGTGTCCTTCCACGCCGGCCTCTCGTCGCGTCCCGGCGTCACCGCCGGGCCGGTATACACGAGGCTGCCGGGGAACTGGTCGGGATCGAACAGCCTCCGATCGATGACCTGGAACTGCACCAGGTGCACGTGGATCGGATGAGCGTCGCCGGTGGTATTGATGATGCGCCACACCTCGACCGTGCCCGCCTTCGGCGTCTCGGTGACCGGGTCGTCCCAGTGCGAATCGTTGATCGTCGCGATGATCGGATTCTCGAACGGATCGGCAGAGTCGAGCTCGGCGAGCACCAGGTCGCGCACCTTCACCGCGCTGGCGGGGTTGATCAGCGGCACGCTGTTCAGGACCGGGGGAACACCGCTCGTGTCCCGCGAGGAAAGCCTCTGGTTCACCTTGAACAGCATGACCTCGGTCGGAACGATGTCATCGCCGTCCGGATACGGCGCCGGAGCGTCGTTCGTGAGCAGGAAGTTCTTGCCCTGCTGGCCGCTGAAGTCGATGACGATGTCGCGGCGCTCGGCGGGCGCCATCAGGATATCGGTGAGCATCACCGGCGCGGGCAGCAGCCCCCCGTCGGTGCCGATCTGGATGAACGCCGGTCCGGGCCGCCCGAGGGGCGCGCCGCTCGCCCAGGCTTCCTGGAGGGTCATGTGATAGAACCTCGAGTTCGACCCGTTCAGGATCCGGAAGCGGTACTTGCGCGGCTCGACCTCGAGGAACGGCCAGACCTTGCCGTTCACCAGCACGGTGTCGCCGAAGAACTCGGGAATCCAGATCGGCGGAACCCGGGGATCGGGGTCGCCACCGTTGTCCTCGACCGGATAGAGCAGCGAGCCATCGGGATTGAGGAAGCGGTCCTGAATCGCCAGCGGCACCTCGAAGTCGCCGCTCGGCAAGCCGAGCGAGTCCTCGTGGTCGTCGCGGATCAGGTACTGACCGCCGCCCAGCCCTGCGTAGTTGTTCAGGCGCGTGATGCCGAGCGCGTGGTCGTGGTACCAAAGCTGCGTCGCCTGCTGCTCGTTCGGGTAGTGGTACACCTTGGTCTCGAAGAACGGACCGGTCTGCGCAAAGCCGTTGGTGAACCAAGCCTCGGGATAGCCGTCGCTGTCGGGCATCGTCTTCGACCCGTGCAGGTGCACCACGGTGCGCACCGTGGGCGTGGGCGGCTCGGCGCCGTGTATCGTCGGATCGATCGGCAGGAAGTGCGTCTTCGGGAGCTGGTTCTCCCACTTCACGTTGACCGGCTTGCCGCGGCGCACCTCGAAGGTCGGCGCGGGAAACTGGCCGTTGTAGGTCCACAGCGCCGTCGCGGGCAGATCGCGGTGCAGTTTCTTCGTCGCGGGCTGCATCTTCACGTCGTAGAAGGGCACGCCGTTCTGCGTGCCGACCGGCGAGATCGTCGCCGCCCTCGGCAGCGGATCGACGAACTTCGCGAGCCCCCGCTGGGCCGCGGTGTTCGTCTGCACCGGGGTGCGATGGTGATGCCGCGCCTGGGTGCGTCCGGTCCGTGGAAACAGGCCGAGGAGGGCCGTTCCGCCGACCGCTCCGGTCAGACCCGCCGCCCCGCCGACTTTCAGAAAGAATCTGCGCTTGTTCCGCTTGCTCCTGTCGCCGGAATGCGTGTCGCTCATGAGGTGTTCCTCCAGGTTCGATGCCGCCAGACCCGCCCCTAAGCGCCGATTCTGGGTGCTTTGAATTCCCGCCGTAAGATGACCGAGGTCGCACCGCGATAATCATTTTGGTATGGCGTGCAACTGCTTGGGTACGCAGGGGGGCCGCCGCGCCCCCTCCGACACACCGCTGTAACAAAGCTGCAATCCGCGATGCTTAACCTCCCTGTCACAACCCTATGGCGACCGTCGATCTCTTCCACGCCGAGAGCACCGAGCTCATGGGCTTCCGGGCTGGCGACACCGTCTTTCGCGAGGGTGACCCCGGCGACCTGATGTATATCGTGCGCGAAGGCAGTGTCGAGCTTCGCGTGAACGGGCAGCTCGTGGAAACCCTGGGGCCGGGCGGTGTGCTGGGGGAGATGGCGCTCATCGAGCACGCGCCCCGCACGGCCACGGCAACCGCGAAGACGGACTGCACGCTGGTGCCCATCCCGGAGAAGCGCTTCATGTTCATGGTCCAGCAGACGCCCCACTTCGCGCTGCAGATCATGAAGGTCATGGCCGAGCGCCTGCGCAGGATGGACGCGCGGCTGTAGGGCCCGCCCATGAGCCTGGAAAACACCGCCAGCCACGACGAAGCTTTCCGCAGGATCTACGAGGACACGCTCGACAGCTTCGACGAGGAGCTGGAAATGGAGCTCGACGACCGGGTGCCGCCTGGGATCGACGGACGCGGCGAGCTGCCCGGGGGCACCGCGGAAACCGCGAGGGATCGCCGCCGCCGGATGCACTACTTCAAGGAGCTGTTCAGGCTGCAGGGCGAGCTCGTCAAGCTGCAGGACTGGGTCGTCCACACGGGGCACAAGCTCGTCGTCGTCTTCGAGGGGCGCGACGCCGCCGGCAAGGGCGGCGTCATCAAGCGCATCACCCAGCGCCTCAACCCGCGCGTGTGCCGGGTCGCGGCGCTCCCCGCGCCCAACGACCGCGAGCGCACGCAGTGGTACTTCCAGCGCTACGTCGCGCACCTGCCGGCCGCCGGCGAGATCGTGCTGTTCGACCGCAGCTGGTACAACCGCGCCGGCGTCGAGCGCGTGATGGGCTTCTGCAGCGACGCGCAGTACGAGGAGTTCTTCCACACCGTGCCCGAGTTCGAGAGGATGCTCGTGCGCTCGGGCATCCAGCTGATCAAGTACTGGTTCTCGATCTCGGACGAGGAGCAGGAGCTGCGCTTCCGGTGCCGCATCCACGATCCGCTCAAGCAGTGGAAGCTGAGTCCCATGGACCTCGAGTCGCGCAGGCGCTGGGAGGACTACACCAAAGCGAAGGAGATCATGCTCGAGCGCACGCACATCCCCGAGGCACGCTGGTGGGTGGTGCAGGCCGTCGACAAGAAGAAGGCGCGGCTCAACTGCATGCACCACCTGCTGCGGCAGATGCCCTACGAGGAGGTCCGCCGCGACCCGGTCGCGCTGCCCCTGCGCGAGCGCCACGAAGGCTACCGGCGCGTCCAGATCCCGCCCGAGCTGATCGTGCCCGAGCTCTACTAGCCTCTAGAAGGTCAGCCCGACGTTCATCAGGTTCCAGCTCCCGTTCGACGCGCCCTTGTCGATTCCGAGCAGGGAGCCGTGCGAGTAGTGCTCGTATTCGAAGAAGAGCTTGTCCGAGAGATCGTAGCCGATCGACACGTCGAAATTCCAGCGCGTTCCGTTCATGTCGTTGACGTCGTCGATCCAGATCACCCCGGCGCCCAAGCGCCATTTCGCCTTCGTCCAGACGTAGCCCCCGCCGAGGTAGTAGTTCGGGGCCTCGGGCTGGACGTGGACGTCGCGGACCCAGGCGCCCGCTTTTGCGTTCCACCCGGCGCCGTAGCGCGCCGAAGCGACCATGGCCCCGGCGGCGCGGAACACGTCGAGCCCCAGAGCGAGGCGCAGCGACGGCTTGGTTTCGTCCCACTCCCAGGCGCGTGCCGGGCCGGCCACGAGCAGGAGCGATGCGAGGGCGAAGCGGGCGATGCGGAAATGCGGCGGCGTCAAGATCGTCAATGGTAACCGCAATTCCGCCGTGGCAGTCGCATAAAATACCGCGGCCCATGAAGATTTCGATACTCGACGACTACCACGACACGCTGCGCACGCTCGAGGTTTTCGAGAAACTCGCGGGTCACGAGGTCACCGTCTGGAACGACCATGTCCAGGATGCCGACGCGCTCGCCTCGCGCCTCGCCGACGCCGAAGTGCTTGTGCTGATCCGCGAGCGCACGAAGATCCGCAAAGCCCTGCTCGAGCGCCTGCCACGGCTGAAGCTCATCAGCCAGCGCAGCGTCTATCCGCACATCGACGTCGCCGACTGCACGCGCCTGGGGATCGTCGTGTGCTCGAGCCAGCACCCGGGGACTCCGTCCTACGCCACCGCGGAGCTCGCGTTCGGGCTCATCATCGCCGCGATGCGCGACCTGCCGCGGCAGATCGACTCGCTCAAGGCGGGCGGATGGCAGGCTGGCGTCGGCCGCACCCTGCGGGGCAAGACCCTGGGCGTGTTCAGCTACGGGCGGATCGGCGCCGTGGTCGCGGGCTACGGCAGGGCCTTCGGCATGAGGGTCGTCGCCTGGGGGCGCGAAGCCTCGCGCGAGCGCGCCCGCGCCGAAGGCTTCGCGGCGGCCGCGAGCAAGGAAGCCTTCTTCGAGGAATGCGACATCGTCTCGCTGCACATGCGGCTGGTCGAGGCGACCCGCGGTATCGTGACCGCGCGCGATCTCGCGCGCATGAAGCCGGACGCGCTGCTCGTGAACACCAGCCGCGCGCCGCTCATCGAGCCGGGGGCCCTCGTCGCAGCGCTCAAGGCCGGACGGCCGGGCATGGCGGCGGTGGATGTCTACGAGGAAGAGCCCCTGCTCGACATCCGCCATCCGCTCCTCGACCTGCCCAACGCGATCTGCACGCCCCACCTCGGCTACGTCACCCGCGACGAATACGAGGTCCAGTTCGCCGACGTCTTCGACCAGATCACGGCCTACGCCGCAGGCGCGCCGATCAACGTGGTGAACCCCGAAGTCCTGAAGAACGCGCGACAATAGCGCTCATGAAGGTCTCCATCCTCGACGACTACCACGACACGCTTCGAACCCTCGAGGCGTTCAGGAAGCTCGCCGCCCACGACGTCACCGTCTGGAACGACCACGTGCAGGACACCGATCCCCTTGCGCAGCGGCTCAAGGACGCCGAGGCCCTCGTGCTCATCCGCGAGCGCACGAAGATCCGCGCGCCGCTGCTCGAGCGCCTGCCGCGCCTCAAGCTCATCAGCCAGCGCAGCGTCTTCCCGCACATCGACCTCGACGCGTGCACTCGCCAGGGCGTGGTGCTGTGCTCGAACCAGAGCTTCAGCAGGCCCTCGTACGCGACCGCCGAGCTGACCTGGGGCCTCGTCATCGCCGCGATGCGCGACATCCCGCTGCAGATGGCCTCTCTCAGGGCCGGCCAGTGGCAGGCGGGCGTCGGCAGCACGCTGCGCGGGAAGACGCTCGGCATCTTCGGCTACGGCAAGATCGGCGCGGTCGTCGCGGGCTACGGCAAGGCCTTCGGGATGAAGGTGCTGGTCTGGTCTCGCGACGCCTCGCGGGCGAGGGCGCTGGCAGACGGCTACGCGGCCGCGAAAAGCCGGGAGGCGTTCTTCGCGGAGAGCGACGTCGTGTCGCTGCACCTGCGCCTGATCGACGCGACGCGCGGGATCGTGACCGCCGCCGACCTCGCGCGCATGAAGCCGACTGCGCTCATCGTCAACACCAGCCGCGCGCCGCTCATCGAGCCCGGCGCGCTGGTCGCGGCGCTCAGGGCAGGACGGCCGGGCAAGGCCGCGATCGACGTCTTCGAAGAGGAGCCGCTGCGCGACACGGGGCATCCGCTCCTCAACATGCCCAACGTCGTCTGCACGCCGCACCTCGGCTACGTGACGCGCGAGGACCACGAGATCGCATTCGCGGAGATCTTCGACCAGATCAACGCCTTCGCCGCCGGCAAGCCGATCAACGTCGTCAACCCCGAAGCCCTGGGAAAGCGAAAGTAGGAGGCCCATGGACACCGTCGACCGTAGCCTGTCCGAAGAGCAGCGCATGATGCGCGCCAGCTGCCGCGCCTTCGTCAACGATTTCGTCACGCCCTTCATCCGTCAGAACTGGCAGAAGGAATGGCTCATGGACCCGGACGCGCGCCTGCCGCGCTCCATCCTCGAGCAGGCCGACAGGATCGGCATCCGAACGCTCGGCATCCCCGAGGAATTCGGCGGCGTGGCGCTCGACCCCGCCCGCGAGGTGCAGACCTTCGCGCTCATCTCGGAGGAGATCGCGCGCGGCGATTCCGGGCTCTCCGACAAGCTGGTGCAGATCTGGAAGGTGTCGGTCCTGCTCAGGAACGTCGCGCCCCGCCATCTCCAGGAATACTGGTTCCCGCGCATCGTGAAGGACCCCTCGTTCCTGCTCGCGCACTGCCTCACCGAGCCGCGCGGCGCTTCGGACCGCTGGCTGCCCTACAACGCGCCCGAGGCGGCGATGCAGACGCGCGCGGTGCTGAAGGGCGACGAATGGGTGCTCAACGGGCGCAAGCAGTTCATCAGCAACGGCTACGACGCGAGCCTCTACGTCGTCTACGCCAACACCAGGCCCAGCGTCGGCATGCTGCAGGGCACGTCGAGCTTCCTCGTGCCGCGCGGCACGAAAGGCCTCACCATCGCGCGCTGCAACGAGACCCTGGGCGGTCGCTTCATGAACAACGGCGAGCTCGTTTTCGAGGACATGCGCCTGCCGAAGGATCACCTCCTGGTCGAGAACGACGCGCTCAACAAGACCGGCGTGTACTTCAAGCCCGGCAAGATCATCCAGGCGTCGAAGAACCTCGGCATCGGCGTCGCCGCCTTCGAGCGCACTTCCGAGTACGTGCAGAACTACGTACAGGGCGGCCGCACGCTGATCAAGCACCAGGCGGTGGCGTTGCGCCTGGCCGAGATGGCGACGTCCCTGCGCGCGGTGCGCGCTCTCCTCAACGAGGCCGCGCGCGCGGTCGACGAGCGCGCTCCCGACGCGGACGAGCTGTGCAACATGGTGAAGCTGTTCGCCTCGGAGGAGATCTTCAAGGTCGCCAAGCACGCCGTCGAGCTGCACGGCGGCAACGGAATCATGCTCGATTTCGGCATCGAGAAGCTGTTCCGCGACGCCGCGGTCTTCCTCCACATGGACGCGACGGTCGACATCTCGAAGTTCAAGATCGTGAAGGCGATCTTCCCGCACGCGGCCGGCGCCTACGCCGGGCCCGAGGCCTGACCGTCCGGCTATTCGGCCGCCAGGCGGTAACCGACGCCGGCTTCGGTGAGGAGGAAGCGCGGCCGGGCGGGGTCCGCCTCGAGCTTGTGCCGCAGGGCGGCCATGTGAACGCGCAGGTAGTGGCTGCGCTCGACGTAGGCGGGACCCCACACGTCCTTCAGGAGCTGCCGGTGGGTGAGGACCTTCCCCGCGTTCTTCACCAGCGCGGCAAGCAGGCGGTACTCGATCGGAGTCAGGTGCACTTCCCTGCCGTCGACCAGGACCCGGCGCTGCGCGAGGTCGACCTTCAGGCCCGCGACCGAGTACGCCCCGCCCTTCTCCTGGGCCGCGCCTTGCGCGTGGCGCAGCGCGACGCGGATGCGCGCGAGCAGCTCGCCCAGGCCGAAGGGCTTGGTGAGGTAGTCGTCGGCCCCCGCGTCGAGCGCGGCGACCTTGTCGGTCTCGGTGACGCGGGCCGAGAGCACGATCACCGGCAGCGCGCTCCACTCGCGGATCCTCCTCACCACCTGAACGCCGTCCATGTCGGGCAGCCCGAGGTCGAGGATGACGATGTCCGGCCTGCGGTTCGCCGCCTCGGCGATGCCCTGCGCGCCCGTCTCCGCCTCGTGGACCTGGAAGCCGTGCGACTCGAGGCCGGTGCGCAGGAAGCGGCGGATCTGCGGATCGTCCTCGACCGCGACGACGACAGGCGCCGGCTCGCTCATGCGGAGCGCGCCTGCATTTCCTCGCCTTCGATCGCGGGGGGCGCCTCGTCGCGCGGCAGCGTGAAGCGGAACGCCGCGCCGTGGGGGAAGCGGTTCTCGGCGCGTATCCTTCCCCCGTGGGCCTCGACGATCGCGCGGCAGATGGTGAGCCCCAGTCCTACGCCGCTCTGCGCGCGCTCGGGGGAGGCGCGGAAGAACTTGTCGAAGAGCCTCTCCTCGAGACCCGCCGGAATGCCCGGTCCCTCGTCGACGACGCTCACGGTCACCGCCCCCGGCGCGAACTCGGCGGAGATCTCGATCGCCGTCCCGGCGGGGGTGTACTTGAGCGCGTTCTCGAGGAGGTTCACCAGCACCTGCTCGATCAGCACCGCGTCGAGCTTCACGAGCGGGGCGTCCTTGGGCAGGGCTATCCTCACCGGCCGGCCCCCGAGGCGCGCGCGCAGGCGGGTGAGCACGCCGCCGACGATCTCCTCGAGCGGCACCCACTCGCGCTTGAGCGTCACCGCGCCCGCGTCGAGGCGCGCCATGTCGAGGATGTTGTTGGCGAGCGTGGCCATGCGCTGGCCTTCGTCGTAGATGGTGCGCGCGAGCTCGCGCCGCGCCTCCTCCGACAGCCGCTCGGGCTCCTCGGCGAGGCTGCTCGCAGCGCCCACGATCGCCGAGAGCGGAGTGCGCAGATCGTGCGAGATACCCGCGAGGAGGGAGTTCCGCAGGCTCTCGGTCTCGACCTTGATCTGGGCGCTCTGCGCCGCCTCGGCGAGGCGCACGCGCTCGAGCGCGAGCGCGACCTGATTGAGAAAGGTCCCGAGCAGCCGCTGCTGCTCGGGCAGGAACACGCGGCGCAGGCTCGAGGGCAGGAGCGCGAGGACGCCGAGCGGGCCCGACGCGCCCTGGATGGGATAGTAGACGGCGTCGGCGCCGGGAAGCGTGTCGGTGCCGTGGCCCGCGACGCGGCCATGGTCGAAAACCCATTGCGCGACGCCGAGATCGGCGCCGTGCAGCGAATACGACTGGCTCTCGCCTCTGGGATAGACGATGCGGCCCGCCGCGTTCGGGAATAGGATCGAGCACTGGGCGCCGAACTCGGCGCCGATGTTGCCCGCCGCGGCGCGCACGATCTCGTCCTCGCTGTTCGCGGCGGCGAGCGCGCGGCTGATCGTATACAGGCTGGCGGCCCGCTTCTCGCGGTACCCGGCAACGCGCGCCTGGGTACGCAGGTTCGCCGCGAGGGTGCTGATCACGACGCCGACGAGCAGCATTACTGCAAAGGTGACGACATAGCGGACGTCGCTCACCGCAAAGGTAAACTCCGGAGGCACGAAGACGAAGTCGAACGCCCCGACCGAGAGCACCGAGGCGAGCAGCGACGGCCCGCGGCCGAAGCGCGTCGCGACCAGCATCACGCCCAGCAAATACAGCATCACGAGGTTGACGAGCTCGTTCGGCCCCGAGACGAGAAGGCCCACACCGGTGAAGAACGCCGGTACGGCCGCGGCGATCGCGTAGCGCGGCCAGCGCGCCTTCCCCCGGTCGGCCTCGGGCAGGCCCAGGTAGGCGCGGCTGCGCGCGATGACCGGCGTCTCGCCCGGCGTGCGCCTCTCGCCTCCGAGCAGGTACACGTCGATGTCCTCGGCCTCGCGGACCACGGTGTCGACCACCGAGCCGAGCAGCCAGCGCCTCCAGCCCTTGCGCGTGGGCTTGCCGAGCAGGATCTTGGTGACGTTCTTCTCGCGCGCGTACTCGAGGATCGCGGCGGACATCTGCGGCGCGCCGAGGGTCACCGTCGTGGCCCCGAGCGACTCGGCGAGGCGCAGGTCCTGCATCACGGCATCGCGCTGCTCCGCGGGCAGCCGCTGGAGCTGCGGCGTCTCGATGTAGGCGACGATCCAGTCCGCGTGCAGCGCGGCGGCGAAACGCCGCCCGGCGCGCACCAGGCGCTCGGCGAGCTCGCCCGGGCCGATGCACACCAGCACGAGGTCGCCCGCCTGCCACACCGCGCGTATGCCCTGGTCCTCGCGGTAGACGCGCATCTGCTCCTCGACGCGCTCGGCGGTACGCCGCAGCGACAGCTCGCGCAGCGCGATCAGGTTCCCCTTGCGGAAGAAGTTCTGGATCGCCGCCTTCGCCTGCTCGGGCAGGTAGACCTTGCCTTCGTTCAGGCGCTCGATCAGCTCGTCCGGAGGCAGGTCGATCAGCTCGACCTCGTCGGCGTGGTCGAACGCGGTATCGGGCACGGTCTCGTAGACGCGCACGCCCGTGATGCCGCCGACGACGTCGTTCAGGCTCTCCAGGTGCTGCACGTTGAGCGCGGTGTAGACGTCGATTCCCGCGTCGAGCAGCTCCTCGACGTCCTGCCAGCGCTTGGGATGGCGCGAGCCCTCGGCGTTGCTGTGCGCGAGCTCGTCGACGACGATGACCGCGGGCCGGCGCTTGAGCGCCGCGTCGAGATCGAACTCGCTGAGCTTCGCACCGCGATAGTCCACGGCGCGCTGCGGCAGGATCTCGAGGCCCTCGAGGAGCGCTGCGGTGTCCGCGCGCCCGTGCGTCTCGACCACGCCGATGACCACGTCCACGCCCTCGGCGCGCTTCTCCCGCGCCGCAAGCAGCATCCCGTAAGTCTTGCCGACCCCGGCAGAGGCGCCGAAGAACACCTTCAGGCGGCCGCGGCGGCGCTTCTTCTCCTCGCGCTGCACGCGCGCGAGCAGCGCGTCCGGGTCCGGGCGCGAGTCGTCGCTCATGGAACGGATTATAGGGGCAGCCGCGCCCGGCGACCCTTACCGCGTGTCTTTCGATTGCTCCCGGACGAAGTAGGCGATCAGCGGAATCCAGAGAACCAGGAAGAAGATCCCTAGACCGACGATGACTTCAACGGGCGTCGGCATGGCTCCACCGTGCTCAGTGCGGGCGTACCTTGACGATCCGGCCAAGCTCCGCCTTCTGGAGCGAGCTCGTGATTCGCAGCAGCGCCTCGCCCAGGGCGGCCTCGTCGAGCTCGACGATCAGCCGCACGTTCGAGGAATGCGCGACTGGAACGCAGCGCATGACCTCGACGTGGGCGTCGCCCGACTGGACGATCGCCCGCCGGGCATTGAGGACTTCGCTGCTGTCCACGATCACGTAGAGCGACAGGCGCCCGCTCGAAGCGGCGCGCGGCGTACCTGCCTTCCGGGCGGTGATCACGATGCCGCCCGGGAGCCGTCCGGCTGCAGGCACGGCATCTTGATGGGATGCGGCGCGCACAGGGGGTTCGCGGTCGCAGCCGCACCTTCGCGGATGCTGCGCACGATGCTGTACTCGGGCTCGCCGGGAAGGCTCGTCAGCGCGCTCACACCGGCGGTCACGACCGCGGCGATGGCGGCACGGACCAGCACGCTTTTGATCAGGTTTCTCATGGCTCGAACTCCTTTCATGCCCTCTACTGTAGGGATTCGAGCGCAAAGCTTTCGTAAAGACCGGAGCCCGGGGCGCAAGAAGCGCGTCAAGACCGCTACTTGGCCGCGTCGAGCGCGAGGTTCACCTTGAGGACGCTGACCCGCGGCTCGCCGAAGAAGCCGAGCTGGCGGCCCTCGGTCGCCGCGGCGACGAGCGCCCTCACCTTCTGCGGGTCGAGGCCGCGCGCCTTGGCGACGCGCGCTACCTGGTATTCGGCCGCGGCCGGGCTGATGTGCGGGTCGAGGCCGCTCCCGGAGGCGGTGACGAGGTCCGCGGGCACCGGCGCCGTGTTGCCGGGGTCGGCGTCGCGCAGGGCTTTCACGCGCCCTGCAACGCCGTCGGCGAGCGCCGGGTTGGTCGGTCCCTGGTTTGATCCGCTCGAGGAGCTGGCGTTGTACGGATAAGGCGAGGTCGCAGAAGGACGGCTCCAGAAGTATTTCGGAGCGCCGAACGGCTGGCCGATGAGCTCGGATCCGACCGCCTTGCCGTTCTGCTCGATCAGGCTGCCGTTCGCCTGGCGCGGGAACACGCCCTGAGCGATCCCGGTGATGATGAACGGATACACGAGACCGGTGATCACCGACAGCACGACGAAGAGCAGGACGGCGGGTTTCAGTTCTTTCCACATGGCGGATTCCTCCTAGGCGAGCCCGAGCGCTACGAGCAGCATGTCGATCAGCTTGATGCCGACAAACGGGACGATCACGCCGCCGATCCCGTAGATCAGCACGTTGTCGCGCAGCAGCGGGCCCGCGCCGATGGGCCGGTAGCGCACGCCCTTCAGCGCGAGCGGGATGAGCGCGATGATGATGAGCGCGTTGAAGATGACCGCGGACAGGATCGCGCTATTGGGCGTCGCCAGGCGCATCACGTTGAGCGCGTTCAGCTGCGGGTAAGTCGCCGCGAACGCCGCCGGAATGATGGCGAAATACTTGGCGACGTCGTTCGCGATCGAGAACGTGGTGAGCGCGCCGCGCGTCATCAGCAGCTGCTTGCCGGTCTCGACGATCTCGATGAGCTTGGTCGGGTTGGAGTCGAGGTCGACCATGTTGCCCGCCTCCTTCGCCGCCTGCGTGCCGGTGTTCATCGCCACCGCGACGTCGGCCTGCGCGAGCGCCGGCGCGTCGTTGGTGCCGTCGCCGGTCATCGCCACGAGCCGCCCCTGCCCCTGCGTGTCGCGGATGAGCTTGAGCTTCGCCTCGGGCGTCGCCTCGGCGAGGAAGTCGTCGACGCCCGCTTCGGCGGCGATCGCGGCCGCGGTGAGCCGGTTGTCACCCGTGATCATCACGGTGCGAATCCCCATGCGGCGCAGCTGGGCGAAGCGTTCCTTGATGCCGCCCTTGACGATGTCCTTGAGCTCGATCACGCCGAGCACGCGGCCCTCGCCCGGGCCCATCTCCGCGACGACGAGCGGGGTGGAGCCGCGGCGCGCCACGTTGTCGACGATCGTCAGCACCTCGGGCGGGAACGGCCAGCCCTTGGAATCGAGCCAGGCGTGGATGGAGTCGGAGGCGCCCTTGCGGATCTGGCGCTCGCCGATGTTCACGCCGCTCATGCGCGACTGCGCCGAGAACGGCACGAAGGTCGCCCCGAGCGACTTGATGTCGCGCTCGCGCAGGTTGAACTTCTGCTTCGCGAGCACCACGACCGAGCGCCCCTCCGGCGTCTCGTCGGCGAGCGACGCGAGCTGCGCCACGTCGGCCAGCTCCGCCTCCTTCACGCCGCTCGCGTGCAGGAAGTTCGACGCCTGGCGGTTGCCGAGCGTGATCGTTCCCGTCTTGTCGAGGAGCAGCACGTCGACGTCGCCCGCAGCCTCCACGGCCCGTCCGGAGACGGCGATGACGTTGGCGCGCAGCATGCGCCCGATGCCGGCGAGGCCGATCGCCGACAGAAGCCCGCCTATCGTGGTCGGAATCAGGCACACGAGCAACGCGACCAGGACCGTGATGGTCACCGGGTTTCCGGTCTTGGTGATATCCACCGCGTAGATCGAGAACGGCAGCAGTGTGACCGTCGCGAACATGAAGATGAGCGTCATCTTCACGAGCAGGATGGTTAGCGCGATCTCGTTGGGCGTCTTCTGCCGGCGGGCGGCCTCGACCATCGAGATCATGCGGTCGAGGAAGGACTCGCCCAGGTTCACCGTGACGCGCACCACCAACCAGTCGGAGAGCACGCGCGTCCCTCCGGTCACGGAGCAGAAATCTCCCCCCGATTCGCGGATCACTGGGGCGGACTCGCCCGTGATCGCGGACTCGTCAACCGAGGCGACGCCTTCGATCACCTCGCCGTCGGCCGGAATGAAATCGCCCGCCTCGACGAGGAACACGTCGCCCTTCTTGAGCGTAGTGGAGGCGACGCGCGACCAGTTGGCCGTCCTCTGCGGCTTGTCGAGCTTCTTCGCCATGGTGTCGCGCTTGGCGCTGCGCAGGGCCGCGGCCTGTGCCTTGCTGCGGCCTTCGGCCACCGCCTCGGCGAAGTTCGCAAACAAGACCGTGAACCACAGCCACAGGGTCACGGCGAGGATGAACAATGCGGGAGCCTCGCCCTTCCCGGCGAGCGCCTGGATCCACAGGATGGTCGTGAGGAAGCTACCGATATAGACGACGAACATCACCGGGTTCTTCCACTGGTATTGCGGCAGCAGCTTGACGAAGGAATCGGCGAGCGCCTCGCGCAGGATGCCCCGCGTGACCAGCGCGCGGGGAGGGAGGGGATGGGCAAGTGCCTGGGTGCTCATGGCGGAAAGACTCCTGGAATTGTTCTGCGCGACTACTTCGCGCCGTACAGCACGAGATGCTCGACGATCGGCCCGAGCGCGAGCGCCGGGAAGAACGTCAGCGCGCCGATGATGACGACCACGCCGAGGAGAAAGAAGATGAACAGCGGCGTGTGCGTGGCCAGCGTCCCGGCGCCGGCCGGGACCTTCTTCTTGGTGACCATCGAGCCGGCGAGCGCGAGCACCGGAATGATTATCCAGTAGCGCGCGAAGAACATGACGGTACCGAGCGCGGTGTTGTAGAACGGCGTGTTCGCCGACAGTCCCGCGAAGGCGCTGCCGTTGTTGCCGCTCGCCGACGAGAAGCCGTAGAGGATCTCGGAGAAGCCATGCGCAGCCGGGTTGGCGACGCCCGCGCGCCCGGCGTCGGTCATCACGCCGATCGCGGTGCCGAAGAGCGCCGTGAACAGAGGAACGAGGACGCCTATCGACGCCATCTTGATGTCGAAGGCCTCGATCTTCTTGCCGAGGTATTCGGGCGTGCGCCCGATCATCAGCCCCGCGACGAAGACTCCGACGATCACGAGGAGGAGCATGCCGTAGAGGCCGGAGCCGACCCCGCCGTAGATCACCTCGCCTATCTGGATCAGCCACATCGGCACGAGCCCGCCGATCGGGGTGAACGAATCGTGCATCGAATTCACCGAGCCGTTCGAGGCGGCGGTGGTCGCGGTGGCCCACAGCGCGGAGTTGACCACGCCGAAGCGGGCTTCCTTGCCTTCCATGTTGCCGCCGGCCTGCGCGATCGAAGCGGTCTGATCGACGCCGAGCTTGGCCAACGCCGGGTTGCCCGCCTGCTCGGAGCCGACGCACACCGCGAGCAGCGCCGCGAACATGATGGTCATGGCGGCGAGGATCGCCCAGCCCTGGCGCCGGTCGCCGACCATCACGCCGAAGGTGTAGCACAGCGCCGCCGGGATCAGGAGAATGGCGAGCACCTCGAAGAAGTTCGACACCGGGGTCGGGTTCTCGTAGGGGTGCGAGGAATTGACGTTGAAGAAGCCGCCGCCGTTGGTGCCGAGCTGCTTCATGGCGATCTGCGAGGCGACCGGGCCGACCGCGATCACCTGCTCCTTCTGGACGGCCTTCTCCGTCACCGGATTGCCCTTCTCGTCCTTGACCGGCTGGCCGGCCGCGTCGAGCTTGGGGTTGTCGTACTCGACCGATTCGACGAGCGGCACCGTCTTGTACGCCGAGAGAGTTTGCGGCATGCCCTGGCTGACGAAGATCAGCGAGAAGACGACGCACAGCGGCAGCAGGATGTAGAGCGTGCCGCGCGTGAGGTCGACCCAGAAATTGCCGAGCGTCTGCGACGACTGGCGCGCGAAGCCGCGGATGAGCGCGACGAGCACCGCCATGCCGAGCGCGGCCGAGACGAAGTTCTGCACGGTCAGCGCGAGCATCTGCGTCAGGTAGCTCATGGTCGACTCGCCGCCGTAGCCCTGCCAGTTCGTGTTGGTGACGAAGCTCACCGCGGTGTTGAACGAAGAGTCGGACGAGACCGCGGACATCGCGGCCGGGTTCAGCGGAAGCAGCGCCTGCGCCCGCTGCAGGCCGTACACCGCGAGCAGGCCGATCAGCGAGAACCAGAGCACGGCGCCCGCGTACTGCGTCCAGCGCATCTCCTTCGAAGAATCGACTCCGCAGACGCGATAGATGAGCCGCTCGAGCGGCGCGAAGATCCGCACCACGGCGGAGCTGCCGTCGTAGACTGCCGCCATGTAGGTCCCGAGCGGCTTCGCCAGCGCGATCAGGACGATGACGTAGAAGAGTAGCTGCAGGACACCGTTGGCAGTCATCAGAATTTCTCCGGCCAGAGGAGCGCGATGAGGAGATAGACGAAAATCGCGGCGGCGACGGCGCCACTCAGAATGTAGACCCAGCTCATTGGCGCCCCCTCAGTTTCTCGAAGCCATAGACCAGCGCCGCGCTCACTGCGCAGAACGCCACGATCAGAACGATGTACACCAGATCCATGACTGCCTCCGATGGAAACCCGTTGAGATGCAACAATGCGCTCCGCGCGGGCGGCTGGATTTGACGGACATCAAACCGGCCCCCGCGGAACGCTGTGAAATGTAGGGCCTGGCCAATCAAGCCGGCGTAAAGACGGGCAGCCGGGGTGTAAAGAAAGCGTAAAGACGCCGCCCGGAGCTATGATAGGAGCAGCCGATCTCCCCCAACCCGCATATCAAGGAGGCAGCATGGACCGCAACGCCTACATCGAGAGCCTCAAGGGACAGCTGGACAAGTGGAACGCAGAGATGGCGAAGTGGGAAGCCCAGGCCACCAAGGCGCAGGCCAGCATGCGCGCCGAGTACGAGAAGCAGCTGAACGCGATGCGGGCTCACCAGCAGAACGCCGCGGATCAGCTGAGGAAGGTGCAGGCGGCCTCGGGCGAGGCCTGGACCGAGCTTCAGCGCGGCGCCGACGAGGCCTGGTCGGCGATGCGCAAGGCCTTCGAAAAGGCGAGCGAGCAGTTCAAGGCGGGCAAGAAGTAGCCGGCTAGCCTTTCGCGAGCATCGAGTCGAGGTGCTCGATGTCGTTGATGACGCGCCACTCGGAGGCGCCCGCGCCCTCGACGCGCTTCTGCCACGCGTCCAGCCGGCCGAGGTAGCGCCGCGGGTCGACGTTGTCGGTCTTGAGCTTGACGACGTTGAGCGCGACCACGCGAATGTCGGTCAGCTTGATCGGGAAGTCGCGGACGGTCACCTTGTCGAGCTCTTCCTGCATGTCCGAAAAGATGAGGATGGTCTTCCTCCCGGCGCCGGTCTCGTTCAGGAACTCCGCGCCCTGGATGAGGCCTCCGGTGATGTCGGTGTAGGCGCTGCCGTTCACGCTCTTCACGAACTCATCGATCTTGTCCTTGAAGGCGCGCTTCTGGACGTTCGCCTGCGAGGGGCGGTTGTCGAAGGTCACCTTGGCGATGATGTCCTTCTCGCTGAAGCTGCGGCTCTTCACCCGCGCGACCGCCAGCGAGTCGCCCGGCTGGAGCGTGCCGAGCAGGTAGTTGATGATGACCTGGGCCTTCCCGACCTCCTGTGCGTAGGTGCCCGAGGTGTCGACGAGCATGTATACCGCCTGGGTATGGCTGCGTGGATCGGTGCAGGAGCAGACCGCCAGGACCAGCAGCGACGCGAGAAGCAAGCGCTTCGTCATGGCCGCCTCCCCTACGCCGCCTTCTTCATCGGGCGCGCCTCGTGCGCGCCCTCCTCGCCCCGGGTCGCCTTGACCGCGCGCTCGATGAGGAGCGGAAGCACGATGGTCACGTCGTACAGGGCGACCAGCACCCTGCACAGCTGCCGCACGAGATTGCCGAGCACGCGCAGGACGAACCCGGCGATGCGCACCAGCATCACGAGCAGCACGCCGCCGACGGTGCGCAGCGAGTAGATGAAGGACTCGAGCGGGATCGCGACGAACGCCAGCGCGAACGGCAGGATGAAGCCGAGCAGCATCTGGCCCGCCGTGGGGATGCGCTGCAGCAGCGGATCGGCCGGCGCGGCCGTCTGCTGCTGCTGGGCGTTGGCGAGCGACTGCAGCAGCGCCTGGCGGTCGGCCATCAGCATGTCGCGCATGAGCGCGAGCGCGGCCTCGATGCCGGCGAGGATGAACAAGAAGGTGATCGCCGCCCACAGCATGCGCTTGCGGTTGCGCTCGTTCATGCTGGCGATGACGGGAAAGAGGTGCGTTATGCGGAGGCACTCCATCACGAACAGGCCCATCGTCGCCTCGACGAAGATGATCACCAGCGCCGCCACCTCGGAGGTGCGCAGGCTCGCGGTCAGGTAATCACCCGCCCCGACCATCTCCGAGAAGGGCAGCGCGATCAGCTTGAAGTTGATGAGCGCGCCGCCCGCGGCGATCGCGAGCACCAGCGTGGCGATGGTGAACTGCGTGAACGCCGACACCGTCAACTGCTGCTCGACCTTGTCGGTCTTCTTGTTGATCTGGTCGTACTTGTCCATCTGCGCGTCGATCTTGGACGAGGTGTCCTGCAGCCCGGTGAGCTTCTTGTCGACCTGGCCGAAGGTCTTGTCGAGCGAGCGCCAGAACGGCATGAAGCCGTTCAGGATCTTGTGGCGCGACTCGTAGGCGCGGCGGTACTCGGCGAGCGTCTTGTCGTGGATGACGGTCATCGAGCGCTTGATCTCCTCGAGCAGCCGCTGGACCATCTCGTTGCCGTCCGACTTGATCTTGGCGATCGAGGTTATCGCCTCGACCCACTCGGGGGGCGGCGGCGGGACCTCGCCGCACTTCTTGTAGTCCTCCTCGACGCGCGTGATCTCCTCGAGGAGCTTCCTCTGAAGCGCCGGATAGCCCTCGAGGTCGCGCGTCACCATGGCGCCGATGCGCTCGAACTCGCGCTCGATGTGCTGGGCGGTCTCCTCGCGCCCGTGGGCGAGCAGCACCGCGCGGTTGCGTTCCTTCATCTCCCTCGCGGTGGCGAAGAGCCACCTGGCACCCAGGCGCAGCGGGCCGCCCACCATGTGCCCGACCGACCTGAACAGGTCGTGAACGAGCCTGCGCGCGGCGTACAGGAAGGGCATCGCGATGACGAAGAGGATCAGCGCGGAACCCATGACGTTGTCGGGCCAGATCATCCAGAACTGGTTGCTCATGAGACCTCCCGGCATCAGGACAACGGGATACGATAGAGCAGGCGCGCCCGGAGCGCCACCCGCGGTTGGGGACTTTTTCTCGCCGCCGCGAAGTGTTTTGATCTTATTGCCGAATTTTTACGTGCCCGCTGTCGTATACAGGCGACAGGATCGCAAGGCGATGCCGGAAGCACTATCATAGCGGCGGACCAGGGAGACCCACCATGTCGATCAAAGGCATCCTCACTTTCGTGCTGGCGCTCGTCGTCCTCGTCGCCGGCTACGCCCTCGTCATCATTTTCTGGAGCTACTCGAGCGGCGAGCGCGCCGGCTGGGTGCAGAAGTTCTCGAAGAAGGGCTGGCTGTGCAAGACCTGGGAAGGCGAGATGGCGATGGTGTCGATGCCCGGGACGACCTCGGAGAAATTCAACTTCACCGTGTGGGACGACGACGTCGCCGCGCAGATCAACAAGGTGATGGGGAAGCGCGTATCGCTGCACTACGAGGAGAAGGTCGGCATCCCGACCGACTGCTTCGGCGAGACGCGCCACTACGTCACCAAGGTGAACGTGGTCGAGGAGATCCCGCTCGCGCCCGGGATCGTCGTGCCCACGCAGCCTGCCGCCCCGGCCGCGCCTGCCGCTCCCGCGGCTCCCGCTACACCCGAGAAGAAATAGCCCGCTTCGCGAGGCGCGGGTACACCCGCCGGACGTTGCCCGCGAAGATCTTTTCCTTGTCCGCCGCCGAGAGGCCCTTGGCCGCGTCGACGTAGCGCTTGGTGTCGTCGTAGTTGAACCCCGTCTCGGGGTCGACGCCCTTGACCGCGCCGACCATCTCGGAGGCGAACAGGATGTTGTCCGCGGGGATCACCTTGAGGAGCAGGTCGATCCCGGGCTGGTGGTAGACGCAGGTGTCGAAGAACACGTTCTTCAGCAGCAGCTCCTTCAGCGGCGGCCGCTTCATGTCCTGCGCGAGCCCGCGGTAGCGCCCCCAGTGGTAGGGCACGGCGCCGCCGCCGTGCGGGATGATGAACTTCAGCGTCGGGAAATCCTTGAACAGGTCCCCGGTGATGAACTGCATGAACGCGGTCGTGTCGCCGTTGATGTAGTGCGCGCCGGTGCCGTGAAAGGCGGGGTTGCAGGACGCGCTCACGTGGACCATCGCGGGGACGTCCAGCTCGACCATCTTCTCGTACAGCGGATACCACCACTTGTCGGTGAGCGGCGGGTCCTTCCACCAGCCGCCCGAGGTGTCGGGGTTGAGGTTGCAGCCGATGAAGCCGAAGTCCTTCACGCAGCGCTCGAGCTCGGGGATGCAGTTCTTCGGCGAAACGCCGGGCGACTGCGGCAGCTGGCACACGCCGACGAAGTTGTCCGGGTAGAGCGTGCAGACGCGGTGGATCATCTCGTTGCAATGCTCGGTCCAGTGGCGGCTGGTCGTCTCGTTGCCGATGTGGTGGCTCATGCCCATCGCGCGCGGCGAGAATATCGTCACGTCGGTGCCGCGCTCTCTCTGCTGCTTCAGCTGCGCGCCCTCCAGGCTCTGCCGGATCTCGTCGTCGGAGATGCCGAGCTCGCCCTTCGAGGGCGCATGTTTCGAATCCTCGAGCGCCGCGATCTGGCGCTTGCGCCACTCCTCGAGCTGCTTGGGGGCGGTGGTGTAGTGTCCGTGGCAATCGATGATCATGCGGTTCCTCCGGCTCTATAGCGTCCGGGTGACGTCGTCGAACAGCTCGTCGACCGCGAAGCGCTTCGGAATCATGCGCTGGCGGTAGACGGTGTCGATGGCCACCTCGAGGTTGCGGCGGTTCGCCTCGACCCCGAAGGGGTTCACGTCGACCTCGCCCGCCCTGGGCAGTTTCGCCGCCTTCTTGCTCTCGAGAAGCAGGCGGTAGATCTCGCGCACGGCGGCCGGGTCGGACTTCGACAGCGACTCCTTCACCACCACCATGTGGTTGACCTGGATGGCGTTGTACTTCCTGCGCCAGGCTTCCGCCGCCGCGGGCGGGTCGGGGATGAGCGGCACCAGGCGAGGGTCGCTCGGGACCGACGCAACGATCGCCGCGTCGATCTCGCCCGAGAGCAGCATCGCGTTCAGCTCCTTCCCCTCGGCCGCGCGCTCGACCGAGGGCGGATCCTTGAACTCCGCCACGTGTGGCTCCTCGAAGGTGATCCACTTGACGCGGTTCAGGTCGACGCCGTAGTCGTCGGCGAGGATGCCGCGCAGCCAGGTCGAGGTCGTCACGGTGTAGGAGCGCGTGCCGACGCGGCGCCCCGCGAGGTCCGCCGGCGACAGCGGCCCGCGCTCCATGTTGTAGACGATGTGCGGGTGCTGGAAGCGCGCCATGACGACCGCCGGCAGAAGGACGAGCGGCTTGCCGTAGGCCTTCGCCATGAGGAAGGTGACGATCGCGAGCTCGGAGCAGTCGAACTCGAGGTTGCGCACCACGCGCTTGAACGCGCTGCTCACCGTCTTCACGTCGGCGAACTCCAGCCCTAGCGAGGCGGACTTCACCTCGCCGCGCTTGAGCGCCTGGGTGAGCGGATAGTCGCCCAGGAGCATCCTCACGGCCCTAGCCACGGCGGTGTACCCTGCGGTTTTCCAAGGAGAAACCGATGAGCGACGCGAGAGAGGTCGTGGTGGTCGATGTCAAGATTCCCTTCTGGTCCATGGTCGTTCTTCTTGTCAAATGGGCGATCGCCGCGATCCCGGCGTTCGTCATACTCGTGATCCTCGCCACCGTGACCACGTGGGTGCTGGCTGCCTTCTTCCACTGGCCCTGGATGGGCCGCGGAATGGTGTGATTGTATAATTGCGGCGAGTTCAGAAGCCAACCGATTTTTTCTCAGCGAGACCCATGTCCACCGAAGAAAGCCTGCTCGCCGGCGTGAAGATGGCTCCCCGGGACGCGATCCTGGGCCTGACCGAGATGTTCGTCGCCGACACCAACCCGAAGAAGGTCAACCTAGGCGTGGGCGTCTACTACGACGACCAGGGCAAGGTGCCGCTGCTCGAGTGCGTGAAGAGGGCCGACGAAGCGCTCACGAAGGCGGGTATCGCGCGCCCCTACCTCGCGATGGACGGCTTCCCTGACTACGTGAAGCAGGTGCAGGCGCTGCTCTTCGGGCCGGACCACCCTGCGGTCGCGGCCGGCCGCGTCACCACGGTCCAGGCCGTGGGCGGAACCGGAGGTCTGAAGGTCGGCGCCGACTTCATCCGCCGCTTCGCACCCGAGGCCGCGGTGTGGATGTCCGACCCGACGTACGACAACCACATCCCGCTGTTCCAGGAGGCGGGATTCAGGATCGAGTCCTACCCCTACTACGACACGCGCACGCGCGGCATCCGCTATCCCGAGATGCTCGCGGCGATGCGCGCGATCCCCAAGGGCTCGGTGCTGCTGCTGCACGCATGCTGCCACAACCCCACGGGGGTGGACATCCGCGGCGCGCAGTGGGACGACGTGATGAAGATCGTCGCCGAGCGCCGGCTCATCCCCTTCCTCGACTTCGCCTACCAGGGTTTCGGCGACGGCGTCGAGGAGGACGCGCAGGTCGCGCGGCGCTTCGCCGAGGCGCTTCCGGTCGTGCTGGTGGCGATGTCGTTCTCGAAGTCCTTCTCGCTCTACGGCGAGCGTGTCGGCGCGCTCTCGGTCGTCGCCACCGACTCGGGCGAGGCGGCGAAGGTGCTCAGCAACCTCAAGCGCATGATCCGCACCAACTACTCGAACCCGCCCTCGCACGGCGCGCGCATCGTCGCCGCGGTCCTCGCCGACCCCGAGCTGCGCGCGCTGTGGATGAAGGAGGTGATCGGCATGCGCGACCGCGTTCGCGCCATGCGCAAGGAGCTGGTGGAGCGCCTCAAGACGCGCATCCCCGACGACTTCGGCTTCATCCTGCAGCAGCGCGGGATCTTCTCCTACTCAGGCCTGACGCGCGAGCAGATGATCGCGATGCGCGAGCGCTTCTCCGTGTACGGCATCGAGTCCGGCCGCATCTGCGTCGCGGCGCTCAACTCGAAGAACCTCGACTACGTCGCCGACGCGATCGCCGCGACGGTCAGGTCCGGCCAGGCGGTTGCCGAGCCGCGGGCCGCGGCCTAGATCGTCAGCGCGAGCATCGCGACGACCGCCGCGGCCATCACGCCGACGCCGAGCCAGCCGAGGACATTGAGCCGCCGGCTGACGACGAAGGGGCCCATCACCGCGGGGTTCACCGCGAGCAGCATCATCACCGCCATGATCGGGACCGAGATCACCCCGTTTACGATCGCGGCCCACACGAGCATCCTCATCGAATCCACTCCGTAGAGGTCGATCGCGACGCCGAGCACGGTCGCGACCGTGAGGATGGCGTAGAAGCCGCGTGCCTGCGTGAGCGTGAGCCCCAGGCCGATCGGCCAGCGGAAGGTCTCCGACACCGCGTAGGCCGCCGACCCCGCGAGGATGGGCACCGCGAGCAGGCCCGTCCCGATGATGCCCAGCGCGAACAGCAGGAACGCGAACTGGCCCGCGAGCGGACGCAGCGCATCGGCCGCCTGCGCCGCGCTGCGTATGTCCGTGATCCCCGCGGCGTGCAGGGTGACCGCGGTGGTCAGCATGATGCAGAAGGCGATGAGGTTGGAATAGATCATGCCGAGCGTCGTGTCGACCTTGATGCGCGCGAGGTGCGAGCGCGCCTGCGCCGGCGCCTCCCTGAGCGGCTCGTGGCCGGGCGTCGCGCGCTGCTCCTCGACCTCCTGCGACGCCTGCCAGAAAAACAGGTAGGGGCTGATGGTCGTGCCGAGCACCGCCACGAAGATCGCCAGGTAGCTCCCGTCGGTAGACAGCTTCGGCAGCAGCGTCCCGACCAGGGAGTCCCACAGCGAGACGTGCACCACCATGACCGCGCCGACGTACGCGAACAGCGCGAGCGTGAGCCACTTGAGGATGGGCGCGTAGCGCGGAAACGGGATGAAGATCTGCAGCGTGAGCGACACCAGCGCGAACAGCACGTCGTAGATCTCGCTCCTGCCCCCCGCGACCAGCACCAGCGCATCGCCCATCGCGCCGAGGTCGGCGGCGATGTTGATGGTGTTCGCGGCGAGCAGCAGCAACACGATGAAGTAGAGCAGCGGCGCCGGAAAGCGCTCGCGGATGTTCGCGGCGAGCCCGTGGCCCGTCACCCGGCCGATCCTCGCGCTCACCACCTGGATGCCGATCATCAGCGGCGTGGTGAACAGCACCGACCACAGCAGGCCGTAGCCGTACTGCGCGCCGGCCTGCGAATAGGTCGCGATGCCGCTCGGATCGTCGTCGGCCGCGCCCGTGACGAGGCCCGGACCGAGCTTCTTGATCAGCGGGACGTGGGTGCGCTCGGCTTCCTCGTCCTCCGTATCGGAGGCCAAGCTAGTCCCGCTGGCTTGCCATGGCGTGCCACCGCTCGCGGAGCGTCTGGGTGCCGTTCAGGATGCGCCGGCCGACGGCCGAGGCGCGCACCTGCTCGGCCGTCTGCACCCGGTGCTCCAGCGTGAGCTCGGGCGCCTGCATGAAGGCGACGTAGCGCTGCAGCGCGGTGTGCATGTGCTTCTTGAGCAGGCCGACGTTGACCGGCTTGTTGAGAAAGCGGAACAGCTGCGCCTGGTTGATCAGCTCCACGATCATCTCGGCGTCCGAGGCCCGCGTGACGACGACCGTGAGGATCTGCGGGTTCTCCTGCTTGAGCAGCTTGAGCATCGCGGTCAGCTCCTCGTGCTCGGCTTCCACGTCGGTGACGACGACGGCGATCTCGTGCGCCTGCATCAGCCCCAGCGCGGCGTCGAGGTCGCTTGCGTAGTAGACCGGGCACAGGCCGCCGATCAGCTCGCGCGTGACGCGGTAGATCTCTTCCTCGCTGTCGATGACGAGCACGCCCGCGTCGAGCTTCCCGGGGAGCCCGGCCGGCACGGCCTTGGTGCCGCTCAGCTCCAGCGCTATGGTCACCGCCTCGGCGACGGTCCGCTGCAGCTGGTCGTTGTCCCAGGGCTTGCTGATGAAGCGGTACACCTCGCCCTCGTTGATCGAGCCGACGATCGCGGCGAGGTCCGAGTACCCGGTCAGGAGGATGCGCACGCTGTGCGGCGAGACCTCTCGCGAGCGGCGCAGCAGCTCCACGCCGGGCATCGCGGGCATGCGCTGGTCGCTGATGATCACGTGCATCGGATAGCGCGTCAGGAAGTCGAGCGCTCTCGCCGAATCGGTCGTCGTGAAGACGTGGTAGCGGTCCTTGAAGCGCGACTTGAGCGCGGTCAGGATGCGCTCCTCGTCGTCGACGATGAGGAGCCGCGCCTTCTTGACGCTCCGGTCCAGGCTGATCGCGCCGTCGTCCAGGGCTGGCAGAACGTGCTCGCCCGCGCCCGCCGGCCTCGCGGCGATCGCGGGGTTGAGCAGCTTCGCGGCGTCGAGCAGCGCCCCGACGTCGGGAACCGTCTCGGCCCGGAGCGCATCGGACGCGTCGATCGCCGCGCGGAAGGCGTCGGCGAACTCGCGCGCGCTCTGGAACCGCTCCTCGCGCTTCTTGGCGAGCGCCTTGTGCAGCACCGAGTCCATCAGGGTCGACAGCCGCGGATTGAGCGACGAGGGATCCGCGGGGCGCTCGTTGAGCACCCGCTGCATCACGGTCGCGGCGTTGCCCGAGAAAGGCTTGGCCCCGGTGAGGAGCTGGTACGCGATGATGCCGATCGCGTACAGGTCGACGAGCGCGTCGACCTCCTGCCCGAGGAACTGCTCCGGCGCCATGCAGTAGGGCGTCCCCAGCACGTCGCCGACCTGAGTCAGGTTCGAGGAGTCGATGCGCGCGATGCCGAAATCGCTGATCTTGATCCGCCCGTCGTTGTTGATGAGGATGTTGGAGAGCTTGAGGTCCCGGTGGACGACGCCCTCGGAGTGCGCGTAGCCGATGCCGTCGAGGATCTGCCGGACGATCTCGCCGGCCTCGCGGATCTCGTAGCTCGTTTCCTGGGACAGGTGCTGGGCGAGCGTCTTGCCGTTGACCAGCTCCATCACGATGTAGGCGATCTCGTCGTCCTCGCCGTAGTCGTAGATCTGCACGATGCGCGGGTGGACCAACCGCCCCACCGCCTGCGCTTCGTGCCTGAAGCGCTTGCTCACGTGCTGGAATTCGGCGGGCTCGATCGAGTCCTTGGCGATCACCTTGATGGCGACGCTGCGCGCGATCGCGCGGTCGTAGGCCCGGTAGACGACGCCCATGGCGCCCCGGCCGAGGACGCCCTGGATTTCGTACTTGCCGATGCTCTCCAAGGGATTCATGGCGTTCACGCCGCCAGCTCGGCGGGCGGCTCAAACGGGAACCATACCGTAAAGCGGGTTCCGACGCCCGGGGTGGACGCCACGTCGATGCGCCCGCCGTGCTGCTGCACGATCTTGTACGAGACGGACAGCCCCAGCCCGGTTCCCTTGCCGACTTCCTTGGTGCTGAAGAACGGATCGAAGATCTTGGGCAGCACGTCCTCGGCGATGCCCTTGCCCGTGTCGTCGACCTCGACCGCCACGCCGCCGTCCTCGCTGCGCGTCGTGAGCGTGATCGTCCCCGCGCCGCCTTCCATCGCCTGCACCGCGTTGGTCACGAGGTTGAGGAACACCTGGTTGACCTGCGAAGGCGAGCACAGCACCGGCGGGATGTCGCCGAGGTGCCGGTCGACCTTCACGGACTTGAGCATGTGCCTGGCGAGCTTGAGCGTGCTGTCCAGCCCGTCGTTCAGGTTGAAGCTCGTGACCTTGCTGCGGTCCAGGCGGCTGAAGTCCTTGAGGTTGCCGACGATCTCGGCCATCTGCCCGGTGCCGTGGAGGCCGTCCTTCACCAGCTCGGCGAGCTCCTCGGTGGTGCGGCTCGTCTTGAGCTGCGCGATCGCCGAGGACGCACGCGCGAACTGGCGCGACAGCTCGCTCGGATCGGCGTTCCGGCCGGCCTGGAGGAGACCGAGCAGGCGCCCGCAATCGTCGACCGCGCCCGACAGGGCGCCGAGCCGGTCGGACACCGTGCCCAGGCTGTTCTTGACGTAGGCGAGCGGCGTGTTGATCTCGTGGGCGACGCCCGCCACCATCTGGCCGAGCGAGGACATCTTCTCCGACTGGATCAGCTGGGCCTCGGATTCCTTCAGGTGCGCGAGGGCCTCGGACAGCTCGCGCGTGCGCTCCGCGACCCGGTGCTCGAGGCTCAGGTTCGCCGCCCTGATCTTGCTTCCGAGCCAGGCGATGAGGATGAGCAGCGCGCCCGCGTACGCGATGAGGTAGACGCGGAAGCGCTCGCTGTCGGTGAGCTTCGCCTCGAGCTCGCGGTTGAAGAGGGAGGTCAGCGTGTCGATGCGGGGACCCGCGGTGAGCGAGGACAGCGTGTCGAGAACCTGCTGCTCGGCCGCGCGCTGCTTGACCAGGCCCTCGGCCGCCTCGCCGACCTGCTGGAGCTTGGAGCGCAACGGCTCGCGCACCGGGGAGGCGTCGCGCAGCTCGGCGAGCGCGGCGGGCATGCTCTTGGCCGGCGCGTCCGGCGCGGGCGCGAACTCCTGATAGGCGGCCGCGACGATGCGCGACAGCGCGGCGTCGAGTCCCGGCAGCGGCGGCCTGTGCTCCGAGGCGAGCGAGCGCGCCTCCGACGCGCTGCGCAGCACGTCCGCGAGCGCGGCCTTCACCCCGGCGTTCTCGACCCTGAATTTCCTGACGAGCTCTTCCTTCTCGCCGATCGCCTTGCGCAGCTCCGGCAGCGCGGCGGAAAGCGACGGGCTGGGCGCGTTCCGGAGCGCCGCCGCCAGCGCGTCCAGCGCGCGCGGCGCGTCGCGGCGCGCGACCGCGCGCGGCCCGGCCCCGGACTCGGTCCTCGCCCGCTGCACCTCGGTGTCCCAGCGGCTGTCGATCTCCTTGAGCAGCCGCAGCGCGTCGAGCACTTCGTTCTGGTCGCGCATGTCGACGGTCTGCGTCCTGTCGTACAGGAAAGCGAGCACCGCGACCAGCGCGAGGGCGCCCGCGCCGAGCGACAGGTTGCGGAGGATGTCCCGCCTGTTCATCGCCGCGGAAGCCTGCGGGCTAGTTCGCGCGGCTGCGCGCCGCGTCGCACGGGATTTCCTCCACGCGACCCTCGCGCAACCGGTAGAGGCGGCCCTGCTCGTGAGTGCGGCGCAGCGTGTCCTCCGGAGCTAGGCCCGCGTAGCACCCCTGCAGGATCCGGCTCACCATCCTGTGCGTGACGGCGACGGTCACCTGGGCGCGGCGGGGCCCGGCGAGCCATTGCCGGACCCGCCTGCTGACGTCGGCGTAGCTCTCGCCGCCCGGAATCACATAGTCCCACTTGTTCATCTCCCGCAACCGCCTCTCGCCAGGGTAGCGCTCGTCGATCTGGGCGTTCGTCAGCCCCTGCCACGCCCCGAGGTGGCAGTCCACCAGCTCCGGGGCGACGCTCATGACGCCCGGGTCGAGCGCCAGCTCCGCGCACAGCAGAGCCGAGGTGTGCCCCGCCCGGCCGAGCGGGCTCGTCTCGACGCACACCGACCGCTGGTCCCCGAGGATCTGCTTCAGGGCCCGGCCGGCCGCCTGCGCCTGCTCGATCCCCTTCGCGCTGATGGGCGAGTCGAGGTAGCCAAGCTGGCGCCCCTCGCGCTCTCCCACCGTCTCGCACGCGCGGACGACGAAGATCTCGGGGATAGTCACCGCGGAAAAGTCGCGCTTCATGGCCCCTCCCACTGGGCCGCAGACCGTCTCCGCGATTTTACCCTGCCGGGGTCCCGCTGGCATGTTCTGCGCCCATTAGTTTTGCCTTCGGCAATGCGGCGGCGTACATTGCGCGAGGGACAGGGGGAGCGCATGGCGACCAAGCTGAAGTCCGTCGACGTCGTCACCGTCGGCGTGGGGCTCACCGGCACCATTCTCGCCAAGGAGCTGGCCGACGCGGGCCTGAAGGTCGTCGGCCTGGAGCGCGGGGGCTGGCGCGACACCCACCCGGACTTCGAGATGCCCTACGTGCACGACGAGCTGCGCTATGCCCGCCGCCACGAGCTGATGCAGGACCTTTCCCGGGACACCCTGACCTTCCGCAACGCGGTCGGCGACACGGCCCTGCCGATGCGCCAGATGGGGTCCTTCCTCCCCGGCGAGGGCGTGGGCGGCGCGGCGGTGCACTGGAACGGCGTCACCTGGCGCTTCCTGCCGTGGGACTTCGAGACCCGCAGCCGCACGCTCGCGCGCTACGGCGCGGGCCAGCTCTCGGAGGACTGCACCAGCCAGGACTGGGGCGTCACCTACGACAACCTCGAGCCGCACTTCGACCGCTTCGAGCACCTCTACGGCATCTGCGGCAAGGCGGGCAACCTGAAGGGGCAGATCCAGCCCGGCGGCAATCCCTTCGAGGGGCCGCGCGCGCGCGAGTACCCCAACCCGCCGATGAAGACCTCGCACGTCGGCGCGGTCTACGGAAAAGCGGCGAAGGAGCTCGGCTACCACCCCTTCCCCGCGCCTTCGGCGAACATGACCCGGTCGTACACGAACCCGTACGGCGTGACCCTGAATCCCTGCGTCTACTGCGGCTACTGCGAGCGTTTCGGCTGCGAGATGGGCGCCAAGGCGAGCCCGCAGACGACGGTGCTGCCGGTGCTCATGAAGAACCCGAACTACGAGCTGCGCACGCTCGCCCGCGTGATCAGGGTCAACCTCGACTCGGAGAAGAAGCGCGCGGTGTCGGTGACCTACGTCGACTCGCGCGGGCGGGAGATCGAGCAGCCGGCGGACCTCGTGCTGCTCACGTCGTACGTCTTCTCCAACGTGCGGCTGATGCTGCTCTCCGGGATCGGCAAGCCGTACGACCCCGTCACGAACACGGGCGTGGTCGGCCGCAATTACGCCTACCAGACGACCGGCAACGTGGCGGCGTTCTTCGAGGACAGGATCTTCAACCAGTTCATGGGCGCGGGCGCGCTGTCGATGATGATCGACGACCTGGACGGGGACAACTTCGACCACTCGGGCCTGGGCTTCATCGGCGGCGGCTGGGTCGGCGCGGCGAGCAGCGGCGCGCGGCCGATCGACTTCCATCCCGTACCGCCGGGCACGCCGCGCTGGGGTGGAGAGTGGAAGAAGGCGGTGGCGAAGTATTACAACCGCGCGTTCGGCATCACCACCCACGGCGCCTGCCAGAGCTACCGCGGCAACTACCTCGACCTCGACCCGACCTACCGCGACGCGTACGGGCTGCCGCTGCTGCGCATGACGTTCGACTTCCGGCAGAACGAATACCGGATGTCGGACTACATCACGAAGAAGGCCGCGGAGATCGCGAAGGCCGCAGGCGCAAGCAGGGTCAGCGTGAGCCCGCGCACCGGCAAGTACAGCATCGTCCCCTACCAGAGCACGCACAACACGGGCGGCGCGGCGATGGGCGCGGACCCCAAGACGAGCGCGGTCAACAAGTATCTCCAGAGCTGGGACGTGCCCAACGTCTTCGTGATCGGCGCGAGCGCCTTTCCGCAGAACGGCGGCTACAACCCGACCGGAACGGTGGGCGCGCTCACCTTCCACGCGCTGGAGGCGATCAAGGCGCGGTATCTCAAGCAGCCCGAGCCGCTGGCGTAAACGAGGAGAAACCATGAGCGAAACCAAGAACCGCCGCGAGTTCCTGAAATCCGCCGCAGCGCTCGGCGCCGCGATTCCCGCCTCGACGCTCGCGGCCGAGCCCAAGGCCGAGCACGGCGCGCACAAGGCGCCCGCGCGCGCGGCCGCGGCATCGCGTCCTTACATGTTCCTCTCGCAGGCCGAGGTCGCGTTCCTCGACGCAGCGGTGTCGCACCTTATCCCCAAGGACGAGCTGGGGCCGGGCGCGAAGGAGGCCGGCGTCACCTATTTCATCGACCAGCAGCTCTTCGGCGGCTACGGGACGATGGCGAAGAAGTACACGCAGGGCCCCTGGCCCGAGGGCACGCCGCAGCAGGGCTACCAGTCGCCGCTCACGCCCTCAGGCGTCTACCGCGCCGGGATCCGCGACACGAACGCGTATTGCCAGAAGACCTACGGCAAGACGTTCGACGCGCTCTCCCGCCAACAGCAGGAGGAAGTGCTCAAGGGCCTCGACGGCGGCAAGATCGAGCTCGAGCAGGTGCGCTCGCCGTTCTTCTTCAACATGCTGCTGAACAACACCATCGAGGGTTTCTTCGCCGACCCGGTGTACGGCGGCAACCGCGACAAGGCGGGATGGAAGCTGGTGGGCTTCCCCGGGGTCGCCGCCGTCTACACCCCGTTCATCGAGAAGCACAACGTGCCCTACCGCGCGCAGCCGGTGTCGATCGGCGACATCACCGGAAAAATCGCGCAGGTCGACGAGCACGGCCACGCGATCCACGTGATGCTCGACGACAAGACTGGGGCGTAGCCATGGCCACCAAGCTGAAGAGCGTCGACGTCGTCACCATCGGCGTCGGCCTCACCGGCACGATCCTCGCGCAGGAGCTCGCCTCGACCGGCCTGAAGGTGGTCGGGATCGAGCGCGGGCGCTGGCGCGACACCGATCCGGACTTCGCCATGCCGGGCGTGCACGACGAGCTGAAGTACGTGCGCCACAAGGAGCTGATGCAGGATCTGTCGAAGGAGACGATCACCTTCCGCAACAACGCAGCAGAGCTGGCGCTGCCGATGCGCCAGCTCGGCTCCTTCCTCCCGGGCGAAGGCGTGGGCGGCGCCGCGGTGCACTGGGGCGGGCTCACCTGGCGCTTCCTGCCGTGGGACTTCGAGACGAAGACCAAGACTCTCGAGCGGTACGGACCAAAGCAGGTGTCCGAGGAGTGCACGATGCAGGACTGGGGCGTGAGCTACGAGGAGCTCGAGCCGCACTTCAACCGCTTCGAGTACCTGTACGGCGTCTCGGGCAAGGCGGGGAACCTGAACGGCAGGATCGTCCCCGGCGGCAATCCTTTCGAGGGAGCGCGCTCGCAGGAGTATCCGAACCCGCCGCTGAAGACGACGTACGCGAGCGCGCTCTTCGCCAGGGCGGCGCAATCGATGGGCTACAAGCCCTTCCCCGTGCCGACCTCGGCCAACTCGCGCGCCTACAGGAACGAATACGGCGCGACCATCGGCGCTTGCGTCTACTGCGGCTACTGCCAGTTCTTCGCCTGCGAGATGGGCGCGAAGGCGAGCCCGCAGACGACGGTGCTGCCGGCGCTGATGAAGAATCCGAACTACGAGCTGCGCACGCTGTGCAACGTCGTGAGAATCAACCTCGACTCGGAGAAGAAGCGCGCGGTGAGCGTCACCTACGTCGACTCGCGCGGCAGGGAATTCGAGCAGCCGGCCGAGCTGATCCTCCTCACCTCCTACGTACTCAACAACACGCGCCTCATGCTGCTCTCGGGCATCGGCAAGCCCTACGATCCCACCACGGGCACCGGCGTTGTCGGCCGCAACTACGCCTACCAGACGCCCTCCTCCGTCACGCTGTTCTTCGAGGACAAGAACTTCAACTCCTTCATGGGCGCGGGCGGCCTCGGCCTCGCGATCGACGAGTTCAACGGCGACAACTTCGACCACTCGGGCCTGGGATTCATCGGCGGCGGCTTCATGCAGGCGGGATCGAACGGCGCGCGCCCGATCGAGTTCCACCCGGTGCCTCAGGGTACGCCCCGCTGGGGATCGGAGTTCAAGAAGGCCGTCGCGAAGTACTACAACCGCGCCTTCTCCATCACCATCCAGGGCGCGTGCCAGAGCTACCGCGGCAACTACCTCGACCTCGACCCGACCTACCGCGACGCCTACGGCCTGCCGCTGTTGCGCATGACCTTCGACCGGCGCGAGAACGAGACCAAGATGTCCGAGTGGCTCACCAACAAGGCCGCGGAAATCGCCAAGGCCATCGGCCCGTCGAAAATGAACGTCAACCCGCGCCGCGGGAAATACACCATCGTCCCCTACCAGTCGACCCACAACACCGGCGGCACCGTCATGGGCGCGGACCCGAACAGCAGCGTCGTCAACAAGTACCTGCAGAGCTGGGACGTCCACAACCTCTTCGTCATCGGCGCGGGCAACTTCCCGCAGAACGGCGGCTACAACCCGACCGGCACCGTGGGCGCGCTGACGTACCAGGCGCTGGAGGCGATCAAAACGAAGTATTTGAAGAAGCCGGGGGCGTTGGTGTAGTCGGTTTGGAGACCTAGCAGCTGGACGGCCGGGGCTACTTCACTTGTGTCGTGAGCGGTTTGCCCTTTTCCGCGACGAACACGCCCGCGAGTTTTGCCGTAACGCTGCCGTTGTTGATTGCCTGGTGAATTTTCCCCGGTGCGATGTAAAAGATGTCGCCGGCCTTGAGCGTCACCGTGGGCATGCCTTCGTTCTCCAGTGTGATCGTACCTTCCTGGACGAAAACGTATACTTCGGCGGGGTGGGTATGCCTGCCCTCCGCCGAGCCCGGAGGGAGCTGCACCATTGCCATGATGGCCTCCCTGCCAGGGATGTCCATGTCCTGCTTCAGAAGAAGCTTCCTGACGACCGACGGCGTCTGTGCGTGCAGGGAGCCGGCGCCAAAAATTGCGACACAAGCCGTGATCGCCCAAAAATAGACCGATCGCGCGTTCCTGGATTTCATGGTGCCCCCGGGGAGTGAATGGATAGTCGCGCAAGCTATCAGCCTCGCCGCAGCCCGCCAAGGTACCGCGGTACCGATGGCCGCGCTGTCAACGCTAGGGGGTGCGGTTGCCGAAGCCCGACGAACGGGCCCGCACGATGGCCTGCGGTCGTGTCTGTACGCCGAGCTTGTCGAAGAGCCGGGTGATGTTGTTCTTGACGGTTTGTTCGGCGCGATCGAGGCGCGCTGCAATCTGGGCGTTGTCCAGGCCTTGGGCCAGCAGTTCGAGAAGCTGCAGATCGCGCGGGGTCAGCGCGGCGGCCGAGGGCTCGTCGCGAACAGGACCTGTCGGGATGAAGGCGCGCAGCTCGGCGAAGAACTGCGCCCAGGCGACATCGTTTTCCAGGATGATATGGTTGCGGCCGTCCAAGGGAACGAAGCGGGCTCTGGGGAGCCGCCCCGCCATGAACTCGCCTTCGGAGTAAGGTACGCGCAGGTCGCCACGGCAGTGGGCGATGAGCATGGGGCATCGGATCCGCTCTAGCTCGTCCGTCACGTCCAGCCGGTCGAGTTCCTCTCGGTGCCGTATCGCAGTCTCGGTAGAAGCGGTCATTCGCTGCAGTTCGTTCCACGCGCGCATGTTTTCGATGGACGCATCGGGCATGAACTGCGAGGTATAGGTTTGCCGGAACGCCGGGTTTTCCTGATCCCAGCCGACCTCGATGACCTTGAGCAGGACCTTCGCCTCGTTGAGCTGCCTCGGCGCGTTGCGTTTCAGCACGCCTCGCGCCGCGGAGCCCAGCGTTACGAGATGACTCACGCGCTCCGGGTGCCGTGCGGCATACGTGATCGCGACGGCGCCGCCGCCGGACATTCCCAGTAGCGGGAATCGCCGCAGGCCCGCCGCGTCGACGACGGCTTCGAGATCGCGTACCTGGGCATCGAAGGACAAATCCGCGACGTCGCGTTGCGAAATACCACAGCCGCGCGAGTCGTATCGGTAGAAAGTATTGCCCCGGCCCAACTCGAGCAGGAATGAACGGCGCACGGGCGACGTCCACTCGGCCTCCAGGTGCCCCACCCACCGTCCCGCCTGTACCAGGGGCGGTCCGCTGCCGGTGCGTGCGTAAGCAATGCGTGTCCCGTCGAAGCTGGTTGCGGACCTTATTTCCTGGGTCGGGTCGGGTCTAAGAGGCATGATGTTTACTCGGCCTTGATGCCCGCCTCGAGCACAACCTTCGCGTAGCGCGCCGACTCCGATTGCAGGAAGGCACCGAATTCCTCTGGCGTGCCTGGTGCCGGCGTCATTCCAACGTTCCTAAACTTTTCCCGCATCTCGGCGCTGCGCAGCGCCTGGTTGATCTCGGAGTTGAGCCGTGCCACCGTCGCCGTCGGCGTCGCCGCCGGCACCACCAGTCCCGCCCAGTTGGTCGATTCGACCTCGGGATAACCGGCCTCCCGCACCGTAGGCACCTCGGGCATCGCCTCCGCGCGCTCCGCGCTCGTCACGGCGAGCGGGCGTATCTTCCCGCCTTTTGCGAAGGCCACGACCTCGAAGACGTTGGCGAGCACCATGGGGATGTGGCCGCCGATCGCAGCGGTGATCGCCGGTCCGCCGCCCTGAAACGGCACGTGCACGATGTCGATATTCGCGGTCTGCCTGAACAACTCGCCGATGACGTGGTGCGCGGTGCCGGCGCCCGACGTTCCATAGGCGATCTCGCCGGGCTTCGCGCGCGCGAGCGCGACCAGCTCCTGCAACGACTTCGCCGGAACCGAGAGATTGACGGCGAACACCATCGGTACCGAAATCGTCTGACCCACCGCTCTGAAATCCTTCAAGGGATCGTACTTCACACCCGGCTTGACCGCGGGATTGATGACGAAGCTCGGAAACACTACCAGCAGCGTGTGCCCGTCACCCGCGGCGCGCGCGCCGAGCTCGTAGCCGATCACCGCTCCCGCGCCCGGACGGTTGTCCACGATCACCGGCTGACCGAGGCCCTTCGCCATCTGCTCCCCGAGCAGCCGGCTCGTTACGTCTGCCGGGCCGCCGGGAGGGAAGGGCACGATGATGCGCAGGGGCTTAGAGGGGAAGGACTGCGCGTAGGTTGCGCTAGCAGAGGCCGAAAGGGCAAGGAGCAGTGCTGTGGCAGCGTGGGCGATCATAGAGAGGGCACCGATATCCTGCCATAAGCGCGAGGTTGGTAGCGCCTTCCGGCAATCTCGTCAGGATTCACGGTTTGGTGAGGAACTTCAACTCCTTCATGGGCGCGGGCGGCCTCGGCCTCGCGATCGACGAGTTCAACGGCGACAACTTCGACCACTCTGGCCTCGGGTTCATCGGCGGCGGCTTCATGCAGGCGGGATCGAACGGCGCGCGCCCGATCGAGTTCCACCCGGTGCCTCAAGGAACACCCCGCTGGACCTCCAGAGCTGGGACGTCCACAACCTCTTCGTCGTCGGCGCGGGCAACTTCCCGCAGAACGCGGGGTTCAACCCGACCGGGACCGTCGGCGCGCTCGCATACCGGGCCGCCGACGGGATCGCGCAGTTCCACAAGAAGGGCGG
>DATJYC010000037.1:0-72916 GCA_035499735.1 Burkholderiales bacterium
CCCGAGGAGTTCATCGCGGAGATCGCGCGCGGGCGCAAGCGCTACCTCGACGGCTTCCACATCGAGTTCGACAACTGGCATTCGACCCACTCGAAGGAGAACACCGAGCTCTCGCAGGACATCTACCGCAAGCTCAAGAAGGCGGGCCTGATCTACTCGAAGAAGATCGAGCAATTCTTCGACCCGGTGAAGGGCATGTTCCTCGCCGACCGCTACATCAAGGGCGAGTGCCCGGTGTGCGGGACCAAGGACCAGTACGGCGACGCCTGCGAGAACTGCAGCTCGGTGTACTCGCCGACCCAGCTCATCAACCCGTACTCCACGCTCTCCGGCGCGAAGCCCGAGCTGCGCTCCTCCGACCACCTCTTCTTCAAGCTGTCGGACGAGCGCTGCGTCGGCTTCCTGCGCGAATGGCTGGAGGTGCCCGGCCGGCTCCAGTCGCAGGTGGTGAACAAGGCGTGGGAATGGCTCGACGCTGAGGGCGACAAGGCGCTCGGCGACTGGGACATCTCGCGCGACGCGCCGTACTTCGGTATCCCGATTCCCGATTTTCCCGGGAAGTATTTCTACGTGTGGCTCGACGCGCCGATCGGCTACCTCGCGAGCATGGAGAACTATTGCGAGCGCAAGGGGCTGTCCTTCGCCGACTTCGCCCGGCCCGACGCCAAAGTTGAGATGATCCATTTCATCGGCAAGGACATCATCTACTTCCACACCCTGTTCTGGCCGGCGATGCTGCACTTCTCGGGCTACAAGACGCCCGACCAAGTGAACGTCCACGGCTTTATCACCGTATCCGGCGACAAGATGTCCAAGTCGCGCGGGACGGGGATCGATCCGCTCAAGTATCTCGAGCTCGGGATGAATCCGGAGTGGTTGAGGTATTACATCGCTGCGAAGCTGAATGCGAACGTCGAGGACATCGACTTCGATCCAGACGACTTTCTCGCGCGCGTAAACAGTGACCTTGTAGGGAAGTACATCAACATCGCGAGCCGGGCTTCGAAATTCATCAACGAACGGTTCGGCGGCAAGCTAAGTGGCGTCGGGGTTGAGTCGCGGGAAGGCATGCACACGGTACTCGAAACCTGTCGCCGCAAGGCGCCGGAACTCGCAAAGTTATATAACAACCGGGATTATGGGAAAGCCCTCCGCGAGATCATGGCGCTCGCGGATACGGCCAACGAGTGGTTCGACGAGAAACGCCCGTGGGAAATAGCGAAACGGACAAGCAAGGAAGCCGATTGGGAGCTGCAAAGTGTGTGTAGCACCGCGCTCAATCTCTTCAGACTGCTAACAATCTATCTCGCACCGGTCTTGCCGAGAATCGCGTCCGATGCTGCGACTTTTTTGAACATCAAGCCTAAACTGAGCTGGTTGGACGCAACTAATTCCCTGTCCGATGGACACAGGATTTCCTCATACACACATTTGGTCACCCGCGTTGAAGAAAAGCAGCTCGACGCCCTCTTCGGGCCCGCGGCGGCGCCCGCGGCGCGCTCTCAGCAAACGCACGCGGAGCATCAACAGCGCGAACTCAAGGAAGGCAAAGTGGACGAGACGATTTCCATCGACGATTTCTCCAAGGTCGATCTGCGCATCGCGAGGATCGTGAAGGCCGAGCACGTGGAAGGCGCAGACAAGCTGCTTAAGCTCACGCTCGACGCGGGCAACGGCACGCGCACGGTGTTCGCCGGGATCAAGTCCGCGTACGACCCGGCGAAGCTCGAGGGGCGCCTCACGGTGATGGTCGCGAATCTCGCGCCGCGCAAGATGAAGTTCGGCGTGTCGGAAGGCATGGTGCTCGCCGCGAGCGGCGAGGGGCCGGGCCTGTATCTGCTGTCCCCCGATTCCGGCGCGCTGCCGGGGATGAAGGTGAAGTGAGCGCCCTGTACGCCGCGCTCTCGTCCGCCGGCGGCGCGCTCGTGCTTGCCGTGCTCTGGCTCGCGATCGCCGCCGCGTGCCTCGTCCCTTCGCGCAACGCCGCGTTCGCGCGGCGGTTCGCGTTTCCGCTCGGCGCCGCGGTCGGCATTGGGGTCGCCTTCGTCGGCCTGCAGGCGGTGTGGCTGCCCCCTCAGACGCTCACCCTGCCGCTCGGGCTGCCCGACCTGCCCTTCCACCTGAGGGTCGATGCCCTCGCCGCCTTCTTCCTGATGCTGCTCGGCTCGGTTTCCGCCGGCATCTCCGTCTACGCCGCAGGCTACTTCCGCGAGGAGGCCTCCGGGCGGCTCGCGCTCATCGGCTGCCAGTACCACGTGTTCCTCGCGAGCATGGCCTTCGTGCTGCTCGCCGACGACGCCTACCTGTTCATGCTCGCCTGGGAGACGATGGCGCTGTCGTCGTACTTCCTCGTCATCACCGACCACAAGCAGCCGTCGATACGCTCGGCGGGATTCCTGTACCTGCTGATCGCGCACCTCGGGGCGATCGCGGTGCTGCTGTGCTTCGGCGTGCTGCACGGGGGACGCGGCGACTACAGCTTCGCCGCGCTGCGCGCGGCGCAGCTCCAGCCCGAGTGGGCGACCGTCGCCTTCCTCCTCGCCTTCTTCGGCTTCGGCGCCAAGGCCGGAATACTTCCGCTGCACGCGTGGCTGCCCGAGGCGCACCCCGCCGCGCCTTCGCCGGTGTCGGCGCTGATGAGCGGCATCATGATCAAGACCGCGATCTACGGCATGGTGCGCGTGATCTTCGATCTCATCGGCAACGTACGCTGGGAATGGGGCCTGGTGGTGCTCGCGATCGGCGCGGGCACGACGCTTTTCGGCGTCCTCTACGCGCTGATGCAGCACGATCTCAAGCGCCTCCTCGCCTACCACTCGGTGGAGAACATCGGGATCATCCTGCTCGGCCTGGGCATGGCCATGGTGTTCATCGGCTTCGGCCACCCGGTGGCTGGGGCGCTCGGCCTGATCGCCGCGCTCTATCACACGCTCAACCACGCGGTATTCAAGGGCCTCCTGTTTCTGGGTGCCGGCTCGATCCTGCATTCATCGGGCCTGCGCAACCTGAACGACATGGGCGGCCTGATCCATCGCATGCCGAAGACCGCGTTCTATTTCCTCATCGGCGCGCTCGCGATCTCGGCGCTGCCGCCCCTCAACGGCTTCGTCTCCGAATGGCTGACCTTCCAGGCCGCCCTGCAGGCGCCGATTCTCCAGAACGGCATCGTAAGGAGCCTCTTGCCGCTCTTCGCCGCCACGCTCGCGCTCGCCGGGGCGCTCACCGCGATGTGCTTCGTCAAGGTCTACGGCATCGCCTTCCTCGGGCGGGCGCGCGAGCCGGCTCATCCTTCCCAGCTTCCGCACGCGGGCGACGCGGGCGACATGGAGCGCTACGGCATGGCCTGGCTCGCCGCCGGCTGCTTCCTGCTCGGGCTGTTTCCCAGCTCGTTTCTTCTGGTTCTCAACCGGGTAAGCACCTCGCTGACGGGGCACGGCTTGTCCGAACAGGCCTTTGCGGAATCGGGCTGGCTGTGGCTGGTGCCGACTGCGCCCGAGCAGGCGAGCTACTCGCCCCTCATCTTCCTTGTCGTGATCGTCGCCGCGACCCTGCTCGCGTTCCTGCTGGTGCGGCGCTTCTACCACGGGCGCGCACGTTTCGGCGATGCATGGGATTGCGGCTATCCCGAGCAGACTTCGCGCATGCAGGACACAGCCGACGCGTTCGGCCAGCCGATCCGCCATGTGTTCGGGCCGCTCTACCTCATGAAACGCAGCCTGCCCGGGCCCGACGACGCGCAGCCCAGGTACGTTCTCAAGATCGAGGACCGGCACTGGTACTGGCTCTACCTCCCCGTGGCGCGGGCGGCCGAGTTCGTCTCCTCGAAGATCGCGCTGCTGCAGCAGGGACGAATCAGCGTCTACCTGCTCTACAGCTTCATCACCCTGATCGCGCTCCTGGTGTTCGTGCGATGAGCCAGGTTCCCGCGATCGCATTCCAGATCCTGCAGTCGGTGTTCGTGGTGCTCGCCGCACCGCTCCTCGTCGGCTGGGTGAACCAATGCCGCGCCTGGCTGCAGAACCGCTCGGCGCCTTCCATCCTGCTTCCCTACTGGACGCTGGCGAAGCTGTTCCACAAGGAGCCCGTGATCGCGCGCGGCGCTTCGCCGCTGTTCCGCACCACGCCCTATATTCTCTTCGGCTGCATGTGGCTGGCGGTAGGAATCGTACCGGTCCTCGCGACCGGGCTGCCCTTCGCTCCGGCCGCGGACATCATCGCGCTGGTGGGCGTGTTTGCCCTCGCTCGCGTCTTCTCGGCGCTCGCCGCCATGGACATCGGGACCTCCTTCGGGGGCCTGGGGGCGCGGCGCGAGATGATGATCGGCTTTCTCGCCGAGCCCGCGATGCTGATGACCCTGTTCACCGCGGCCTTCATTTCGGGCTCGACCCAGCTGACGACCATCGTCGATACGCTCGGGCACCGCGAGTTCGCGCTCTACCCGAGCCTCGCCTTCGCCGCGGTCGCCTTCCTCATGGTGCTGCTGGCCGAGAACGCGCGCATCCCGATCGACAACCCGGCTACGCACCTGGAGCTCACCATGATCCACGAGGCGATGATCCTCGAGTACTCGGCGCGGCACCTGGCGCTGATCGAATGGGCGGTGGCGATCAAGTTGTTCGCGTACATGGCGCTCGGCATCGCCCTGTTCGTTCCCTGGGGGATCGCCTCCGCCGGCGACTGGGGCGCGCTGCCCCTCGCCGTTGGAGCGCTGATCGCGAAGCTCGCGCTCGCCGGCGCTGGGCTCGCGCTGATCGAGACCTTGCTCGCGAAGCTGCGCCTGCTGCTCGCGCCCGAGTTCCTGTCCACGGCGTTCCTGCTCGGGGTGCTGGGAATGCTGACCCACTTCCTCGTTCAAGGGTGAATCGTGAGCGCCCCTTTCTCCACCCAGGTCGTCAACGTGCTCGCGGCCCTGCTGCTGCTGATCGCGTTCGCGATGCTTTCGCAACGTCGCGTGCTCACGCTGATAAAGTTGTTCGCGTTGCAGGGCGCGGTCCTGACCGCGTCGACGGTAGTTGTCGCATGGTCCACCGGTTTTACCGATCTGTACGTATCGGCGGGCATTACCCTACTCCTGAAAGTGATGTTCATCCCCTGGGTACTGCACCGCCTGATCGACCGGCTGTTCATCCGCTGGGACATCGAGACCCTCATCAACATCCCGACCACCATGCTGGTCGGGATCGCGCTGGTCATCTTCGCCTTTGCTCTGGCCACACCGATCTCGCAAATGGCGAGCACGCTTACGCGCTCCACGCTGGGGATCGCCTTGGCGAGCGTGCTGCTCTCCTTTCTCATGATGATCGTGCGCAGAAAAGCGGTGCCGCAGGTGATCGGCTTTCTCGCGATGGAGAACGGGGTGTTCTTCGCCGCGACCACGGCTACCTACGGCATGCCCCTGGTGTGGGAACTGGGCGTCGCACTGGACGTTCTGGTGGGCACGCTGATCTTCGGAATATTCTTCTTCCATATCCGCGAGCAGTTCGACAGTCTCGACATCCGGCATATGGAAAAGCTCAAGCAGGACTGACGCGCCGTGGAAGTCCTCATCGTCCTCGGCCTTCCGCTCGCAGGCAGCGTCTTGCTCGCACTCACCGGCCACCGCGGCTGGGCGCCCGAGCTGAACGCGACCATGAGCTTCTCCACGTTCTTCGCCTCGATCCTGCTCACGACGCGCGTCGTCGCCGAGGGGCCGATCCTCGCGTTCAACGATCAGTTTTTCGTCGACCCATTTAACGTGTTCCTGGTTGCGCTCACCGCGTTCGTCGCCTTTACCACCGCGCTTTTCTCGCGGCCCTATATGCGCGCAGAGCAGGACCATGGGCGGGTCAACGCAACGCGCCTGCGCCTTTATCACAGCATGTACCAGCTGTTCACCTTTACCATGCTGCTGTGCCTGCTCTCGAACAACGTCGGCGCGATGTGGGTGGCGATGGAAGGGGCGACGCTGTCGACCGTGCTGCTGGTCAGCCTGTACCGCACGCCGGCGAGCCTCGAGGCGGCGTGGAAGTACTTCATCCTCTGCTCGGTCGGCATCGCGCAGGCCCTCTTCGGCACAATTTTCCTGTACTTCGCTGCGGAGAAGGTGCTCGGTCCCGGCGGGACCGCGCTTCTGTGGACGCACTTGCACGCGGTACGGAGCCAGCTCGAGCCGACGGTCCTTTCGCTCGCCTTCGTGTTCCTGCTGGTCGGGTACGGCACCAAGGTCGGCCTGGTGCCCCTGCACAACTGGCTGCCCGACGCGCATGCCGAAGGTCCGACACCGATCTCGGCGGTCCTCTCCGGGCTGCTGCTCAACGTCGCCCTCTATGCGGTGGTGCGCAGCAAGGTGCTCGTCGACGGCGCGCTGGGGCGGGGATTCTCCGGCGGGCTGATGATGGGCTTCGGGCTGCTTTCGGTCGTCGTGGCCGCGTTCTTCCTATCGCGCCAGCGCGACGTGAAGCGCATGTTCGCGTATTCCTCGATCGAGCATATGGGCATCATGACCTTCGCTTTCGGCATGGGCGGAGCGGTGGCGGCGTTCGCGGGCCTCCTACACATGACAGTGCACTCGCTCACCAAGAGCGCGATCTTCTTCACCGTCGGCCACGCCTCGCAGGCGAGCGGCACCCAGGACATGGCCTCGATCCGCGGGCTCATCCAGACAAGTCCCACGATAGGCTGGGGGCTGGTGCTCGGCAGCCTCGCGATACTGGGGATGCCGCCCTTCGGAGTCTTCACGAGCGAATTCATGGTGCTCACGACCGCCATGCACGAGCACGCCTGGGCGACGCCGCTGCTGCTGGTCGCGCTCGGCGTCGCCTTTGCCGCCATTTTCGGGAAGGTACAGCCGATGGTATTCGGCGAAACCTCGTCGGAACCTCTGAAGCACGGCCCCGCGCTGGTGCCTGTGTTCGCCCACCTCGCGATCGTGCTCGGCCTCGGGCTGTACATTCCGCCCTATCTCGCCGCCTGGTACCGGCAGGCCGCGGCGCTCATCGGCTGACCGTGAAGCTCAAGGAGCTCGACATCGAGGTCGACCCGCTGCCCGGGGCGATGCCCGTGTTCCGCGCCACGATCGACGCGGCCGAATTGCCCGAAGTGTGCGGCTGGTCGCACGCGAGCAAGGCGCGCCTTGTGGCGCTTTGGGGCAGCGACGAGACCCGCCGCGGGTCGGGCTTCGTCCTGCACGTCGCGCTCGCCTTTCCCTCCGGGCTGCTGTGGCTCAGCGCGCCGCTCGGGCGCGAGAACCCGCACTACCCCGGAATCGCCGAGATCTATCCCGCGGCCGGCCGCATGCAGCGCGCCTGCGCCGACCTGCTGGGGATCCGCCCCGAGGAGGGCGCCGACGCGCGCAAATGGCTCCGGCACGGCGCCTGGCCCGAACGCGTCTTCCCGCTGCGCAAGGACTTCGATCCGGCGGCGCGTTTCCCCCAGCAGCCCGACGGCTATTCCTTCGTCGCGGTCGCGGGCGAGGGTGTCCACGAGATCCCGGTGGGGCCGGTGCACGCCGGAACCATCGAGCCCGGCCACTTCCGCTTCTCCATCGTAGGCGAGAAGATCCTGCGCCTGGAAGAGCGGCTCGGCTACAAGCACAAGGGCATCGAGAAGCGCTTCGAGCAGATGACGCTCGCCGAGGGAGCGAGGCTCGCCGGCCGCGTGTCGGGCGACTCGACCGTCGCCTACGCCTGGGCGTACGCGATGGCGGCCGAGGGCGCGACCGGCACCGAGCCGCCGCGCCGCGCGCTCGCCCTGCGCGGGATCCTTCTCGAGCTGGAGCGCGTCGCCAACCACCTGGGCGACCTCGGCTACCTCGGCAACGACGTCGCGCTCGCGTTCGGCTTCGCGCAGTTCTGGCGGCTGAAGGAGGATCTGCTGCGGGCGAACGCGCGCCTTTTCGGCCACCGCTACCTGATGGACGCGATCGTTCCCGGAGGCGTCGCGCGCGACCTGCCGCGCGCCGAAGCCGAGGGCCTCGTGCGTGTGCTGGGGACGATCGGCCGCGAGGTCGCGACCCTGCAGTCCATCTACGAGGAGCACGCCGGCGCGCAGGACCGCTTCATCATGACCGGGCAGGTCCTGCCCGAGCTCGCCGAGCGCATGGGCCTCGTCGGGTTCGCGGGCCGCGCGAGCGGCATCAAGCGCGACCTGCGCGTCGACTACCCAACCCCGCCCTACCAGCAGCTCGATCCCCGCATGATCTCGCACACGCGCGGCGACGTCGCTGCTCGCGTCCTGGTGCGCTTCGAAGAGGTATTCGAGTCGATCCGCCTGGTCGAGGCGCTGGTTCAGGAGCTGCCGCCCGGCGAGATCCGGGCGAGCCTGGGCCGCGCCGGCCGTGCCGCAGGGATCGGATGGGTCGAGGGCTGGCGCGGCGAAGTGCTGGTCGCGCTCGAGACCGACGGGGAGCGTATCCACCGCCTGCACCCGCACGACCCGTCGTGGCAGAACTGGCCTCTGCTGGAGCACGCGGTGCACGGGAACATCGTTCCCGACTTCCCGCTCATCAACAAGTCGTTCAACCTGTCCTACAGCGGCCAGGACCTGTAGCGCCATGTACCAGCTGCTCAAGCAGATCGCGAAGACCGGAATCGTCACCGAGCCGGCGCCGGCGCCCGACGAAAGCCTGCGCCTCGCCGGGCGCGAGCTCGGCGACGCGATCCTCCGGCACTTCGGGCGCGCGCTCGCCATCCGGCACGTGGACGCCGGCTCGTGCAACGGCTGCGAGCTGGAGATTCACGCTCTGAACAGCCCGTACGCCAATCCGGAGCGCCTCGGCATCCGCTTCGTCGCCAGCCCCCGCCACGCGGACCTGCTGCTCGTGACCGGCCCGGTGTCGCGCAACATGGAGACCGCGCTCCATCGCACCTGGGAGGCGACGCCCGACCCCAAGCTGGTGGTCGCGATCGGCGACTGCGGCTGCACCGGCGGAATCTTCGGCGAGAGCTACGCGAGCTGCGGGCGCGTCTCGAACGTGATTCCGGTGGACGTCGCGGTCCCCGGCTGCCCGCCGACGCCGGCCGCGATCCTTCAGGGAATACTCACCGCGATCTCGGCAAGGAAAGCCTGATGGACATGCCGCAATTGCCGCTCGGCTTCATCGGCTGGTTCTTCACGCTCGCCTCGGCGGTGGGGCTCGTCCTCGGCGCCGCGCTCATCTTCATGCTGTACCGCGCCGGAGACCTGCACCGGCGCTATCTGAGCTACAGCTACCTGAACGACCTGGTGCTCGCGGCGGTGTGGATGCTCGGGCTGTTCGGCGGGATCGGCGTGATCCGGCTTCAGCCTTGGGGAAGGTACATCCTGGAGCTTTTCTGCTGGGCGCTGATCGTGCTTCTGCTGCTCTCGGCCGCGTCGCGGCTCTACGCACTCAGGCAGCCGGATCCGGAGGCGCCGAGGGTCAACTGGCTGGGGGCCATCGCCGGGACCACGCTGATCCTGATCCCGGTCATCGCGATCTGCGCCGCTACCATCGTCACGCTGCGCAGCCCGGAGGCGCTGAAGGCGTTTTCCTGATCAGGGCTTCAGGTAGGCGTAGCCATCCTTCTGCTGCAGGTGCGTGATCTCCACCACGCCGGAAGGGACGAAATCCACGCCGATGATGAACTGGTCCTTCTTCAGCTTGAGCGCGCGCAGCGTGAGCTCGCACGCCTCGAATTTCACGCCACGCGACATCAGGTCCTGGACGCGGGCGTCGTAGGGGCCGAGCCGGTCCTTTGCGCCCTCCATGAGGAAGAGAACGCCGTCGGCATGGGCGACGGCGACGATCTTCGCCTTGGGATCCACCTCGAGGTGGTTGTAGATGTTGCGCAGGCCCGCCGTCGCCTGCGAAAGCCCGCCGTCGAAATGGTAGACGACCTTGTCCTGCGCCCACGCGAGCGACGCCGCAAGGGAGAGCGCGAAGATTGCAACTGCCTTCTCTATGAGCCTCACGGCACGCTCCTTTGAGATTCGCCGGCCTTACTTTACGCGAACCGACTTGAGTTAGAAAATCCGCGGGTGGCGAAGCACCTGATGATCTCCGGCCTGGTCCAGGGCGTCGGTTTCCGCTTCTCGATGGCGCAGGAAGCCGGGAGGCTCGGCGCGACCGGCTGGGTGAGAAACCGCCGTAACGGGACGGTGGAGGCGGTCATAGACGGTCCCGCCGAGGCCGTCGACGCGCTCCTCGCCTGGGCGCGGCGCGGACCGCCCTCGGCGCAGGTGAGCGACGTGAAAATTTCGGAGGCGGCGGGCGCCTTCGATCGCTTCGAGATGCGCCCGACGGCCTGAGGCTTCACCCTGCCTTGCGCAGCGCCTCCCCGGTTCCCGTATCGCGCAGCCCCTCGAGTATCGCGAGCGCGCGCTCCATGGAGAAATCGCGCGTCTTCTGATCGAATGCCTTCGACTCCGGCATCATGTAGCCATGCTCGACGCCGGGAAAGACGTGCAGCTCCAGGTTCTTCGTCCGCGCCGCCGCGGCGCGGTACGCATCCAGCACCTGCGCGGGCGCCTGGTGGTCGCGGTCGCCCCAGATGATGCACACGGGCTTGGCGAGCTTGTCCATCTCGCCGAGGTAGTCGAGCATCTGCGAGCCGTGGCAGGAGATGCCCGCGTCGTACCCCAGGCGCTTGGGCCCGATGATCGCGTACGGCCCGCCGTAGCAGAATCCGATGACCGCCGCGCGTCCGTTCGACTGCGGGAGCTTGCGCACCTGAGCGAGCGTGTCGGCGAGATCGGCCTCGCCGGTCCTGATCTTCTCGAGGCGCGGCTGCGACCGCTCCTTGGTGCGATCGTCGTCGCGCGCGAGCGGCCCCGGGACGGTCCGCCAGAACAGGTCGGGCGCCGCGGCGATGTAGCCGAGCACCGCGAACTCGTCGGCGAGATCGCGCAGGTCCTCGTTCACTCCGTGCACCGCCGACGCCAGCACGATCGCGGGCACCTTTGCGCTCGAGCTCGGCGTGGCGATGTAGCAGTCGAATTCGCCGTCCTTGCCCGAACGGATCCTGACGTTTTCTCCTTGCATACCCCTCTCCTTGTCGCCGGGAACTCGGAAGCTACTCCAGGGCGAGCACCCTTGTCCAATGTCAAGGCTTCATGCCTAAGTCATTGCACTGTAACCCTTAACTGACTAACATCTCGCCTTTCACAGCGCGGATTTCACAAAAGAGCCAGGGGGCCCGCGCACCCATCCGCCAAAGGAGGCGCAGTTTCATGAGCACCAAGCACAGGATTCTCATCATGGGCGCGTCGTACGGGTCGCTGCTGGGGACCAAGCTCGCGCTCGCCGGGCACGATGTCCATCTGATCTGCCTCCCCGCCGAGGCCGACCTGATCAACAAGGAAGGCGCGATCGTACGCATGCCGGTCAAGGGCCGCGAGGGCCTGGTCGAGATCAACTCGAAGAAGCTCCCGGGCAAGATGACCGCGGGCGGTGCGGCCGGCGTCAAGCCCGGCGACTACCACCTTGTCGCGCTGGCGATGCAGGAGCCGCAGTACCGCTCTCCGGGCGTGCGCGAGCTGCTTGATGCGGTGGCGCGCGCCAGGGTGCCCTGCATGTCGATCATGAACATGCCGCCGCTGCCCTACCTCAAGCGCATCCCGGGCCTCAACGCGGAGGCCCTGCGCAACTGCTACACCGACCCATCGGTCTGGGACGGCTTCGATCCGAAGCTCATGACCTTGTGCAGCCCGGATCCGCAGGCGTTCCGGCCGCCGGAGGAGAAAGTGAACGTGCTGCAGGTGCGGCTGCCGACCAACTTCAAGTCGGCGCGCTTCGACTCCGATGCGCACACCGCGATCCTGCGCAGGCTCGAGGCCGACATAGAGGCGTCGCGCTTCGACAAGATCGAGCTGCCGGTGAAGCTCAAGGTACACGACTCGATCTTCGTTCCGCTCGCGAAATGGGCGATGCTCATCGCGGGCAACTACCGCTGCGTGCTAAAGGACAGCGTGCGACCGATCAAGGATGCGGTCCACAGCGACCTCGCGGCCTCGCGCGCCATGTACGACTGGGTGGTGAAGCTGTGCGTGTCGCTCGGCGCGGACGAGAAGGATCTCGTGCCGTTCGACAAGTACGCCAACGCCGCGCTGTCTCTCGGCAGTCCCTCCTCGGCCGCGCGCGCGCTCGCCAACGGGGCGCCCAACATCGAGCGCGTCGACCTGCTCGTCAAGACGATCGCAGCGCAGAAGGGCATGCGCTCCGAGGTGCTCGACCAGACCGTCGCGACGGTGGAGGGCTGGCTCGAGAGGAACCGGAAGAAGGCGGCCTGAGCCGCTAGCAGGACGCGCACACGGTATCGCCGCGCGCGCGGAACGCGATGTCGCCGTAGTAGGCTTCCAGCGCTCGTTCGCTTCCGTCGGCCTCGGTCATGAGGCCGACCGAGACCACCCGGCCGGGCTCCTCCCCGAAGAGCCTGCGGTAGTCCTCCTCGACGTTGCGCGATTCCTCGAGCCACTGCCCCAGCTTTTTCCGTCCGCTCTCGACGGCGATCATCTTGATGCGCGAGGTGTACTTGTTCGGCGCGACGCCGCCGCGCGGCGTGCGGCTCCCCCACACGTACATCACCCCCGCGTACGGCAGCTGCTGGCCGTTGAACAGGCGGAACTGGTCGTAGAAGATGCGGTCGCTGAAGGGCAGCTTGCCGTAGTCGCCCTCGAAGGAGACCATGATGCGCACCGGCGAATCGTCCGGGCTCGCCAGGGAAGGCGCGAGATCCATCACTTTCCAGCGCCAAGAGAAGATCGGCCGCTCGCGCGGGTCGAGGTCGACGAGGTGGAGCAGACCCGAGGCCGAGTCCTTTTGCGCGCTCCCCTTCAGCACGGTCGTCCCGCTGTCCTCGACCAGCTCGTAGCGGCTGAGGCTGCCGAAGCGGGACATCACCCAGCTCGCCCATTCGGGCGGGAGCGGCTCGCCGGGCTTGAATGTCGAGAACGGGGTAAGCCGCGACAGAACGGTGCCTGGGGCTTCGGGCGCCGAGGCGCAGGCCGCCAGGAGTCCGGCGGCGGCAGCAAGCAGGGCGATGCGCGGAAATTCCATGGGTCGCACGAATCTGAAACTATAGCCTGTGACTATGAAGGCGTCATGGCGGTTGCGGAGCCTTTGTCGTGTTTTCCCGACACTCCTTGTCCTGCCGGCCCGAATAGTGTCACGCTGAATCGCGTCGTAGCTTATGCGCAGCGCCACCTCTGGCGCATCCATCCGAACCTCAAGATAGGAGCAACCGACATGAAGGGCCTCCGACCGTACTTGCGTCGCCGGCGCCTGGGGCCGCTGGCCAGCCAGACGCACGTCTCGTACACCCCAGACCAGATAGCCGAGCTCTATCAGTTCCCCAAAGTGACCACCGGCAAGGATCCGACGATCGCGATCGTGGAGCTGGGCGGAGGCTTCAGCGGCTCGGACATCAAGAAATACTTCGGCAAGCTGAAACTGCCGGTCCCCAACGTCAACGCCGTCCCGGTCGCAGGCGGCAAGAACAACCCCGGTCAGGACACCGAGGCCGATGGCGAGGTCATGCTCGACATCCTGGTCGCCGCCGCGGCCTATTCGCACTGCACGCGCACCGCGGCCAACATCGAGGTGTTCTTCGCCCCAGACGCCCATTTCGCGGATGCCGTGAAGGCGGCAGCCGGCCACAAATCCAGGCCGGTGGCCTGCTCGATCAGCTGGGGCGCCCCGGAGAACCGGTGGCCCGCGGCGGAAGTCAAGGCGATGGAGGCCGCGCTCAAGTCGGCGGCGGATGCCGGCATGACGGTGCTCGCCGCAGCCGGCGACAACGGCAGCGGCGACGGAGAGCGCGGGCACCACGTCGACTATCCCGCCAGCAGCCCGCACGTCCTGGGGTGTGGCGGCACGAGCCTCCGCGCGTCGGGCTCGGCCATCCACTCCGAGACCACATGGAACGACGGCAGCCGCGGCGGATCCACGGGAGGCGGATACAGCAGCCAGTTTCCGAAGCCGGCGTGGCAGTCGATCAGCAGCAAGGCCCGGGGCGTACCGGACGTCTCGGGGGACGCCGACCCCTACACGGGCTACGTGGTCCTCGTCGACGGCCAGGCACAGGTCATCGGCGGGACTTCGGCCGTTGCCCCGCTGATGTCCGCGCTGATCGCGCTGCTCAGCAAGAAGAAAGGCAAGGCGCTCGGCTTCGTGAATCCGGCGCTCTACAAGAACCCCGGCGCGTTTCGCGACGTCCTGCTCGGAAACAACGGCGCCTTCGCCGCGGGCGGCGGCTGGGACGCCACTACGGGGCTGGGCGTGCCGATCGGGTCGGACCTGATGTCGATCTAGAGCGTCTACGGGTAGACAACCTCGACGTTCTCCGGCCTCAGCCACTCGCTGAGCGACTGCAGCAGCGCGTCGTCGAGGCTCACGCGCCAGTTGTCGCCGAGCTGCATCTCGACGCTCGCGCCGCCGTTGCGGTAGCGGACCTCGACCGAGCACTGGCCGTTGCGATAGGGCTCGAGCAGGCTCTTCAGCTTCGCCGACGACGACGCGCCAGCGCTCGAGGCCTGGCCGTTCATCGACAGGCGCACGGCGCGTGCGAAGCGGCTCCTCGCCCCCGCGAGATCGTAGATACGCTCGGCGGTGATGCGCGTGAACACGGCCTCGCCCTCCTCGCCCAACGAGCGGCGCACGCTACGCACCTTGGCCTCGACGACGATGACCGCGTCCTCCTTCACGAGGTCGCGGCACTGGTCGAACACCTCGTTGTATACAGTGATCTCCTGGGTGGCGGTGCCATCCGAGAGGTTGACGATCACCATGCGGCCCTGCTGGGTCCGCTGGAACCGTATCGACTCGACCACGCCCGCCATGAGCTGGGTGCGCATGCCCTCGCTCTCCACCGAGGCCGCGACGCTCTTCAGGTTCGCCTTCACGAACTTGCCGATCTCGGCGCGGTGCTCGGCGAAAGGGTGGCCTGACAGGTAGAAGCCCAGCGCGGCCTTCTCCTCGCGCAGGCGCTGCGCGTCGGTCCAGCGCTGGGCCGCAACCAGCGCGGGTTTGTGCTGCGCGCCCGAGTCCTCCGCGCCGAACAGGCTCGTCTGCATCGCGTTGCGCTCGGCCTGTCCCGCCGCCTCGAGCGCGACCCCCACCGAAGCGAGCAAGCTCGCGCGGTGCACGCCGGCACCGTCGTCGAGAAAGTCGAAGGCTCCCGCGCGCACCAGCGCCTCGACCACGCGCCGGTTGACCGCTCGCTTGTCCACCCGCGAGCAGAAATCGAAGAGATCGCGGAAGGGCCCGCCCTGCGACCGTGCCGCGAGGATCGCGGCGATCGCCGATTCGCCGGTGCCCTTCACCGCGCCCAGCCCGTAGCGGATGGTCTTGGCGTCCACCGGAACGAAGCGGTAGGCGCCTGCATTCACGTCGGGTGGGAGGACCTTCAGTCCGTTGGCGAGGGCGTCCTCGTGGAACTGGTGCACCTTGTCGGTGTCGTCGGCGACCGCCGACAGGTTGGCGGCCATGAACGCCGCGCCGTAGTGCGCCTTCAGGTACGCGGTCTGGTAGGCGATGAGCGCGTACGCCGCGGCATGCGACTTGTTGAAGCCGTAGCCGGCGAACTTCTCCATCAGGTCGAACAGGAGGATCGCCTTGGCTCGCGGCAGCTTGTTCTTCTCCGCCCCCGCCACGAAGATGTCGCGCTGCTGCGCCATCTCCTCCGCGTTCTTCTTGCCCATTGCGCGGCGCAGCAGGTCCGCGCCGCCGAGCGAGTAGCCGCCGATCACCTGCGCGATCTGCATCACCTGCTCCTGGTACACCATGATGCCGTACGTCGGCTTGAGGATGGGCTCCAGGCGCGGGTCGAGATACTCGACGCGCTTGCCGTTCTTGCGCTCGACGAACTCCGGGATCAGCTCCATCGGCCCCGGGCGGTAGAGCGCGACCAGCGCGATGATGTCCTCGAAGCGGTCGGGCCGGGCGCGCTTCACCAGGTCGCGCATGCCGCGCGACTCGAACTGGAATATCGCGGTGGTGTTGGCGTTGCCGAACACCTGGTACGCCGCGGCGTCGTCGAGGGGAATCTTGTCGAGTGCAAAGCCGGGATCGCCCATCGCCCGGATCGACTGCGCGGCCCAGTCGAGCACGGTGAGCGTGGTGAGCCCCAGGAAGTCGAATTTCACCAGGCCGATCCGCTCGACGTCCTTCATGTCGAACTGCGAGATGGTGCTCTCGGTCCCCTGAGCCGTGTACAGCGGGCAGAAATCGGTGAGCTTTCCCGGCGCGATCAGGACGCCCCCGGCGTGCATGCCGACGTTGCGCGCGAGCCCTTCGAGCTGCCCGGCGAGGGCGAGCAGATCCCGCGTTTCCTCCTCGCTCTTCTCCCGCTCCGCGAGCCGCGGCTCCATCTTGCGCGCGTCCTCGAGCGTGATGCGCTTGCCCGGCTGGAAGGGGATGAGCTTGGCGAGCTCGTCGGTGCGCGTGTAGCTCCATTCCATGACGCGGCCGACGTCGCGCACCACCGCGCGCGCGGCCATGGTGCCGAAGGTGGCGATTTGCGAGACCGACTGCACCCCGTATTTCTGCTTCACGTACTCGATCACGCGGTCGCGGCCGCGCTCGCAGAAGTCGATGTCGAAGTCGGGCATCGACACGCGCTCCGGGTTGAGGAAGCGCTCGAACAGGAGGTCGTAGCGCAGCGGATCGAGGTCGGTGATGCCGAGCGAGTACGCGACCAGCGATCCCGCCCCCGAGCCGCGCCCGGGGCCGACCGGCACGCCGCTCGACTTCGCCCAGTTGATGAAGTCGGCGACGATGAGAAAGTAGCCGGCGAAGCCCATCTTGATGATGGTCCCCAGCTCGAGCTCGAGCCTCGCCTCGTATTTCGCCCTGTGCTCGCCGGCCCGGGCACCGAAATTCGCCTCGAGGCGTCCGCCGAGGCCGTTCCGGGCCTGCTGGCGGAGGTACTCCTCGAGCGTCATGCCTTCCGGAGTCGGGAAGACCGGGAGCTTCGACTTCCCCAGCTCAAGCGCGAGGTTGCAGCGACGCGCGATCTCGACCGAGTTGGCGAGCGCCTCGGGGATGTCAGCGAAGAGCTTCCCCATCTCGGCCTGCGAGAGGAAGTAGCTCTCCCTGGTGAAGGCCCGCGGGCGGCGCCGGTCGCCGAGGACGAAGCCTTCGGCGATGCACACGCGCGCCTCGTGCGCGGTGAAATCCGCGGGCTTGAGGAATTGCACGGGATGCGTTGCGACCACCGGGAGCGCGCACTCCCCCGCAAGCCGCAGCGCGGCCTCGATGTAGTGCTCGGTCTGCGGGCTGCCCGCGCGCTGCAGCTCGATGTAGTAGCGGCCGGGAAAGAGGCGCGCCCAGTCGGCGACGGCCTGCCTCGCGCGCGCCGGGTCCTGCAGCAGCGCGCCGCCCACCTCGCCCTGGAGCGCGCCCGAGAGAGCGATCAGGCCCCCGCTGCCCTCCGCGAGCCAGGCCTTCCTCATCTCGGCCCGGCCGCGGTGCTGGTTCTCCAGCCACGCGCGCGACAGCAGCTCGGAGAGCCTGAGGTATCCGGCGTGCGATTGCGCGAGGAGCAGCAGCCGGTGCGGCTTGTCGCGCTCGGACTCGTTGGTGATCCAGACATCGCAGCCGACGACAGGCTTCACCCCGGCCGCACGCGCCGCCTTGTAGAATTTGACCATGCCGAAGACGTTGGCGAGGTCGGTGATCGCGAGCGCCGGCATGCCGTCCGCGGCGGCGCGCTCCACCGCCTCGTCGATGCGCACGATCCCGTCGGTGATGGAGAACTCGCTGTGGAGCCGAAGGTGGACGAAGGCGGGATTCGGCATCACGGGGTGCTCGGGGGCGCGGAAAATTTTACCATCGGCAATCGTAGAAAACTCCGCTCTGTTTCCGCGATCTAAAATACTGTGGAGTCTTCTTAGAGGATTTTCATGACGCTGATCAAAGGCATAGTCGCGCTGCTGCTCGCGGCATCGGGGCTCGCCGCCGCCGACACGATATACAAGTACGAGCGCGCCGACGGCAAGGTGATCTATTCCGACTCGCCGGTCCAGGGCGCAAGGCTGATCGGGCGCTTCGAGCTCGTGCCTTCGCCAGCCAGCGCGGAACCGCCCCGTCCGGCGCCGCCTGCGGCACAGGGCGCGGACAGCCGCGGCGAGGCGCTCGACGCGGCCGACGCGCGCATCAAGGCCGCCGACTCGGCGCTTACCCAGGCGCTGGAGCGGCAGCAGCAGGCGGCCGAGCCGCTGCCCGGAGAGCGCCTCGGCAACGCCGGCGGAACCACGAGCCGCCTCACTCCCGAGTATTTCGCCCGGCAGCGCGCCGCCGCCGCGGAGGTGGACGCGGCCCGCGCCGAGCTAGACGCGGCCTACCGGGCGCGAAACGAGGTGCGCGACTAGGTGCGACCAGCGGCGGGAAGGCTCAGGGTGAAGGCCGTTTCGCGGCCGGGGTCGCTGCGCACGCCGACCCGGCCCCCATGCAGCTCGGCGATCGACTTCACGATGGCAAGGCCGAGCCCCGATCCTGCCGATGACCCTTCGCGCGAGCTGGAAGGACGGTAGAAGCGGTCGAATATGCGCGGCAGGTGCTCCCGGGCGATGCCCGCCCCGGGGTTGACCACTTCGACCTCGGCCGAGCCATCGGCGCGCGCGAGCGCCCTGACGCTGACCGTGCAATCGCGCGGGCCGTGCCGCAGCGCGTTGGACAGCAGGTTGCCGACGGCGCGGTTGAGCATCAGCTCGTCGGCCCAGGCGCGCGCCCTGCCGCCTCTTTCCCCCCGGACATCGAGCGCGAGCCGGATGTTGCACTCTTCCGCGAGCACCTCGTAGTAGGAGAGGATCTTCTCGAGCGCGCTGCGCAGGTCGATCCACTGGGGCGCGGCGCGAGCCTGCGCGTTGTCGGCCCGCGCGAGAAACAGCATGTTCTCGATCATGCGCGAGAGGCGCTCGTACTCCTCGACCGCGGACTCGATCACGGCGCGGTACTCGGCCGCATCGCGCGGGCGCGACAGCGCCACCTGCGCCTCGCCGAGCAGGTTGTTGATCGGCGTTCGCAGGTCGTGCGCGAGGTCGGACGAGAACTCCGAGAGGCGCCGGAACGAGCTCTCGAGGCGATCGAGCATGTGATTGAACGCGAGCGCCGTCTCGAGGAATTCCTCCGGCGTGTCCTCGAGCGAGAGCCGCTCGTTCAGGGCGTTCGCGCTGATGCGGCCCGCAGTGGCGGCGATGCCCCGTGCCCGCTTGAGCACCAGCCGCGCGGCCCACACGCCGAGCGCCGCGGCGGCGAGCACGCTCACGACCAGGGTCTCGATCAGCCCCTTCCGGTAGCGCGCGAGCAGCTCGCGCGGCAGCGAGCGGTCGTAGGAGAGCGCGATCAGCGCGGACTTGGGCTCGCCCGGAAGCGAGACGCGGGCGAGCAGCACCTGGTACCAGCGGCCGTCCGGCGCGATCCATTGGCGGCTCAGCCCGCCGAAGCGGGCGCGCAGCTCGCGCTCAGCGGCGTTGTCGATGTGCTCCGGGAGGGCCTCGATCGGGATGGCCCGCTCGGGCAGCCCCTCGACCGGAACGCCGAAGCCCTCCGAGGCCGCGAGGATCCGCCGGTCCTCATCGAGCACCGCCAGGCCGAGCTTGCGATAGCCCATCGCCATCTCCTCGACGAAGCGCGGGCTCGCGAGGATGGATTCGCTCGGACCCATGCGCGCGAGGCGGCCGCGCAGCAGGCTCATGTTCCCGAGAAGCAGGGCGTCGTTCGCCTCGAGCAGCTCGCTGGCGAGCATGCGGTCGATGGCGAATCCCATTGCGGCGATGACCAGGAAGGAGATCAGCGCGAACAGCAGGCTGATCTGCCAGGTGAGCGACCTGCGCGTCAAGGCGTCGGCTCCTCGATCGCGTAGCCCACGCCGCGCACCGTGCGGATGAGCTTCACCTCGAAGGGGTCGTCGATCTTCGCCCGCAGGCGCCGCATCGCCACGTCGACCACGTTGGTGTCGCTGTCGAAGTTCATGTCCCAGACCTGCTCGGCGATGAGCGTGCGCGACATGACCTCGCCGCAGTTGCGCACCAGGCAATCGAGAAGCGCGAACTCCTTTGCGGTGAGGTCGATCTTCCTGCCGCCGCGGGACACCCTGCGCCTGCGCGGGTCGATCTCCAGGTCGCCGACGGCCAGGCGCGCGGCCGGCGCCTTGCCGCCGCGGCGAAGGACCGAGCGCACCCGCGCCAGCAGCTCCGAAAAGGCGAAAGGTTTGACCAGGTAGTCGTCCGCGCCGAGCTCCAGGCCCTTTACCTTGTCGGCCACGCCGTCACGCGCGGTGAGAAAGAGTACCGGGGTCTGCTTCTGCCGCCTGAGGTCGCGCACCACGGTCCAGCCGTCGACGCCGGGGAGCATCACGTCGAGGACGACCAGGTCATAGTCGGACGACAGGGCGAGATGCCGGCCGTCGACCCCGTTCTCCGCCACGTCGACCACGAAGCCGTGCTCTGTCAGGCCCTTGCGCGCGTAGGTCGCGGTCTTGAGCTCGTCTTCGACTATGAGAATGCGCAAGTGTTCTTCTTGGAGGCGAAAAAGGCGCCCGACTTCGGCGCCTTTTTTGAGAGCTGGCGGCGCCGAAAAGTTCACCTTCCGGCGCGCGCCGCGAGCGGACCTCAGTCTCCGAAGCCGCCGTCCACGGGCCCCGTGGTCTCGACGTAGACGCGCACATCATGGTCCAGCGCGCCCTCGGGAGCGATCTCCCTCAAATCGAAGGGCCGCGTCATACCGTCGAAGTTCCAGGTGAATTCCTGCGAACCGACTTTCAGCTTCACGACCTCGCCGTGGTTGACGTTGATGAACTTCGTCTCCGGCGTGACCACGATTGTGCGGTCTGCGGCGTAGTCGCTCGCGGCGGGCTGGCCGTACAGATCGCCGTTCGTCAGCGCGAACGACGAAACGCTCGCGGCGGAAAGCGCAAGGGCTGCGAAGGCTGGGGCAAACACTTTCATGACTTTCTCCATTTCGGTAGTTTCGAGGCAATCAGCGCGCTCGATGTTCCGCGCTCTGAATGTGGCGCTACTTTAGACAATGGAGCGTATCGGGAACCTGACCCGCCGATTACATTTCTGTCATCTTCAGGCGATCCGGCACTGCGGCTCGCCGGGCTTGTGCGGCTCGATCCGGCCGATGCGGAACACGGTCTCGCCCCGCGCCCTCAAACCCCGTTCGGCGGCGTCCGCGCTTTCGGCCGCGACCACCAGCGCCATGCCGATTCCGCAGTTGAAGACGCGCAACATCTCCTCGTCGGCGACCCGGCCCTCGCGCTGCAGCCAGTCGAACAGCGGCGGCCGCGTCCACGACGAACGCGCGATCACGGCCTTCAGGCCTTCGGGCAGCACCCGCGGAAGGTTCTCGACCAGGCCTCCGCCGGTGATGTGCGCCAGACCCTTGACGCGCACTTCCTTCGCAAGCGCGAGCACGGGCTTGACGTAGATGCGAGTCGGCTCGAGCAGCGCCTGCCCCAGGGACCCGCCGTGGAAATCCGCGCGCAGATCCGGCTTTGCCCGCTCGAGGATGCGGCGCACCAGCGAATAGCCGTTGGAGTGCGCGCCGCTCGAGGCGAGGCCGAGCACGACATCGCCCTCGGCGATGTCGCGTCCGTCGATGATCCCGCTCTTCTCCACGACGCCGACCGCGAAGCCGGCGAGGTCGTACTCGCCCTGCGCGTACATGCCCGGCATCTCGGCGGTCTCCCCGCCGATGAGCGCGCAGCCCGCCTGCTCGCATCCGCGCGCGATGCCCTTGACGACGTCGGTCGCGACCGCCACGTCTAGCTTGCCGCAGGCGAAGTAGTCGAGGAAGAAGAGCGGCTCGGCTCCCTGCGTAAGGATGTCGTTTACGCTCATCGCGACGAGGTCGATGCCCACGGTGTCGTGCCGGCCGAGCTGGAAGGCGAGCTTCAGCTTGGTACCGACGCCGTCGGTGCCGGAGACGAGCACGGGCTCGCGGTATTTCCTTGGAATCTCGGCGAGCGCGCCGAATCCGCCGATTCCGGCGAGCACCTCCGGACGCAGGGTTCTCTTCGCGAAGGGCTTGATCGCCTCGACCAGCGCATCGCCCGCGTCGATGTCCACCCCTGCGTCGCGGTAGGTGATCGGCTTCTTGCTGGCCAAGAGGGAGGGTTGCAGATAGAGTTACGTGCTGGCTGCAGAATTCTAATCGAATGCAACAGCTGCTGCTCGAACTTGCCCCGCCCCCGCCCCCCACGCTGGAGAACTTCTCGCAGGGAAGGAACGGCGCCGCCGTGAAGGCGTTGCGCGAGGCGCTCGCCGGCGGAGAGGGCTTCGTGTTCCTGTGGGGTCCCGGCGGAAGCGGGAAGTCGCACCTGCTGCGCGCGTTTTCGAGCGCCGCCTCGGCCGCGACGCGCGAAGCGGTCGCGGCCGACGATGTCGCGCAGCTCGGCGAGTCCGGGCAGCTCGAGCTTTTCGATCTGTGCAACCGGCTGCGCGCCTCGGGCGGCGCTCTCGCCGCGAGCGCCGAGGCGCCGCCGGCGCAGCTGCCCCTGCGCGCCGACCTGCGCTCCAGGCTCGCCTCGGGCATCGTCCTGCAGCTCCACCCCTTGAGCGACGCGGAGAAGGCCGCCGCGCTCGCGGCGCACGCCGCCGAGCGGGGCATGGCGCTCGACCGCGAGCTGATCGCGTATCTCCTCGGCCACTTCGACCGCGACATGGGCACTCAGATCTCGATGCTCGACGCCCTGGACAGGTATTCGCTGCAGCGCCAGCGCCCGCTCACGCTGCCGCTGATCAAGGAGGCGCTGCGCGCGCTTTCCGGGGAGCCGCGCCGCTGATGGCCGCCGCGGAGCTCGCTCTCTTCGACCTGGACAACACCCTGCTGTCCGGCGACAGCGACTACGAGTGGGCGCAGTTCCTGATCGAGCGCGGCATGCTCGACCGCTCCGAATACGAGGCGAAGAACGAGCGCTTCTTCCATCAGTACAAGGAAGGCCGGCTGGATATCCACGAGTTCCTTGCTTTCCAGCTCGCGCCGCTGGCGCGCCACCCGCGCGAGGAGCTCGACCGCTGGCACGCGGAGTTCATGCGAACGCGCGTGCTGCCCATGGTCCGCTCCAAAGGGAGGGAGCTGGTCGGGAAGCACCTCGCGCAGAACCATCTGTGCGCGATCGTCACGTCGACGAATTCGTTCATCACCGCCCCGATCGCGCGCGAGCTGGGGGTCGCGCACCTGCTCGCGACCGAGCTCGAGGTCCGCGGCGGCCGGTTCACCGGCAGGCCCTCGGGGACGCCCTCGTTCCGCCTGGGCAAGGTGACCCGGCTCGCGGAGTGGCTGGGCGGGCGCGGACAGACGCTCGCGTCCTTCGCGGCGAGCTGGTTCTACAGCGACTCGCACAACGACCTGCCGCTGCTCGAGCGCGTCACGTATCCGGTGGCGGTGGACCCCGACGAGGTCCTGCGCGGGGAGGCGCTCGCGCGCGGATGGAAGATCATCAGCCTGGAATGAAGGCCGCGCCCGCCGTCGTGTTGCTGCTTGTGCCGGCGAGCCTCGCGCTCGGCATCGCGTTCGGCAGCGTCGACCTGGCGCCGGCGCAGCTCTCCGACGCGCTGCTCGGCCGCGGCGACGAGATCGCGCGCGAGATCGTCTGGGGCGTGCGCGCGCCCCGCGCGCTGGCGGGCTTCGCCTGCGGCGGCCTGCTCGCTCTCGCCGGCGCGCTGCTCCAGGTGCTCCTCCGGAATCCGCTCGCCGACCCCGCGATACTCGGCGTCTCCGGCGGCGCCGCGACCGGGGCGCTCGGCGCGATGCTCCTGGGCGCGGCCGCGGCCGGAGTGAGCTTCTCGGCCCTCGCCGGCGCCTCGCTCGCGGCGCTGGCGGTCTTCATGTTCTCCCTCGGGCGCTCCGGCTGGAATCCGTACCGCGTCCTGCTCACCGGCGTCGCGCTCGCCTCGGGGTTCGGCGCGCTGGTCGGCCTGATGCTCGCGATCGCGCCCGCCGCCCAGGTGCAGGGCATGCTGTTCTGGCTGCTCGGCGACCTCTCGCCCGCGGGCGAGCCCTGGGCGGCGCTCGCCGTGCTCGCCGCCTGCGCGGCCGTCGCCTTCTCGCAGGCGGGCGCACTCGACGTGCTGATGCTGGGCGAGGACAAGGCGCGCTCGCTCGGCGTGGCGGTGACGCGCCTCCAGGCGATCGCCTTCGGCTGCGCGACGCTCGCCACCGTCGCCGCGGTCCTCCTCGGCGGCACCATAGGGTTCGTCGGGCTCGTGGTTCCCCACCTGCTGCGCCTGTCGGGCGTGCATCGCCACCGCGTCCTGCTGCCGCTCGCCGCGTGCCTCGGCGGGAGCCTCCTCGCGATCGCCGACACGCTGGCGCGCACCGTCGCCGCGCCCGCCGAGCTGCCGGTGGGCGTGCTCACGGCGATGATCGGGGTTCCGGTGCTCCTCCTGCTGCTCGCGAGGCTGCGCTGATGCTGTCGGCGACCCGCCTCGGGCTCTCGGCGGGCGGGCGCGAGCTCGTCCGCGCCCTCGACCTGTCGCTCGCGCCGGGGGAGTGCTGGGCGCTGCTCGGCCGCAACGGCTCGGGAAAGACGAGCCTCGTCCACGCGCTCGCGGGCCTGCGCGCGCCGCAGGCGGGAGCGGTCGCGCTCGACGGCGTCCCGCTCGCCGCGATCCGGCGGAGCGAGCTCGCGCGCCGCGTCGCGGTGCTGCTGCAGGACGAGGAGTCCGGCTTCTGGGGGAGCGTCGTCGACTTCGTCGCGCTCGGGCGCTACCCGCGCTCGCGAACCTCTTTCGTGCGCGACGACGAAGCGCTCGGAGAGGCGCGCCGCTGGCTCGCCGAGCTCGACCTCGCCGACCGCGAAGCGCAGGCCTACCGCACGCTCTCGGGCGGTGAGCGCCAGCGCGCGCGCATCGCCCAGGTGCTCGTGCAGGACGCGGACATCCTCCTCCTCGACGAGCCGCTGCAGCACCTCGACCTGCGCCATCAGGGCCTGGTGATGCGCACGCTTGCCGCGCGCGCCGCGGCGGGCAAGACCGTGCTCGCCGCGCTGCACGAGCCCGGCCATGCCGCGCGCCACTGCGCCTTCTCCGTTTTACTGTATGATGCGGGCCGCGCGAGCCCGGGGCGCTCAAGCGACATGCTGACCCACGCCAACCTCGAAGCCCTGTACCAGTGCCGGCTGGAAGCCGCCGGCGCGCGGAGCTTTCTGCCCTCTTGATCAGGAAACTCATCCGGCGCGTTTTCCGGCTCGGCACGCCGTCCGAGCCGAGGATCGTCCCCAAGGAAAGCCACGGGATCGGCCGCGAATCCATCTCCCACGGCTCGCGCAAGGTGTGCGAGGTGCTGCAGGAGCGCGGCTTCGCCGCCTACGTCGTCGGCGGCGCCGTGCGCGACCTGCTGCTGGGGCTGCGTCCCAAGGACTTCGACGTCGCCACCGACGCCTCTCCCGAGGAAGTGCACAGGATCTTCCGGCGCTCGCGGCTGATCGGGCGGCGCTTCAAGCTGGCCCACGTCCTCTTCGGGGACGAGACCGTGGAGGTCTCGACCTTCCGCGCGCGCGTCGCCTCGGAAACCGACGAGCACGGGCGGGTGCTCCGCGACAACATCTACGGGACTCTGGAGGACGACGCCATACGCCGCGACTTCACCATCAACGCGCTGTACTACGACCCGGCGGCCGAGACCATCCTCGACTACCACGACGGCATGCGCGACCTTCGGAGAAAGTCGGTGCGCATCGTCGGCGACGCGCGCTCGCGCTACCGCGAGGACCCGGTCCGAATGCTGCGCGCGGTGCGGTTCGCGGCGAAAGCGGGATTCGAGATCGACGAGCGCACGCGCAAGCCCATCCGCGAGCTCGCGCACCTGCTCGAGAACGTCCCGCCTTCGCGCGTCTACGAGGAGATGCAGAAGCTGCTGTTCTCGGGCCATGCCGCGACCGCGCTCAAGCGCCTGCGCGGCGAGGGGCTGCACCACGGCCTGCTGCCTTTGCTCGACGTCATCTTCGAGCAGCCCATGGGCGAGCGCTTCGTCCGGCTCGCGCTCGAGGAGACCGACTCGCGCGTGCGCTCGGGCAAGGGCGTGTCGCCCGCCTTCCTGTTCGCCGCGCTGCTGTGGCACGAGGTCCTCGCGGCCTGGAAGAAGGCTCAAGGGCAGGGCCTGAAGCCGATCCCGGCGTTGTTCAGGGCGATGGACGCGGTGCTCGACATCCAGACGGACAAGCTCGCCATCCCGCGCCGCTTCACCGCGGTGATGAAGGAGATCTGGGCGCTCCAGCCGCGCTTCGAGCAGCGCAGCGGGCGCCGCCCCTTCGCGCTCGCCGCGCACGAGAAGTTCCGGGCGGGATACGACTTCCTGCTGCTGCGCTGCGCGAGCGGCGAGGCCCCGGCCGAGCTCGCGCAATGGTGGGAGAGGTTCCAGCGCGAAGGCGAAAGCGGCCGCCAGGCGATGCTGCTCGCGCCGCAGCCCGGCGAGCGCAAGCGCCGCCGGCGCCGCCGCGGGCGCAGGGGCCCGGCCCTGCCTCCCGACGCGGCGCCGGCTTGAAGATCCAGGCGTACATCGGCTTGGGCGCCAACCTCGGCGAACCGGAATCGCAGGTGCGCCGCGCGATCGCGGCACTCGGGAGCCTTCCCCGCACGCGCCTGCTCGCCTCCTCATCGCTCTACCGCAGCGCTCCCGTGGAGGTCGGCGCACAGCCGGATTTCGTCAACGCCGTCGCCAGGGTCGAGACCGAGCTCGCGCCGCGCGAGCTGCTGGAGGAGCTCATCACCCTCGAGGCGCGCTTCGGCCGTGAGCGGCCGTTCCCGGGGGCCCCGAGGACCCTAGACCTCGACCTGCTGCTCTACGGCGATCGGACCGTCGAGGAGCCCGGCCTCGTCGTTCCCCATCCGCGCATGCACGAGCGGGCGTTCGTGCTGCTGCCGCTCGCGGAGATCGCCGCCGACATCTCGATTCCCCGCAAGGGCGGCGTGAAGACGCTGCTCGCCGCCTGTCGAGGCCAGAAAATCCAGAAGATAGGTGGACCGTGAAAATACCGGTTCTAGCGCAAACAGTCGTCCTGCTCACGCTCTCGAACGTCTTCATGACCTTCGCCTGGTACGCGCACCTCAAGGAGCTCTCAGCCAAGCCCTGGTTCATCGCGGCGCTCGTCTCGTGGGGCGTGGCGCTCTTCGAGTACCTGCTCCAGGTTCCGGCGAACCGCATCGGGTTCACGCAGTTCAGCCTGGCGCAGCTGAAGATCATCCAGGAGGTGATCACCCTCTGCGTGTTCGTTCCGTTCGCGCTCTACTACATGAACCAGCCGCTCAAGCTCGACTATCTGTGGGCGGCGCTGTGCATCGTCGGCGCCGTCTACTTCATCTTCCGCGGCTGATCCTCCGCGGGTCCCTCCTTGTGTATGATGGGCGCCGTTTTCGGGAGCCCCGGTGTCCCTCTCCAGGTACCACTACATCGTCGTCGAAGGCCCGATAGGCGTCGGCAAGACCAGCCTCGCGCGGCGCCTCGCCGCCCGGCTCCAGGCCAACCTGGTGCTCGAGCGCCCCGAGCAGAACCCCTTTCTTCCGCGCTTCTACCAGGACATGGTCCGCTTCGCCCTGCCCACCCAGCTGTTCTTCCTCTTCCAGCGGATCGCGCAGCTGCGCGAGCTCGCGCAGCTGGACCTGTTCAGCCGTGTCACCGTGTGCGACTTCCTGCTCGAGAAGGACCCGCTGTTCGCGCGCCTCACGCTCGAGGGCGACGAGCTGCACCTCTACCAGCAGATATTCGACTCGCTCAGGCCCCAAGCACCGCGTCCCGACCTCGTCATTTACCTGCAGGCGCAGCCCCAGACCCTGTTCGAGCGGGTGCGCCGGCGCGGCGTAGAATTCGAGCGGCCCATCACCCCGGAGTATCTCGCCCTGCTCGCCGACAGCTACAACCGCTTCTTCTACCACTTCAGCGGGGTGCCGGTCCTCGTCGTGAATTCTGAGAGGCTCGATTTCGTCAGGGAGGACCGCGACCTCGACCTGCTGATCGAGCGCATCGGCGCCCTGCGCGGCAGCCGCGAGTTCTTCAACTGGGGAGACTAGGATGACCCGACTGACCATCAAGGCGCTGCAGAAGCAGCGCGACGATGGGGTGAAGATAGCCCAGCTCACCTGCTACGACGCGAGCTTCGCCGCGATGCTCGACGCGGCCGGACTGGACAGCCTGCTCGTCGGCGATTCGCTGGGCAACGTGATCCAGGGGCACGAGACCACGCTGCCGGTGAAGCTCGCCGACATGGCGTACCACACCGCCTGCGTCGCGCGAGGGAGCAAGCGCGCGTTCCTGATCGCCGACATGCCCTTCGGCACCTACCAGGAATCGCCGCAGCAGGCGTTCCGCAGCGCGGCCGAGCTGATGGCCGCGGGCGCGCAGATGGTGAAGCTCGAGGGAGGCGCGGAGTTCGCCGAGACGGTGCGCTTCCTCGCGCAGCGCGGCGTCCCGGTATGCGGGCACCTCGGCCTCACGCCGCAGTCGGTGCACAAGTTCGGGGGCTACCGCGTGCAGGGCAAGGGAGACGAGGCGGAGCAGAAGCTGATCGAGGACGCGATCGAGCTCGAGTCGGCGGGGGCGGAGCTGCTCGTGCTCGAGGCGATTCCGGCGAGGCTCGGCGAGCAAGTCACGCAGCGCCTGCGCATCCCCACGATAGGCATAGGCGCCGGCCCCGGCTGCTCGGGGCAGGTGCTGGTGCTGCACGACATGCTCGACGTCTTTCCGGGGAAGAAGGCGAGGTTCGTGCGCAACTTCATGAAGGGCGCCTCCTCAATCGCCGACGCGGCCGAGCGCTACGTGCGCGCCGTCAGGGACGGCAGCTTCCCCGCGGAAGAGCACTCCTTCTAGTGGACGTGATCACCTCGGTCGGGGCCCTGCGCGAGCGGCTGCAGCGCGAGCCCGACAACGTCTTCGTCCCGACGATGGGCAATCTCCACGCCGGCCACATCCAGCTCATGCGCATGGCGAAGGAGCGCGGCGCTGCCTGCACCGTGGTGAGCATTTTCGTGAACCGCATCCAGTTCGGCCCCAAGGAGGACTACGAGCGCTACCCGCGCACCCTGCAGGCGGACTCCGACAAGATGAAGGAGGTCGGCGTCGACGTGGTGTTCGCGCCGACCGAGCGTGAGATCTATCCGGAGCCGCAGACTTTCCTCGTCGAACCCTCGGACCTGCAGCACATCCTCGAGGGCGCGTTCCGTCCCGGCCATTTCCGCGGCGTCGCCACGGTGGTGATGAAGCTGTTCAACATGGTATCGCCGCACATTGCGATCTTCGGCAAGAAGGACTACCAGCAATACGTGGTGCTGCGCGACATGGTGAAGCAGCTCGCGCTGCCGGTGGAGATCGTCCCCGCCGAGACCGTTCGCGCCGACGACGGCCTCGCGCTCAGCTCGCGGAACGGCTATCTGTCGCCCGCCGAGCGCGCAGAGGCGCCGCGCCTGTACCGGTGCCTGCGCGCCGCCGGCGACGAGGTGCAGGCGGGCAAGCGCGATTTCCGCCGCATCGAGCTGCAGGCGATGTCGACGTTGGCGAACAAGGGATGGCGCCCGGACTACGTCTCGGTGCGGCGGCAATCCGACCTTCAGCCACCCGCGGAGGGCGACCGCGAGCTGGTGGTGCTCGCCGCGGCCTTCCTTGGCCGCACGCGGCTCATCGACAACGTGGAAGTGACGCTTTAGGAGGGATACGGCTCGACCATGAGCTTCTCGACCGGGCAGCCGAGCGCCTTGGCCATCTTTTCCATCGACTGCTCGTTTACGGAGACCGGCTGGAATTCGGCTGCGCCGCCCTTGCTCTCGATGAAGGCCTTGGCCGCGTTCTCCGAGGTCCATACCACGACCGGGTCGGGCGACACGCCCGGAACCTGCACGCAGATCGGCACCCCGTCCGACTTGTACACGATTGCAAACATGGCCAGCCTCCTGAAGCCCATCCCCGGCACACCCGCGCTACTTTAACCCATGTCAATCGGAGCATCCAGTGGCGAAATGCACGACCGGGGCGTCGCGGCCTGGCTGCTCGCGTGCTGCGCGCTCGTGTTCGCGATGGTGGTCGTCGGAGGCGTCACGCGCCTCACGCACTCGGGCCTGTCGATCGTCGAGTGGCAGCCCATCGTCGGCGCGCTGCCTCCGCTCGACGACGCCGCATGGCAGGAGGCCTTCCGCAAATATCAGGAAACTCCCGAGTTCAAGCTCGTCAATCCCGGGATGGACCTCGCCGCATTCAAGGACATCTTCTGGTGGGAATACGCTCACCGTCTTCTCGGCCGGCTGATCGGCGCCGTTTTCCTTCTGCCGCTCGTGTGGTTCGCGGTGCGCGGGCGGATCGACCGCGCGCTGACGTGGAAGCTCGCGGTGATCTTCGCGCTCGGCGGGCTGCAGGGCGCGATGGGCTGGTACATGGTTCAGTCGGGCCTCGTCGACGACCCGCGCGTCTCCCAGTACCGGCTTGCCGCGCACCTGGGCACGGCGCTCCTCATCTACGCGGCGATGTTATGGGTCGCGCTCGACCTGCTCTTCCCGCGCGCGCGCGAGGCCGGACCGCGGAAATTCGCGCTCGCGCTCGTCGCGCTCGTCTTCGTCCAGATAATCTCGGGCGCCTTCGTCGCCGGAATCCGCGCGGGGCTCGCGTACAACACGTTCCCGCTCATGAACCGGCACTTCCTGCCGCCGGGGATGTTCGTGATCGAGCCCTGGTACCTCAACTTCTTCAGCAACATCGCGACCGTGCAGTTCGACCACCGGCTGATCGCCTGGCTGCTCGCGATCCTCGTGCCCTGGTTCTGGCTGCGGGAGCGCGGAGCGGCGCCACGCGTCAGACTCGCAGCGAGCCTGCTGCTCGCCGCGCTCGCGCTGCAGATCGCGCTCGGGATCGCGACGCTTCTGCTCGTCGTCCCGGTGCCGCTCGCCGCCGCGCACCAGGCGGGCGCGCTGCTCGTCTTCACCGCCGCCCTCTTCGCGGCGCACACCCAGCGCTAGCGGTCGAGGTGCTTCGCGCGCTCGGCGACCAGCGCGTGGACCGCGTCGGTCATCGGCGTGGCGATGCCCGCCTTGCGCGCGAGCTCGACCACCGCGCCGACGATGGCGGCGACCTCGAGAGGGCGGCGCCGCTCGACGTCCTGATGCATGGAAATCTTCGCGCCCGCGAGCTTCTTCGCGATGGCGATGCGCTCCTCGACGCTCACCGGGATGCGCGCGCCGTAGGCCTCGGCGACCCGCATGCCCTCCTCCATGACCGTGCGGACAAGCGCGAGCAGGGCCTCGTTGCCGTGGATGTCGTCCATGTGGGCGAGCGCGAGCGCTGCGACCGGGTTGTAGGACAGGTTGCCGACGAGCTTGATCCAGATCTCGAGGCGGATGTCGGCGGCGAGCGTCGCCTCGAAGCCCGCCGCATTCATCGCCGCCACCAGCCTCTCGGCGCGCGCCGACTTCGAGCGGTCGGGTTCGCCGAGCAGGAACTCCCGGCCCGCGGTGTGGCGCACGACGCCGGGCTCCGGAATCTGCGCCGCGGCGTGCACCACGCACCCGACGATGTGCTTCGGATCCAGCGAGCGAAGCAGCGCGCCTTCCGGATCCAGGCAGGCGATCGCTTGCCCGTCGAACCTTCCGCCTTCGCGATAGAAGTACCACCACGGCAGGCCGTTTATGGCGGGGACGACCACCGTGTCGCGCGCGAGGAGCGGTTTCACGCGCGGCAGCATCGCGGCGATCGAGGGCGTCTTGAGGCAGATGAACACGACCTCCTGCGCGCCCAGTCCGGCTGGATCGTCCGACGCGTGCAGGCGGAACACCTCGCGCCTCTCGCCCGACAGGAGCGTCAGCCCGTTGGCGCGCAGGGCGTCCAGATGCGCGCCACGCGCGACCAGGCAGACCTCGTGGCCGGCGCGCGCCAGACCCGACGCGACCAGCCCTCCTATCGCTCCCGCGCCGACGACGCAGACCTTCATGCAAGCAGGAAATCGGCGATCGGGCGGATCTGGTCCTCGCTCATCAGCCAGGGGGCGTGCCCCACGCCGGGGAATTCCACCGCCTTCACCGCCGGCCCGCGCCCCTGCATCTGCTTCACCGTGGACTCGAGCAGCAGGTCGGATTCAGCCCCGCGCAGCACCAGCGTCGGGCACTTCACGGCATCCCAGATCTTCCAAAGGTCGATGCCGAAGAAGAAATCGGCGCCGAAAGCGACCCCGGCGCCGCCGCCCGAGCGCAGCGTGCTCACGATCGCCGGGTCGTGCGCGAGCCGGTACCTGCCGTCGGGACCGCGGCGCGAGCTGTGGACGGCGAGCTTGCGCCATTGGCCGTCCTTCAGCGGGCCGAAGGACGCGCAGGCGTCGCGAAGATAGGCCTCGACTTCCCTGACGCCCGCAAAGCGGGCGCCCTCGCCGATCGACGCGAGCTTGAGGCGCGCGAGCGCCGGCCAGGGGATGCGCGGCCCGACGTCGTTCAGCACGAGATGGCGGATCGGCGAGCCGGGCTCGGCCGCGACCATCATGCCGATCAGTCCGCCCATCGACGTGCCGACCCAGTCGATCTTGTGCACCCTGCCTTCGCCCCGCATCCGTCCCATAAGCGTGGCCCTGGGCGCGGTGACGCGGGCGAGCAGCGCCGCCGCGTCGGTCACGTACTGCGCGAACCCGTAGTCCGCCTTGTCCTCGAGCCAGTCGCTGTCGCCGCGGCCGACGACGTCCAGGCACACGACGCGGCAGCCGCGCACCGCGAGGTAGTGGGCGAGCTCGTCGAAGTCGCGGCTGTTGCGCGTGAGCCCGTGGACGCACACCACCACGTGCCGCGAGTCGTGGTCGCCCCACTCGGCGTAGGCGACGCGATGGAATCCGTGGGGGCCGAGGCTGGCGAAGTGATCGAGGCGCGGTTCGAACATGAATGCTCCAGCCGCATGATATCAACCGCGCGCCGGCGTTTCGTGACGATTCCGCTAGACCAGGCCGTAATTCCGGGCCTTGGCGCCCGGGAGCACGCGCTCGATGCGCGCCCCGTCCAGCCCGTACATGCGGGCGAAGAGATGCGCCAGGACCGAGCGATAGTCGTTGAGCACCGGGAAATCCCGGTCCTGGTACAGGTGCCGCTCGTCGACCGGGACCTGCTCGCCGGCGACGCGCCCGCCGGCGACGCCGCCCCCCAGCACCCACAGCGTGTTGCCGTGGCCGTGGTCGGTGCCGCGGTTGCCGTTCTCGCGGGCGGTGCGGCCGAACTCGGACAGCACGACGACCGCGGTGCCAGGCCACAGCGCGCCCATCTCGGACGCGAACGCGGCGATTCCGGCCGCCAGTCCTTCGAGGTTGTTCGCGAGCGCCCCCTGCGCCGCGCCCTGGTTTACGTGCGTGTCCCAGCCGCCGACGTCGACGAAGCCGATCGAGTACGACGATTTGCTCGCCATCAGCCTGCCGACCACGCGCGCCTGGCTCTCGAACGCCCGCGCCGGCCCGGCGCCGCGCGCGGACTCGGCCATCTCGGTCATCAGCTGCTGCGAGACTTCCCTCCGCGTCTCGATGCCGGCCGCGGCGACCGAGGCGAGCGGCGTGCCCTCGTACATGGCCGCGATGCGCTCGCCCTCGCCTTGCGGCAGCGGCGCGCGCGCGCCTCCCCGCAGCGACACGTTCGGCACCGGGACCGGGCCCTTGAACGCAAGGGTGAGGTTGTTCGTGAACGCGACGCCACCTGCGCGTGGGTCGCTGCCCAGCGCCTGCACCAGCCGGTTGAGGAAGCCGCTCGAATAGTCGAGGGGCCCGGCGCCCCCCTGCCCCATCTCCATCAGGTCCTGCGCCTGGAAATGGCTGCGCGAGGTGTCGCCGCTTCCGCTGAAGGGAACGAAAGCGGCCTGCTTTTTCGCGTAGAGCGGAAGCAGGGTGTCCCTGACCGCGGGATTCAGCGCCCAGTCGGCGTCCAGCCGGATCGCCGCGCCGTCGCCTGCGCCGGGGCGCGGAACGGCGATGCCCGGACGGGCGCGGTAGTAGAAGTCGCTCGAATACGGCACGAGCAGGCTCGCGCCGTCGTAGGCGCCGCGCAGCATGACCACGAGCAGCTTGGTCGAGCCCGCGGCGGGCGCAGCCCACACGCGGGCCCCGGCGAGCGCGAGCGCCGCTCCGGCCCCCGCGCGTACGAATCGTCTTCGGTCCATGCAGCCTCCTAGCGGTACATGAATTCGGGAGACGCGAGCAGGAGCGCCGCCCATTCCTGCGGGTCCTCGGCGCGCGCGAGCGCCTCCCGGGTCTTCGGAGAGAGCAAAGGCGCGACCAGCGGCTCGATGCGCGCGCGCGCTATCGGGTGCGCCTGGCGAACGCGCCTGAGCTCGCCTTCGTCGATTCCCGCGTCGATGGCCGCGGCGGTGACGAAGAGCCTCGCGCGAGCGCCGACGAAGCCGCGCGCGAGCTGGAAGCGCTTGGCGAGCTGGTCCGAGCTCGTCCAGTCGCGCGCCTTCATGCCGTAGCCCTCCGGGGTCTGGTGCCCGTAGACCGGCTCGCCGAGCTGGACGAGCGCGCCCGCGAGCGGCCGCGCGTTCTTGAGCACATCGGCGGGGTAGAGGAGCCGGATCGAGGAATAGACGTACTGCACCGGGTCCTTGAACTTCTTTCCCGCGAGCTGCGGATCGGAGAACTGCGGCGAGGCGAACAGCGTTGCGAGCGTGCGCGCGATGTCGCCGTCGGTCTTCCGGAAGGTCGCCGCCATCTGCTCGACCACCTCGGCCGGGGGATCGTCGGCGAGGAAATACACGGCGAGCTTGCGCGAGACGAACTTCGCGGTCGAGGGGTGCTTGCACAGCATGTCGAGCGCGCGCTCGATCTCGGAGAAGCCGCCGAAGCCGGAGAAGCTCTGCCCGAGGAAGACCTTCGGGTCCGTGTCGTGCCGCTCCGGGACGAAGGCAAACCGGCCGCTGGGCGCGTAGATCCCGGCGCCGGTGAGGATGCGCGCGAGCGCCTCGACGTCGGCCTGCGTGTAGCCGCCGTCGACCCCGAGCGTGTGCAGCTCCATGAGCTCCCTAGCGTAGTTCTCGTTGATCTTGCCTTTGACGTTCTCGGCGTTGTCCAGATACACCGTCATTGCCGGGTGCATGAGCACGGCCTGCAGCAGGTCGCGGAACCGCCCCAGCACGTGCGGGCGTATCGCGCTCTCCTCGTAGTCGGCGAGAAGGAAGCGCACCTGCTTCTTGTTCTGGAACACGTTGAAGTGGTTGAACCAGAACCAGGTCATCATCTCCTGCAGCGGATAGGGCGAGTAGAGAGCGCGCAGCGTGCGCCGCTCGAACACCTGGAGATCGAGCTGCGCGAACTCGCGCCGCAGCTGCTTCGCCGCTTCGCGCTTCTCGTCGGCCGACTTGAATCGCGCGGCGCGGCGCGCGGCGATCACCTTCTCGGCCAGGTCCTCGGGCCGGAGGCGCGAGACCGGCAGCGCGGCGATCGCTGCGAGCGCCTCGCGCGGCAGGCCTTCGTCGCCGTGGAAGGCGAGCTGTCGGCGCAGATACGCGTCGCGCCCGAGCGCGCGGTAATCCTCGAGGTCGCGCGTGGTAGCGCCGTAGGCGATCCGGTTGAGAAAGCGGAGCTCGGCCTCGGCGGGCGCCTGGGCGAGCGCCGACGCACAAACGGTCAGTCCGCAGACGATCGCCAATGCGCGCATGGTGGTGGGGAACGCCGCAGGTGCATGGCGGGTTGACCGCGGAAACAATTGGTTTCGCTTTGGTGCCGGGAGAGGGAATCGAACCCACATGGTGTTGCCACCGGCGGATTTTGAGTCCGCTGCGTCTACCAGTTCCGCCATCCCGGCTGGATGCTGCGCGCTTTTCGCGTGCATTATAGCCGCGTGGGCCTGTCCATCGACGACTTCGACTACGGGCTGCCGCCCGAGCTGATCGCGCAGCATCCCGCCGCGACGCGCTCGGGCAGCCGGTTGCTGCGCCTGGGCGGCGAATTGCTGTCCGACCACCGTTTCTCGGAGCTGCCCCGGCTCCTCTCCCCGGGCGACCTGCTGGTGTTCAACGACACCCGCGTGATCAGGGCGCGCCTCTTCGGGCGGAAGGAAACCGGCGGCCGCATCGAGGTGCTGATCGAGCGCCTGCTCCCGGAAGGCGAGGCGCTCGCGCAGGTGCACGCGGGACGCGCGGCGAAGGCGGGCAGCACGCTCGAGCTCGACGGAGGCCTGCGCCTGCGCGTGCTCGGCCGCGAGGGCGAGTTCTACCGGCTGCGCTTCCCGGAAGGCGCGGACGCTCTCGATGCGCTCGAGCGCCACGGGCACGTGCCGCTGCCGCCGTATATCACCCACGCGCCGGAGTCCGAGGACGCGGCACGCTACCAGACCGTGTACGCGCGCGCGCCCGGCGCGGTCGCCGCGCCCACCGCGGGACTGCACTTCGACGAGGCCGTCCTCGCCGCGCTGAGAGAGCGCGGGGTCGATTTCGCGTACGTGACCCTGCACGTCGGCGCGGGAACCTTCCAGCCGGTGCGGGTGAAGAATCTCTCGGATCACCGCATGCACCGCGAGCGCTACGAGATCCCGAAGGCGACCGCCGACGCGGTCGAGGCGGCGCGAGCGCGGGGCGCAAGGATCGTCGCAGTGGGGACAACGACGCTGCGCTGCCTCGAGGCGTCGGGCGCGCGAGCGGGGGGCGGCGAGACCGACCTCTTCATCACGCCGGGCTTCGAGTTCCGAGTCGTCGACCAACTCGTGACCAACTTCCACCTGCCGAGATCGACGCTGCTCGTGCTGGTCTCCGCGTTCGCGGGCGTCGAGCCGATCCGCGCGGCGTATCGCCATGCGGTCGCGAATCGCTACCGCTTCTATTCCTACGGCGACGCGATGCTGCTCGAACGCAGCAGTGCGCGGCCGTAGGATAATACCGGCAGTTCGCTCCAGAGCACATTTCACATTCCGCGACAGCAATGCCCCGGCCCCAGCCCGAGACGCGCAGCGCCTATGCGCATTTCCTGCGCATCACCACGCGCTGGATGGACAACGACGCCTACGGGCACATCAACAACGTCGTCTATTACTCGTACTTCGACACGGTGGTGAACGGCTATCTCATCGCCGAGGGCGCGCTCGACATCGAAACCAGCGACGTAATCGGGCTGGTGGTCGAGACGCAATGCACGTACTTCGCGCCGGCGACGTTTCCCGACGCGGTGCACGCCGGATTGCGCGTCGCGCATTTCGGCCGCAGCAGCGTGCGCTACGAGATCGGGCTGTTCCGGAACGACGACGACGCCGCGTTGGCGCAGGGACATTTCGTGCACGTCTACGTAGATCGCACGCGCCGCAAGCCGGTGCCGCTGCCGCCGGCGATGCGCGCGGCGCTGGAGCGGATTCAGCGTCGGCCATGAAGCGGTTTGCGCTGTTGCACGCTGACGGTGTGGCGCGTGCCGGGGTGTTGCATCTTGCCCACGGCACTGTCGATACGCCGGCCTTCATGCCGGTCGGCACCTACGGCGCGGTCAAGGCGATGAGTCCGGCCGAGCTGCTCGAGAGCGGCACGCAGATCGTGCTCGGCAACACCTTTCACCTTTGGCTGCGCCCCGGGCCCGACGTGATCGCGGCGCACGGCGGGCTGCACCGCTTCATGGGCTGGAGCGGCCCGATCCTCACCGACTCCGGCGGCTACCAGGTGTTCAGCCTCGGAGCACTGCGCAAGATCAGCGAGGAGGGCGTCGCGTTCCAGTCGCCGGTCAACGGCGACCGGCTGTTCCTGACGCCGGAGCAGTCCATTCAGATCCAGCGCGCGCTGAATTCCGACATCGCGATGGTGTTCGACGAGTGCACGCCCTACCCGTCGACCGAAAAGCAGACCGCGGATTCGATGCGCCTGTCGCTGCGCTGGGCCGAGCGCTCGAGGCGCGCCCACGAGGGCAACCCGAACGCGCTCTTCGGCATCGTGCAGGGCGGCATGTTCGAGGGCCTGCGCGACGAGTCGCTCGCGGGGCTCCGGGCGATCGGCTTCGACGGCTACGCGGTCGGCGGGCTCTCGGTGGGCGAGCCCAGGCGCGAGCAGCGCCGCGTCATGCGCCACGTCGCCGAGCGCCTGCCCGCGGACCGTCCGCGCTACCTCATGGGCGTGGGCACGCCCGAGGACATCGCCGAGGCGGTCGCCTCGGGGATGGACATGTTCGACTGCGTCCTGCCCACCCGCAACGCGAGAAACGGGTGGCTTTTCACCCGCTTCGGCGACATCAAGATACGCAACGCGCGCTACCGCGACGACATCCGGCCTCTCGACGAGGCATGCGGCTGCTACACCTGCGCGAATTTCTCCCGCGGCTATCTTCACCACCTTCAGAAGGTGAACGAGATCCTCGGCGCACGGCTGAACACCCTGCACAACCTGCACTACTACCAGACCCTGATGCGCGAGTTCCGCGAGGCAATAGCCGCCGGCAGGCTGGACGACCGTCTGGCGGAGTTCCGCGAGGCGCGGGCGGCGCTCGGGAAAAGCGGCTGAACCGCCGGGTCCCGATGGTATACTCCCCGCCTCGCTGCATACCGCATTGGAGATCCACGTGCTGATTTCCCCCGCATTCGCGCAGGGCGCCCCGGGCGGGGCCGGACCCGGCTACGAGCAGTTCTTCATCATCATCGGGATGTTCGCCCTGCTGTACTTCCTGATGATCCGCCCGCAGATGAAGCGCGCGAAGGAGCACAAGCAGATGACCGAGGCCTTGCAGAAGGGCGACGAGGTCATCACCTCGGGCGGCGTGCTCGGCAAGGTCACCAAGATCGGCGAGGCCTACGTGTCGATCGAGATCGCGGCCGACACCGAGGTGCAGGTGCAGAGAAGCGCGATCCAGACGCTGCTGCCCAAGGGCACGATCAAGTCGATCTAGATGAATCGGTACCCTGTCTGGGTCTACGCCACCATCGCGGTGGCGCTGCTGCTCGGGGCCCTGTATACGTTGCCGAACTTCTTCGGCGAGGCGCCGGCCGTGCAGGTTTCGCCCGCGCGCGCCGTCCTCAAGGCAGACAACGCGCTGCTCGGCCGGGTCGAGGACGCGCTGAAGAAGGCGGGGATCCAGCCGACCGGCCTTTTTCTCGACCTGACCGGCGTGAAGGTGCGCCTCGCCGACACCGACACCCAGCTCAAGGCGAGGGACGTCGTCGACCAGGCGCTCAACCCGGACGCCGCCAACCCGTCCTATACCGTCGCGCTCAACCTCCTGCCGAACTCGCCGCGCTGGCTCGGGGCCATCGCGCAGCCGATGTACCTCGGGCTGGACCTGCGCGGCGGCGTGCACTTCCTGCTGCAGGTCGACATGAAAGCGGCGATCGCCAAGCGCGCCGAGAGCCTCGCCGGGGACATCCGCTCCCAGCTGCGCGACAAGAACGTGCGCCATTCGGGCATCACGCGCGAGGGCAACGACATCGTGGTGCGCTTCCGCGACGGCGACACGCGCGACAAGGCGCGGGCCATCATCGCCGACCAGATTCCAGACCTGCAGCTCACGGACTCGACCTCGGGGAGCGACCTGCTGCTCGTCGCGTCGATCAAGCCCGAGGCGCAGAAGCGCACCCAGGAATTCGCCCTCAAGCAGAACATCCAGACCCTGCACAACCGCATCAACGAGCTCGGGGTCGCGGAGCCGGTTATCCAGCAGCAGGGCTCGGACCGCGTCGTCGTTCAGCTTCCCGGCGTGCAGGACACCGCCAAGGCGAAGGAGATCCTCGGGCGCACGGCGACCCTCGAGGTGCGCATGGTCGACACGGAGAACATGAATCCGGCGGCGCTCGCCGCGGCGCGCGCGGGGCAGGTGCCCTTCGGCGACGAGTTCTACGTCGAGCGCGACGGGGCGCCGATCCTAGTGCGCAAGCAGGTCGTGCTCACGGGCGACCGGCTCACCGACGCGCAGCCCGGATTCGACAGCCAGACGCACGAGCCGGCGGTCCACCTCACCCTGGACGCAACCGGAGCGCGCATCTTCAAGGAGGTCACGCGCGAGAACGTCGGCAAGCGCATGGCGATCCTGCTCATCGAGAAGGGCAAGGGCGAGGTCGTCACCGCGCCGGTGATCCGCACCGAGATCGGCGGCGGGCGCGTGCAGATCAGCGGACGCATGACGACGGTGGAGGCGAACGATGTGGCGCTGCTCCTCCGGGCCGGCGCTCTCGCGGCCCCCATGGAGATCGTCGAGGAGCGCACCGTCGGCCCGTCGCTCGGCGCCGAGAACATCAGGAAGGGCTTCGACTCCACCGTATACGGCTTCGCGGCTCTGTCGCTCTTCATCATCGTGTACTACGCGCTGTTCGGCGTGTTCTCGACCCTCGCCCTGTGCGCGAACCTGCTGTTCCTGGTCGCGGTGCTGTCGGCCCTCCAGGCGACGCTCACGCTTCCCGGCATCGCGGCGATCGCGCTCACCCTGGGCATGGCGATCGACGCCAACGTGCTCATCAACGAGCGCGTGCGCGAGGAGCTGCGCGGCGGCGCGACGCCCCAGGCGGCGATCCACGCGGGCTACGAGCGCGCCTTCGGCACCATCCTGGACTCGAACGTCACAACCCTGATCGCAGGCCTCGCGCTCCTCATCTTCGGCTCGGGGCCGGTGCGCGGGTTCGCGGTGGTTCACTGCCTGGGCATTCTCACCTCGATCTTCTCCTCGGTCGTGGTGAGCCGCAGCATGGTCAACCTCGTCTACGGCACGCGCAAGAAGCTCGAGCGCGTGTCGATCGGCAATACCGCCTGGAAGTGACGGAAAAGGCGTAGCGCATGGAATTCTTCAAGATCCGCCGCGACATCCCGTTCATGCGCCATGCGCTGGCGTTCAACATCGTGTCGCTGATCACCTTCCTGCTGGCGGTGTTCTTTCTCGCGACCAAGGGGCTGAATTTCTCGATCGAGTTCACCGGCGGCACGGTGATGGAGGTGAGCTACCCCCAGGCCGCCGACGTCGACCAGATACGCAAGGCGCTCGACTCGCGCGGCTACAACGACTACTCGGTGCAGAACTTCGGCTCGTCGCGCGACGTCCTCATCCGGATGCCGCTCAAGCCCGGCCAGAACAGCTCCGAGCTCTCGAAAGCCGTCATGGGAGGCCTGTCGGCGCAGGACAGCGGGGCGACGCTGCGGCGGGTCGAGTTCGTGGGGCCCCAGGTGGGGCGGGAGCTCGCCGAGAACGGCGCGCTCGCGCTGCTGATCACCTCGATCGGCATCGTGCTCTACCTCGCGCTGCGTTTCGAGTGGAAGTTCGGCGTGGCGGCCATCATCGCCAACCTCCACGACGTCGTGATCATCCTCGGCTGCTTCGCGCTGTTCCAGTGGGAGTTCTCGCTGCCGGTGCTGGCGGCGGTGCTCGCCGTGCTCGGCTACTCGGTGAACGAGTCGGTGGTCATCGCCGACCGGATCCGCGAGAACTTCAGGAAGATGCGCAAGGCGAGCGTCACCGAGATCATCGACAACGCCATCACCCGCACGATCTCGCGCACCATCATCACCCACGGCTGCACCCAGACCATGGTGACCTCGATGCTGGTGTTCGGCGGGCCGGCGCTCCACTACTTCGCGCTCGCCCTCACCATCGGCATCTGCTTCGGCATCTACTCGTCGGTGCTGGTCATGGCGCCGCTGGTGCGCTGGCTGGGCGTGCGCCGTGAGGACCTGGTGAAGCCGGTCAAGGAGAAGAAAGAGGAGGCCGTCGTCTAGTCCGGCTGGAATAAACGCAGCAACACAACTGTTATCTCAACCGTGCGGCCGTTGCCGCGAAAATCGTTCTGCACACCCCTGAACAACCTAACGAGGAGAACCGAATGAACAAGAAGCTTCTATTGACCGGCCTGGCCGTCGCTCTCGGCGCCGGCGTCACCCACACGGCGCTCGCCCAGGTCAAGCCGGAGATCCTGGTCAAGCAGCGCCAGGCGGCGATGACCCTGCAGGCCAAGTACTTCGGACCCCTGGCCGGCATGGCCCAGGGCAAGGTCCCGTACAACGCCGACACGGTGGCGATGAACGCCGCGCTGCTCGACGCCCTGTCCCGCATGCCCTGGGACGGCTTCGCGCCCGCGAGCAAGGAGGCGACCGTGAAGAACGCGGCGCTGCCCGCGGTCTGGAGCGAGCCCGCGAAGTTCAAGCAGGCCCAGGACACCTTCCAGAACGCCGTGCAGAACCTGGTCAAGGTGAGCCGCGGCGGCGACGAGGGCGCGCAGAAGGCGGCGATCGGCGGCATCGGCAAGGCCTGCGGCGGCTGCCACGAGAACTTCCGCGAGAAGCAGTAAGGCCGCATCACCCGAGGAAAGCCCCGCCGAGGCGGGGCTTTCTTTTTGTCGGCATAATGCTGCGCGCATGATCCGCGCACCGCTCATCCTCGCCCTGCTCTTCGCCGGAAGCGCCTTTGCGCAGGACGCGAAGCGCGGCGAGTACCTCGCCAAGGCCGCCGGCTGCGTCGGCTGCCATACCGAGGAGAAGGAAGGCGCGGTGCCCTACGCGGGCGGCCGGGCGCTGAAGACTCCCTTCGGCACGTTCTACGGGCCGAACATCACCCCGGACAAGACGGCGGGAATCGGCAGCTGGACCGAGGCGGATTTCCTGCGCGCGCTGCGCCTGGGCGATCGTCCCGACGGGTCGAACTTCTTCCCCGCGTTTCCCTACCCGTCGTTTACGAAGATCACCGACAGCGACGCCCGCGACCTGTGGGCGTACCTGAAGACGCTCCCGCCGAGCGCGACGCCGAGCAAGGAGCACGACCTGTGGTTCTTCTTCGGATGGAGGTGGCTCGTATCGATCTGGAAGTGGCTCTACTTCACCCCGGGCGCCTTCACCGACATCCCGGGCGTGTCGGCCGTCGTCAACCGGGGCGCCTACCTCGTGCAGGCGCTCGGCCATTGCGGCGAGTGCCACACCCCGCGCAACTTCCTCGGCGGCCCGAGGTCCGACCGCACTCTCGCCGGCGGCAGGGGCCCCGACGGCAAATCCGTCGCGAACCTCACGCCGACGAACCTCAAGAAGCAGAGCGACAAGGAGATCAAGGATTTCCTCGTCACCGGCCTCACCGCCGAAGGCGACGTCCCCGCCGCGTCGATGGGCGAGGTCATCAAGAACACGACCAGCCAGCTCACCCCCGCCGATCTCGACGCCCTCATCGCCTACCTGAGAGCGCTCCCGCCGCTGCCGAGCGAGAAGAAGGGCTAGCCCTCCGGCGACGGCTCCAGCCGTCCCATGCTTTCGCGCCGGATGCTGTAGAACGTTCCCGCGAAGATGATTGCCGCGCCGATCATGATGACGAGCTCGAGCGGCTCGTTGTAGAACACCGCGCCCACGACCGCGATCAGCGGCAGCCGCAGGAAGTCGATCGGCACGACGACCATCGAGTCGGCGATGCGGAAGGCGCGCGTCATGCAGTAGTGCGCGGTGAGGCCGACGACGCCGAGCGCGATCACCCACGGCGCGTCGCGCAGGCCCGGCCATACCCACTGCGGCAACGCGGGGACGAGGCCGAGCGGCAGCTGGATCACCGCCATGTAGAAGAGGATCGCGAACGCCGTGTCGTGCCCGGCGAGGCGCTTGGTCGCGATCATGGTCGAGGCGTAGGCGAAGGCGCCGAGCAGCATGACGAGCGCCGCCGGCTGGATGACCGCCATGCCGGGACGCAGCATGACGAACACCCCGACGACGCCCAGCACGAGCATCACGGTCCGGCCCTGGTTCAGGCGCTCGCCGAGGAAGATCATGGCGAGCACCGCGGCCCACACTGGCATGGTGAACTCGATCGCGAACACGGTGGCGAGCGGCAGCAGCGAGATCGCGTAGACCCAGGCGTACTGGCCGCCGAAGTGGAACACGTTGCGCAGCACGTGCAACCCGAAGTGCCTGGTGCGCAGCGCCTTGAGGCCGTGCCGGGGCAGGAGAAAAAGGAGGATGAGCAGGGACATGAAGCTGCGGATGAAAAGGATCTCGAAGCTCCCCATGGTGCGCAGCAGCTCGCGCACCGACACCGCCATGATCGAAAAAGAGACGAGCGCGCCCACCATCCACAAGGCGCCGCGCAGGGCGACGGGAAGGCCGGCGGCGCTCATACCCTGACCGCGAAATCCTCGCGCTCGAGCATACGCGAGGCGATGTAGCCGGCGACGAGGCCCCAGAACGGCGCCCCGATGTTGAGGATGGGGATGTCGGCGACGGTGACGAGGAAGGTGACGAGCGCGCCGAGCGCGAAGCCGCCGCGGAAGCTCACCGTGAAGGCCGACTGGAGCACGCGCAGCATGGCGAGACCGGCGAGCGCGGCGATGAAGGCCTTGGGCGTGCCGAGCATGAGGCGGGTGAACACCGGCGCGAACAGGCCGAAGCCGAGCGCGAGCACGCCGACGAAGATTCCCGCCGTGTAGTGCCGCGCGCGCTCGCCCGAGGACGAGATGATCGCGTTCACCGGGCCGGTGAGGCAGGTCGGGACCGCGCCGACGAAGGCGGTGACGATTGCGCCCGCGCCGCAGGCGACCGCGATCCCGTCGACGGGCGGAGCGTGGCCCGCGGAGCGCAGCACGCTGATGCCCTGCCCGTTCTGCACCACGAGCACCGTGATCGCGAGCGGCACCACGAGCTCGACCATCGCGCGCCACGAGAACGCGGGCGCGTACAGGTTCGGATGCACCAGAGCCAGCGCCTCGGGCGCGGCGTGGAAGCGCCCGAGATACCAGATCATAGCCACCCCGACGGCGAGCGCGACGATCAGGGGCGGAGCGAGGCGAGCGAGGCGCGGGAAGGCGCCGACGAGGACAAAGGCCGCGACCATGGGCGCGGCGATCCACGCGTCGTCCCGGATCGCGTAGACGAGGTCCAGGCCGAAGCGCAGGAACACGCCCGCGACCATGCCCATCACGATCGGCATGGGCACCGCCTCCATCGCGCGGCGCACCCAGCCCGAGAGGCCGAGCGCGAGCATCAGGATCCCGGTCGCGACGAAGGCGCCGATCACCTCGGGCCAGGAGAGGTGCCCGAGCGCCGGACCCAGGAGAACCGCGCCTGGAATCGTCCAGAAGAACACGAGCGGCTGACGCGTGGCCCAGCAGAAGGCGATGCTGATGAGCCCGTTGACGAAGAACGCCCCGAAGATCCACGACGAGAGATCGGAAGGCGAGAGCCCCCCGCGCGTGCCCACCGCGAGGATGATCGCCACGGGGCCCGATGCCGCGAACAGGAACGCGACCAGGCCGTTGGTGAAGTAGACGCCGCCGAAGTCGGCGAGCGCCTCGCGCAGGCGGGGAGGTTTCAAAGCTTGCGCGCGAGCTCGGCGGCCTTGCCCGTATACGTGGAAGGCGTGAGCTTGAGCAGCCTCGCCTTCTCGGCCTCGGGCAGCGCGAGCCCTTTGATGAAGGCGCGCATCGTGTCGCCGTCGACGCGCTTGCCGCGTGTCAGCGCCTTCAACTGCTCGTAGGGGTCGGGGAGCCCGAACCTGCGCATCACGGTCTGAACGGCCTCGCCCAGCACTTCCCAGTTGGCGTCGAGGTCCTCGAGCATGCGCGCCGGGTCCGCCTCGAGCCTGGCGAGACCCTTCAGCGTGGACTCGCAGGCGAGCAGGCTGTGGCCGAGCGCGACGCCGATGTTCCTCTGCACCGTCGAATCGGACAGGTCGCGCTGCCAGCGCGACACCGGCAGCTTTTCCGAGAGATGCCGCAGCAGCGCGTTGGCGACGCCGAGGTTGCCTTCGGAATTCTCGAAGTCGATCGGGTTCACCTTGTGCGGCATGGTCGAGGAGCCCACTTCGCCCGCCTTCGCTTTCTGCCTGAAGTAGCCGAGCGACACATAGCCCCAGACGTCGCGGTCGAGATCGAGGAGCACCGTGTTGGCGCGCGCGAACGCGTCGAACTGCTCGGCGAAGCTGTCGTGCGGCTCGATCTGGGTCGTATGCGAATTGAACTCGAGCCCCACCGACTCGACGAAGCGCCGGGCGAAGCCTTCCCAGTCGAAGTCCGGGTAGGCGGCGACGTGCGCGTTGTAGTTGCCCACCGCGCCGTTGATCTTTCCGGCGAGCGACACCGCCGCGATGCCCTTCCGCGCGCGGCGCAGCCGGTGCGCGAAGTTCGCGAGCTCCTTGCCGAGCGTCGTCGGCGTCGCCGGCTGCCCGTGGGTGCGCGACAGCATGGGCGCGTCGGCGAGCGATCGCGCCATCGTCGCGAGCGAGTCGATGACGCGGTCGAGTGCCGGCAGCAGCACGCGGTCGCGCGCCTCCTTGATCATCAGCGCGTAGGCGAGGTTGTTGATGTCCTCGGAGGTGCAGGCGAAGTGGACGAAGCCCGCGACGCGCGCGGCCTCGGAGTTTCCCTCGAGGCGCCGCTTCAGCCAGTACTCGATCGCCTTGACGTCGTGGTTCGTCTCGGCCTCGATCGCCTTCACCTGCGCCGCGTCCTCTTCCGAGAACGCTTCGATCAGGCGCTCGAGCGCGCGGTTCGTGTCCCTGGAGAAGGGCTTGATCTCGGCGATCGCGGCGTCGGCGGCGAGCGCGAGCAGCCAGCGTATTTCGATCGCGATGCGGTTGCGGAAAAGCGCCGCCTCGCTGAAGTGTGCGCGCAGCGGCTCGAGTTGCTTGTGATAGCGTCCGTCCAGAGGGGATAATGCGCTCAGCGGTGAGAGCGGCGGCATCGACGGACCTGTGTGATGAGCAGCGTCAATTTTACCATGCGGGTGGCGGCCGATTTCGAGCGCCTGCTCGCCGAGGTGCGCGCGTGCGAGCTGTGCGCAGCGCACCTGCCCAATCCCCCGAGGCCCGTGCTCCGCGGCTCGCCCGGCGCGAGCCTGCTCATCGTCGGCCAGGCGCCGGGGCGCCGCGTGCACGAGAGCGGCGTTCCGTGGAACGATCCCTCGGGCAACCTGCTGCGCGAGTGGCTGCGCCTGGATCGCGACGCCTTCTACGACGAGCGCCGCATCGCCATCATCCCGGTCGGATTCTGCTACCCGGGAACGGGCGACTCGGGCGACCTTCCGCCCCGTCCCGAATGCGCGCCGCACTGGCATCCGCGCCTGCGCGCGCAGCTGCCGCGCGTACGCCTCACGCTGCTCGTAGGAAGCTACGCGCACGCCTACTATCTCGGAGCGCGCAGGAAGAAGACGCTCGCCGGGACGGTGCGCGCGCGCGACGAGTACCTGCCCGAGTTCTTCCCTCTGCCCCACCCGAGCCCGCGCAACCGGCGGTGGCTGAAGAACAACGCCTGGTTCGAGCGCGAGGTCCTGCCGCAGCTCCGCAGGCGCGTCAAGGCGTGCCTTTCGGTAGAATCCGCGCCATGAAGCTGATAGGCTCGCTCGCCAGCCCGTACACCCGCAAGGTGCGCATCGTGCTCGCGGAAAAGAGGATCGAGTACGACTTCGAGGTCGACAATCCCTGGAAGGCGGACGCGGTCACGCCGAAGTTCAATCCGCTCGGGAAGGTGCCCGTGCTCGTGCTCGACGACGGCTCCGCGATCTACGATTCGCGCGTGATCGTCGCCTTCCTCGACGGCGCCTCGCCGCTGTCGCGCCTGGTGTCCGCCGACCCGCGCGAGCGGGTCGAGGTGCGCCGCTGGGAAGCGCTCGCCGACGGCGTCCTCGACGCCGGCGTCGCCGCGCGTCTGGAGAACCAGCGCGACGCGAAGCTCCGCAACGCGGCGTGGGTCGACCGCCAGATGGGCAAGGTACGCTCGGGGCTCGCCGCCCTGGAGGCGGACCTCGGCGAGAAGCTCTGGTGCTCGGGCAACGCCTGCACCCTCGCAGACATAGCCGTCGGCGTCTGCCTGGGGTGGCTGGATTTCCGCTACCCCAAGATGGACTGGAAGAAGGATCACGCGAACCTCGCGCGGCATTTCGCGAAGCTCTCCGAGCGTCCCTCTTTCGCCGAGACCGTTCCCAGTGAATGACCTTCTCTCCAACCCCGCGGTCCAGGGGGGCGTAGCGCCTTTTGCCGCCGGACTGGTCGTCGCGGCGCTGCTCGGGCGCTACCGCCTCGGCGGCCTCGCCGTCGCAGCCGCCTTCGCCACCGCCGTGTACTTCATCGCAGGCTTCGACTTCACGCCGCTCTCGGCCACGCGCAAGATCATCCTCCTCGGCCTCGCGGCGCCGGTCGTCGGCATCGTCGTCGACTTCGCGTTCAGGCCCACGCGCCTGGGCTCGTACCTCCTCGCGATCGCGGGGGCGGCCGCCGCCGCCTGGGTCTTCTGGCCGGTGCTCGCCCAGAAGGACCTGGAGCGCGCCCTGCTGCCCGGCGCGACCGCGGTCCTCGCCTCCGCCTGGGTCGTCGGGTTCTCCGAGCAGCGGCTCGCCGGGGACAGCGTGCGCACGGCGGCGTCGGGCCTCGCCCTGGGCGCGGGCACCGGGGTCGCCGCCGTCTTCGGCGCCGCGCTCACCTATGGCCTCTACGGCGTCGCGGTCGCCGCGGGATCGGGCGCGTTTCTGCTCGCGCAAATGGTCACCGGCAAGCGCAGCTATGCCGGCGCGACCTTCACCCTCAGCGTCACCGTCGTCGCGATACTGATCGCGTCGGCGGCGATGATCCTCGCCCAGTTGCCGTGGTATTCGGTCGTCGTGCTCGCGCTCGTTCCCGTCGCGGCCAACCTGCCCGTGCCAGCGGGCGCGGCGCTGTGGCTGCAGGCCGTGCTCGCCTCGCTCTACGGATTCGTCGTCGCCGGAATCGCCTGCGCGCTTGCGTGGCACGCGGGCGGCTGATTGCCGTCAACCCCACCCAAGGAGAAAAGCATGTCTTTGAAGCTGACAGCAGGTCTTGCCGCCGCGGCGCTGCCGCTCGCCGCGGCCGCTGCGCCGGAGTCGTTCACCGTCGATCCCTACCACAGCATTCCCTATTTCGAAGTGGTCCACCTGAACACCTCGGTCATCCGCGGCCGCTTCGAGAAGGTCACGGGCAAGATGACGCTCGATACCGCCGCGAAGACCGGCTCGATCGAGCTCTCGATTCCAACAGCGACGCTGAGCACGGGCGACAACGACAAGGGCAGCCGCCCGCGCTCGCGCGACGAGCACCTGCGCTCGCCCGACTTCTTCAACGTCGCCGAATTCCCGACGATGAGCTACAAGGGCAAGGCGACGAAATTCAACGGCGACCACCCCGCCGCGATCGAGGGCGAGCTGACGCTGCTCGGCGTGACCAAGCCGGTCACGCTCACGGTCGAGCGCTGGAACTGCGGGCCCGATCCGCGCACCCAGGGCAAGCGCTACTTCTGCGGCGGCAACGCCACCGGGTCGTTCAAGCGGTCGGACTTCGGCATGAAGTTCATCGTCGGCCCGGTGAGCGACGAGGTGAAGCTGTGGACCTCGATCGAGGCGTTCCGGGACTAAGTCGTTACTGGATCACCCCGCCCCCGAGGCAGGTCTCCCCGTTGTAGAGCACGACGGACTGCCCGGGGGTAACCGCCCACTGGGGATCGGAGAACTCGACGTCGATTCCGTTCCCGGCGTCGCGCACGCGGCAGTCCGCATCCGCCTGCCGGTAGCGCGTCTTGGCGCCGTAAGGCGCTTCCGTCCCCGGCCGCTCGCCGCTGACCCACGCCAGATCCTCGGCGCGCAGCCTGCGCGACAGAAGCGCCGGGTGGTCGTGCCCTTGCACGACGATCAGCTCGTTGTTCTCGAAATCCTTCCCGGAGACGTACCACGCTCCGCCGCCGGAGTCCTTGAGCCCCCCGATGCCGATGCCTTTCCTCTGGCCGATGGTGTAGAAGGACAGGCCGACGTGCTCCCCGACCGCGCGGCCCTCGGGCGTGCGCATGATCCCGGGGCTCGTCGGCAGGTAGCGGTTCAGGAACTCGCGGAACGGGCGCTCGCCGATGAAGCAGATGCCGGTCGAGTCGCGCTTCGCGAAGTTGTGAAGCCCGGCCTCCCGCGCGATTCTCCTCACCTCGGTCTTCTTCAGCTCGCCGACCGGGAACAGCACGCGCGACAGCTGCGCCTGGTTCAGCCGGTGCAGGAAGTAGCTCTGGTCCTTCGCAGGATCGCGCGCCTTGAGCAGCTCGAAGCCGCCGCCGACTTCGCGCACGCGCGCATAGTGCCCCGTGGCGATGCGCTTCGCGCCCAGCTTCATCGCGTGGTCCAGGAACGCCTTGAACTTGATCTCGGCGTTGCACAGCACGTCCGGGTTGGGGGTGCGGCCGGCCGAGTACTCGGCGAGGAAGGCTCTGAACACGCGCTCCTTGTACTCCGCCGAGAAATTCACGACCTCGAGGTCGATGCCGATCGTCTCGGCGACCGAGGCGCAGTCGACGAGGTCCTCGCGCGTCGAGCAGTATTCGTCGTCGTCGTCCTCCTCCCAGTTCTTCATGAAGAGGCCGACCACATCGCAGCCTTGCCGCTTCAGGAGGAGCGCGGCGACCGACGAATCGACGCCGCCCGACATGCCCACCACGATTCTTTCGCCTGTCATGGACAGGCCTACGCCGCGCGGCGCTGGTTCTTCCGGATGAACTCCGCCATGCGCGCCACGCCCTGCTCGATCGCGGCATTGGAAGCCGCGTAGGAGAAACGGATGTGCTGGCCTTCGCCCGGCACGCGCGCGCCGAAGTGGATGTCGGCGAGCACGGCGACCCCGGCCTCGTTCAGGAGGCGCTTCCTGAATTCCTCGGAGTCGGCCGCGCCTATCATGCGGCAGGCCTCGGTAACGTTCGGCCAGGCGTAGAAGGCGCCGCCGGGGGTCTTGCAGAACACGCCCGGCACCTTGTTCAGGAGGCCGACGATGAGGTCGCGGCGCGCGAGGAAGGAGTCGCGCATCCTCTGCGCCTCGTCCTGCGGACCGTTCACGGCCTCGACCGCGGCCCACTGGCTGATGTGCGACGCGCAGGAGTCCGTGTTGGTCACCCAGCGCACGAACTGCGGCGCGAGCGCCGGGCTGGACGCGAAGCCGATGCGCCAGCCGGTCATCGCCCAGGTCTTGGAGGCGCCGTCGGAGATGATGGTGCGCTCGACCATTCCGGGAAAAGACGCGATCGAGCAGAACTCGCCCTCGTAGCACAGCCGCGAGTAGATCTCGTCGGCGTAGATCCAGACGTCGGGATGACGCCCGAGGATCGCGGCGATCGCCTCGAGGTCTCTCTTCCCGAGGATGCCTCCGGTCGGGTTCTGCGGCGAATTGAGGATGAGGAGCTTCGTCTTCTTCGTGATCTTCGACTCGAGCTCCGAGGGATCGAAGGCAAAATTGCGCGCCTCGCGCAGATGGAGCGGCACCGGCACCGCCCCGTTCGCCACAATCTGGGACTCGTAGATCGGGAAACCCGGGTTCGGGTAGATCACCTCGTCCCCCACGCCGTAGTCGGTGGTCGAGAGGATGGCGTAGGCGATGAAGGGCTTCGCGCCGCCGCCGATCACGACATCCTCGGGCCGGATCGACAGCCCGCGCATCGCCCCCATGTAGCGCGCCGCGGCCTCGCGCAGCTCGGGGATGCCGGCCGAGGGCGTATAGCCGTGCTTGCCCTCGCGCACGGCGCGCACCGCGGCGTCCTGGATGTTCACCGGTGTATGGAAGTCCGGCTGTCCGATGCAGAAGGAGATGAGGTCCTTGCCCCTGCGGGCGAGCTCGTTCACCTCGGCGAGGACCACGAAGGCGTTCTCGGTGCCGAGGTTCTCGGTGCGGCGGCTGATCTTGGGCATGCGGATATGTCAGGGATGCCAGGGGCGTGTCAAGCACCTCATTTTATCCTATGCGCAAAGCCCCTCGTGGCTTATCATTTCCGGCGCGAGACGGGAGAAACAATGCTGGTCAATTGCGGCGCCTACCAGGACGGACGAAAGCTCGGCGACATCAAGCCCGAGGAGATCGGGCAGTACGTCGGCCGTCCCGAGTGCTTCGTCTGGGTCGCGCTCAAGGATCCGGGGCCGGGCGAGCTCGCCGCCATGCAAAAGGAGTTCGATCTGCACGAGCTCGCCGTCGAGGACGCGACCCACGGCCACCAGCGCCCCAAGATCGACGAGTACGGCGGCTCCCTTTTCGCGGTGCTGCACAACGTCCAGTTCGGGGACGAGCTCAAGGTCGGCGAGGTCGACCTGTTCGTCGGAAGGAACTACATCCTTTCGGTGCGCAATCAGGCCGAGCCGGGCTTCGCTTCGGTGCGGGCACGCTGCGAGAGCGAGCCCGAGCTGCTGAAGCTCGGGTCGGGATTCGTGTTCTACGCGCTCATCGACGCCGTGGTCGACCGTTACTTCCCGGTGCTCGACGCCATCGAGGACGAATTCGAGAAGTTCGAGGCTCAGATCTTCTCGGGGAGCTCGCTCCGCGCCAATATCGAGGGCCTGTACTACGTGCGTCAGAAGCTCACCACGCTCCAGCACGCGGTGCTGCCGCTGCTCGAAGCCGTGGGCAAGCTGTACGGCGGCCGCGTCCCTCAGGTGTGCACCGGAATGCAGGAATACTACCGCGACGTCTACGACCACCTCGTGCGCATCAGCCAGACGATCAACAGCCAGCGCGACACCGTCACCACGGCGATCCAGGTCAACGTCGCGATGATCACGTTCAGCGAGACCGAGGTGACCAAGCGGCTCGCGGCCTGGGGCGCGCTGATCGCGGTGCCGACCTTTGTCGCGAGCCTCTACGGCATGAACTTCAAGAACATGCCGGAGCTCGACTGGGCCTGGGGCTACCCGGTGACGGTCGCCGCGATGGCGGTGATCAACGTCATCCTCTTCTTCCGCTTCCGCAAGGCCGGCTGGCTCTAGCGCCGGCGCGCGGCGTAGAGCGAGCGGAACGTTCTCCAGGACCTCGGCGCGGGGAAGAACCGGCCGCGGGTCCACTCCGAGCCGAAGGGCAGCCTCGAGATCATTCCGCTCCGGCCCCCGAGCGCGCGCAGGAAGGCCGCCGCCGCGGCCGTCGCGAGCGCGTACAGGCGCGGACGCAGGGCGAGCCACGCCCACAGGCGCAAGCCCAGCCTCTCCCTCGCCGGGCGCAGGCCGCGATCGACCTGCTTCTCGCGCAGGTCCCGCAGCAGCTCGGGCAGCGGGATCTTCACCGGGCAGGCGACCGAGCAGGCGCCGCACAGGGTCGCCGCGTGCGGCAGGTCGAGCGCGTTCTCCAGCCCGACGTAGCTTGGCGTGAGCACCGACCCCATCGGACCCGGATAGACCCAGCCGTAGGCGTGACCGCCGACGGCCCGGTATACGGGGCAGTGGTTCATGCACGCGCCGCAGCGGATGCAGCGCAGCATCTCCTGCATCCCGCCGCCGACCAGGCTCGTTCGCCCGGCGTCGACGAGCACGAAATACATGTACTCGGGCCCGTCGCGGTCGGGCGCCTGACGGGGCCCCGTGAACAGGCTCACGTAGTTGGAGATCGGCTGGCCGGTCGCCGAGCGCGTCAGCAGGCGCAGGAGCGTCGCGAAATCCTCGAGCGTCGGGATCACCTTCTCGATTCCGGTCAGGCAGACGTGAACGCGCGGCAGCGTCGTCACCATGCGGCCGTTGCCCTCGTTGGTGACGATCACGCCGGAGCCGCTCTCGGCGATGAGGAAATTGCCGCCGGAGAGACCGAGGTCGGCGCCGAGGAAGTGCCCGCGCAGCACCTCGCGCGCCTCGCGCGTCATGAGCGGGATGTCGGTCTTGCGCGGCGCGCGGTGGCGCGCCTCGAACAGGTCGGCGACCTCGCCCCTGTTCTTGTGCAGCGCCGGCGCAATGATGTGCGAGGGCGGCTCGCCGGCGAGCTGCAGGATGTACTCGCCGAGGTCGGTCTCGACGGGCGTCACGCCCGCGGCTTCGAGCGCCTCGTTTACCCCCGCTTCCTCCGAGAGCATCGACTTGGATTTGATCGCCTTCTTCACACCGTGACGCCGGCAGATATCCAGCAGCAGATCGCAGGCTTCCTCGCGCGTCTCGGCGAAGAGCACGGTCGCGCCGCGGCGGGTGGCCTCGGCCTCGAAGCGCTCGATCCAGGCGTCGAGGCTCGCGAGCGCGCGGTCGCGGATCGCCGCGCCCTCTCCGCGCAGCTTCTCGAACAGTCCCGCGCCGAAGTCGGCCACCGCCCTGGCGCGCAGAGCCGTGAAGCCGGTCGAGCTGAACTTCTGCAGGTTCGACTGTAGCGCAGCGTCGGCGAGGGCCGCGGCCGCGCGCGGCCTGAAGTGCATCGACTGGATCTGCATCAGCGCTCTCCGGCCAGCACCTCGGCGACGTGCAGCACGCGCGTCGTGTCGTCGCCGCGCTTGCGCAGCCGCCCCTCGATGTTGAGCATGCAGCCGAGGTCGCCGAGCACCACGGCCTGCGCTCCGCTCGCGGCGATGTGGGCGCACTTGCGCTCGGCCATTTCCGCCGAGACGTCGCCGTATTTGATCGAAAAAGTCCCGCCGAACCCGCAGCAGGTCTCGCACTCCTCCATTTCGACGAGCTTGAGGCCTTCCACCTTGGCGAGCAGCTTGCGCGGCTCCGTCTTCACGCCCAGCTCGCGCAGGCCCGAGCACGAGTCGTGGTAGGTCACCGCGCCGTCGAAGCGCGCCGACACCCGGGGACGGTGCGCCACCTTGGCGAGGAACTCGGTCAGCTCGTAGGTGCGCGCGCCGAAGCGCTCGGCCCTCGCCCGCATCCCGGCGTCTTCCGAGAACACCTCGGGGAAATGCGTACGGATCATGCCTGCGCACGAGCCGGAGGGCGCGACGACGTAGGGGCAGTCCTCGAAATCGGCGATGAGCTTTTCGGCGAGCGCGCGCGCGGCCCTGCGGTCGCCCGAGTTCCAGCCCGGCTGGCCGCAGCAGGTCTGCGTCGCGGGAACGACGACGTCGCAGCCGGCGTCCTCGAGGAGCTTGAGCGCGGCGAACCCGATCGACGGCCGCATCAGATCGACGAGGCAGGTGACCAGTAGGCCGACGCGCATGAAAAAATCATAGCACGCAGCGTGGTATAGAATTCCGCGCTTCTATGCGGTTCGCGCCCTGGATCGGCACCCTCGCCACCTGTTTCGCCGTCGCGCCGGGCTCGGCTGCTGACTCGCCCGAGCTCGACCGCCAGGTCCAGGCCTTCCTGTCCGCCGAGCGCGGCCGCTGGGACTACCTCAACGTGCCCTACCGGGACGGCCAGATCCTTCATAATCTCGTGGTCAAGGGCGGATACAAGAGAATTCTCGAGATCGGAACGTCGACCGGACACTCGACCGTCTGGCTCGCCTGGGCGGCCGCGAAAACGGGCGGCAGGGTCACGACGATCGAGATCGACCGGGGCAGGCACGAGCGCGCGCTCGCCAACTTCAGGCGCGCGGGGCTCGCCGAGTACGTCGACGCGCGGCTCGGCGACGCGCACGAGCTTGTGAAGGCGCTGCCCGGCCCCTGGGACTTCGTGTTCTCCGACGCCGACAAGGAGTGGTACCTCCAGTACTTCCTCGACCTCGAGGCGAAGATCGCTCCCGGCGGCTGCTACACCGCGCACAACGTAGCGCACCCCTACGCGCGGCAGGTCACAGAGTTCCTGGACTACGTGAAGAAGCGCCCGGGATTCGGCCTGCGCTTCGCCGAGGGCGCCTCCAGCGAGGGCATTTCGATCAGCTGCCGCTCGCGCTAGGCGCTAGGCGGCCACCATGCCGTGCACGCTGAAAAGCTGCTCGGGATCGGTCCACACCTTCTCGGGGGCGAACCCCGCGCGCCTGCCGAGCTCCTGGAACTCGGCGACGGAGTACTTGCAGGAGATCTCGGTGTGGATGGTCTCGCCGCGCGCAAAATCGAAGCGCTGGCCCGCGACATGGACGATCTGCGCGTCGACGCTCTCGATGTGCATCTCCACCCGCCCCAGGGCCGGGTCGTAGAACGCCCTGTGCCGAAAGCGCTCTAGCCGAAAGTCCGCGCCCAGCTCGCTGTTGATGCGCTTGAGCAGGTTGAGGTTGAAGCGCGCGGTCACTCCCTTGGAGTCGGCGTAGGCTGCGTCCAGCGTCGCCTTGTCCTTCTTCAGATCCACGCCGATCAGCAGCACGCCGCCCTTGCCCGCGGTGCGGCGCGCCCGCCTCAGGAACTCGAGCGCCTCGGCCGGCGTGAAATTGCCGACCGTCGAGCCCGGGAAGAACACGGCCTTGCGCCGGACCGGGACGCCCGCGAACTCGGGCAGCGCCAGAGGCCGCGTATAGTCGGCGCGGATGCCGACGACGTTCAGCCAGGGAAAGCGGCCCGCGAGTTCGTTCGAGGAAGCCTGCAGCGTGTCCATCGCGATGTCGATCGGGACGTACAGTCGCGTCTGCAGCGCCTGGATGAGGATGCGGGTCTTCGCCTGCACGCCCGCGCCGAACTCGATCAGCTCGGCGTCGGGGCCGACGAAGTGCGCGATGTCCGCGATGTGGCCGCGGAGGATTGCGGTCTCGGTGCGGGTGAGGTAGTACTCGGGGAGCTCGCAGATCGCCTCGAACAGCCGGCAGCCGTCTTCGTCGTAGAAATACTTCGGCGGAATGCTCTTCTGCGGAAGCGCGAGGCCCGCGAGGACGTCATCGCGCAGGCTCTCGGCGCGGGGAAGAAAACTGTAGAAGCGGACGATCCCCGGCGCGAGGGGCGCGGGGCTGGCCTCGGGCCTCACGCCCGCCGCCCCGATCTAGACCGGCTTGTCTCTTCCTGGCGGCAAACCCGCCGAGGATCGGTGCGCGGAAGCGCCGGCGGCGAACTCCAGCCACTGACGGATGCGGGTTGCGTCGCCGACACGAGTGTATTTGCCCCAGGAATCCAGCAGCACGATGATAATGGAACGCCCGGTGAGCGTCACCTGCATGACCAGGCAGCGCCCCGCCTCGGCGATGTATCCGGTCTTGGATAGCCCGATCTCCCAGCGCGAGCTGCGCGTCAGGTTGTTGGTGTTGCCGAAGCGCATCGTGCGGCGCCCGACCTGCACCTGATACGAGGTCGAGGTCGTGAACTCCCGGATCCTGGGGTACGCGTGCGCCGCCTGCACGAGCTTCGCCAGGTCCTGGGCGGTCGAGACGTTGTGGCCGGACAGGCCCGTGCCGTCCTCGAAGCGCGTGCCGGTCATTCCGAGCAGCTGCGCCTTGAGGTTCATCGCGAGCACGCAGGAGTCGCGACCGCCCGGGTACGAGTTCGCGATCGCGGACGCGGCGCGATTCTCGGAGGCCATGAGCGCGAGGTGCAGCATCTCGTCGCGCGTGAGAGTCGTGCCGACCTGCAGGCGCGAGTGCGAGCCGCGCAGCCTGTCGACGTCCGCCTTGGTGATCGTGACCGGCTCGCTCGGGTCGAGCCCGGCGTCGAGCGTGACGATCGCGGTCATCAGCTTCGTGAGCGACGCGATCGGCAGCTTCGAGTCCGCGTTCTTGCCGAGGAGGATCTCGCCGGAGTCCTGGTCGACGACGAGCGCCGCCTGCGATTTCAGCGCGGGCGTCCGCGGCTCGCGCGCGAGGGCCGGCGTCGAGGCGACGACCAACGCAAGCAGGAACGCAAAGAGAACGCGCACCCTCCCTCCGAGCTTCTTGTTGGGGTGGCTAGTTTAGCCGTGACAACGGCGATTTGCAAACGAAAAGAAAGAGATACACCGTACTCTTCACGCAACGTCATGACAGCGGCATAGGCCGCCCGCCTGTCAGGCCTCAGTCTAGACTGAGGCGTGCTCGGCTTCTTCCTGCTGCTGCAGGGCCCACATCTGGGCGTAGGCGCCGTCGCGCTCGAGCAACTCGCGGTGCGTGCCGCGCTCGACGATACGCCCCTGATCCAGCACGAGAATCTGGTCGGCATCCATGACGGTGGACAGGCGGTGCGCGATCACGAGGGTGGTGCGCCCGCGCGCGATGCGGTCGAGCTCCGCCTGGATGCCTTTCTCCGTTTCCGAGTCGAGCGCGGAAGTCGCCTCGTCGAAGACCAGGATGCTGGGGTTCTTGAGTATGGCGCGCGCGATCGCCACGCGCTGCTTCTCGCCGCCGGAGAGCTTCAGCCCGCGCTCGCCGACGCGCGACTCGTACCTGTCCGGCAGGCTCTCGATGAAATCGTGGATGTGAGCCGCCTTCGCCGCCTCGATCACCTCGTCGAGCGAGGCCTCGGGGCGGCCGTAGTGGATGTTGTAGAGGATGGTGTCGTTGAACAGCACCGTGTCCTGCGGCACGATGCCGATCGCGCCGCGCAGCGACGATTGCTTCAGGTCGCGGATGTCGGTCCCGTTGATCGACACGCGCCCCGAGCCGACGTCGTAGAAGCGGAACAGCAGCCGCGCCAGCGTCGACTTGCCCGAGCCGCTCGCGCCGACGACGGCCACCTTGCTCCCCGCCGGAATCTCGAAGGACACCCCGAACAGGATCTGCCGCCTCGCCTCGTAGGAGAAATCGACGTTCTCGAAGCGCACCGACGCGCCGGTTGCGGAGAGGGAGCGCGCCCCGGGCCGGTCCTCGACCTCGCGATCCTGCTTGAGCAGGCGGAACATGCGGTCCATGTCGGCGAGCGCCTGCTTGATCTCGCGGTACACCATGCCGAGGAAATTGAGCGGGATGTAGAGCTGGATCAGCAGGCCGTTCACCAGCACGAGATCGCCCAGCGTGAGCTCCTTCGAGACCACGCCGCCCGCCGCGAGCACCATGAGCAGGGTCACCGCGACCGCGATGATCAGGCTCTGGCCGATGTTGAGGATGCCGAGCGAGGCCTCGTTCTTGACCGCGGCCGACTCGTACTTCTGCAGGTTCTCGTCGTAGCGCCGCGCCTCGTACTCCTCGTTGTTGAAGTACTTCACCGTCTCGTAGTTGAGCAGGCTGTCGATCGCGCGGGTGTTGGCCCGCGAGTCGAGCTCGTTCGCACGCCGGCGGATGTCCATGCGCCATTCCGTGACCGACACGGTGAAGGCGAGGTACACCACGACCGCCGCGAAGGTCACCGCGGCGAAGCGCCAGTCGAATTTCGCGAGGAGAATCGCCGCAACCAGGCTGAACTCGAGCACCACCGGGATGATCGAGAACAGCATGTACGAGAGCAGCGTCGAGATGCCGCGCGTGCCGCGCTCGATGTCGCGCGACACGCCGCCCGTCTGGCGCTCGAGGTGGAAGCGGAGGCTGAGGCTGTGCATGTGGCGGAACACGGACAGCGCGACGCGCCGGATCGCGCGCTGGGCGACGCGCACGAACACGACGTCGCGCAGCTCGGCGAACAGCGTCGTCGAGAACCTCAGGATCCCGTAGCTCGCGAGCAGCGCGAGCGGCACGGCAAGGACCGCGACCCGCGCATCGAGCGAATCCACCACCTCCTTCATGACTAGCGGCACGCCGACGTTCGCGAGTTTCGCGCTGGTGAGGAAGACGAGGGCGATCACCACCCGGGTGCGGAACTCCCACAGGTAGGGAAGCAGCATGCCGACGGCGCGCCACTCGCTGCGCGGCTGGGGCGGGGCCGGCTTCTCGGCTGCGGGCAGGGCGATGCGGTGATCGTGGGCCATGGACCGATGTTACATGGGGGCGGCGGGAGGCAGGGCAAGGGCGTATCATCCTGATATCGTTTCTCAAGCCCGGACTCCGGAGGGCCCATGAATTTCCCCGCAATTCTCCTCGTCGCGCTCGCCGCCCTGTGCGTGGTGCTCGCCGCCGCTCCGCTGCGCCGCCACATCGTTTCCCGGTTCGTCCTTCTCTGGTACCGCCGTCAGCTGCCCGCGATGTCCCAGACCGAGCGCGAGGCGATCGACGCCGGCACGGTGTGGTGGGACGCCGACCTTTTCTCCGGCCACCCCGACTGGAACAAGCTGCTCGCCGTGCCGAAGCCGAAGCTCACCGCCGAGGAGCAGGCCTTCCTCGACAACGAGACCGAGCAGCTGTGCGCGATGGTGAACGACTGGGAGACGGCGCAGATCTGGCAGGACCTGCCGCCGCAGGCCTGGCAATTCATCAAGGACAAGGGCTTTCTCGGAATGATCATTCCGAAGCGCTACGGGGGACGCGAGTTCTCCGCCACCATGCATTCGCAGGTGATCCAGAAGCTCGCGTCGCGTTGCGGCGCGGCGGCGGTGCACGTGATGGTGCCCAACTCGCTCGGGCCCGCGGAGCTGCTGCTCAACTACGGCACCGACGAGCAGAAGAACCACTATCTGCCGAGGCTCGCGAAGGGCCTCGAGATCCCCTGCTTCGGGCTCACGAACCCGCACGCGGGCTCGGACGCCGCGGCGATCCCCGATTTCGGCATCGTGTGCAAGGGCGTGTGGGAGGGCCGCGAGGTGCTCGGCATGCGCGTCACCTGGGAGAAGCGCTACATCACGCTCGGGCCGATCTCGACGCTGCTCGGGCTCGCGTTCCGCCTGAGCGACCCGGACCGCCTGCTCGGCGCTCAGTTTGGCGGAAGGGAGGACGTCGGCATCACCTGCGCGCTGGTGCCGACCCACACTCCCGGTGTCAACATCGGCCGCCGCCACAATCCGCTGAACGCGGTGTTCCAGAACGGACCGAACTGGGGCAAGGACGTGTTCATGCCCCTCGACTGGATCATAGGCGGGCCGAAGATGGCGGGCCAGGGCTGGCGCATGCTGATGGAGTGCCTCGCGGCCGGCCGGTCGATCTCGCTGCCGTCCTCGAGCACGGGCTACGCCAAGCTCGCGGCGCGCGCGACGGGAGCGTACGCGCGCGTGCGCAGCCAGTTCAAGACCGCCATCGGCAAGTTCGAGGGCATCGAGGAGCCGCTCGCGCGGGTCGGCGGCAACCTCTACATGATGGACGCCGCGCGCAGCATGACCGCCGGCGCCGTGGACCTCGGCGAGAAGCCTTCGGTGATCTCGGCGATCGTCAAGTATCACCTTACCGAGCGCGGCCGCGCGCTGGTGAACGACTGCATGGACATCCTCGGCGGCAAGGGCATCTGCCTCGGGCCGAGCAATTTCATCGGGCGCTCGTACGAGCAGCTGCCGATCGCGATCACCGTCGAGGGCGCGAACATCCTCACGCGCAACCTGATCGTGTTCGGGCAGGGCGCGATCCGCTGCCACCCGTACGTGCTGAAGGAAATGCGGGCGGCGCAGGATGGCGATCTCGCCGCGTTCGACGCGGCTTTCTTCGGGCACGTGTGGCACGTGGCGCGGAACGAGGCGCGCGCCTTCTTCATGGCGATCACCGGGTCGGCCTTCGCCTCCGCGCCGTCGGGCGCCGCGCCCCAGTTGCGCCGCTACTACCGTCAGCTGACGCGCCTGTCCGCGGCGCTCGCGTACGCCGCCGACGTCTCGATGCTCGTCCTGGGCGGGGCGCTCAAGCGCAAGGAGAGGATCTCGGCGCGCCTGGGCGATGTGCTCGCCATGCTCTACCTCGCCTCGGCGACGCTGAAGCGCTTCGAGGACGAGGGCCGGCAGGAGGCCGACCTGCCGTTCGCGCACTGGTCGCTGCAGGACGCGCTCGCGCGCGCGGCCGACGCGCTGCACGGCGTTCTCGCGAACTATCCGTCCAGGCTCGTCGGCTTCCTCCTGCGGCTGGCGGTCTTCCCGCTCGGCCGGCACTTCGCATCGCCGGCGGACCGTCTCGGGCACGAGGTCGCGCGCCTTCTCATCGCGCCCTCGCTCGCCCGCGATCGCCTGTGCTCGGGCATCTACCTGCCCAGGGCGGAGAGCGACCCGCTCGGCTGTCTCGAAGCCGCGCTCGAAGCCGCGATCCGGGCCGAGGCGGTCGAGGCGAAGATCCGGGCCGCGCAGAAATCGGGCGCGATTCGCGGCGCGTCCGCGGACGAGCTCGCGCAGGCCGCGCTCGGCGCGAAGATCATCGGCGCCGAGGAGATGTCGCTCCTCAAGCGCGCCGCTCAGCTGCGCGACGACGTGATCCGCGTCGACGATTTCCCGCAGGACCTGGGACGCTCCGAATCGGCCCGCCCGGCGCAGCCGCAGCGCGCCGCCGCCTAGGCCGCTGGTGTCGAAGGGGCTCTATATCGTCGACGGGGCGCGCACCCCGTTCCTGAAGTCGCGCAACCGCCCGGGCCCGTTCTCGGCGAGCGACCTCGCCACCGCCGCGGGCAAGTCGCTCCTCATCCGCCAGCCGTTCGCGCCGGAGGAGCTCGACGAGGTGATCCTCGGCTGCGCCGCGCCCTCGGTCGACGAAGTCAACATCGGGCGCGTGGCCGCGCTGCGCATGGGCTGCGGGCAGAAGGTCCCCGGCTGGACAGTGATGCGCAATTGCGCCTCGGGCATGCAGGCGCTCGATTCGGCGATCGCGAACATGCTCTCGGGCCGGTCGAACCTCGTGCTCGCGGGAGGCGTCGACGCGCTGTCGCGGGTGCCGCTCATGTATTCGGACGTGATGGTGCTGTGGTTCTCGAACTTCATGGCGGCGAAATCGCCCCTCGCCAAGGCCGCGATGTTCCTGAAGCTGAAACCCGCCCAGCTGCTCGCGCCGGTGATCGGCATCATGAAGGGACTGACCGACCCCTACGTGGGCCTGCTCATGGGCCAGACCGCCGAGAACCTCGCGCACCGTTTCGGCATCTCCCGCGGCGAGATGGACGAATTCTCCGCGCGCAGCCACGCCCGGGTGGCCCGCGCGCAGGAGTCGGGCTATTTCAGCGAGGCGCACGACGGCATGGCGCCCGAGATCTCGCCCGTCTACGACGAGCGGGGAGAGCTCTACAAGGACGACGACGGCGTGCGCAAGGACTCGACCGTCGAGAGCCTCGCCAAGCTCAAGCCTTTCTTCGACCGCAAGTACGGCAACGTCACCGCGGGCAACTCCTCGCAGATCACCGACGGGGCGACCTGGCTCGTGCTCGCGACCGATGAGGCGGTCAGGCGCCACAGGCTCCAGCCGCTCGGCCGCATCGTCGATTCCCAGTGGGCGGGGCTCGACCCGGCGCAGATGGGGCTGGGGCCGGTGCACGCCGCCACCCCGATCCTCCAGCGCCACGGGCTGCAGCTCAACGACCTCGACCGCTGGGAGATCAACGAGGCGTTCGCCGCCCAGGTGCTGGGCTGCCTCGCCGCCTGGAAGGACGACAAGTATTGCCGCGAAGAGCTGGGCCTGAATCGCGCCATGGGCGAGCTCGACCAGCAGAAGCTCAACGCCGACGGCGGCGCGATCGCGCTCGGCCACCCGGTGGGCGCATCGGGCGCGCGCATCGTCCTGCACCTGCTGCACGCGCTCAGGCGCGCCAAAGGCAAGCGCGGCATCGCCTCGATCTGCATCGGCGGCGGCCTCGGCGGAGCGATGCTCGTCGAGGCGCTGTAGCTGCTCATGGAGTACCGAAACTGGAAGCTGGCGACCGACGCCGACAATCTCGTCTGGCTGTCGCTCGACAAGGCGGGCGGATCGACCAACGTGCTGTCCGCCGACGTCATGTCGGAGCTCGACCGCATCCTCGACGAGGTCGCGGCGCAGAAGCCCCGCGGTCTCGTCATCCGCTCGGCCAAGGAATCCGGGTTCATCGCCGGCGCCGACGTCGAGGAATTCACCAAAATCAAGGACCCGGACGACGCCATGCGGCTGGTGAAGCGCGGCTGGGACCTGTACAACAAGCTCGCCGCCCTGCCCTTCCCGACGCTCGCGCTGGTGGACGGATTCTGCATGGGGGGCGGCGTCGAGCTCGCGCTCGCCTGCCGCTACCGCGTCGCGGTCGACCAGCCGGGGACGCGCTTCGCGCTGCCCGAGGTGATGCTCGGCATCATGCCGGCCTGGGGCGGCGTGATGCGCCTGCCGCGCCTGGTCGGTCCCACCGCTGCGCTGGACATGCTGCTCACCGGCCGCTCGGTGGACGCGCGCCGAGCGAAGCGCATGGGCCTGGTCGATGCGGCGGTGCCGCCGCGCATCCAGGAGAACGCGGCGCGCATGATGGCGCTCGAGGCCCCCCGCCCGCGGCGCCTGCCGCTCTTCCAGCGCTTCATGGGCTCCGCGCTGATGCGCCCGCTCGTCGCGTCGATGGCGCGGAAGCAGCTCGCGAAGCGGGCTTCGCCGGACCACTATCCGGCGCCCTACGCGATCCTCGAGCTCTGGCAGAGATACGACGGCGATCCTTTCGCGCCGCGCCCCGAGGACCCGGCCTCGGTCGTCGGCCTCGTCGAAGGCGACACCGCGCGCAACCTCATCCGCATCTTCTTCCTGCAGGAGCGGATGAAGTCGCTTGCGAAGGACAGCGGGTTCGAGGCCGCACGCGTGCACGTCGTCGGCGCGGGCGTCATGGGCGGCGACATCGCGGCCTGGTGCGCGATGCGCGGGCTGACGGTCACGCTCCAGGACCAGACGCCCGAGCGCATCGCCCCCGCGATGAAGCGCGCCGCCGACCTGTTCAGGCGGAGGCTCCGCGACAAGGCGCGTGTCCGCGACGCGCTCGACCGGCTGATCCCGGACGCCGCCGGCGACGGCGCGCGGCGGGCCGACGTGATCATCGAGGCGATCTTCGAGAACCTGCAGGCGAAGCGGGATCTCTTCGCCAGGCTCGAGGCCGTCGCGAAGCACGAGGCGGTCCTCGCTTCGAACACCTCGAGCCTCAAGCTCGCCGACATCGGCGCAAACTTCAGGAACCCGTCGCGCCTCGTCGGCATCCACTTCTTCAACCCGGTGCCGCAACTGCAGCTCGTCGAGGTGGTCCAGGGAGCGAACACCGACGCCGAGGTTGCCAAGAAAGCCGCCGCCTTCGTGCGCCAGATCGACAAGCTGCCGCTGCCGGTCAAGGATTCGCCGGGCTTCCTCGTCAACCGCGTCCTCGGCCCCTACATCGACCAGGCGCTGCGCATGGTCGACGAGGGAATGGCCCCCGAGACCCTCGACGCCGCGGCCGAGGAGTTCGGCATGCCCATGGGCCCGGTCGAGCTCGCCGACACGGTCGGGCTCGACCTCTGCCTCGCCGTGGGCAAGGAGCTCGCGGGCGGGAGCGCCGAGGTGCCGAGGAAGCTCGCCGAGCTGGTCGCCGCCGGCAAGCTCGGCAGGAAGACCGGGCGCGGCTTCTACGCGTGGAAGGACGGCAGGGCGAGGAAAGGCGCGAGCGGCGCCGTGCCCGCCGACCTCGGCGCCAAGCTCATGGCGCCGTACCTGCGCGAGGCGCGCGCCGCGGTGGCCGAGGGCATCGTCGCCGACGCCGACCTCGCCGACGCCGGGCTCATCTTCGGAACCGGCTTCGCGCCGTTCCGCGGCGGTCCGCTCAACTACCTCAAAGAGCAGGGCTACTGAAGGTCCTGAGCGCCGTTCCGGGAGTGCTGTGGCCCGCGATCCCCGCGGCTGGCGGCGCGGAGACGCTCGCCCTGCTGCAGCAGCTCGAGCAGTCCCAGTGGCTGTCCCCCGATCGCATCCTGGACCTGCAGACGCGCCAGCTCGAGGAGCTCGCGCGGCACGCCCATTCGAGCGTCGCGTTCTACGCCGAGCGCTGGCGCGACCGCTACGACCCGGCCCTTCCCCTGACGGCCGAGCGCTTCGCGGCGCTTCCCCTGCTCTCGCGCCGCGACCTGCAATCGCGCTACGACTCGCTGAGGACCTCGGCGCTCCCCGTAGCGCACGCCCCGACCGCCGAGACGCGGACCTCGGGCTCCACCGGCGCGCCCGTGCGGGTGCTGAAGACCCGCGTCACCGAGCTTTTCTGGAAGGCGTTTACCCTGCGCGACCACCTCTGGCACCGGCGCGACCTGCTCGGCAAGCTCGCCGCGATCCGCCACGGCGTGACCCCCGGCGGGTCCGACAATTGGGGCGCCGCCACCCAGGGACTGGTGCAGACCGGACCGGTCGCCGTTCTCCACATCCGCACGGACGTCGACGCCCAGCTGCGCTGGCTCGAGGAGCAGCAGCCGATGTACCTGCTCGCCTATCCCTCGATCGTCGCGAGCCTCGCGAGAGCCTGCCTCGAGCGCGGGATCGAGCTGCCGGGGCTGCGCGAGGTCCGGACGATCGGCGAGTCGCTCGATCCGGAGCTCCGCGGCCTTTGCAAAGAGGCGTGGAACGCCCCCGTCGTGGACGTGTACTCGGCCGACGAGGTCGGCTACATCGCGCTGCAGTGCCCGACCGGCGAGCACTACCATGCGCAATCGGAGGGCGCGCTCGTCGAGGTGCTGAACGACGCCGGGGAGCCTTGCGCGGCCGGAGAGGTGGGACGCGTCGTCGTCACGGCGCTGCACAACTTCGCGACGCCCCTAGTCCGCTACGACATCGGCGACTTCGCCGAGGCCGGCGGGCCGTGCGCCTGCGGTCGCGGGCTGCCGGTGCTGCGGCGGATCGTGGGGCGCGTGCGCAACCTCCTCGTCACCTCTTCCGGCAAGCGCTACTGGCCGAGCTTCGGAATGCGCAAGCTCACCGCGATCCCGAAAATCCTCCAGTACCGGTTCGTGCAGAAGCAGATCGACCTGCTCGAAGCGCACATAGTGGCGTCTGCCCCACTGGCGAAGGCGGAAGAGCAAGCCCTGACGCGGCACGTTCTTTCGTGCGTGCCGCCCGGGTTCCGCCTGAAGATCGAGTACCGCGACGCGATCGCGCGCGGCGAAGGCGGAAAATACGAGGAGTTCGTCTGCGAGATCCCGGCCCAGGGAACCTAGCCTACTTCCGCCGCGCCAGAATCCGGACCCGCTCGCTGCTCCCCGTTGGCCCGTTCTCGGCGCCGCGCCCCGGTATCGGCACCGCCGCTTCTGAGACGCCCTCGATCGCGAACCCGCCCCGCTCGAGGAGCGCGACGATCTCTGCGGTCGTGCGCGCCGGCCAGGGCCGGCGCCTGAGCGCGAAGACCTCCGCCGCGCGCACCAGCTCTTGCGGATCGATCTGCACCCGCCCTCCCAGCGATGCGGCGGCTGCGGAGACCGCCTCGCGGAACGACCTCGACTGCGTCTCGCTGAATGCCGCCAGGGATCCGGAGAACTCCGGCCGGATGCGATTGACGACGATCGCGACGCCTCCGGGTACCAGCAGCCGCCGCCATTTCGCCACCAGGGCCTCTCTTCGCTCGGGCGGAATGTGGCCGAGGAAGGAGTGCGCGCACACTGCGTCGTATCCGGAGTCCGCCGGGTGCTCGAGGATGTCGCCGTGGTGAGCGTCCAGGTCCTGCGACACGCGGTCCGCGTACCAGCGGTTGAGATGGAGAGGCGTGCGGCACGAGTCGACGACGGCGGCGTGGAAGCTCCTGCCGCGTCCGCGGAAGGACGCGACCGCGTGCGCGAGCACGCAATAGTCCGCCGCGCCGCAGATCAGTAGGCGTGCGGCGCTCCCGCGAGGCTGCACTGCGGCAAAGGCGTCCCGGAGAAACGCGGCGTCCGCCTCGGGGGTGGTCACGAGCTTCATCAAGCGCAGCAGCTGCCAGAAGCCGTGGTACCAGGAGCAATCCTCGCCGCTCTCCGGATCGCGTCTGCATAATTGCGGCGCGAGCCGCCACGCCAGCGGCGCGCTTTCCTGCAAGGGCTCGTCGAGTTCGCTCATTCGTGGAATACAGGACATCGTTCCCGTCAATCATAGCTTCGCTTGCTCTTGGCGGACGGGCCGTGGGAGAATCGCCGTGACTAGGGAGGGTCGGGTGGCGACGACTTCGACGGTAGGCGCAGTGGAGAAACGCCTGCTCGCAGCGGCTCTTTCGCTGCTCCTGATGCACGCCTGCCTCGCAGTCGCACAGACCACACGCCCCCAGCGCCCGCAGCGCCCGCAACCCAGGCCGCTCGTCCCGGCCAAGCCGCAGCCTCAGGCGCAGCAGAGCCAGCCGCTGACGCAGACGACGCCGTCGCAGCCGCCCGCTCCGGTCCGCTTCGAGATCCAGCGCTACATCGTCGAGGGCAACACGCTGCTCTCCCAGAGCGTGGTCGACAAGACCGTGTCACCCTATACAGGCAAGGATCGCGATTTCGGCGACATCCAGAAGGCGCTGGAAGCGCTGCAGGACGCCTACAGCTCGCGCGGCTACAACGCGGTGCGCGTGAGCATTCCCGAGCAGGACATTCGCGCGGGGCAGGTGCGCCTGCGCGTGGTCGAGGCGCGCGTGCGCCGCGTGCGCGTGCAGGGCAACAAGTTCTTCGACGAGGCGAACGTCAAGGCCGGGCTGCCGTCGCTCAAGGAAGGCGCGCCTCCCAACACGAAAGCGATCAGCAAGGACGCGCAGCTCGTCAACGAGAACCCGGCCAAGCAGGTCACGGTGGCGCTGCAGGCCGCCGACGATCCCGGGCAGGTCGACGCGACGGTGCGCGTCGCCGACGAGAAGCCCTGGCGCGTCTCGGCTTACGTCGACAACACCGGCACGCCCAACACAGGCAACTACCGCCTCGGCGCCGGGTTCCAGCACGCCAATGTGTTCAACCGGGACCAGGTGCTCAACGTCCAGGCGATCACCTCGCCGGGCCACGCGTCCGACGTGAAGATCTTCGGCGCCGGCTACCGCATCCCGATCTACAGCTGGTCGGGCGTCGTCGACGTCATCGCCGGGTACTCGAGCGTGAATTCCGGGCAGGTGCAGGGCCTGTTCAACGTGTCCGGCAGCGGAGACGTGTTCGGCCTGCGCTACACGCAGCTGCTCGGGCGCTTCGAGTCCTACGAGCACCGCGCCTACGTCGGGCTCGACTACCGCGCGTACAAGAACGAGGTCGTGCCGATCGACTCGAGCGGCGGATCGGTCACGCCCGACATCACCGTGCGCCCAATCTCCCTCGGCTACATCGGGCGCTTCTCCAGGGTCGGCCAGGACCTCTCGTTCGGCGTTTCGTACTCGCGCAACGTTCCCGGAGGGAACAACGGCGACGAGGCCGCCTTCGCGGCGACCGGGCAGCGCGACCAGGCGACGCCCAAGTACAGCATCGCGCGCGAGAACATCGCGTTCTCGCAGCTGCTGCCCTCCGATTTCATCCTGCGCGCGGTCGCAAACGCGCAGCAGACCCACGACATCCTGGTCGCCGGCGAGCAGTTCGGAATGGGCGGCGTGGACAGCGTCCGCGGCTACTACGAGCGCGAAGTGGCGAACGACAACGGCTGGCGCCTCTCGCTCGAGGCCTACAGCCCCGACTTCGGCAGGTGGTTCGGCAGCACCTGGCGCGCGCGCGCGCTCATCTTCACCGACGCCGCGCGCGGGCACGACAACAGTCCCCAGCAGAACCCCGACAACAAGCTCGGCAGCTTCGGCGCCGGGGTGCGCGCGAACCTGGGCAAGTCCCTGGCGTTCCGGCTCGACCTGGCGCGCGCCACGCAGGACGCCGGGACGCGCAAGAGCGGCGATACCAAGGCGCACTTTGCCCTGGCCTACAGCTACTGACCGGGGAGCACCGTGCGAAAATTCACACGAATCGCCGGGCGCAGGGGGCTAGAATGAATTTCCCGTTTGCTGCGGGAATGAAGGTTCCGGGAGGGTAGTCATGTCCAATGCCATGCGTGCGCATAAGGACAGTCTCAGGCCCAAGCTGATCGCGTTGTCGGTCGCGGCCTGCTTCGGCGTTTCCGCCAGCCAGTCGTCCGCCAACCCCACCGGCGGCACGGTGAGCTCGGGCAGCGCGAGCTTCGCCGCCGCGGGCAACACGCTGACGATCACCAACACCGCCGGCACGATCATCAACTGGCAGAGCTTCTCGATCGGCGTCAACGAGATCACGCGCTTCCTGCAGTCCTCGGGATCGTCGGCGGTCCTCAACCGCGTGGTAGGCCGGAGCGGCGTCGTTCCCCAGAGCGTCATCGACGGAATACTGTCGTCCAACGGGCGGGTGTTCCTGCTCAACTCGAGCGGCATCCTGATCGGCGCGGGCGCGCGCATCGACGTCGCCGGGTTCGTCGCCTCGAGCCTGAACCTCTCGGACCAGGACTTCCTCGCCGGGAAGATGCGCTTCACCGAAACGCCCGGCGCAGGCAAGGTCTCAAACGCCGGCACCATCGACACCAGCTCGGCCGGCCCCGGCGGGCGCGTCTTCCTAGTGGGCTCGGACGTGGAGAACTCGGGGATCATTCGCACCCCGCAGGGCCAGATCCTCCTCGCGGCGGGCAAGAGCGCCGAGCTCGTCTCGGAGAACACGCCGTTCGTCACGGTAAGCATCACCGCCGACAGCGAACAGGCGCTCAACGTCGGCCAGCTCGTCGCCGACTCGGGACACATCGGCATGTTCGGCGCGCTCGTGCGCCAGGGCGGCGTCGCGCAGGCGAACAGCGCGGTCGTCGGCGCGAACGGCGAGATCAAGCTCGTCGCGACCCAGGACCTCGCCCTCGACGCGGGCAGCGTCACCACGGCGAACGGCCCGAGCGGCGGCAACGTCACCCTGCAGGCGCAGGGCGGAACGAACCTTATCTACGGAACGGTCGCCGCAACCGGGAGCTCCGGACAAGGCGGAACCATCCAGGCGCTCGGCGTTCGCGTCGGCGTCCTCGGCAACGGCGTCATCGACGCCTCGGGCGATACGGGCGGCGGCACTGTGCTCGTCGGCGGCGACCAGCACGGCGCGAACCCCAGCGTTCAGAACGCGCAGCAGACCTTGATCGGGCCGGACGGCGTCATTCGTGCCGATGCATCGACGACGGGTGACGGCGGGCGTGTGATCGTGTGGTCGGATCAATGGACGCAGGACTACGGCTCAGTGTCCGCTCGCGGTGGAGCGCTGTCTGGCAATGGCGGCTTCGTCGAGACCTCGAGCGGCGCAGGCATGGATCTCACCGGCGTGCGCATCGACCTGCGCGCACCGGCCGGCAGGAGCGGCACTTGGCTTATCGACCCGTTGGACGTGGTCATCGAGCCGAACTCCTACGCTGGCGGCTACGCTTTTGCGGGCAACGTGCTCGGATTCAACGACAACCCCGGCCAGAGCCTGCACATCACCGAGCAGACGATCGAGAACAATTTCAGCAACGTAGGCAACACAAGCATACAGGCGACTCACGACGTCCTGTTCAAAGCCGACCTGAACCTCACTTATGCGACCGTTACGCCGGTACAGACTTTCGAGGTTCGAGCACAAAACAACATAGACATGGCATACGCCAACGGCGTGCATACGATCACGACCAACGGCCAGAATGTCACGCTGAGTGCCAACGACGCCGGTGTCAATTTCCCCACCGCGACTCTAAATACCACGTCCGGCACGGGCTCGATTCTCGGCGGCGGCAATATCGTCACCAATGGCGGTAATGTCGTTCTGTCCGGCTATGGGGTCAATGTTGGCACGGTAAGTACGAGTCCTATTACCCCGATCATCGTGGGGGCTGGCTACGTGTCGATGCTCTCGTATGGAGCAGACATCAGCACCGGCTCGATCACCACTCATGCGGTCACCAACGGTACGACCACCTCGCCGGGCGGATACGTCACGCTCAGCACGACGTACGGCAACATCCTCGTCAACGGCACGATCGACACTCACGGCGCGGACGGTGCAAACGCGAGATCGAGCAACAGTGGGACGAACGGCGGGAACGTTAATCTCGTCCGCACGTCGCAGACGACCCCCGGCACGATCACGGTGACCGGCAACATCCTTACTTACGGTGGCGCAGGTGTCCCCGGAACCGTAGCCCAAACTGTAGTCGGCAACGGCGGAAGCGGCGGCGGAGTATTCATCTACGGTGGAGACAGCCCAGCCTCGGGTCTTCCAATCACGGCGTACGGGGGCGTCGCCGTAAACGGCAACATCAACTCGCGCGGCGGGTACGGCGGCGCCGGCTTCCAAGCGAACGCCGGAGGTTCGGGCGGCTCGGGTGGGCAGGTCTTCGTATACGGCGACGCGAGCCATAACGTAACGATCGGCAGCCCGAGCGGAAGCATAGACGCGAGCGGCGGCGCCGGCGGTGCGGGCAATGCAGCTTACTCGGTGTACGCGAGCGGGCTGGGCGGAATCGGCGGGAGCGGCGGCGTAATCGGACTCTACGGCGGAGCGATCGTCGTCAACGGCGGCATCGCGAGCTATGGCGGCGCGGGCGGCGCGGGCGGCGACGGCATCAGCGCGAGCCTCTACGGCAGCACCGGCGGCGCGGGGGGCAACGGGGGCATCGTGAACCTGGGGTCCGCGAACTCGCCGGTTAACACGATCAACGTCACCGGTGCGATCGCCGCCGACGGCGGAGCGGCCGGCAACGGCGGCGCCTACGGTGGAAACGGCGGCGACAACTTGCAGTTTCAGGGCGGGTTCGGCGGGACGATCACTGCGTACGGAGCGTCGACGGTTGCCCTGGGGGCCGTCAGCGCGAACGGCGGCGCGGGCGGAGCCGGCGCGGGCGGCATCGTGACCGCGTACTCCTCGTCGATCAATATCGGCCAGGGCGGATCGGGCAACGCCGCGGGCTCCATAACGGTCTACGGCTTGAACGTCACTTCCGGCGCCATTACCGCGAAGGGTGGCACCGGCGGCGCGGGAGGCAGCGGCATCAATGCCTTCGTCTACGGGATCAACACCGGTACGAACTTCAACGGCTCGGCGAACGTCGGCGCCAGCGGTAACGGCGGATCGGGCGGGTTCGCCACGCTCAACAGCACGGGCAGCATCACCGTGAGCACGATCGACGTCTCGGGCGGGACCTCGGGAGCAGCCGGAAGCGGTAACACCGCGCAGGTGCTCACTGACGGCGCCGCGACCGTGCTTCCCGTCTTTGCCAGCGTGGAGGTCGGTCACGGGGGCGGCAACACTTTTGGAGCAGGCAACGGCGGCCAGGTGCTGATCGCAGCCGCGGGCGACGTCGCGATCACTTCCATCCTCGCCAACGGCAGCCCCGGCGCGCTCGGCGGCGGCGGAAGCGCGACCGCGACGGCGAATTCGACCAGCAACTCCGTCAATGCGAGCGCCAATGCAGGCTTCGGAGGATTCGGGGGCGGCGGCGGCAGCGTGACCGTCAACAGCACCGGTTCCGGCAATATTTCGATCGGCTCGGTCACGGCGACCGGCGGAGCGGGAGGCGCTGGGGGCAACGGCAGCGCCTTCTCGTACGCCACGACGACATCGGGAGCATACGGCGCCTCGGCGCAGTCCTCGATCGGCTCGGGCGGCGGCGGCTTCCAGGGCGGCTACGTCGGAATTGCCAACGTGCTCGGGTACATCTCGATCCCGGGTGGAATCGACGCCTCGGGGGGCCTGACGGGACCGGCGAACGGCGCCGGCACGGCCGTGGCCTCCGCGTCCTCTCCGTCGACGACGGCCGGCGGCAGCGCCCAGATCTTCCTCGGCGACGGCGGCGAAGGCGGAAGCGGCGGGCAGATCGCGCTCGCCGGAGTCAACATCTCCACGGGCACGCTGTCGCTTTTGAGCAGAGCGGGCGGCGACGGAGTCGGGGCGGCTTCGTTCAATGCGACCGGCACCGGACCTCTGGTCGTCCCGCAGGTCTTTTTCGGCAACGGCGGAGGCACCGGAGGGATC
>DATJYC010000038.1:0-24282 GCA_035499735.1 Burkholderiales bacterium
TGAACTGGCCCCCGCCGGCCGCCTCGGCGCCGAGGCGCGCCGCGCCAGCGGCGGGCTGCGCGAGCGCCGGCGAGAGCGCGAGCAGCGTCGCGAGCGTGGCGAGGATCGCGGTGACGACGGTCAATCCCAGTGCGTACTTGATCTGCGGTTTCACGCAAGTCCTCCTTCGGAGAAAACGGGCGGCGGCAGGGGCCGGAAAGCGCGCCCCTTGCTCACGAAGAATCGGGTGAAGAACTCGAACAGCACCAGGCGCGTGGTCTGCACCGACACCACGGTCGCCTCGACGACGATGACCGCGACGTTGCCCAGGACGATGATCAGGCCGCGCACGGCTGCGCTGTCGGCGCCTTCGGCGAGCGCGATGATCGCGGTCGACAGGCCGGCGTGCGCGAGCGCGAAGGCCCCGACGCGGACGAAGGACAGCGTGTTCACCAGCAGCTGCAGCGTGTGCTCGACCAGCACGCCGAGCGAAGCGAGCGAGGGGCGCAGGCGGCGCGTGAGCAGCAGATGCCCGGCGACCGGCGCGGCCGCGCCGAGCGCCGCGACGGCGAGTCCGCCCCGGTCGAAGGGCGCAGCGAGCAGCCCGGCGTACACCACCACGAGCCCCGCGTCCGTCGCCAGCCAGTGGCGCAGCTTGCCGCGCCAGTACGACTCGAACGCGTTGATGACAAGGCCCACGAAGAGAAGCACGGCTCCGCCGGCGAGCGGCACGCCGAGGACGAGCAGCGGATCCTCCAGAGGAGCCACCCAGAAAGCGTGAACGATGCCGTGCAGGCCGAAAACGCTGCCGAAGAGCACACCGAAGACCATCGCCGACAGCCCGCCCGGCACCAGCATGCGCAGGATCGGCATCCGGTTGCGCAACGCGAGGCCGACGGCGACGAGCACCGCTCCCTGCCCGAGGTCGCCGAACATGTAGCCGAAGATGAGAGGGACGATGATCGCGAGCAGCTCGCTCGGGTCGGCAGCGTAGCGCGCCGGCGTGCCGAAGGCCTGGCTGAACACCTCGAAGGGCTTCGCCCACCACGGGTTGTGCAGCAGAAGCGGCGGCACGACTCCCGCGGGCGCCGCCGGAAAGTGGACGAGCGCCCGGGCGCCCGACGCGTCGATCGCCGCGTCCAGGCGCCTGCGGCCGTCGGTCCAGCCGGTGATGCGGCAGAAGTTCCGCCCGCTCTCGAGCAGGCCGGCGCTGCGGATCGCCCACTTGGCGTGGCCGAGCCGGGCGAGGGCGTCGGCGAGACGCCAGCGCCCGGAAAGCTGGCGCAGGGACTCGCGCGCGCCCGCCAGCGACCGCTCGATGTCCGCCAGCCGCTCGCTGGCGTACGCCTCGCTCTCGGCCGCGCTCGCGCGCAGCCAGTCCGGGACGTCGAAGCGCGCTCCCTGAAGGGTCGCGACCTGGCGCGACAGGGCGGCCATCGCCTCGCGCAGCCCCAGCGCAAGCAGCGCGCGGTGCTGCCCGATCGAAAGCGGCAGGGCAAAGACGCCCGCGGGAACCGCGGCCGCCGCGCCCGGCGGGAGCAGGAACAGCGCGCGCTCGGCTTCCCGGCCGGGAGCAGCGAACCGGGAGAGGTCGAAGCGGGTTTCGCGCATCTGCTCGAGCGCCCGCCGCCAGACGTCGAAGCGGGCGCGTTCGGCCTCGAGCGCGGCCGAGCGCTCGATCGCCGGAGCGGCTTCCGAGACCCAGGCCTCGAGCGAGGACAGGGATTGCGCCACCATGCGGTCGATCTCGAGGGGCGCAGGCGCCGCCGCGGGCGCCGGCCAGTAGCGCCTGTAGCGCTCGGCGAGCGACTCGTAGCGCGCGAGCTGGCGCAGCAGCTCCACGGGAGGCTCGCGCCTGCCTCCTTCGCTCGCTTCGAGCTCGACGCAACCGCTGCGCGCGAGCGCCTCGAGCAGGATCACGGCGTCCTCCCTTGCGGCGAGGATCTCGAACCAGTGCGCGGGAAAGGGACGGATCATGCCGCTGCCCGCCGGTCGAGCGCACGCAGCACCAGCGCGGCGCGCAGCCGCTCGAGGTCGAGCGCGACGAGCGCCAGGTGGCAGAACGCGGTGTCGGGCCGCAGCGCCGATTTCCTGAACAGGCCGCGCAGCTCGCGCTCGAGCGCCGCACGCTCGCGCCAGGCGCCGCGCACCTCGGCTCGCGCGAATCGCTCGACGTGGGAGGAGACCGCGTCGAGGATGCGTCCCATGCCGAGCGAGGATTCCGCGTCGCCCGCCGGCCAGCGGCGAGTCCACTCTTCGACGAAGGCCGCGCGCACGTCGCCCGGCCGCGCGGCGCCCGCCTGCTTGCGACGGCTCCGCACGAACTCGGGCGCTTCGCCCGCGCTCATGTACTGGATGGCGGGCAGGTCGAGGAGGCGCAGCAGCCACAGCACCGCCGGGCGCCATTCCTGGGGAAGCCAGCGGGCGACCTCGCCGATGTGGCCCTCGAAGCGCGCGCGCAGCGCGGAGTCGATCCGGTGCAGGTCGGCGCCGGGCTCGATGCCGGCCGTCCACGCGCGCAGCGGCGTGCCGCGCGCTGCGTCGAGGTAGGCCCGGAGGTCGGGTGCCGCGTCGAGCGCCGTCCACAGCTCCGGCCGGGGGCGCGCGCCGAAGCGCGCCTGGATGCGCGCCTGCGCGTAGTCCATGTCGCTCACGTTCCGGCTCCGGTCAGCTCTCGCGCGAGCGCCTGGGCGGCACGCGCGAGGCCGGCTACATCGCCGTCTCCGCTCCGTGGCGCACTACCGCCGGCCGCGGCGGCCGCGCCCAGCTCGGCGATGCGGCGCTCCACCGCCTCGGCTCTCCCGCGATTGAGGATTCCGATGCGGCGTTCCGCCCTCGCTGCGATCGCTTCCGCCTGCCGCTTCGCGTGCGCGATCTCCGCCGCGCATTCGTCTTTGCAGCGCGCAAGCTCGGCCTCGGCGTCGCGCTCGGCCTGAAGGACCTGCGCGAACGCCGCCTCGATTTCCGCGTGCTGAGGCAGCTCGGGGCGCATCTCGCGCGCTTCGACCTCCCCTGTCCGGCTCGACCGATTCCTGCCCTAGACGGGGTCGAACACCGGGATTTTCCTCGCCAGGGCCATTTCCTCCACCACGTCGGGCGTGCCGTAGGTCATGAAGCTCTCGGGCAGCGGCGAGCCCCAGTAGACGCCGGTGCCGCGCTCCTCCTCGTTCCAGGTCACGACTTCCCAGTCCGGGGCGAACACCAGGTAGCTGCCCGAGTAGACCTCGACGCGGTTGCCGCCCGGCTCGTACGAGTATAGATAGAAACCCTGCGAGTTGTTGTGCTTGGACGGGCCGGCCTCGATGAAGACGCCGTTCTCGGCGAGCACGTCGGCCGCGCGCAGCACGTCCTCGCGGTTGTCGACCCACAGCGAGATGTGGTGCAGCCGGCCGTGACCGCCCTTGGCGTCGGCGACGTACGCGACCTGGTGGTGCACGGGCGAGGGGCTGAGCCAGGATCCCAGCTCGGTCTTGCCGTGGTCGAAGATCACCTGCTCGCGCAGCGCGAATCCGAGGACGTTTTGCGCGAAGGTGCGGTTCGCGCCGACGTCGTGCGCGAGCAGCGCGAGGTGGTCGAGGCGCCTGACATCGACGCCGCGCGCCGTGAACTTCATCGGCAGGTTCTTGAGCGTCGAGCGCAGGTGCGCCGGCGCGACGTACTTCTGCTCCTCGTAGTAGACGTCCATGTTGTGGCCGTCGGGATCGCGGAACCGGAACGCCGGCCCGCGCCCGTACTCGGGCTCGTGCCAGCGGTCGCCAAGGCCCGACTTCTTGATCGCCTCGACCCGGCGCCCGAGCGCCTCGGGGCTCGCCGTGCGCCAGGAGATGAAGCCGATGCCGGGCCGGTCCGACTCGGTGAGCTTCAGCGTGCTCGCGGCGTAGTCGCCGTAGCCGCGCAGGTAGAGCGACCTGCCCGAGGCGTGCGCCACCTCCATCCCGAGCAGCGTCTCGAAATACCAGCGCGTGCGCTCGATCTTCGGCGTCAGCAGCTCGATCCTGCCCAGGTGGGCGACGTCCTGAATTCTCTCGGTCATGGCGGGGTCCCTCAAGTGGCCTGTCCGCCTTTAATACCCTGTGTCCCCGGGCGGCATTTGATCTGGGTCAAATCGGACTCGTGGCATTGACGGGAGAGTGCAACTCGAGCGGGCCGCATGGGAGGAGTCCGTGAGACACACGCGCATCGTCGTCACTCGCTACGGCGGGCCCGAGGCAATCCGGGTGCTCGAGGAAGATCGTCCCGAGCCGAAGGACGGCGAGGCACGCGTCAGGGTGCTGGCCGCGGGGGTTTCCCTGCCGGACATCATGGCGCGCGAGGGCATCCATCCCGAGACGCCTCCTGTGCCCTTCACGCCGGGATGGGATCTCGTCGGCGTGGTGGATCGCCTCGGCGAGGGCGTCTCCGGGATCGAGCCTGGGCAAACAGTCGCCGCGATGCCGATCCACGGCGCGTACGCGGAGTTCGTCTGCCTGCCGCAACGCGAGCTCGTCCCGGTGCCCTCCGGGCTGGACGCGGCCGAGGCCGTGTGCCTGATCCTGAACTACATCACCGCGGACTTCGTGAGCGAAATCCGCAGACTCACGGGCGAGGGCGTGGACGTCGTTTTCGACAGCATGGGCGGCGCGCACATATGGCGCTCCCGCGAGGCTCTGCGACGGGGCGGGAAGGTCGTGGCCTATGGCCTCACCGGCTCGCTGCGCGGCGGGCGACTGGCCTCGGGTCGTTCGGGCCGGCGCAATCGCTTCGGCCCCATCGCCATCTTCGCGCTGTACATCGCCGCGAGCTGGCTGCTCCCGGGCCGGCGGCGGGTCGTGCCCTACAGCATCCAGACGCTCAAGCGCCTGAGGCCGGCGCTGTTTCGGCAGGACCTGATCGCGCTGCTCGACCTGCTGAGGCAGCGGAAGCTCAAGCCGCTGATCGCCCGGCGACTTCCACTCGCCCAGGCGAGGCAGGCCCACGAACTCCTCGGAAAGGGAGGCATCGCGGGTAAGATCGTGCTCGTGTGCAACGGGTCCTCGCCTGGATAAGTGCCGTGGCAACCGCAGCTGACGTCGTAACGGGGCTGGTCGCCCTGCTGCACCTCTACTTCCTCGTTCTCGAGATGTTCCTGTGGGACAAGCCGGCGGGCCTGAGGGCCTTCGGCCAGTCGCTCGAGCAGGCGCGCGCGTCGAAGGTGCTCGCGGCGAACCAGGGCCTGTACAACGGCTTTCTCGCCGCGGGCCTCGCCTGGGGACTGATCGAAGGGCCGGCCGGGCTGCCGATCAAGGTGTTTTTTCTTTGCTGCGCGCTCGCGGCCGGGATCTACGGCGCGGCCACGGCAAGCCGTAAGATTCTGTACGTGCAGGCGGCTCCGGCCGCGGCCGGGCTCGCGCTGCTCTGGCTTTCGTAGCCGTCGCTCGACAGGAAAATTTCGGAGGAGAGGAAATGAGACACATCGAAAGGCACCGCACGCAGCGCATCGGCTGGCTGCGCGCGGCCGTGCTCGGCGCGAACGACGGGATCGTGTCGACCGCGAGCCTGATCGTAGGCGTAGCGGCGGCCGGGGCGAGCTCGCAGAGCATCCTCGTCGCGGGGGTCGCGGGGCTCGTCGCCGGCTCGATGTCGATGGCCGCGGGCGAGTACGTCTCGGTCAGCTCGCAGTCGGACACCCAGAACGCCGACCTCGCGCGCGAGCGGCGAGAACTCGCCGCCGACCCGGAGCACGAGCACGCCGAGCTCGCCGCCATCTACGTGCAGCGCGGCCTGGAGCCTGCGCTCGCCGACCACGTCGCGACGCAATTGATGGAGCACGACGCGATCGGCGCGCACGCCCGCGACGAGCTCGGGATCTCGGAGACCCTCGCCGCGCAGCCCGTTCAGGCGGCGCTCGCCTCGGCCGCGACCTTTGCCGTCGGCGCGCTGCCGCCGCTGGTGATCGTTCTCCTCTTCCCGGTCTCGACCCTCGTGTGGGCCGTGTCGATCGGGTCGCTTCTGTTCCTCGCCCTGCTCGGATCGCTGTCGGCGCGCGCGGGCGGCGCGTCCACCGCCACGGCCGCGGCGCGCGTCACCTTCTGGGGCGCGCTCGCGATGGCGCTGACGGCGGGCGTGGGCGCGCTCTTCGGGGTCGCCGCGTGAAGCCGGCGGCTTTGCCTGCATCACTCGATGTCGTCGCCATCGCGCGCGAGGTCAAGCAGGCACAGGACCGCGCTTCACAGATCGCGCCCTTCACCGCAAGAGTTCCAGGGTTCGACGTTCCGGCCGGCTACGCCGTGGCCCGCCGGGTCGGCGACCAGCGCCGTGCCGAAGGCTATGTTCCGGTCGGCAGAAAGATCGGCTTCACCAACTCGAGCCTGTGGCCCGTTTACGGCGTGCACGAGCCCATCTGGGGCACGATGTACGACCGCACCGTGGTCCGGCTGGAGGGCGCGAAAGGGCGGCTCTCGGTGCGCGGCTTCGCCGAGCCGAAGATCGAGCCGGAGGTCGCATTCTGCCTGCGCTCGGCGCCGGTTCCCGGCGCGGATCCCCACGAGCTCCTCCGATCGGTCGAATGGGTCGCGCACGGCTTCGAGATCGTCCAGTCGCACTTTCCCGGATGGAAATTCCGCGCGGCGGATACCGTCGCCGACAACGGCCTGCACGGCGCGCTGGTGCTCGGGCTGCCGCTGGAGGTCTCTCGGCTCGGCGCCGATCTGCTCGAGTCGCTCCGCTCCTTCTCGGTGGAGCTGTCGTGCGACGGCGCCGCGAAGGAAACGGGCCGCGGATCGAACGTGCTGGGCAGCCCGCTCGCCGCCCTCGCCCACCTCGTCGCCGTCCTCGCGGCTCAGCCCGGGAGCGAGCTGCGCCCGGGCGAGATCGTCACCACCGGAACGCTCACCGCGGCGTATTCAGTGCGTGCGGGTGAGATCTGGAGGACCGAGATACGCGGGATCGCGCTGCCGGGGCTCGAGCTAGCGCTCGCCTGAGCCCTCGCCGCCGCCGAGCGACAGCGACAGCGCGCTCGAGGCCGCGGCAAAGGCCCAGAAGAGGAAAAAGCCGATCGAGTAGACGGCTGTGCGCGAAAGCTCGAGCGGCTGGCCGAAGAGGCTCAGCTCGCCCGGGTCGAACAGCGCGAAGAAGATCATCTCCGCCGCCGCGGCGACGAGGAACGACGGCCAGAGTATCCGGATCGCCTTCTGCATCTACCCTCCCGGTGCGAGCTCGGCCCGCGCGTCGCGGCCGTTCCACTTGCCGGTGAGGCGCCAGGTGGAGCCGACGTCCTCCAGCACGACGAGGCGCGGCTCTCCGTTCAGGGCGGCGAGCCGCCCCTCGTAGGCCTGCCCCGACAGCCGCAGCGCCACGCTCTGGTCGAGGCCCGAGCGGGTCGGATGGATCAGCCGCAGCCGGAGAGCCGCCTCTCTGGTTCCGTGCAGCGTGACGCTGACGCCGTCGCCGGAAAAAACCGCCGTCGCCGCGAGGTGCAGCTCGCGGGCCCGCGCCTCGCGGCGCAGCACCTGATTCACGGCGAGCCCGCGCCTGTAGTAGTCGTCGGCGACCACGCCGTCGTCGGTGGCGATCGCGACGCCGAGCGCCGCAAAGCTCGCGGCGACCGCGACCGCGGGCAGCGCGATCACGAACCACACCCAGGGCTCCCGGTGCCAGGGCCTCTGATCGTCGCGCATCGCTACCTCACCAGGAACACCGAGCGCTCGCGCACGCGCACGCCCGGCTCGCCGACCGCGACCACCTCGAACTCGATGCGGTGCGAGCCCGGCCGCGCCTCCCCGCCGGCGACGCGCAGCCTCACCGGCACCATGCGCGTCCCCGCGCCCTCGACCGCGAAGAAGCTCTCGCCCGCGACCTTGAGCGTGGGCAGCCCGGAGGCCTGGACGTGGAACACGCGCGGCGACTCGCCCGCGTTCATGATCTGCAGGCGGTAGACGTTCTCGATCGCGCCGTCCTCGACCTCCCGCGAAAGGCTGCCGCGATCGCGGATGACGTCCACCTTGAGCGGCACTCGGAGCGCGACCGCCACGGCCGTGCCGAGGATCAGCGTCCAGAGAATCGCCGTGTACACGACCACGCGCGGCCGCAGCAGGCGCTTCAGCGCCTGCGCGAACCCCCAGCGGTTCTTCAGCGCGTTCTCGGTCGAATAGCGGATGAGGCCCGGCGCGTAGCCCATCTTCCTCATCACCTGGTTGCAGCCGTCGATGCACGCCGCGCAGCCGATGCACTCGTACTGCAGCCCCTTGCGGATGTCGATCCCGGTCGGACAGACCTGCACGCAGATGCCGCAGTCGACGCAGTCGCCCAGCCCCTTCGCCCGCGGTTCGGCCGCGCGCGAGCGGCCTCCGCGGGGCTCGCCGCGCTGCGCATCGTAGCTGATGATCAGGGTGTCCGAGTCGAACATCGCGCTCTGGAAGCGCGCGTACGGGCACATGTATTTGCACACCTGCTCGCGCATCCAGCCGGCGTTGCCGTAGGTGGCGAAGCCGTAGAACAGGATCCAGAAGGTCTCCCAGGGGCCGAGCGAGAGGCCCGCCGCCTCGAGCGCAAGCTCGCGGGCGGGCGTGAAATACGCCACGAAGGTGAACCCCGTCCACAGAGAAAGGACGACCCAGCTCGCGTGCTTCGCCGCCTTGACGCCCAGCTTCCCGAGCGTGAAGGGCGCAGCGTCGCGCCTCATCCGGCGCGCGCGGTCGCCCTCGATCCTGCGCTCGATCCACAGGAAGATCTCCGTGTACACCGTCTGCGGGCAGGCGTAGCCGCACCACAGCCTTCCCGCCACCGCGGTGAAGAGGAAGAGGGACAGCGCGGAGATCACGAGGAGCAGCGTGAGGTAGATGAAGTCCTGCGGCCAGAGCACCAGCCCGAAGACGTAGAACTTGCGCGCGCCCAGGTCGAAGAGCACCGCCTGCCGCCCGCTCCACTCGAGCCAGGGCGTGCCGTAGAACACGAGCTGGGTCGCGAGCACGAGGGCGAGCCGCCAGCGCGCGAAGGCGCCGCTCACCGCGCGCGGGTAGATCTTCTCGCGGACCTCGTAAAGCGGCTCCTCGGCCGCCGCGCGCGGCAGGACCTCGACGTTCTTGAGCGTGTCGTTCACCGCCGCACCAGCGCGAAGCTAGGGGCCGGGATTGGACAGGCCCCAGACGTAGGCGGCGAGGATGTGGACCTTCGCCTCGCCGAGGGAATCCTTGTGCGACGGCATCGCGCTCTGCCCCGGGGTCAGCGCGTCGGTGCCGTGGCCCTTGGTGATCGTCTCGACGATGGCCGCCTCGGAGCCGCCGTGCAGCCAGATGCCGTCGGTCAGGTTCGGCGCGCCCAGCTGCTGGTTGCCCTTGCCGTTCGCGCCGTGGCAGGCGGCGCACACCGCCGCGAAGGTCTGCTTGCCGCGAGCGGCGCGCGCCGGGTCGTGCTTCGCGCCCGAGAGCGAGAGCACGTAGTTCGCCGCGTCGAGCGTGCCTTCGGGGCCGAGCGCCGGGCCGAGCGCAGGCATGACGCCGTTGCGGCCGTTCATGATGCTCGCCTTGATCGTCTCGGGATCACCGCCGTAGAGCCAGTCGTGGTCGGTGAGGTTGGGGAAGCCCTTGCCGCCGGCGGCGTCGGACCCGTGGCACTGGGCGCAGTTGTTGAGGAAGAGCTTCTGCCCGAGCGCGCGCGCCTCGGGGTCCGCGGCGAGCTTGCGCAGATCCTGCGACGCGAACTTCTGGTACAGCGGGCCGTAGCGCTCGTCCGCGCTTTTCATCTCGGCCTCGTATTGCCCGGCGGAAGTCCACTTGAACGAGCCGGCGTAGCTTCCCAGGCCCGGGTAGAGCAGCAGGTACACGAGGCTGAAGACGATGGTGATGTAGAAGAGCCAGATCCACCAACGCGGCAGCGGGTGGTTGTACTCGACGAGATCCTCGTCCCAGGTATGGCCCGTGGTGTCGGCCTCGCCCGATACGCGGCGCGTGCTCATCGACTTCAGCAGCACCGCGCACGCGAGGATGCTCACCACCGTGATGATGCCGACGTAGTACTCCCAGAAGCCGCTCGCGAAGTCGCTCATCGGCGATTCTCCCTGCCGTCCTCGTCGAAAGGCAGCCGCGCCGCTTCCTCGAAGCCGCGGCGGGCGCCTGCGCTCCAGGCCCACCACACGATGCCGACGAAGGCGGCGAACGCGATCACGGTCACGAGCGAGCGGAGATCGTTGATGTCCACGGCTACCTCGCCTTGAGCGCCGTGCCCAGGCCCTGCAGGTAGACGATCAGCGCGTCCTGCTCGGTCTTGCCTGCGAGCGCGGCCCTGGCGCCGGCGATGTCGGCGTCGGTGTAGGGGTGGCCAAGCGAGCGCAGCACCTTGAGCTTCGCCTCGATGTCGTCCGCATTGGCGGGCGTCCTGGCGAGCCAGGGGTAGGCCGGCATGTTCGACTCCGGCACGACATCGCGCGGATTGTCCAGATGCACGCGGTGCCACGCGTCGCTGTAGCGCCCGCCCACGCGCGCGAGGTCCGGGCCGGTGCGCTTGCTGCCCCACTGGAAGGGCCGGTCGTAGACGAACTCGCCGGCAACCGAGTAGTGGCCGTAGCGCTCGGTCTCGGCGCGGAACGGACGGATCATCTGCGAGTGGCAGTTGTAGCAGCCCTCGCGCACGTAGATGTCGCGGCCGGTGAGCGCGAGCGGCGAGTAGGGCTTCAGCCCCGCGACCGGCTCGGTCGTCGACCTCTGGAAGTACAGGGGCACGATCTCCACCAGCCCCCCCACGAGGACGACGAGCACGATGAGCACGATGAGGAGCGCGCTGTTCTTCTCGAGGGTCTGGTGAGTGAAGCTCATGGCGCCCCTAGGCGTGGACCGCGGCGGGAATCGCCGCGTTCTCGGGCTTTCCGGCGGCGATGGTCTTCCACACGTTCCACGCCATGACCGCCATACCCGCGAGGTAGAGCACCCCGCCGAGCAGCCGGATTCCGTAGAAGGGATAGGTCGCCTTCACGCCCTCGACGAAGGTGTAGGTGAGCGTCCCGTCCGGGCTGACCGCGCGCCACATCAGGCCCTGCATGACGCCCGCGATCCACATCGACGCGATGTAGAGCACGATGCCGACCGTGGCGATCCAGAAATGCACGTTGATCAGCCGCACGCTCGCCATCTCGCTCCTGCCGAAGAGGCGCGGAACCAGGTAGTAGACGCTGCCCATGCTCACCAGCCCCACCCAGCCGAGCGCGCCCGAGTGCACGTGGCCGATGGTCCAGTCGGTGTAGTGCGAGAGCGCGTTCACCGTCTTGATCGACATCATCGGCCCCTCGAACGTCGACATGCCGTAGAACGAGAGCGACACGATCAGGAACTTGAGGATGGGATCCGTGCGCAGCTTGTGCCACGCCCCCGAGAGCGTCATGATCCCGTTGATCATGCCGCCCCAGGAAGGCGCGAGCAGGATCAGCGAGAACAGCATCCCCAGCGACTGCGTCCAGTCGGGCAGCGCGGTGTAGTGCAGGTGGTGCGGCCCCGCCCACATGTAGGTGAAGATCAGCGCCCAGAAGTGCACCACCGACAGCCGGTAGGAGTAGATGGGCCGCCCGGCCTGCTTGGGGATGAAGTAGTACATCATCCCGAGGAAGCCGGCGGTGAGGAAGAACCCGACCGCGTTGTGCCCGTACCACCACTGCACCATCGCGTCCTGCACGCCGGCGTACGCCGAGTACGACTTCCAGAAGGTCACCGGGACCTCGGCCGAGTTCACCACGTGCAGCAGCGCGATGGTGAGGATGTAGGCGCCGAAGAACCAGTTGGCGACGTAGATGTGCTGCACCTTGCGCTTTGCGATGGTGCCGAAGAAGACGATCGCGTAGGCGACCCAGACGACCGTGATCAGGATGTCGATCGGCCACTCGAGCTCGGCGTATTCCTTGCTCGTCGTGATGCCCAGGGGAAGCGTGATCGCCGCAAGCACGATCACGGCCTGCCACCCCCAGAACGTGAAGGCGGCGAGGGCGTCGGAAAACAGCCGGGCCTGGCAGGTGCGCTGAACGACATAGTAGGAGGTGGCGAACAGCGCCGAGCCGCCGAAGGCGAAGATGACCGCGTTCGTGTGCAGCGGCCGCAGCCGCCCGTAGGTCAGCCACGGCGTGTCGAAATTGAGCTCGGGCCAGATGAGCTGCGCGGCGATCAGCACGCCGACCGTCATGCCCACCAGCCCCCAGACGACCGTCATGACCGTGAACTGGCGCACGACGGTGTAGTTATAGGTCGCGGCCGCCGTCTGCATGGACTTTCCCCTCCCCTCCGGGGCGAAGCGTCCATGCTAGCGGCCGCCCCCCCCAGTCCTTTGACCTAGATCAAACGGGCGGCTCGGGCTTTTCCGCGCCGTCGTCGTCGGCGAGGATCCTCACGGCCGGGCTCTCGAGGTCGTCGAACTGGCCGCCCTGGAGCGCGAGCCAGAGGACGGCGCCGATCAGAAAGACGAGCACGACGCTCAGGGGGACGAGCAGGTAGAGAATGTCCACGGCTTCAGGTTCTCGCGAGGCGCGCCGGCACCGCTTCGGCCCCGCGCCGCGCCGGGCGTTCCAGGCGCAGCGCGTTGAGCGCGACCACCAGCGAGCTCGCCGACATCCCGAGCGCGGCCGCCCAGGGCGAGAGCCCGCCCGAGAGCGCGAGCGGCAGGACCAGCACGTTGTACGCGAAGGCCCAGAGGATGTTCTGCCCCACGATCGCGAGCGTGCGCCGGGCGTGGGCGATCGCGCGCGGCAGCTCGCGCAGGTCCTGCGACACCATCACGGCGTCGGCGCGCAGCTGCGCGATGCGCGCTCCCCCGCCCATCGCGAGCGACACGTCGGCCTGGGCGAGGACCGGCGCGTCGTTGATGCCGTCGCCGACCATCGCCACCACCCTGCCGCGGCGCTGCAGGCTTTCGACGTACTGGCGCTTGCGCTCCGGCGCCGCGCCCGCCTCGACGGTCCGGAGATCGACGCGCCGCGCGACCTCGCGCACGGCGCTCTCGCGGTCGCCGCTCACGAGGTGGACCCGCACCCCGAGATCGCGCAGCGCCGCCAGCGCTTCCCTGGCCTCGTGGCGCAGCTCGTCGCCGAGGCGAAACGACGCGAGCAGCCCGGCTTCGCTCGAGAGCCACACCACCGTGTCCTCGCCGGGCTCTTCCCGCGGCGGCCGGCCGGGGCGAAGCTCCGCCGCAAACGCGAGCGTCCCGATGCGGTAGCGCCCGCCTTCCACGCGCGCCTCGATCCCGCTCCCCGGGACGTTGCGGATCTCGTCGGCGCAAAGGCCTGCAGCGCCCGAGGCGGCGAGCGCGCGCCCGATCGGGTGCTCGGAGGCGGCCTCGATCGCCGAGGCGATCGCGAGGCAGCGCTCGCGCGGCACGTCCGAGTGGACGTTTACTCCCTTGAGCCTGGGCTCGCCGTGCGTGAGCGTCCCGGTCTTGTCGAAGACCACGTCGCGCGCCTGCGCGAGCGTTTCCACCGCGTGGCCTCTCGCCACGACGATGCCGCGCCTCGCGAGCTCGCCCACCGCCACGGTGAGCGCGATCGGTGCCGCGAGCGACAGCGCGCAGGGACAGGTCGCCACCAGCACCGCCACCACGACAGGGATGGCGCGGGCGGGGTCGGCCGCGCCCCAGAAGTACCCGGCGATCGCCGCGAGGCCGATCACGGACGCGGTGAACCAGGGAGCCGTGCGGTCGACGAGGCGGAGGAGATGCGGCTTGTCGGCGGCGGCTCTCTCCGCGAGGCGCTGGATCGAGGACAGCACGGTGTCGGGTCCGACCCGCGTGATCCTTACGAACAGAGGACTGGCGAGATTGCCGCTGCCCGCGATCACGGCGCTTCCCGGGCTCTTCGAGACCGGCCGCGCCTCGCCCGAGACCAGGGCCTCGCTCGCGGCCCCTGTCCCGCGCTCGACCACGCCGTCCGCGGGAAACGTCTCGCCGGGCCGCACGAGCACGACGTCGCCCGCGCGGAGCTGCGCCACGGCGACGCGCTCGGGCTCGAGCGAGCGCGGAAAATCGGAGAGGCGCCCCGCGAACTCGGGGACGAGGCGCCCCAGGTGCCGCAGCGCGCCGGCGGCGCGCTGCCGCGCCATGATCTCGAGGTAGCGGCCGAGGAGCAGCAGGAAAACGAACATCGAGACCGAGTCGAAGTAGACCGCGCCGGCTCCGCGGAGGGTCGCGGCGGCGCTCGCGAAGAAGGCGACGGCGATGCCGAGCACCACCGGCACGTCCATGCCGAGGCGCCAGGCGCGAAGGTCGCGCCACGCGCCCGCGAAGAAGGGCCACGCCGAGTAGGAGACGACGGGCAGGGTCAGGGCGAGGCTCGCCCAGCGCATGAGCGAGGCGATGTCGGCCGTCATCTCGCCCTCCCCGGCGAGGTAGGCGGGCACCGCGTACATCATCACCTGCATCGAGCCCAGGCCCGCCACGCAGATGCGCGCGAGCGCGGCGCGCCTTTCGGCCCGGCCGACCGCGCGCGCCTTCGAGGGGTCGAAGGGCGAGGCGCGGTACCCGATCTCGCTCACGGCGCGAAGCAGCTCGCTCAGACGCACGCGGCCGGAATCCCAGCGCAAGCTGGCGACGTGCGTGGCGTAGTTGACGCTCACACCGATCACGCCGGCGCGGGCGGAGATCGCGCGCTCGTTCAGCCAGGCACACGCCGGGCAATGCATGCCCTCGATCAGCAGCAGCGCCTCGCGGCTCGTCCCTTCGCGCTTCACGAAGGCGCCCTGCACGGCTGGATCGTCCCAGAGCTCGAGGTCGCCGGAATCCGGCTGCGGGGCGACCGCTGCGGACTCGCGCAGGCGATAGTACTCGCCCAGCCCCTGCCGGAAGATGGCCGAGGCGACGGCCTCGCAGCCCGCGCAGCAGACGGGCTCCCGGCGATCGCCGACGCGCGCAGCGTAGCTCGCTCCGGCGGGCACGGGCCCGCCGCAGTGGAAGCACACGACCCCGGTGACGGCCTCGGTCACTGCGAACCACGATACGCGCCGCGCGGTCGAATCCTTTTGACCTGGATCAAGCTCCCCGTTGCCCCCGCAACTACGCTGATCCGAGAGGAGAGCCCAATGCACTATCACTATCTCACCATAGAGCAGCGCGAAGCGCTCCAACAGCAGCTAAAGGAGCGTGCCGCCGCGCTGCGCCGTGAGATCGCCGCAGCCCTGCGGCGCTCGGGAAACGGAACGGCCGTCGGCATCGCGAACCACCTCGAGGAGGTCCGCGACGAGGCGGTCGCCGACCTCGAATCCTTCATCGAGATCGCCGAGATCGAGCGCGATGTGCGCGAGCTGCGCGAGGTCGAGCGGGCGCTGCTGCGGCTGCACGAGCCGGAGTACGGGGTGTGCGCGGACTGCGAAGCGGAGATCCCGTTCACGCGCCTCGCTGCCAACCCCACCGCCACCCGCTGCGTCGCGTGCCAGGCCCGGGCGGAGCACCTGCTCCGCGAGCCGGCCCGGACGGCCTGAGGCGGGCTAGGCGCGCTTCAGCGCGCGCTTTGCCGCGGCCGTTCCGAACTTGAACTTCGCGGGGACGGCGCCGCGCGCCGCGCCGCGCACGGCTGCCGCCCTGGCGCTCCTGCGCCGCGGGCCGCGCCGGATTGCCGCGATGATCTCGGAGAGCGCGGGCGGCGAGCCCGCCCCCTTGAACGCCTCCAGCCTGCGGTACAGCTCCGCCGCGGCGAGGTGGAAGCCGCCGGGAACGCCGGCCGCCTCGAAGCTCGCCGCGATCTCCTCCATCTCGCCGACCCAGCGCCAGGCCTTGCGCGCCTGCACGGCGACCGCTTCCGAGCGCTTGTCCGCGCCGGGCTGGGAAAGCGCCCACTCGGCGAGCAGCGCCGCCTCGACGCCCTCGCTCACGGCGAGCGCGCGCACGCCGGCGAGGAGCGCTGTCGCGCCCTTGGTCCACGCCGCGTAGCAGGCCTTGAGCGCCGACGCGGCTCCCGGAGGCGCGCGGAGCGCGATCGCCTGCAGGTTGCTTCCGGCGAAGAGCGCCGCCACCTCCTCCTCGCGCCCGCCCGACAGGTACAGCCGGGTGCGCCCCGCCTCGGCCGGCGGCGGGCCGATGATGCCGCCGTCGACGAAGCTCGCGCCCGCCTTCTCCACGGCGCGGCCGACCGCGCGGGCGGTCTCCGGCGCGATCGCGTTGGCGTCCACGAACACGCCCTCGAAGCCGTGCCCGACGACCTCGCGCGCGAGGGCGAGCGCTCCGTGCGGGGGGCAGACCGAGAATGCGAGCTCGGCGCCGCGCAGCGCGCGCTCCATCGAGCCGGCGTCCTCGAGGCCCGCGTCGAGCGCGCGCGAGCGCGTTTCCGCGCTCCGCCCCGCGGACGCCCACACGACTCTCAGGCCGCGGCGCACGAGGCAGGCGCCGATCGCCGAGCCCATCTCGCCGGGATGGAGCAGCGCGACGGTCTTGATCGCCATGATCGGTGACCGGCTCAGTGCCCAGCTCAGTGACCGGGAACCACGATCTGGATGTGCTGGCGGCTGACGTTGAGGAAAGGCGCGCTCATGATCTTGCGGTCGCCGATTTCCCACACCTCGGCGTCGGTCACCGCGATGAAGTCCTTCGCCTCGACGAGGTAGTCGGTCACCCGCGCCCCGGGCGTGAGCTCGATGTAACCCTTTACGCGGTAGGTTCCGGTGAGGATGGTCACTCTGGTCTTGTTCGGATCCGCCATGAATCGCTCCTCGCTCGTTCCGCCTTTCGAAACCTATTCTAATGTATGCTCCTCCGCCGTGAAGACTTTCCGACACAATGTGATCGTCCACTGGGGCGACACCGACCCCGCCAAGATCGTGTTCTACCCGAACTATTTCATCTGGTTCGACGAGAGCACGCGGTTGTTCTGGGATTCGGTCGGCCTCGACTGGGAATCGCTGGGCAAGCGATACGGCGTCACCGGGCTGCCCATCGTCGAGGCGAAGGCGAAGTTCCTGTCGCCGTCGAAGTTCCGCGACGAGATCGTCGTCGAGAGCCAGATCACCGAATGGAACGACAAGACCTTCAAGATCAACCACGCGATCCTCAACGGCGGGCAGCGCGCGGTCGAGGGCTACGAGATCCGCGTGTGGGCGGTGCCGCGCCCCGAGGATCCCGGCCGCCTGAAGGCGATGCCGATACCTCCGGAGGTCCGGGCGGTGTTCGAGTAGTCCATGCCCAAGCAGATCGTCACATCGCAGTCTGCGCCCACCACCGGCTTCACCGACAAGGGCGCGCCCTCGCCGCTCGCCCAGGCGATCCGCGCGGGAAACCTGCTCTTCGTCTCGGGCCAGGGGCCGCTCGATCCGAAGACGCGCGAGGTCGTCGGCCCCGACATCCGCGAGCAGACGAAGCAGACCCTTTCCAACCTGAGGAGTGTCCTCGCCGCGGCCGGCCTCGACTTCAGGCACGTCGTCAACATGCGCGTCGTGCTGCGGAATACGGAGGACTTCCCGGCGTTCAACGAGACCTTCCGCGAGTTCATGCAGGGCGAGAAAGTGACGCGCACCTGCGTCGGCGCGACGCCGCACAGGAAGGGCGTGAACGTGGAGATCGACTGCGTGGCGAGCTTCGACTAGCTATTCGGCCTTGATCCCCGCGGCCTTCACGACCGGGCCGTATTTCGCGATCTCCCGCCGGATCCAGTCGGCGGTCTCCTCGGAGGAGTTGCCGAGCGGCTCGACGCCGAGCCCGAGGAGCTTCTCGCGGATATCGGGCAGGCTGACGATACGCGCGACCTCGGCGGTAAGCTTGTCCGTCACCTCGCGCGGCGTTCCCGCGGGCGCGAACACGCCTATCCACAGCACCATGTCGTAGCCCGGGACGGTCTCGGCGACCGCGGGAAGCTCGGGCATCGCCGCGGAGCGCTTCGCCGAGGTCACTGCGAGCGCCCTCACGCGGCCCGACTTCAGCTGCGGGACCAGCGGCGGCGTGTCGACGACCGTCATCTGCACGTCGCCCGCCATCACCGCGGCGATCGAGGCCGCGCTGCCCTTGTAGGGAATGTGCTTCACGTCGGTGCCGGTCATCTGCTTGAACATCTCGGTCGCGACCTGGAACGCGGTCGAGCCCGAGCTGTAGTTGAGCCTGCCCGGGTTGGCCTTGGCGTAGGCGATCAGCTCGGGCACCGAGGTCGCCGGCAGGGAGGGATTGACCACGAGAACGAGCGGAAAGGTGCCGACCATGCTGATCGGGACGAAGTCCTTCAGCGGGTCGTATGGCAGCTTCGCGTAGAGCACGGGATTCACCGACATGCCGCCGGTGGCGTTCACGAGCAGCGTGTAGCCGTCGGCAGCGCTCTTCGCGACGAACTCCGCGGCAATGATCGAGTTCGCGCCCGGCTTGTTGTCGATCACGACCGGCTGGCCCCAGCTCTCCTGCATTTTCGCTCCGAGCAGGCGCGCGATGATGTCGTTGCCGCCGCCGGGAGGAAAGCCGACGACGATATGGATGGGTTTGGAAGGGTAAACTTGCGCCTGCACCGTCGCGATGCAACCGAGAAGAACGATCAAAAATTTCGCTGCTTTCATCTCTCTCCGCGCCTCTCTCTCTCGGCGTACTCGACGCCCTTCGCCATTCTATACACGCTTTCGGTCACCGGCACCGGCACGCCGAGCTCCTTCGCCTTCCTCACGACGTAGCCGGTCATCGATTCGAGCTCGGTCTCGCGGCCGGCCTCGATGTCCTGCGCCATCGAGCCCGCGTGCTTGCTCAAGGGGATCTGGCCCGAGCGGAACTTCTTCACCAGGTACATGGGGTCGAACGGAAGCCGGATGCCGAGCGCTTCGGCCACCCGCACGCACTCGGCCGCCATGTCGTCGATCAGCTCGCGCATCTCCGGAACCTCGTAGCGCGCCGCGTTCACGCCCTGCACGATCGCGCCGATCGGGTTCATGACGCTGTTGAAGATGAACTTGCCCCAGATCGCGCCGCGCGGATCGGCGACAACGCGCGTCGGCAGCCCGGCTTTTGTCATCAGCTCACCGAGCCAGGCGACGCCCGCGACGTCGCCGCGCGCGGGCCCGAGCCAGGATTCCTCGCCGTGCACCAGGTGGTGGATGTGCCCGGGCCCGTCGTAGCGCGCCGCCTCGAACGAGACGCCGTGCGCGACGTCGAGATCGCTCAGGCGCATGAGCAGCTCCTCGTTCCCCATGCCGTTCTGGAAGGTCACGAGCAGCGGCCGGCGCTCGAGCACCGGGTGCAGCGAGCGGAACGCGGCCTCGGTGGCCTGCGATTTCACGAGGAAGATCACCGCGTCGAACCAGTGCGCGCCCATCTCGGCGGGGTGCGCGAAGGCGGCGACCCTCGCCACCGAGTCGGAGAGGCCGGTGAGCCGCAGGCCGTTCCGCGTCATCGCGTCGACGTGAGCGCGGTTGGTGTCGAGCGCCACGACGTCGGCGACCCTCGCGAGGCAGGCCGCGTACAGCCCTCCGATCGCTCCTGCTCCGACCACCAGGATCCGCTTCACGATCACCACCGCTCGAGCTTGATGTCGTCGTAGGACGCGGGCTGGGAGATCGGCTCGATATGGGTGAGCGTGATCGCCTGCGGAACGAGCGACCGGATGCGTTCCTCGATCTCCTCCGACAGCCCGTGCGCGCGCTCTACGGGCCAGGCGTCGGGGACGAGCAGGTGGAAGGAGACGAAGCGCCGCGCGCCCGCCTGCCGCGTGCGCAGGGCGTGGAACTCGACGTGGTAGCGGCGCCGGTACTCGGCGAAGATCTTCTCGATCTCGGCGACCTCGGCCGCGGGAATCGCGGCGTCGAGCAGCCCGGCGAACGAGCGGCGCATGAGCATGAAGCCGGTCCACACGATGTGCACGGCGACCGCGATCGCGACCAGCGGGTCGAGCGCCAGCCAGCCCGTCGCCGCGACCAGCACCACGCCCGCGACGACGCCCGCCGAGGTCCACACGTCGGTGATGAGGTGGTGGCCATCGGCCTCGATTGCGATGCTGTGCAGGCGCCTGCCGGCGGAGACGAGAACCAGCGCCACCGCGAGGTTGATCGCGGTGGCCACGAGCGAGAGCGCGATGCCGAGCGCCGGGGCGTCGATCGGGTGCGGTTTGAAGAGGCGCGGGGCCGCGGCGTACGCGATGCTCGCCGCCGCGAGCACGATGAGCGCGCCCTCGGCGCCGCTCGCGAAGTACTCCGCCTTGAAGCGCCCGTAGGGGTGGAGCGCGTCCGGCGGCCTCGCCGCGAGGCGCAGCATCGACAGCGCGAGCAGCGCCGCCGCGAGGTTGATGAGCGCCTCGAGCGCGTCAGACAGCAGCCCGACCGAGTCGGTGACGTACCAGGCGAGGGTCTTCAGCGCGATGGTGAGGACCGCCGCGGCGAGCGAAAGCCAGGCGTAGCGCTCGAGCGTGCGGTCCGCGGCCATGCGCGGATGATAGCCGCTATTGGCACGCTCCCGCGGCCAGCGCGGCGTAGGCGGCCCGCCGCTCCTCGGCCGAGCGCCCGAGCCCATAGTAATAGGGATGGGGCGTGACCAGAGCGTCGTCCGCGCCGAGCGCGTTGCAGCGGTAGCTCGACCACGGCCAGTCGCCCGGCGAGCGCGCGAGCCCGGCGCGCACCGGGTTCTCTTCGATGTAGCGCATGCACGCGAGCAGGTAGCGGCGCACGTGAACGGGCGAGGCGTCGTAGCGCTCCTCCCAGACCGGACGTTCGTTGCCGTACTCGTCGAGCAGGTAGCGCGCGTAGATCCGCGCGACTCCGGGCATAAGACAGGACGGGCCGGCCGCGCGCGCCGACGTGAGCAGCAGGTGGACGTGATTCCCCATCAGCGCGTAGGCATGGACCGCGCAACCGTGCTCCGCCGAGCCTTCGCGCAGCGCCTCGAGATACGCGACGCGGTCGCGAGCGCACGAGAAGCAGGCGCAGCGCTCCCGACCTCGCTGCACCAAGTGCAGCGTGCCGTGGGCTTCCTCGGGACAGGCAAGGCGCGCCATCCTCGCTCAACGCCGCGGCGCGCGGCGGCGTTGACGCCCTCAGTCGAGCGGATCGTCGACGAACATCTGATAGGTCTGCCGCTTGGGCTTGTCGGCGTCCTCGGGCAGCACGTACTTGATCGAGGATTTCCCGCGCAGCTCGGCCGGCAGGATCATCACGCGGGCAAAGGCGGTTGGCTCGCGCTCCGACGCAAGCGCGAGGACGGGATCCGGGCCCGCTTCGAACCACGCCTCTCCGGGCCGCACGAGCTGCTCGCCGCCTTTCACCCTGATGCGGATCTCTCCGGCAAGCAGGCAGCGGATGCCCGGTCCCCGGTGCGTGTGGGTGTAGGCGATGCCGCCGGGCGGGAAGTCGACGCGGTCGCAGCGCATGAGGTAGGCGCCACTCGGATCCAGCGCCAGCTCGGCGCGCAGCGCGCTCCCTGCGCCCGCCTTCCTGTCCCGAAGCTCCCATCGATAGATTTCCGCGCCCTCCTTTCCTGCGACGACCTCGCACGAATGCCCGCCGTGCCATGCGCTGTTCGGCGCCAGCGTCGCGACGACCGCCGCCGATCTCGCAGTCAATGAACCGGAGCGTACGTACAGGACGCGCGGACATGCCTCCGAAAGGGTGATCAGCCCGCCCGCGGGGAGTGGATCGCGGAAGAATTCGAGTACCAAGCGGCCTGCTACGAAACCTCTTTCACTTCCGGGATCTTCCAGCTGCCGTCAAGGATCGAGGGTGCAGTGTCTTTCGGCCAGTACATGCGCAACATCAGGATGAACTCGCCCTTCGGCGCCGGCAGCCAGTTCGACTCCTTGCTTTTGCCAGGGGACTCGTTCTGGATGTACAGGTCGATCGATCCATCGGCGTTGGCCGTGAGCTTGTTGCGCTGGCTCAGCGTGTAGCGGTTGAGCGGGTTGTCCACGAAGAAATACCCGGCGTCGTACATCGTCAGCGACCAGAACCCGTTGACGGGAGGCATTTGGCCCTTTTCGAAGCGCATGACGTACCGCTTCGCGCCGCTGTACTTCTTGAGGAGGTCCGGCCCCGTCGAAGTCGGGTATAGCGCATCTTGCGGGCGGTTGGCGCCGAGCCCGATCGCGGTGATGAGCGCGCGCTGCAGATAGCTCGTGCCGTAGACGCCCGCCTTGGTGGTGAACGCCCAGCCGTTCTCGAGCTTGAAGTCGCCCGCGGCGATACCCGCCTTGAGCCATCCCATGATGAGTTCCTGCGCCGGCTTGGGCGCGCCGGCAATTCCCTTGGCGACCCCGGGCTCGAGCCTGGCGGCGTCGAAATCCTGTCCAGGGACGATGCCGATCTTGGCGAGCTTCGGGAGCATCGGCGCGTCGTCGGCCGCCGGCGGATTGGTCTTGAGGAGCTCGGCAAAGAGCTTAAAGTAGGCCGCGCCATCCATCGCGTTGACCTGCTCCCGGACGGCCGTCTTCATGTCGATCGCCGGGTCGACCTTGCCGGGCTCGGGCTTGTACGGCTTGCCGTAGGAGGACAGCGGCACCACCGATACCCGATCCTGCAGGGCGTGTACCGCTTTGTAGTCTTCGGGCGTGCCGGTGCAGTAGATCCGTCCGAGGATCCAGACCATTGCGGTCGGCGACTTGTACTCGGTGACGCCGGGCGGCAGCGTGCCGGACCAGCCGGGGCCGGTGATCGCGTACTTCTGCGCCTGGGTTCCGGTCGTGCGCGTGCCCGGGTCCTGGAACACGTTGGTCCAGCCCTCGAGCATGGGAAACAGGAAGAAGCGTCCCTTCATGTCCGGGATGCTGAGAATCCAGGGCTCCCTGGACACGTCCAGCCACACGGTCGTGTAGAGCGTATCCGCGTTCGGCGCGGTGACGTCCCTGAACGACGCGTTGGGGTACGTCCGCGCCCTGACGAACTGGCCCATCGGCCCGCGATTGCCTTCCGGCCCGGCGACATTGGTCATGATCCGCCGCGTGATCTCCATGGTGATGAGCGGGTAGGCGTAGACGTAGGCTTCGGTCGCGAGCGCCAGCGCCTCCACCGCCTTCGCGTCCGCCTTCACATCGGCGGCGGCCTTCTCGACCTTCGCTTCCTCCTTGCCGCACGAGGCGAGCAGCGCAAGGAAGGCGGCGGCTGCCGCCACGGCAGAGAGCTTTCTGCATGGTTTCATATTCAATCCCTGGTCGATAGATAACGCTACAGAACCGGTATGCGCACGTGCATGAGCGCCGAGCGGCCGCTCCGGACTTCCTTCAGGCACCGCTGGATCGCCGCGGGCACGGCGTCAGGCTCGGTCACCTTCTCGCCGTAGCCGCCGGCGGCCTCGCAGATCTTGGTGAACTCGACCTCGGGAGCGAGCAGCGCGTTGAACTCGTTGGTCGCCTTCGCTTCGCCCTCGGGATAGACGCGCAGGGTCGCTTCCTTCACCGCCGACCAGCCGGAGTTGTCGAAGAGCACGGTGAAGATCGGCAGCTTGTATTGCTTCGACACCGCGTACACCGAAGACGGGTTGCCGAAGTAGAAGCCGCCGTCGCCGACCATCTGCACCACGACGGCGTCGGGCTTCGCAAGCTTGATTCCTAGTGCGGTTCCCGACGAGCTTCCCAACCCCCCGCCGGCGAAGCCGATCGAAGAGCCCGGCTTCGTGCGCATCACCTGCGCGTTCACCACCGGGCCGTTGCGTATGCCTTCGTTGACGACGATGCCGTCGTCCCCGAGCGCCTTCGAGACCTCGGCGCAGAGGTAGTGCGGGTTGACCGCGCCGGGCTTGCCGCGGTCCGCGGCCTGCTTCGCGAGATTGGCGAGCCGCTCGGCGCTGTCCTTCTTCATCGCGTCGACGCGCTTCGCCGCCGCTTCGCGGAACTCCGGCGTCGCCTTCGCCTTGAGGACCTCGAGCAGCTGCTTCAGGATCAGAACGCTGTCGCCCTGCAGCCTCGCATTCGAAGCGAATCCCCAGATGGGGAAGCATTCCTTCACCACGTCGACGTCGATGTGCGCCCACCAGGTGTTCGGATTTTCCTTGGTGTGCTTCGGGATCCAAGGCACGTCGACGTCGACGAGCAGCCCGACGTCGGCCTCGGCGATCGCCGGCATCATGCCGCCGAAGCAGGGCGACGCACGCGAGATGTTGAGGTACAGCGGGCTCGCCTCGAACACGCGGATGCCCGCGATGCGCGCCAGCTCCTCGATGAGCGCCGGCGCCTCGGGGTTGCGCCCGGCGTAGGAGGTCACCATCACCGGGTGCTTCGCCGAGAGGAGCTTGTCGGCGAGCGCCGCGATCGCCGCGGCGTCGGCAGCGCCCGAGCGCACCGCGCCGTAGCGCTCCGCCGGAAAGGGACGCATTGCCGCCTCCTCCCAGGTCTGGGTAAGCGTCTCGCGCGGCAGCATCAGGTACACCGGACCCATGGGATCGCTGTGCGCGACGGTGTGCGCGCGCCGCAGCGTCTCCTTCGTCATCACCCCCGAGGGCAGAGTCCATTCCCAC
>DATJYC010000039.1:0-42848 GCA_035499735.1 Burkholderiales bacterium
GTGGGCAGGCTGCGGCAGGATCAATTCGCGTTCGAGGACGAGCGGGTGCTGGACGTGGTGCTGATGGGGCACGCGGAGATGTGGCAGGCGATGCGCGACCGCGACGCGATTTACGCGGATCCGCAGGCCGACGAGGACGATTTCCTGCGCGCGGCGGAGCTCGAGGCGAGGTACGCGGAGTACGGAGGCTATACCTCGGAGTCGCGCGCGGGCGAGCTGCTGCTGGGTCTGGGGGTTCCGATTTCGCAGCACGCCGGGCCGATGAGCGCGGTGGCGCCGGGGTGGAAGCTGCGGGTGCTGCTTGCGCAGGCGCTGTTCGGGGATCCGGACATCCTGCTGCTCGACGAGCCGACGAACAACCTAGACATCAACAGCATCCGCTGGCTGGAGGACGTGCTGAACCAGCGCTCGAGCACGATGGTGATCATCTCGCACGACCGGCATTTCCTCTCCGCCGTGTGCACCCACATGGCCGACGTGGATTACGGCGGCATCAAGGTCTACCCAGGCAACTACGACGACTACATGGAAGCCTCGACCTTGGCGAAGCAGCAGCAGCAAAGAGACAACGCCAAGGCCAAGGACCGCATCTCGGACCTCGAGGAGTTCGTGCGGCGCTTCCGCGCCCACAAGGCCAAGGCGCGCCAGGCGACCTCGCGCATGAAGCAGATAGAAAAATTGAAAGTCGAGGACGTGAAGCCCTCCAGCCGGCAGTACCCGTACATCCGTTTCACCGTCGACCCGAAAGAGAAGCTGCACCGGCTCGCGGTCGAGGTGCAGGGCTTGGCGAAAGGCTACGGAAAGGGCCGGAATCTGTTCGAGGGCGTGGACCTGTCGATCGAGGCGGGCGAGAAGGTGGCGATCATCGGGCCGAACGGCATCGGAAAGACGACGCTGCTGCGCTGCATCGCCGGGAACCTCGAAGCGGGCGCCGGCACGGTCAAGTGGGCCGAGAAGGCGAATGTCGGCTACTGGCCGCAGGACCCCGCGGACGAGTTCAAGAGCGACGACACGCTATCGGAATGGATGGGCCGCTGGCGCCGCAAGGACAAGGAGCAGGACGACCAGATCGTGCGCGCGACGCTGGGGCAGCTCCTGTTCTCGGGCGACGACCAGAAGAAGGCGCTGCGCGTGATCTCCGGCGGCGAGGGCCAGCGCATGCTGATCGGCAGGCTGGTGCTGCAGATGCCCAACGTGATGCTGCTCGATGAGCCGACCAACCACCTCGACATGGAGTCGATCGAGTCGCTCAACACCGCGCTCGACAAGTACTCCGGGACCTTGATCTTCGTCTCGCACGATCGCGAGTTCGTGTCGTCGCTCGCCACGCGCATCATCGAGCTGCGGCCTTCGGCCGGCGGGCCGGCCGAGCTGATCGACTATCGCGGTGGCTACGACGACTACCTCGCGGGCGCCGGCGCGGAGATGGCTGCCGCGTAGCGTTCTGTATACTCCACGCATGAGAAAGCCCGGGATCGCCCTGCTGTGCGCCGTGCTCTCGTCCTGCGCGACGACCAGCCTCCTGACCAGCTGGGTCGATCCCGAAGCGAGCGGCAAGAAGCTCGGCAACGTGCTCGTCGTCGGAGTCGCACCGAGCGTCTCGGCGCGCCGGCAGTTCGAAGACGGCTTCACCAGGGTGCTGAGGAGCCGGCAGATCGGCGCAGTGACGAGCTACGTGCAGCTGCCCGATCCGGCGGCGATCAACGAGGCGACGGTAAAGCCCGTCGCGCTGAAGGAGAAGGTCACGCACGTTCTCATCGTCCGGCTCGTGGATCGCCAGACCATCACCAGCTACGTCCCGCCCTCGGTGACCTACTACGGCCCCGCGTACTACCCCGGCTACTACCGCACCTGGCCCGGCTACTACAGCATGGGTTATGCCGCCGCGACCAGTCCCGGCTACAGCTACGACACGGTGTACGTCAACCTCGAGACCAACGTCTACGACGTCGCGACGGGCAAGCTCGTCTGGTCGGGCCTGACCCAGACGGCGCTCGGCAGCCGGGTGCAGGAGCAGATCGAAGAGTTCATCGAGGTGATCTCGGGCGCCATGATCCGCGACAAGCTGATCTGAGCCTACGGCATGAAGCCGCCGCCGTTCACGTGGAGGGTCTGGCCGGTGATGTAGCGGGCGTCCGGGCCGCACAGCATGCGCACCACCGCGGCCACTTCCCCGGGCTCGCCGCGCCGCCCGATGGGAGGCAGCCCGCGCCGGTCCTTCGGGCGGGCCGGCGCGCCGGGCAGGCCGCGCACAGTCTCTATGGTTCCGGGGACCACGCAGTTGACCGTTATGCGGTGCGGCGCGAGATCGAGGGCGAGCGCGCGAGTCATTCCTGCGATCCCCGCCTTGGCGGTGATGACGTGTGCCCGCCCGGTCGCGCCCTTGTGCGCGGTCAAGCCGCCTAGATTGACGATCGAGCCGCTACGCGCCCGCGCGAGGTGAGGCAGGCAGGATTGCGTGCACAGGAAGGCGCCGTCGAGCACGATCGAGAGCACGCGCCTCCATTCATCGAGCTTGATGTCCTCGAAGGGCGTTTCGTTCCTGACGGCGGCATTGTTGACCAGGATGTCCAGCCGCCCGAATTCCCTCACCGTGGCGTCCACCATCGCAGCGACCGCGGACGGGTCGGTCACGTCGGCGAGCTGAAACGCCGCCTTGCCCCCCCGCGACTCGATCATCGAGACCGTATTCTTCGCGTCGTTCTGGGAGGTGTTGGCGTTGACCATGACGGCGGCACCGCCCGCGGCGAGCGCGCGGCAGATTGCGCGACCGATGTTCCGCGCGCCGCCCGTCACGAGCGCCACCTTGCCAGCGAGCTCCGTTCCCGGCGTCATCCCGGCCGCCGATTCGCTCATTGCATCTCCGTACATCGGTCAGCAGGTTCTCGCTATAATTTTTCCGCCGTCCGCAGGCGGTTGCGCGACAGCGGACAGCATACGCCATGCCCTTCGCAACGATCAACGGCATCAGGATCAACTACCTCGTCCAAGGTGCGGGGCCGCACCTCCTTATGTTCGCGCCGGGCGGATGGCGCTCGGTGATCTCGCGCTGGACCGCGGCGGGCGGCAAGGAAGCTTTCGGCCAGATGGACGGGATCGCGGCGCTCTCCAGGCATTTCACCTGCATCGCCTACGACCGGCGCGAGTGCGGCCTCTCCGGCGGGCGCGTCGAGCCGCTCGGCTGGGACTTGTACGTGCAGGAGGCGAAGTCGCTCCTCGACCTGGTCGGCGCGACCGACGCCTATGTTCTCGGCAGCTGCATGGGCGCGTCGCTCGCGCTCGCCTTCGCGGTGCGTCATCCCTCCGCGTGCAAGGGCCTCGTCCTGCACTGGCCGGTCGGCGGCCATCTATGGATGAAGAAGGGCCACGAGTTCTTCCGCAGGCACATGGATTTCGTGCGCGCGAACGGCCTCGACGCGGTGGTCGAGCGCGCGCCGCGCGGGGAAAACTTCTGGTTGGATCCCGAAATCGGCCCGTGGGGCTCGCCTGCGGCCGTCTATCCCGAGTTCGCCGCCGAGCTGGTGAAGCGCGACCGCGCGGACTATCTGAAGATTTGCGCGCGCAGCCGCAGCGCCATCTTCAACGACACCATGCCCTCGGGCGCCAGCGGAGACGAGCTCATGCGGATAAAGATGCCCGCGCTGATCATGTCGGGCGCCGACAGCCGGCACACGCGGTCGGCCGCCTGGGCGCTCGCGGAGCTGATGCCACAGGCCGAGCTGTGGGATGTATTCCCTCCCCGGCAGAACGGGCAGAACACGCTGGAGCGGATTCTGAAGTTCAAACTGCAACTCGAGGCGGCCGCGCAGGTCGCATAGAGATGTTCAACCGCCTGCCGGCGCTCGCGCGGTTCCTCTTCGCGCTCGTCGCGATCGAGCTCCTGGTGTTCGGGGGGTTCCGCGTGGCGTTCTTCATCGCCTTCCGCGGGACGCTCGCGGGGGCGTCGGCGGCGGACCTCGCCAAGGCCTTCTACCTCGGAACCAAGTTCGACCTGCGGCTCGCGCTGCTGCTCCTCCTGCCGCTCGCCATCCTCGGGTGGTTCCCCCTCTTCGATCCGGCCCGGCGGCGCGCCGCGCGCATCGCCTGGCTGCTGTACCTCGCTCTGGCGCAGTGCGTGCTCCTGCTCCTCTACTTCGTCGACTTCGGGCACTACGCCTGGCTGCGGGTGCGCTTGAACGCGAGCCTCATCGATCACCTGACCCCGATCGGCGTCGCCGCACGCGTGGCCTGGGACACGTATCCGATCGTGCCGGGACTGCTCGGGCTGGCGCTCCTCACGGGCGCGTACGCCTGGCTGGCGGAGCGCGCCGCGCGCCGCACTCTGGCGCCGGCATCCGATCCCTTCGCGAAGTGGCCGAGGCGGGCAGTGATAGCCGTGCTCACGGCGCTCTACATCGGGGGAATCTGGGGCAAGTGGTCGCGCTACCCCTTGCGCTGGAGCGAGGCGTACTTCTCCTCGAGCGAGGCGGTGGCCGCGCTCGCGCTCAACCCGGTCCTGTTCCTGACGGACACTGCGGAGAACCGCAACCTGCCCTACGACGCGGACAAGGTGCGCGAGCACTACGCGTACACGGCGGCGCTGCTCGGGGTCAAGTCGCCGGATCCGAAGAACCTCGACTTCGCGCGCTGGGTCGTGCCACCGAAGAAGCCCGCGATCCGCTACAACCTGGTGGTGATCCACCTCGAGTCGCTCGCCGCATTCAAGACGGGAATCTTCGGCAACCGCATGAACGCCACGCCGCAACTCGACGCGATCGCGAAGGAAGGCCTGTTGTTCACGAACTTCTTCGTACCCGAGGTGCCGACGCCGCGCTCGGTGTTCGAGATGCTCACCGGCATTCCGGACGTGAACGGCGCCACCACCGCTTCGCGCAACCCGCTGGTGGTGAACCAGCACACGCTGGTGAACGCGCTCGAAGGATACGAAAAATACTATTTCCTCGGAGGCAGCGCGACCTGGGGCAACATCCGCGGCCTGTTCACGCACAACATCCCCGGCCTGCACGTCTTCGAGGAAGGCGACTACGACGCGCCCCAGGTGGACGGCTGGGGCGTCTCGGACGTGGTGCTGTTCGACAAGGCGGACAAGGTGCTGCGCGAGCAGAAGAAGCCCTTCTTCGCGTTCATCCAGACCGCGGGCAACCACCGGCCTTACGGCATTCCGAGCGACCATCCCGGCTTCGAGCTGGCACAGGTCGACGAGAAGGTGCTGGCGGAGAACGGCTTCGACGGCCTCCCCGCCTTCAACGGCCTGCGCTACCTCGACTTCGCGCTCGGCAGCTTCTTCGCCAAGGCGAGGCAGTCGCCGTACTTCAGGAGCACGGTGTTCGTCATGTACGGCGACCACGGCAATCCCTCGACCCAGCAGACGCCGTGGCAGCAATTGCTGCTCACGGGCTACCACGTGCCTTGCGTCATCTTCGCGCCCGGCCTCGTCAAGGCGGGCAGCCGCATCGATTTCACCGCCAGCCTGCCCGACGCCCTGCCGACGTCCCTGGGACTGCTCGGGGTTCCCTATCTCAACACCGGGCTCGGGCGCGACCTGCTCGATCTCGGTCCCGCCGGCCGGCATTTTTCACTGATCGGGCTGGACGGGGTGCTCGACGACGAATTCTATTTGCGGGCCGGTCCGGAGAGGCCGTACCTGTTCCGCTACCGCTCGGAGTCCGGCGCCGAGGACGTGCACCAGCGCTATCCGGAAAAGGTTGCGGAGCTGCAGCGGCTGCAGGAAGCGCTCTACGAGACCGCGAAATACCTGCTCTACCACAATCCGCCCCGGCCTCATGCGCCGAGCGCCGCCCGGGGCGAGAAAGACAAGCGGCGGTGAAGGCGCCGGCGAGCCTGATCGCGATCGCGCTCGTGTTCGCCGCGCTCTACGCTCGTGCGCTGGAAGGGCCGCAGCCCGCGCGCTTTGCTCCGCCCCGAGGCCCGCTGCATGCCGCGGCGCCGCCGCGCTTCGAATCGCAGCTTCTCCCGAACAGCAGCGCTCCGAGCGTCCACAGCGCCACCGCCGTCGAGGCTGCGGGCGGGCTGCGCGCATTCTGGTACGGAGGCTCGCGCGAAGGCGCCGCCGATGTCGCCGTCTACACGTCGGTCTATTCTCACCGCGAAAGGACGTGGGAGCCCGAGCGCGCGCTGGTCCGCCGCGAGTCCGTGCAGAGGGCTCTGCAACGCCACGTGCGCAAGCTCGGCAACCCGGTGGCGGGACGCGATGCCGCGGGACGCGTGTGGCTCTTCTTTGTCAGCGTCTCGGTGGGAGGATGGGCGGGTAGCGCCATCAACGCGATGGTCTCGTCGGACGAAGGCGCGACCTGGAGTCCTCCGCGACGGCTGATCGCCTCGCCGTTCCTCAACATCAGCACCCTCGTCAAAGGGCCGCCGGTGCAGCTCGCCGACGGAACGCTCGCCCTGCCCGTGTACCACGAGATGCTGGGGAAGTTCGGCGAGCTGCTGCGCCTCGACGCCGAAGGCCGCGTCATCGGCAAGGTCCGGCTCTCGTGGGGCAGATCGTCCCTGCAACCGGTGATCGTTCCGCGCTCCGAGACCGAGGCGGTCGCCTTCATGCGCTACGCGGGCGAGCCGCCCGCGCGGATCCTCATGACCCGCACGGACGACGCGGGCGCGCACTGGAGCGAGCCGGTGAAAACGACGCTTCCCAACCCGAACGCCGCCGTGGGGAGCGTCCTGCTCGCAGGAGGCCCGCTCGTCCTCGTCTTCAACAACGCCGAGGAGAATCGCGAGACTCTTTCTCTCGCGCTCTCGAAGGACTTCGGCAAAAGCTGGCGCGTCGCGCGTGTCCTCGAGAGCGAAACCCAGCTGCCCCGCGCGCCGGTTCCAGAGTATTCCTACCCCTGGATCATGCAGGACAGGGCCGGTAACGTTCATGTTCTCTACACCTGGGGCCGCTCCCGCATCAAGCACGCGGTATTCGATCAAGCCTGGCTCGAGGGCGGGGGCTGATGCCGCTGACCACGATCCTCGGATTGCTGGGCTGCGGCCTGCTTTGCCTGGCTCTTGCGGTGGCGGTTCTGCGGCTGCGGCGCCGGCCGGTCCGAGTCCGCTACGCAGTGACGCTGTCGGCGGCTGTCCTGGTCTTCGCCCCGCTCGGCGATCTTTCGACGGCAGGCTATGTGCGCGGGCTGACTGGCGATTTGAGCGTCGCCACGCTCGCGCTCGCCGCCGACGCATGCTTCGGCGCTTTCCTGGGAAAGCCCTTGTTCGAGCGCCGCGATGTGGACGCGCTTCTTGGAGCGGCGGCGGCCGCGGGCCTGTTCCTGTACCCGTTCGCCCTGGGCTGGACGCCCTTCGATCCCTACGCGCTCGGCTACAACTCGATCGTCTTCATCACCGTGCTGCTCCTGCTGTCCGTCACGGCCTGGCGTGCAAGATGGACGCTGGTCGTGCTGGTCGTTCTGCTCGGGGCGCTCGCCTTTCTCGGCGGGGTGTACGAGTCGCGCAACCTCTGGGACTACCTCATTGATCCGCTCGTGGTCCTGTACGCGCTCTTCGCGCTGCCCGCGCGTCTTGTTCGCCGCTACTTTTCCAGGGATGCCAGCGCGCGCGCGTAGTAGCCGAGCGGCAACGAGCGAGGATCACTCGACGACGATGTTGCCTTCGCGCGCGATGGTCCGCCATTTCTCGTAATCGGCGCGGACGTACTCCGTGAACTCCTCGCGGCTCATGTCCATGACCTCGACCCCCATCGAACGGTAGCGCTCGCGCACACTCTCGTTGGACAAGGCCTGGCGGAGCGCGCGGGTGAGCCTGTCGGCGACGGGTGCGGGGACGCCCGCGGGCGCGAATATCCCCGTGAACGTGCTCGCTTCGTATCCCGGAACGCCCGATTCATCTAGCGTCGGCACGGCGGGCAGGAGCGGGGAGCGCGTCTTGGACGTGACGGCGAGCGCCTTGAGGCGCCCGGCGCGGATGTGCCCGATCGAAGCGGTCAGCTGGTCCATCATAGTCTCGACTTGGCTGCCGAGGAGGTCCGTAATCGCAGGCCCGCTGCCCTTGTAAGGGACGTGCACGAGCCTCAGGTGCGCCTGACGCATCAAGAGCTCGATGGCGAGGTGGTTCGAGGAGCCGCTCCCGGCGGAGGCGATGGTCAACGCGCCCGGTTTCGAATTGGCGAGCGCGACGAACTCCTTGTAGGTCGACACTGGAGTCTTGGGCGCGGCCGTGAGGACGATAGGTACCGACTGGATCGGCCCGATCGCGACGAAATCCTTGACCGGATCGTAGGAGATGTTCTTGAACACGGCTGGGCCCGCGGTAATCGTGCCGCTCGATCCGAGGAGCAGCGCGTACCCGTCGGCGGGCGATTTCGCCACGGTGGTCGTCCCGATCCTGCCTGCCGCGCCGGCCCGGTTCTCGACGATTACTTGCTGGCCGAGCGCTTCCGAAAGCGCCGGCGCGACGGTGCGCGCCGTGATGTCGACGTTGCCGCTCGCTGGCCAGGGCACGACGATCTTCACCGGATGCACCGGAAAATCCTGCGCGCACGCGGGCGAAGCGGCGAGCGCGAGCGCGAAAAGCCATCGCTTGGGCATTGTCTCCTCCATAGGCGGAAATCGTAGCACGGCCGGTCCGCTATCCGGAACGCGGCGGCGGTCGCTCGGCGCGCGGTAGATTTGCCGGAACATGCGCGCTATCCTCGGCCCCTTGCGCGTATCCGACGTGGAGTGCCACATGCTCGCAGCCGACAGAGTGAAGGTGTTCTGGCAGCCCGGGTGCACGAGCTGCCTCAGGACCAAGGAGTTCCTCACCAAGAGCGGGGTGGACTACGAATCGATCAACGTGCACGGCAACGCCGCCGGCATGGAGGAGCTCCGAAAGCTCGGGGCGCGCAGCGTCCCGGTCGTCGCGCGCGGAGGCAAGTTCGTGTTCGCCCAGAGCCTGGGAGACGTCATCAAGTTTCTCGGCCTTAAGGTCCAGCTGCAGGAGCGGCTGAGCCCCGAGGAGCTGGTCAGGAAGCTCGAGATCGTGCTGCCCGCGGCCTGCCGTTATATCCGGCAGATCCCCGCGGACCAGTTCGACAAGCCGTTTCGCAACCGCAACCGTCCGATCCGCGTGCTGTGCCACCACGTGTTCCGCATCGTCGAGGGATTTCTGGAGTCGATGGAAGACGGGAAGGAGCTGACCTACGAGCGCATCATGAGGGAAGCACCGCACCTGCGGACCGGAGAAGCGATCGCAGTCTTCGGAGAAGGAGTCCTCGCGCGCTTCCGGAAATGGTGGGCAGTCTTCCCCGACCGCAGCTGCACGCGGAGCATCGACACGTACTTCGGCAAACAGCCCCTGCACGTCGTGCTCGAGAGGTCTGTGTGGCACCCGACGCAACACACGCGGCAGCTCATGCTCATCCTGGAATCGCTGGACATTGAACCTGACCGCCGATTGACGGCGACGGACCTCGCCGGTCTGCCGCTTCCGGACAAGGCCTGGGACGACGAAAAAGAGGCGGCATAAAGAGAATTCTCCAAGCGCTCGCGGCCGCTCGCGGGCCGCAACATGCTTTCGCCGAAGAAGAAGTAGCCTCTCAGCCGGCGCCGGCAGCGTTGCCGCCTTCCTCGAGCTCCGAGAAGCGCACGGGGAGCACCTCGCGCGTCGTCAGCCGGCCGTCGGAGGACTTCTCCAGCACGACCAGCTGCTGCTTGTCGGGAATGCCCGTCGGAATCACTATCCTTCCTCCGGGCTTCAGCTGCGCGATGAGCGGGGGCGGTATCAGGTCCGGCGCCGCGGTGACGATGATCTTGTCGAAAGGAGCGTGCTCGCTCCATCCGTAGTAGCCGTTGCCGACTCCGATCTCGACGTTCCGGTAGCCGAGGCGCTCGAGGCGCCTGCGGGTCTCTAGTGCCAGCTCCTCGATGATATCGATGCTGTAGACCTGCTTTACAAGCTCCGAGAGAATAGCCGCCTGGTAGCCCACGCCCGCGCCGACCTCGAGCACAGTGTCGGCCGGACGCGGCTCGAGCAGATCGGTCATCAGCGCGATGATGAACGGCTGCGACACCGTCTTTCCGTAGCCGACAGGCAGCGGCGCGTTGGCGTACGAATACGCCTGGAGCTCGACCGGAACGAATTCGTGCCGGGGGATTCTGCTCATCACTTCGATGACGCGCGCGTCCAGCGCCGCCTTCCCGAGCTGGGGCGTGAGAAACACCGCATCCGCCACGACCTCGGCGATCATCTGTCGGCGCATCAGCTCGTGCTGCCGGTTCTCCATCCACGCACTCCTTTGGGCACGCGAAAGCCGCGGGCCTCTCGGTTGGACCGGTCAGTGCAGGGAGGGTTTCTTGAGGAGATCCTGCCGATCGGTCGAGGACACCCGGAGGCGGGAGACCGTACCCTCTCGCACGAGAGTCACGGGCACCTCGACTCCGGCGGATCCCAGGCTCCAGATCTTCCGAAACAGATCTGCCAGTCCGCCGACGCGGGCGCCCGCGACTTCGATCACGATGTCGCCGACCTGCACGCCGGCCCGCTCGGCCGGCCCCCCGCCCGCGAGACCGGAGACGACGACGTGCCCCTTGACTTCGGTCGCGTAGAGCCCGAGCCAGGGGCGCGCGGCGCGCTTCGCGCGCCCGAACTTCAGCAAGTCTTCGAGAATAGGCTCGAGCAAGTCGACCGGCACCATCATATTGCCCTGCACGGTCCGGCCGCCCAGCTCCTCCTGAACCATGAGCGACCCTATTCCGAGCAGGCGTCCTTCTCCGCTGATCAGCGCCGCGCCGCTCCAATGCGGGTGTGCCGGCGCAGTGAACAGCGCCTCGTCGAGCACGTACTCCCAGTAGCCGGCGAACTCCCGCTTGGCGATGAGCTTCGCCCTGAGGGCGTGCCTGCGGCCGCCGTGGCCGGCGACGACCACGTCGTCTCCGACGCGGCACGATGCGCAGGTCCCGCGCGAGAGCGCGCGCGCCTCCAGCTTGCCCAGGGGTTGGACCAGTCCGAAGCCCGTCGGCTGGTCGTAGGCGAGCGGGTGCGCGGGCACGACCTTGCCGCCGTTCGTATTCAGCCAGATGGAGCTCGCCTCAGTGATGAGGTAGCCGATCGTGAGGACGAGGCCGTCGTCGCGAATGACCACCCCGTTGCCGATGCGCTCGGTCCCGAGTATGCCGGCGGTAAAGGCGTCCTCGGGGACTTCGGCGCGCAGCAGGATCAGGGAGTCGAGCGCCGCCTCGAGGTCGAACCGCGATTCCTCGTCGTTCGGCTGCATTTCGGGCGGAAATGCCCAGTTGCTCAGGTCCGCCATGCGATATTCCGGTTCGGGGGCTTCATTCTATGGCAGCGCCGGGACCGATGTCAGCCTGAGCGGTCTTTTCGGTACACTTTGCGCGATCGGAAGGACCATGAACCTGCAAATCAGCATCGCGATGGCGTCGAATCCGCGAACCTGGCCGATTTTCGACGGAAGAGTCGGACCGGACGGGGTCGCGCTCGTACCCAGCGCGGTCCATCCGTCGGAGCTCTTCTGGCGGCAGCTTCGCTTCGCCGACTTCGACGTGTCGGAGATGTCTTTCTCCTCCCTGCTGATGGCTCGAGCCCGGGGAGACGACCGTTGGGTCGGCCTTCCGGTGTTCACGACCAGAAAGTTCTTCCACGCCGAGATGCTGGTACGCAGGGATTCGGGGATCGAGAAGCCGAGCGACCTCAAGGGAAAGAGGGTCGGAGTTCCGGAATACCAGCAAACTGCCGCCCTGTGGACGCGCGGCGTGCTCGAGCACGAATTCGGAGTCGCGCCCAGAGACATGCTGTTCTGGATGGAGCGCACGCCGTCGCACAGCCACCGCGCTGCGACCGGCTTTGCGCCACCGCCGGGAGTGACGATCAATCAGATCCCCGCCGACAAGAGCATCGGAACCATGATGCTGTCTGGCGAGCTTGATGCGGTGATCCACTATATCGTGAACCCCAATCTCGTCGACCGGAGCACGGCCGATCTGTGGAGCCATCCGGCGATCAAGTCTCTCTTCCCCGACCCGCTCGCCGAGGGCGTCCGTTACTACCGCAAGACGGGCATCTTTCCGATCAACCACGGCATGGTGATCCGCCGGGAGATCGCCGAGAAGCATCCATGGATCATTCTCAATCTCTACAAGGCGTTCGAGCGTGCCAATGAGATCGCTGATAGCGAGCGAATGCTGCACGTGGAGTATTACCGAGCAGCCGGCGTGCTGACGTACGAGGCGAGCGAGGCGCTGCGCACGCCGCTCGTGCGCCACGGCATAGCCGCGAACCGGAAGGTGCTGGAGACCGCCGCGCACTACTCGCATGAGCAGGGGTTGACTCCGCGCCGGCTCGCCCTTGAGGAAGTGTTCGCCGCGAGCACGATGGAACAGTAGGCCGCTCACTCCGCCGCGGCTTTCGCGCCAAGCAGAGCCTCGCGGAAGCGATGCTTAAGATGGGCGCCGTCGCGCGGCGGCAGCACGAGCGGGGCGGGATCGGCCTTTACCTTCACCTGGTAGAAGAGCGGGCCTCCGCCGCGATAGACGCCTGAGCGCACCCCCGCGATCTGAACGGCACTGCGCACCGTTTCCGCTCTTGCAAATCCGCAGGCCGCAGCGACCGCCGCCAGGTCCGCTCCGTACGCCGTGTGCGTCCGCTGCATGCCGGTCTCCCCGTAGCGCTCGTTGTCGAGCACGACGATCGACAGATTGTGAGGCCCCTGTGCCCCGATGGTGGCGAGGCTGCCCAGACCCATGAGCATCTCCCCGTCGCCGGTAATGACGAGCACGCGGCGGCGGGGCTGCGCCAGGGCGAGCCCAAAGCCGATCATGCACGCCGAGCCCATTGCCCCCCAAAGCGGAAACGTCAGCGGATGGTCTCCCGCCGCGGTGCAATCCCAGGCGCTCGAACCGAGCCCGGCGACGACGAGCAGTTCCGCGCGCCGCTCGAGCAGCGACCGCACGACCTGGCGGCGGTCAAGCTTCGCCTCGCTCATGGCTTCTCCGCAAACGATTTCGAGCCGATCAGGCGCTGCGCGACGAGCACGGCGACCGCAGCGTAGCCCTCGAACGCGAGCTTCGCAGCGGCGGTCACCGTGTCGAAGGCGTCCTCGCCGCGCTCCAGCCGCAGCGTTCGCGCTCCTGCGACGCGCAGGACCTCGGGCGTGGCCTGGCCCATCGGGATCTGCCAGGGGTTGAATTCGCCCCATTCGCCGCGCAGGGTGACGATCATGAGCAGCGGAAAGCCGCAGTTTGCCGACAGCGTCAGCGCATTGACGCAGTTTCCCACGCCGCTGGATTGCATGAAGAGCGCGGCGCGCTCTCCCCCAAGCCAGGCGCCCGCTGCCAGGCCTACCCCCTCCTCCTCGGTCGTGAGCGGAACGGCGGTCATGCCCTTGTCCGCGTGACAGAGTTCGATCAGACGCTTGTGGCCGGCGTCCGGGACGTACGAAACCTGCGTGACCTTGTGCGACCTCAGGGCGCGATGGATGGCCGCGGGCCAGTCGAGCTCGGAAAGCTTGTGCTGCACCTGTCGTTCTCCGCACAATGAGATTCGGTATCATTGCACGTTCAGTCTGGTTCCTGCGTATCCGCCAAGGAGAGACCCATGAAGCTCTACTACCATCCTGTCTCGACGACGAGCCGCCCTGTCTGGCTCTTTATCGCCGAGAACGGCATCGACTGCGAGCTGCAAATAGTCGACCTGATGAAGGGCGAACACTATCAGCCGCCCTATGTCGCGAAGAACCCCAACCGCCTCGTGCCCATGATCGAAGACGGCGACTTTCGGCTGACCGAGAGCTCTGCAATCCTCAAGTACCTAGCGGACAAGATCGGCTCCCCGACGTACCCCAAGGAGTTGAAGGCGCGCGCCAGGGTCAACGAGATGATGGACTGGATCAACACTCAGGTCTGCCGCGAATTCGCCTACGGTCTCGTGTATCCACAGATCTTCCCGACGCACAAGCGCCGCAGCGACGAAGCCCACGCCGCAACGCTCGCTTGGGGCAAGGAGAGGGCGCAGGGATGGCTAAAGGTGCTCGACGAAAACCTGCTCGGCCCGAAGAAGAAATATCTCTGCGGAGAGCAGATCACAATCGCGGACTATTTCGGCGGACCGTTCGTCGGGCTGGGCGAGATCGTGCGAGCGGACTATTCGGCGTATCCGAACGTCCAGCGCTGGCTGGAGCGCATGAAGTCGCTCAAGAACTGGGGCAAGGTGCACGAAGTCTTCTACGGATTCGCCGCTTCGATGAAGGACAAGGCGTTCGAGGCCGTCTGACGGCGCCGGCGGGCTACCAGCGCTGGCGATGCCGGTACCAAGGCTGATTCTGCACCTTCTTCTTATCGGGCTTCGCCGCGGCCGCGGGATCAGGGGTAGCCGGGGCCGCCGCTGCTTCTGCGGACGCTCCCGTGTTGGCGCTCACGTCATGAGGGGCGCTTCTTTCCGCCGCTGCGGGTTTCTTGCGTCTCGAACCAGCCTGCTTGGGAGCAGGCTTGGACGGCTTCTCGGCGTCCAGATGCAGCATGTTCTTCAAGCCGCTGAGTATCGATTTGGAGCGCTTTTCGGCCATGGCTCGGGAAGGATTCGGCCGGGCCATTCTATTACAACGCTCCGGAACGCGTCGCCGAGAGGCTAACCTCTGGCCACCTACGCGATCGGCGACGTTCAGGGCTGCTTTGATGAGCTGCGGGCGCTGCTCAAGCTTTGCGGCTTCCACCAGAGCCGGGACCGGCTGTGGTTCGTGGGAGATCTGGTGAACCGCGGTCCGGCTTCGCTCGCCACGCTGCGGTTCGTGCGCGATCTCGGAGAGCTTGCCGAGGTGGTGCTCGGCAACCACGATCTGCATTTGCTTGCGCTGGCCGAAGGCCATGTCCGGAGCCGGGCGGATGACACGCTCGCAGAAGTCCTGGCCGCACCCGACCGCGACGAATTGCTCGATTGGCTGCGGACGCGGTCCATGATCCACGTTTCGGGCGACACCGTTCTGGTGCACGCCGGCCTCCTCCCCCAGTGGGACATCGCGGCCGCAAAGTCTCTCGGGAACGAGGTCGAAGCGGAGCTTCGCGGGCCGAGGCATTCCGAGTTCCTTTGGACGCTGTACGGCTCGCGCCCGGATCGCTGGAGCGAGAATTTGACGGGAGCCGACCGGCTGCGGGTTATCGTGAACGCGATGACGCGTTTGCGCTTCTGCACGCGCGAGGGTGTCATGGAGTTCGACACGAAAGGCGAGAGCACGCGTGCGCCGGAGGGTTATCTGCCGTGGTTCGACATTCCTGGGAGGAAGAGTGCTGGCAGCACTATCGTCTGCGGGCACTGGTCGGCCCTGGGATTGCGGCTTGCACCCGGGCTCATCGCCCTCGATTCCGGCTGCGTCTGGGGCGGGAAGCTGAGCGCTATTCGGCTGGATGACGCGCGCCTCTACCAGGTCCCGTGTGGTGCGAATGCGCGCGCTCAGGCGCCGGCACCCCGAGGGCGTCCGCTATAGCCGCTTCGGTTCGCCGGGCCAGCGAGCGTCGCGTCTGGTGGTGTACCGAGACCGGCGCGAGGAAGTTGAGTTCGGCGACGATGTGCGGTGTCGAAACGATCGTCCACACGGATTCCACGAACGAGGTCTCGCCCACGTAGCCCGCGGCGTCCGTGTGCTTTCCGGCAGGATCGAGATAGCGCAACGCGATGGGCTGCACGCCAGCAGCTGCGTCCAGGGCCGGCTGGAACAGGGCGGAGTGGAAGGGCTCGAGGCTTCGCCCGAACGTGGTCGTTCCCTCTGGAAATATCGCGATCAACACGCCACGCTCGAGCGCCGCGGTGATCCGCCGGCTCGCTTTGCGGGCAGCGGAGGGCTTGCCGCGCTCGATGTAGAGAGTTCCGACCAGGGTACACAGCCAGCCCACGAACGGCCAGTCGCGAATCTCGGATTTGGCGATGAAGGTTGCGGGCGACCGCGCGTTGATGACGAAGATGTCCACCCAGGAGATGTGGTTGAGCACGAACAGGCATCGATCGGACAGATGCGCGGGGGCATTCCGCTCGCGCACCGATACCGAGAGGATGGAAAGGAGCGTTCTTGACCAGCGGCGTTTCCGCGCGTCGCGCTTCGTCTCCGAGATCCAAGGAAAGATCGCCGCGGCGACAGCGAGACCCCGGAGGAGATGAAGCGTCACCCGCGCCAGGCGAAGCAGGCGCGTGGCAATCGGGGTGCGGCCGGCCACGGAGCCTTTTCTATCTGGGGGAGCGCCGCTCTGCCATCAAAGCTCAGACCCGAAGTTGGCGCGAAACAGGCTGCGGATTTGGTCGCGGGTTACCGAGTGATTCTGCGCGCCGCGCGAGGCCACCTTGATGGCACCCATCAGGGAGGCGAGCCTTCCCGCCTTGGACCAGTCGAACCCCGACGCGATGCCGTAGAGGAGGCCGGCGCGGTACGCATCCCCGCAGCCGGTGGGATCCACCACGGCGCGGGCCTTTGCGCAGGGGATGTTGAAGCGCTTGCCGTCTGCGTAGATCACGGAGCCTTCGGCACCCCGCGTCAGAATGAGAGCTTTGAGCCCGAGCGCGAGCTCTTCGAGCTTGCGCCCCGTTCTCTCCTCAAGCATCCTGCCCTCGTAGTCGTTGACCGCCACATACGAAGCCTGCTCGGCGAAAGCAAGCAGCTCGTTCCCCGAGAACATCGGCAGGCCCTGCCCGGGGTCGAACATGAACGGGATTCCCAGGTCGGCGAGCTGACGTGCGTGCTGCTGCATGCCCTCCTTCCCATCCGGTGCGACGATCGCCAGGCTTACACCGAGATCCGTGGTGATTCTGTTCTCGTGGGAATGAGTCATGGCGCCGGGATGGAAAGCGGTTATCTGGTTGTCGTCGAGGTCGGTGGTGATGAAGGCCTGCGCAGTGAGGGTTCCGGGGACCTGTCGCACGCAGTCCAGCTTCACTCCAAGTCGCTCGAGCCGGTTGAAATAGGGGAGCGAGTCGTCTCCGACTGTGCCCATGACGAGCGGGTCAGCGCCCATGAGCTTCAGGTTGTAGGCGATGTTGCCTGCGCAGCCTCCGAACTCGCGCCTCAGCTCGGGAACGAGGAACGCCACATTTAGGATGTGGATCTGATCGGGGAGGATCTGCTCCCGGAAGCGGCCCGGAAACACCATGATGTTGTCGTAGGCGATCGACCCGCAAACGAGGATACTCATGCGTCCGGCATTCGTTGGGAGAAGGCCGGGCATCTTAGCGGAATTTGCGAGAGCCGTGATCCCGCCGGGGCTACGCGTAGAAGAGATAGAGCCGGTAGCCCGTGGGCTTGAGCGCGGCCGCCTCGATATAGACCCTGATTTGAAGCTCGCTGCCCGCGGCGAAGCCCGCTTCCGGCAGCGCTGGCTGGACGACGTAGTCCTTGGGAAGCAGGACGCGCCTCGCAACCGTCTGCCCCTCGGCGCTCGTCAGACTCAGCTCCAGCGCCGGGTAGGCTTGGACAAAGGCTGCACGGTTCCTGAGCGTCGCCGTCAGAACCATTACGTTAGGGTGGCTACCGTCTGCCTGCAGGTCGGAAGACTCGATGCTGAGCAGCTCGGCACGCCGCGGCAGAGGAACATCGCAGTCGAACTCGGCGCACATACGCTCCAGGAGCGGCTTTGTCTCCGGCACGAGCACAGCGATCTCGCCGCGATAGCGATAGCCCCCTTGAGCCAACAGAGCGAGCAGCAGGAGCAGACTCCCTATCCACCACACGCGGCTGGCCGGCCGCGGCGCTCGCGGCCCGAACTCGAAGGATGAATCCTTTTCCGTTCCCAGCAGCACGGCCAAGCTGCCGGAAGTCGGCGGCGGCGAAGGTTTGTCTCGGGAGGGGCGCGTCGCCGGGTCCGCGCTGAGCGTCGCAATCGCGTCGAACAGATTGTCGCAGCGGCCGCAGCGCACTTGACCCTCGTGCGCCCCGAGCTGCTGCTCGCTCACGCGAAAGGCGGTACCGCAGACGGGACAGCGGGTCATCATGCTCATCGCCGTGTCCCGGAGAGGCATACCCATCCCTCCTCTTCCTGAGGAGCCGTAAACGCGATCCAACCGGCATAGCTGTCCGCAACCTCCTCGGCCTGCTCGCGGAGGATCCCTGAAAGCGCGAGATGGCCACCCTCGCGGCATCGCTCGGAGATCAAGGGGGCCAGCACCTTCAACGGACTCGCGAGAATGTTCGCGACCACGAGGTCAGCCGTGAGCCCGGGAATCGCCCCCCCTCCAAAGAATTCGCCGGCGACGCCGTTGCGTCTGGCGTTCGTTGCCGCAATCGCGACGGCATCAGGGTCGATATCGACGCCGACCGCGCGCCCGGCGCCCAGTTTCAGCGCTGCGATGGCCAATATGCCCGATCCGCAGCCATAGTCGAGGACGGTCTCGCCGCCGGCGACCCGTTGCTCGAGCCAGCGCAGGCACAGGCGCGTGGTAGGGTGGCTTCCGGTCCCGAACGCCAGGCCCGGATCGAGGATCAGGTTGACTGCCTCGGCGTCGGGCGGATCGAACCAGCTCGGCACGACCCACAGGCGTCGCGACACGCGAATGGGACCAAACCCGTGCCGCGACTTTGCAACCCAGTCTTCGTCGGGAACCGTGGCCACGGCATGCTCCCGCATCGCGACGCCCGACGCGTCGCAGGCCAAGCGTAGCAGTTGCTCCGGCGCGTGCTCGCTCCCGCAAAGAGCGACGAGGCGCACGCGAGGCCATGAACCGGGTTCACCCGGCTCGGCGAGGTCCTGCTTGGCGGCCGGGCGCACATCCTCGCACGAGACCGACAGTGCACCGGCTTCCAGCAACGCATCGCACAGGGTCTCGGCCTCGCTTCCCGATAGGTCGACTACGAGCGCTCTGAGGGTCACGCGCCCGAACCTCCTATCCGCCCGACTCGCGCTTCTTGTGCTGGGCAAGCTTTTGCTCGAGGTAGTGGATATTGACTCCTCCCCTAATGACCCGGGTGTCGAGCAGCAGTTCCTGGTGCAAGGGGATGTTGGTCTGAATGCCCTCCACCACCATCTCGGAGAGCGCGATGCGCATTCGCCGGACCGCCTGATCACGGTTTGCCCCGTAGGCGATGACCTTGCCGATGAGCGAATCGTAGTTGGGCGGCACGGAATACCCCTGGTAGATATGCGAGTCGACCCGGATTCCCGGTCCGCCTGGGGGGTGGTAGGAAGTGATACGGCCCGGCGAGGGGGTGAAGCGGAACGGGTCCTCGGCGTTGATACGGCATTCGATAGCGTGACCCCGAAGCTCAATGTCCTTCTGCCGAACCGACAGCTTTTCGCCGGCCGCCACCCGGATCTGCTCCTGAACGATGTCGACGCCCGTGATCATCTCGGTCACCGGGTGCTCCACCTGGATGCGGGTGTTCATCTCGATGAAGTAGAACTCGCCGTCCTCGTAGAGATACTCGAAAGTCCCCGCTCCGCGATACCCGATCTTGCGGCACGCCTCCACGGAGCGCTCGCCAATCCGGACACGCATTTTTGCGGTTATCTCGGGCGCGGGCGCTTCTTCCATGATTTTCTGGTGCCTCCGCTGCATGGAGCAATCGCGCTCTCCCAGATAGACCACATTGCGGTGAGTGTCCGCGAGCACCTGGACTTCGATGTGCCTGGGGTTCTCCAGGTACTTCTCCAGATATACGGTCGAGTTGCCGAAGGCGGCCGCGGCTTCCGCGCGCGTGATGCTGATCGCGCTCTTCAGGGCGGCCTCGGTGTGCACGACGCGCATGCCGCGCCCACCTCCTCCGCCCGCCGATTTCACAATCACCGGATAGCCGACTTTCCGCGCAATCTTAAGCGCCTCCTCAGGCGCCTCGGGAAGCGCGCCGCCCGAGCCTGGAACGCAGGGCACCCCCGCTCTCTCCATGGCCTGCTTGGCGTTGACCTTGTCACCCATTACGCGAATGGTGTCCGCGGTCGGCCCGATGAACACGAAACCGCTCTTGTCGACGCGCTCTGCGAAGTCCGCGTTCTCGGCTAGGAATCCGTAGCCGGGATGGATCGCCTCGGCGTCGGTGACTTCCGCGGCGCTGATGATCGCGGGAATGTTCAGGTAACTAGCCGCGGAGGGCGGTGGCCCGATGCACACCGACTCGTCGGCGAGCTTGACGTACTTCGCCTCGGCGTCGGCCTCGGAGTGAACGACGACGGTCTTGATGCCCATGTCGCGGCACGCGCGCTGGATGCGGAGCGCAATTTCACCGCGGTTGGCGATCAGAATCTTCTCGAACATGAGTTGCGTTTCGTGGCCGCTACGCGATCATCATGAGAGGCTCGCCGTACTCGACTGGCTGTCCGTTCTCCACCATGATCGCCTTGACGACACCCTCCTTGTCGGCCTCGATTTCGTTCATCAGCTTCATGGCCTCGATGACACAGATCGTCTGGCCAGCCTTGACCGTGTCCCCGACTTCGACGAATGGCTTGGCTCCAGGGGCGCCAGCACGGTAGAAGGTGCCGACCATCGGCGACTTCACGATATGGCCCTCGAGGGCCGTGGGCGCCGGGGCAGGTGCTGCTGCGGGCGGTGGGACGGCCGGCACGGCCGCCGAAGTGGCGGGGACCGCGTGAACGGAAGGAGGGCTTACCGGCACCGAGGACGGAGAGAGCACGACCACCTCTTTGCCGACGCCGCCCTTGACGATCTTGACCTTCTCCTCCCCTTCGGTGACCTCCAGCTCCGCAATGCCGGAAAGCTCGACGAGATCGATCAGCTTCTTAAGCTTCCGCAGGTCCATGCCGGCCTCCTTAGTACCTAGTACCGGGCGCTCGAGAGACACGCCACCGAAAATCGTGCCTTCAGTTCGCGTGCAAAGCGGAGAGACTCCTTGCGACCGGGGATCGCGGGCTCTCGGGTTCCCTTGTTTGGATTTGGGCCATGAAGTACCAGGATTCCTTCCCGGAGTCCGCGACCGCTGGCCCACATGTGCACTTTGGCGTGGACGGCTGAAGTTTGCCGCAGATGTCGGAACTTGTCTAGGATTGCTCGCATTTCTCGCCCACAACCCGTTGGATACGGCATCGGGCTAGGTGATGCGAGGTTTTTACGGCAAGATGGACCCTAATACCTACATTTGGCGGCGCGATGTTGCCTGTTACTGGCCGTCCGGCTCGAAATGCGACTTGCGGATACCTACGACTGCGCGCCCGAGGCAGGGCCGGACAGGAGCTGCGCGACCGCCTGAATGCCTGCGCGCTCGATCCTGCGTCCCGCGGAGGTCGCCTTCAGGATCCCCCGTTCCTCCTTGAGGGTGTAGATGGCGAGGTTGAGGGGAATGCCCTGCCAGTCCACTTTGAGCACTGACACAGCGCGGGCCTGATCACCGGCGAAGCGGCGTTCATCGGAAACGTCGTAGGGGATATTTCGACCGAGAAGAAAATGCTCGACGGCTTTGCCGTCATCTGTAAACAGCTGCAGGTCGATGTCACTGTAACGGCCCGCAGTGCCGCTCAACACCGGCCCAGCAAGATAGGGCCGGAAGCGCTCTAGCAAGCGCATGGCCTCGAGCGCGCAATGACGAAGGTAGCGGATGCGCTCGCGCTGCTCTTCACCCTGGTAGAGAGACTGGTACGCGCGCAGCTCGGCTTCGATCTCCTCGTTCTTCGGCAGCGATTGCGTGTCCTCCGCCCCGAGCTGACGCGCCGCTTTACGTTTCGCCAGCGCGAAGTCCTCCAAACCGTCTTCGGCCATCAGGCGGGCGGCGGCTGCCGCGATGCGCGTACGCATCTGCTGCTGCTTGAACTTGTCTTTCGACATGGATCGACCGGGCCGAACGCGGTCCATGATACCCCAGCCGGAAAAGGCGGCGAAGTAGGCTAGAATTCAGCACATTTCAGAGCGCGTGCCGTCCTACCGCGCCTCGGCAACCCGTGCACATCCACATTCTCGGTATCTGCGGCACCTTCATGGGCGGCATTGCCGCGATCGCAAAGGCTTCCGGCCATCGCGTCACAGGGTGCGATCTCAACGTCTACCCGCCGATGAGTACTCAACTCGAATCCCAGGGTATCGAACTGATCAAGGGGTACGGAGCGGAGCAGGTCGCACTGCAGCCCGAAACGTGGGTGGTGGGGAACGTCGTGAGTCGAGGCAACCCTCTCATGGAGGCAATCCTGAATCATGGTTACCGATACGTCTCTGGCCCGCAGTGGCTCGCCGAAAATGTCCTGCCTGGGAAGCAAGTGCTTGCCGTGGCTGGGACCCATGGCAAGACCACGACCTCATCGATGCTCGCGTGGATCCTTGACGATGCCGGATTCGCCCCAGGGTTCCTGATCGGAGGGGTGCCCGTGGATTTCGAGATGTCGGCGAGAGGCGGAAACGGACGCCACTTCGTTATAGAGGCCGACGAATATGACACGGCGTTCTTCGATAAACGTTCAAAGATGGTGCACTATCGGCCCGTGATAGCGATCCTCAACAACATCGAATTCGATCACGCTGACATCTTCCCGGATCTTGCTTCGATCGAGACACAATTTCACTACTTCGTGCGAACGGTACCGAGCGGAGGCAGGCTAATAGTCAATGGCGCGGATGCCGCAATCGAGCGGGTGCTCGGGCGCGGGTGCTGGACGCCGGTAGAGAAGTTCGGGTCCCACGATGGGTGGAACGTCAATGGCGCTCAACACGGGCCGCCATTCGAGGTGAGTTTTCGCGGCAAGGTGGAAGGCGTGCTGGATTTGCCCCTGCAGGGCGAGCACAACGTGCAGAATGCGCTCGCGGCTATTGCGGCGGCGCGGGCATCCGGTGTGCCCGCGACCGCCGCAATAGCCGCGCTTGCTCGCTTCAAGGGAGTTCGTCGCAGAATGGAGCTGCGCGGAAGCTCTGGGGGCGTTGCTGTCTGGGACGACTTCGCGCACCATCCCACAGCCATTGCGACAACGATCTCGGGTCTGCGCCGGGAGGTCGGAGGCGCGCGCATCCTCGCCGTGCTGGAGCCGCGATCCAATACGATGAAGGCCGGAGTCATGAAAGACCGCCTCGCTTCCAGCCTCGATCAGGCCGATCGGGTTTTCTGCTACAGCGCCAACCTGGGCTGGGACGCCACTGCTGCCCTTGCTCCCCTCGGCAAGCGCGTGCTTGTGGAGAGTGATTTCCAAACGCTCGTCGGCGCGATTCTCCAGGAAGCGCGTGCGGGCGACCAGGTGCTCGTGATGTCGAACGGGGGATTCGGAGGCATACACGAGCAGCTGCTGAAGGGGCTCTCGGCCCGGGCATGATCGTCTACCTCCACGGATTCAACAGTTCTCCGCAGTCCGCCAAGGCGCAGTACCTGCAGCGCTATCTCCGAAGAGCGAGGCGACGCCGAGAAGTTTGCGTGCCTGCGGCTGCCGCAGTGGCCGAAGCTCGCAATAGTCGCGGCTGAAGTCCCGAGTACTACCTGCTATTGGTCGAAACCGGGGACGAAGCGCTCGATTACCGTCATGCACTCAGGAAATACTTCGGAGCGAAGCAGGTCGTTGTGGAGGAGACCACGGGTTTGCGACCTTTGCTGAGCATGTCCCACTTATCCTGGCCCTCGTCGGCATGGCTTGACTACTTCAGCACCCTCCACGCTGCGCTTCCATCCTTGAGCGCATAGCGCGCGATAGCCCGTTCGTCGAAACCGAAACCAAGCCCCGCAGCAGCGGGCAGGATAAGCATGCCATCCGCGGCCTTGAGCTGCCTGTCGATAAGACGCCTGAAATTGAGCACCTGGTCGTCGGGGAAGAATTCCACGTAACGCGCATTCGGCGTGGCTGCGACGAGGTGTGCGTGCAGATCGTGAAACCAGTGGGGACACACGGTGACGCCGTAGCTTGCCGCGGTCGCGGCGATCCGCTTCCATTCGGAGACGCCGCCGCATACCAACGCATCCGTCTGCAGGATCTGCGCGGCTCCCTTGTCGAGGATCTCTTTGAAATGCCATCGCCCTGTGCCGATCTCGCCCGTAGCGACGGTCACGCGCGTGAGCTTTGCAAGGCGGGCATGATTCTCGATGTCATCGGGAAAAAACGGCTCCTCGATCCAGTAGGGATCGAAGGGCTCGAAGCGCTCCATATAGCGCATTGCGGTAGGCAGGTCACGCCAGGCATTGTTGGCGTCCAGCATCAGCTCGATGTCGGGACCGATGGCCTCGCGCGCAGCTTTCACGCGCGCCTCCTCTTCTTTCGGGGATAAGCGCCCCACCTTCATCTTCACGGCCTTGAAGCCTGCATTCACGTAACCGGCCATTTCCTGCCCGAGCTTTTTTGGCGTCTTGCCAGCGATATAGTATCCCCCGCTTGCGTACGCGGGCACTGCGCCTTCGACCGCGGCGCCGAGATACTTGTAGAGGGGGAGCCTGGCAGCACGCGCATTAACGTCCCAAATTGCGCAGTCCAGAATCGAGATTGCGCGCATCACGCTCCCCGCGCGCCCTTGCAGCACGGCGTCCTCGAACATCCTCTGCCAGAGGCCTTCGACCAGCAGGCTGTCGCGGCCGAGAAGAATAGGCGCGAGCAGGCGTTCGATCGCATGCGCAACCAGCGTTCCGCCCGAGGACCCCGCGTAGCAGAAACCGATCCCCTCGACGCCGCCCGCCCGCACCTTGACCAGCCCGTAATCTCTGGCCGCGACTGTACGCGTTGCGAAGCTCGTAACGCTGTCGAGGGGAACGCGCGCGGTAGCGACGGAAATCGACTCGATAGTGGCCATTTGTCGGGTGCTCTTGAGGCGGGAATAACCTACCGCTACGATATAATTATCGCATCATCAGGCCGGTGCGACGCGGCCTTCAGGCGTTGGTTCCCTCAGGTGAATGTTCTCTACGAAGACGGCGGCACGTTCAAGGTCGCGACGGTGCTCGCCGAAAGTGAGGCCTCGGTGCAAGTCGAGGCTCCGCACGGCAAACGCGCCAAGATCAAGTCGAAGGACGTGCTGCTGCGCTTCGCCGAACCGGACGCGGGCGATCTGCTCGCCCAAGCGGGGGCAATGGCGGACGAGCTGGACGCGGGCTTCCTGTGGGAGTGCTGCGGCACGGACGAGTTCGGATTCGCCGAACTCGCGCGCGAGTATTGCGGGCACACGCCTTCTGCCGTGGAAGCCGCCGGAATTCTGGTCAAGCTCCACTCAGTGCCGGTGTATTTCTATCGGAAGGGGAGGGGGAGATACCGCGCCGCGCCCGCGGAGACCCTGCGGGCAGCTCTTGCAGGAATAGAAAAGAAGAAGCAACAGCAAGCGCAAGTTGCAGCCTGGGCCGATCAGCTCGCACGCGGGGAATTCCCCAAGGAATTCCGGCCCCTGAGAGATCAGCTCCTTTACCGGCCTGATGGCAATCGTCCGGAAACCAAAGCGCTCGAGGAGGCGCGCGCGCGCACCGGCCTCTCGCCGGTGAAGCTGATGGAGCACTGCGGCGTGCTTCCCGCCAGCCACCAGTATCACTTGAACCGTTTCCTGTACGAGTACTTTCCGCGAGGTACCGATTTCAAGGAACCGTTCGAAGTGGAAATGCCCTCGGAGCTGCGCCGGGCGGACGTCAGCGCTTTCAGCTTGGACGATGCGGCGACCACGGAGATCGACGACGCGTTCTCGCTCACGCCTCTCCCGGGCGGCCGGTTTCGCGTCGGAATCCACATCGCGGCGCCAGCCCTTGGATTCACGCCCGGATCGCCCATAGACACGGTTGCGCGCGAGCGCCTTTCGACAATATACATGCCGGGCCGCAAAATCACGATGCTGCCGCCCGGGGTGATCCGGCGCTTCTCGCTTGCCGAGGGAGGAGCGCGCCCGGCCTGCTCTCTCTATCTCGAAATACGCGGCGACGATATGCAGATCGAGAATCGCGAGACACGCGTCGAACTCGTACCCATTGCCCGCAACTTGCGACATCACGAGCTGGAGCCCCTCGATCATGCCTTCGTCGAGGGGGTCGTGCCCGGAGACATCCCGTATTCCCGCGAGTTGAGCACGCTCTGGAAATTTGCGTCGGGGCTCGAGGTGGCGCGCGGAAAGCCCACCAAGGGAGGCGAGCGCCCCGACTACAATTTCCGAATCGAGGGAGATGGAGAGGAAGCGCGCGTCACCATAACGGAGCGCCGCCGGGGAACACCCCTGGACAAGCTGGTCGCCGAGCTGATGATTGCTGTGAACAGCACTTGGGGAAAACTGCTGGACGATCGCGGCATCGCGGCCATCTACCGCGTGCAATCTGCCGGCAAGGTAAGGATGACGACCTCGGCGATGGCACATCAAGGGCTGGGCATCACCCACTACGCCTGGATCAGCTCCCCCTTGCGTCGCTACGTGGACCTCGTGAACCAGTGGCAGCTATTTGCCCTGCTCAGCGGGGACAAGGCGCCACCATTCTCTCGGACATCGGACCTGATGCTTGGCGCAATACGCGACTTTGAGGTGACCTACGCTGCCTACGACGAGTTCCAGCGGCGTATGGAGCATTATTGGTGCCTGCGATGGCTGCTCCAGGAGAAGGTGGAGATTGCGGGAGCCGAGGTCGTGCGGGAGAATCTGGTCAAGTTCGATGGGTTGCCGCTGTACGCAAGGGTACCCTCGCTGCCGGAACTCGACGCGGGTACGGGCGTGGAGATCGCAGTGACCGGCATCGATCTCGTCGAGGCCGATCTCAAGTGCGTGTTTCGCCGCCGCAAGGACACGCCCGAGCCCGGGAAGACATGAGACAAAGCTCGAAAAATGCCATAGAATTGCATGATTCACAAAGCTTTTAGTGGTGTATGAAATCGCAAACTGCTGCCCTGCCCTGGGTGTCTTGGCCGGAGCCCCTCGCCCGACTGGACCCAGAGTCGCGGGCGCTTGCAACGGCGCTCTCGATATCGATCGTCATCCACGCGATCGCGCTCTCGATCCACTTCAGGCTTCCCGAGGCTCTGCGCGGCGTTACGCCCTCGCAGCTCGACGTCGTTCTCGTCAATTCCAAAACGCGCTCGAGGCCGACTCAGGCTGACGTCCTTGCGCAATCGAATCTCGATGCCGGCGGTGACACCGAGCTCGAGCGCCGCGCAAAATCGCCCCTGCCTCTGCTGCAGAACTCCGAGCGCGGCGCGGATCTGAAGCAAGCGACGCGAAAGGTGCAGGAGATGGAAGCGCGGCAGCGTCAGCTGCTGTCCCGGCTGAGTTCGCGACAGGAAATCGCCTCGGCCAAGCCCGAACCGCAGGCCGAGGTCAGAGCCGAGGTGTCGGGCGCCGATCTGGCGGAAAGCGCTCTCATCATCGCGCGCATGGAAGCCCAGGTCGCGCGCCAGATCGACGACTACAACAAGCGTCCGCGCAAGACATTCGTGGGTACGCGGGCGGCCGAGGTTCGCTACGCCTTGTACGTCGAGGACTGGCGCCAGAAAATCGAGCGCATCGGTAATCTGAACTACCCCGAAGGCGCCCGCGGAAGGATATACGGCAGCCTGAGACTTACTGTGTCGATCAACGCCGACGGCACGCTGGCGGCCATGGATCTGGACCAATCCTCCGGGTACAAGATCCTCGACGCTGCCGCGCAGCAGATCGTCCGGCTTGCGGCGCCCTATGCCAAGTTCCCGCCCGACATCCGCAAGGAAACCGACATCCTGGTCATCACGCGCACCTGGTACTTTGCGCGCGGTGACAAGGTCTTCAGCGACTGAGGAAGGGGGCGAGCTGCCCCCTGGCCGTATGCCGACCCGCTACGGCCCCTGGCTCCCGCTGGGCCACGCAGGATGAGACTTCTCGTCGCGCTGTGGAAAATGTTCTGTTACGCGGCGGGTACCGCGGTCGCGGGCATCGCGATCTACGAATTCTGGTTTTTTGCGCAGATCCTTTACTGGGTCGACCACAACCCGGCGACGACCAGCGTCATGGATTCTCGCCTCGATACGCTCCGCGAGAAAGACCCCGCCGCCACGCTCGCGCACAATTGGGTGCCGTACCAGCGCATCTCCAACGAGCTGAAGCGGGCGATCATCGTCGCCGAAGACGCCAAGTTCACCGAGCACGACGGATTCGACTGGGAGGGGATCCAGCGCGCGCTGGAGAAGAACCAGCGCCGCGGCAGGATCGTTGCCGGCGGCTCCACCATCACCCAGCAGCTGGCGAAAAACCTGTTTCTCTCGGGCGAGCGCAGCCTGTTGCGCAAAGGCCAGGAGGCCGTGCTCGCCGCCATGCTCGAAGCGACGATGAGCAAGCGCCGTATCTTCGAGATCTATCTCAACGTCGTTGAATGGGGCGAGAACGTGTTCGGGGCAGAGGCAGCGGCGCGCCACTACTTCGGAGTCGGCGCCGACGGACTTGACTCCGAGCAGGCTGCCCGCTTGGCAGCGATGCTCCCGCGGCCGCGCTACTACGATCGCAACCGCGACTCGGCGTATCTGACAAGCTACAGCGACAACATCCTGGTGCAGATGTACGCCGCGCAAATCCCGTAGCCCGTGGCAAGCCGCAACACTGTGTGATCGAAGCGCTCAGCCCAAAGAAGGACCTCGAAGACCTGCAAGCCGATCTTCGCGCGATCCAGGACCTGATGCGGCGCCACCGGCTAGTGGAGAAGCTGGTCGAGCGTCAGGAGATGCCGAAGCCAGGCGCGCGACCGGGCGGGGGGAGGCCGCCAAGGCTTTCGAGCGCTACGACCTCGTATGAGCGCCAGTCGTCGACGAATGGCGCAAGCTCATCGGCCGCGTGACGGTGGACAATGACGGCGGCTAAGACCCTCAACCTGGCGCTCGCCGCAACCGCGGGCGTCCTGATTCCGCTGACGATGATGCGCCTTGGCCGCGATCCCGCCCTAGGTTCGTCGGTCCTGATCACGGCGATCACGGACAGCGGCGGATTCTTGATCTTCCTGGGGCTGGCGACCCTATTTCTGGTGTAGTTGTTCTAGGAGCCGAACGCGCTCTCCGCCGCAGCCACGGTGGCCGCGATATCGGCTGCGGTATGCGCGGCTGACACGAATCCCGCCTCGTAGGCGGACGGGGCGAGGTAGATCCCTCGGTCGAGCATCGCGTGGAAGAAGCGCCTGAAGGCTTCCGTATCGCACTGCATGACTTCGGCGTAAGTCGTGGGCGGGGCGGCGCGGAAGTACAGCCCGAACATGCCGCCCACCGATTGTGCTGAGAAGGCGATCCCGCGCTTGCGCGCTGCCGTTGCGAGACCCTCGCAGAGGGAACGCGTTGCCGCGGAAAGGCGTTCGTAGAAGCCGGGCGCTTGGACCTTGCTCAGGGTCGACAGTCCAGCGGCTACCGCGACCGGGTTGCCGGAAAGGGTGCCAGCCTGGTACACGGGGCCAAGGGGCGCGACCTTCTCCATGATGTCGCGACGGCCCCCGAACGCCCCTAGGGGCATCCCTCCGCCGATCACCTTCCCCAGCGTAACCAAGTCTGCGCGTACTCCGTAAAGGCCCTGCCCTCCACGCAGCCCTATGCGAAACCCCGTCATCACCTCGTCGAATATCAGAAGCGCGCCATGCGTGGTACACAGCTCGCTCAAGCGCTCGAGGAATCCCGCCTGCGGCAAAACCAGGTTCATGTTGCCCGCCACCGGCTCCACGATCACGCAGGCGATCGTTGCTCCATGCTTGTCAAACGCGGACACGAGGTCCTGCGTGTCGTTGTAGTTGAGGACGAGCGTCTGCGCCGCGGTTTCCGCGGGGACGCCGGCAGAACTCGGATTGCCGAGCGTCAACGCCCCGGACCCTGCTTTCACGAGCAGGCTGTCCGCATGTCCGTGGTAACACCCCTCGAATTTGACGATTTGGCTGCGCCCGGTCGCGCCTCGCGCCAGCCTCAACGCCGACATGGTCGCCTCGGTCCCCGAGCTCACCAAGCGGACCAGGTCGACCCCGGGAACGATGCGGGTCAGGATCTCCGCCAGCTCGGCTTCGGCCGCGGTCGGCGCGCCGAAGGAGAGCCCGCGCCCGGCGGCAGTGCGCACAGCCGCAACGACATCGGGATCGGAATGGCCAAGCACGAGCGGGCCCCAGGAGCCCACGTAGTCGATGTACTCGCGTCCATCAGCGTCCCAGATGCGGCTCCCTTCGCCGCGATCGATGAAACGGGGGGTGCCGCCCACCGCGCGAAACGCCCGCACCGGTGAATTAACCCCGCCTGGGATGACCCTGCGCGAGCGGTCAAACAGCAGATCGTTTTTCGAAGTCATGGACCTCGAACATGGCGGCAAATTCCCAGGCACGTTTCTCGATGGCAGGGGCGTCGAAGAGCGCACCAATCACGGCGACGGCGTCGGCTCCCGCGGCGATTAGACTTCGTGCGTTTGCGGTCGTAATTCCTCCGATCGCAACGATCGGGCAGGCCAGACACGCGCGGGCCTCGCGGTACAGTGACAGCGGCGCCCGCACGGCGGAACGTTTTGTCGCCGAAGGAAAGGCGCTGCCGAACGCGACGTAGTCTGCGCTCGCGTGTCGGGCCGCCAGGGCCAGGCCCAACTGGTCGTAGCAGGACGCCCCCAGCATCTTGGTCATGCCCAGGCGCAAGCGCGCCTGCTCGACCGACGCATCGTCGCGGCCGAGATGCAGTCCATCGGCGTCCAGCGCCTCGGCCAATTCGAGATCGTCGTTTACAATCAGCGGAACCCGCTGCTTCCGGCATAGCGCAAGCAGAGCCGCGCCCTGGTCGCGGCGCAGCGCCGCGACTGCTGACTTGTTTCGGTACTGCACTACGCGGGCTCCCCCGGCGAGCGCCAACCGCACCTTGCGTACAAGAGCGTCGGTGTCGGGTTCATCGGGCGTGATCGCGTACAACCCTCTCAGCTGCGCAAGCGAGCGCCCGGCACGTTCAGCGCTTGGCCGCACCGGGCTCATCCGTCTCCCTCGCCCAGAAGAACCTGTCAGGAATGAATTGACCCATGCCGGGGCGAAAGCCGGCGTTCAGCGTCTGCCAGGTGTATTCCTGCGCTTCGCGGACGGCGTCGGGCATCTCCAGGCCGTTTGCGAGGGTTGCGGCGATTGCCGCGGCGAGGGTGCAGCCCGAGCCGTGGTAATTCTCCGGGAGCCTCTCCCAGCTGTCGGAACGAACGATCCCTTCCGACCCGTACAGGGTATTCACCACTTGCGGCGTGTTCTCATGAGTTCCGGTGATAAGCACATACTCGCACCCCAGTCCGAGCAGCTTGTCAGCCGCGCTGGCCAGCGCGAGCTCGTCGTCGTCCTCGTCGGACATCGCAAGCCTCCGCGCCTCCCGGCTGTTCGGAGTGAGAATGGTCGTCTGGGGCAGCAGCAGCTCGCGCATCGTGGCGATCATGTCCTCCGTAGCGAGTTCATCCCCCCGCCCGGAAGCGAGCACCGGATCGAAGATCAGCGGGACATCGGGGTAGTCGGAGACGACTTCGGCGATCGCCGCGACGTTCTCGATGCTTCCTACGACACCGATCTTGAAGGCGGCAACCGGCATGTCCTCCAGAACCAGGCGGGCCTGATCGACAACCCAATCCGAGTCGACGGCCTGAAGATTCTCCACGCCAGCCGTGTCCTGGACGGTGATGGCCGTGATCACCGAAAGCGCATGGCACCCCATGGCAGCCAACGTCAGCAGATCGGCCTGCACGCCCGCGCCTCCGGTGGGGTCGGCCGCAGCGAACGCAAGGACGATGGGAGGGGAGGACATCGCAGCGATGTACCGTCGGTGGGTGGCAGGCGGCTCGCCGCTCGGGTTATGATGCAACGGCTCATTGTATCTTATCCCAACCCAATGACGGAAAAGCAAGAATTCAGAACTTGGATGTGCCTGATCTGCGGCTTTATTTATAACGAAGCCGAGGGACTTCCGGAAGAAGGCATCCCCCCCGGAACCCGATGGGAGGATCTCCCCATCAACTGGAGCTGCCCGGAGTGCGGCGCGCGCAAGGAGGACTTCGAAATGGTCCAGGTCTAGCTCCGGGCACGCCTTCTGCTATATCCAAAAGGATGCGGTCGTGGGCCCCTTTTGGGTAGGGGCCAGTCGATCCTGAGGGTGGTTCTGAAGTACACTGTACAAGGCTTTGTTTTGAATGGATTTGGTTGTATAGTGTAAAAGAGCGCACTAGGGGATCCTAGGTCAACGTCATATCGGAGAGTCCGACGAAGTTGTCGGAATCAACACAGGAGCGGGAGAGGGCGTGAGCGAAACGGCGAACCTGGGTGGAGTAAAGGTGATGGTGATCGACGACTCGAACACCATTCGCCGCAGTGCCGAGATTTTCCTCGTCCAAGGCGGATGCAAGGTCATTCTTGCGGAAGACGGATTCGACGCGCTCGCAAAGATCTCGGATCACCAGCCCGACGTTATCTTCGTCGACATTCTGATGCCCCGTCTGGACGGATACCAGACTTGCGCGCTCATCAAGAAGAATGCGCGCTTCGCGGCCACGCCCGTAATCATGCTGTCGTCCAAGGACGGATTATTCGATCGGGCCCGCGGCCGCATGGTCGGCTCGGACGAATATCTGACCAAGCCCTTCACGAAGGACAGCCTGTTGAAAACAGTGGGCGCGCACGCGCCTGTTCGCACCTAGGAGGTTTGCCATGGCCGTAAAGAAGATCCTGATCGTGGACGACTCGCCGACTGACCGGCAGTTTTTCATGGAAACCCTGTCCAAGAACGGGTTCCAATGCGTGACCGCCGAGAGCGGGGACGAAGCCATCGCGAAGTCCAAGTCGGAAAAGCCCGATCTGATTCTCATGGATGTCGTCATGCCGGGCACCAACGGATTCCAGGCGACGCGCGCCATCACGCGCGACGAGGCGACCAAGCACATTCCCGTGATCGTGGTTACGAGCAAGAACCAGGAGACCGATCGCGTGTGGGGCATGCGCCAAGGCGCAAAGGACTATCTGGTAAAGCCGATCGACGCCAAAGAGCTGATGGCGAAGATCGCCGCGATCAAGTAGGACTCTGCAGTGGCGAAACAGATCAGCCTTCGCGAATTCCAGCAGGGCCTCGCACAGCGACTGCGCGAGGCCCAGGCCGAGGCTGAACCCACCTCGCGGCTGGGCGTGCAAGCCGGCAGCGGCAGCTGGCTCCTCAAGCTGGACGACGCGGGCGAAATGCTTCCCCTGCCGGAGATTTCCAGTGTTCCGCTCACGCGTCCGTGGTACCTGGGCTTGGCCAATATCCGCGGCGTACTCGCCAGCGTGGTCGATTTTTCCGCTTTCGCCGGGGGCGAGACCACGACGCGCACGCCCGACTGCCGGCTGCTGCTGATCGCGGAGCGCTTTCAATCATTCAGTGGGCTGGTGATCAGCCGCATGCTGGGCCTGAAGAACGTGCAAACGATGCAGCCGGTGCAGGAGGGCAACACAAGGCCCTGGATCGCCGGCGCATACCGCGACAGCGAAGGCCGTCTGTGGCACGAATTGGATATCAGCGCCCTGGTGGCGCACGAGGATTTTCTTCACGTGGGCGTCTAAGCGCACCCACGGCAACCTGAGTCCTACAGGAGGGACCCATGGCATTTCTGAGACTGCCGACTAAGACAGCGATGGCAACCAAGAAAGCGGTGGCACCTGCGCCGCAGGCACCGCGCGCGGTCCCCAAGGCCGTTCCCAAGGCGCTGATGAAACCCGTCCCCGGCCCGACGACCATCGCCGAGGGCCCGAAGCGGCGCCTGGCAGGCATTGGCGGCGTTCGCGTCGGCCAGCAATACACCATACTGGGCGTCATATTCGCGGTGCTGTTCGTCGCTGCAGCGGTCGTGGTGTTTAACGACAACCGCGAGGCAACCTACGGCACGATCTACGTCTCGACCTCCGCTCAGATGCGGATGCTGACCCAGCGAATCGCCAAGGCCGCGCAGACCGGCCTCATCGGAAACCCCGACGCGTTCAAGCAGCTGCAGCAGTCTCGGGACGAATTCAACGCGGCGCTAAAGCTGCTCGGCCAGGGTGGACAGGTCGCTGATGTGACCTTGCCTTCCACCTCGGAGATGGTGAAGCCGCAGCTCGACGCGCTCACCAAGGAGTGGGAGAAGACCGACAAGAGCGTGCAGCTGGTTCTCGCGCAAAGCAAGAACCTGATCGGCCTCGCGACAGCGGTGCGCCAGATCAACGCAAACAACCCGGTGTTGCTCGATCTCGCCGAGCAAATCCAAGCGCTCAAGCTGCAATCGCAGGCGCCCGCACGGGAGGTTTCGCTCTCCGGGCAACTGGTCATGTTGACCCAGCGACTCGCGCGTAACGCAAACGCCATGCTGGGCGCGGACGTGATCGACCCCGAGGTCGCGTTCCTGATGGGTAAGGACACGACGACTTTCCGGGAGCTCCTGCAGGGCCTGACCAAGGGCAGCGATGTCCTGCGCGTTGCCGCGGCCAAGGACCCCGAGCAGCAGGCCAAACTAGGAGAACTCGACAAGGCGTACCAGGAATTCCAGGGTGCAGTGGCCTCGATTCTCGGTAACCTCCAGGCGCTGGTGAACGCGAAGCAGGCCGGCCGCCGGGTCGTGGACGACTCCGAGCCGCTGCTCGCGGCCTCGCAGAAGCTGGCCGATGGATACGAGGCCGAACTCGGCGGACGCACGACCAACTTCGTGATCCTGGCGGTCCTGATCCTGCTCGGCATTATCGATATCTGCCTCCTGGTGCTGGTGTACCTCGGCGATACCCGGCGACGCGCCGATGAGGCCGAGCGTCAGCGCGCCGAGACCGAAAACACGAACCGCGCGAACCAGGACGCGATTCTGCGGCTGATGAACGAGATGGGGAACCTCGCTGAGGGCGATCTCACGGTCAAGGCGACGGTTACCGAGGAGATCACCGGCGCCATCGCGGATTCGGTGAACTTCACGATCGACGAGCTTCGCGGCCTTGTTGGCCGCATCAATGCGGCCGCCGCGCAGGTGACGACCGCGACGGAATCTGCGCAGCAGACCTCGGTGCAGCTCCTTGCTGCAGCCGAAAAGCAATCGGTGGAGATCCGGCAGACCAGCGCCTCGGTTCTGAGCATGGCGCGAGCGATGAACGAAATGTCCGAAAGCGCCTCGCAGTCCGCCAGCGTGGCGCGGCAGTCGCTCGCTGCCGCCCAGAAGGGAACGCAGGCGGTGCAGAACTCGATTTCGGGCATGAACGAAATCCGCGAGCAGATCCAGGAGACTTCCAAGCGGATCAAGCGGCTGGGCGAGTCCTCGCAGGAAATCGGCGAAATCGTCGAGCTGATTTCGGACATTACCGAGCAGACCAACGTTCTGGCTTTGAACGCCGCCATTCAGGCCGCGTCGGCGGGTGAGGCCGGGCGCGGCTTCACGGTCGTCGCCGAGGAAGTGCAGCGTCTCGCGGAGCGCTCGGCCGAAGCGACCAAGCAGATCGGCGCCATCGTGAAGACCATTCAGACGGACACGCAGGATGCGGTGTCCGCCATGGAGAAGAGCACGCAGGGCGTGGTCGAAGGGGCAAGACTGTCCGACGCCGCGGGTCAGGCGCTTTCCGAGATCGGATCGGTGTCCCGCCAGCTCGCCCAGCTGATCGAGGGCATCACCACGACCACGGAGCAGCAAGCAAAATCCGCAAACGACGTCGCCACCAGCATGCAGGACATCTTGAATATCACGCAACAGACGACCGAAGGCACCAAGCGCACTGCGGTGTCGATCGGCCAGCTGGCCGAGCTCGCGAAGGAGCTGAAGGGCTCGGTTTCGGGCTTCAAGATCGCCTGATGCGGTGAGCAGGGTCTGGGCTTATGACTGCACGCGCCGAATTCGACGTCGGACCGCTCTCCTGGGTCAAGGGCGAGATCGATCACGCGATCGAGCACGCCCAGAAGGCCTTGCGAGCGTTCGCGGCGAATAGCGGCGATGCGGCGCAGCTGAAGTCGAGCCAGACGCATCTGCACCAGGCGCACGGCGCCCTGTCCATCGTCGGCCTGGAAGGCATCACGCGGATTTCGGAGGAGCTCGAAGGCCTGCTCGGCGCCATCGAGAAAGAGGTCTCACTCAGGAAGGCCGACGTATTCGGACTAGCCGAGCACGCCCTGGCCGCCATTCGCGCGTATCTCGACCAGCTCATGGCGGGCAAGCCCAATCAACCGCTGAGGCTCTTTCCTCTCTATCGGGACGTGGTCAGCGCCCGGGGCGGACGCGCCGATCCCACGGACCTCTACTATCCGAATCTCTCCTTCCGTCCGCCCAAGCGTGAAAAGAGCGCCAGCGTACTGAAGCCTGGAGAGGCCGAAAAGAGCCTGCGCGAGCAGCGCGGACGCTACCAGCGCGGCTTGCTGAAGTGGCTGAAGAAGGACCCGAGCGGCACAGAGGACATGCGCGCTGCGGTCGAAGCGGTCGAGGCCCTGCAGGGCCCCGGCGCGCAGCGCGCTTTCTGGTGGGTGGCACTCGCGTTCTTCGACGCGCTGGCGCACGAAGCGCTGCCTGAGGATCTCGACACGAAACAGCTGTGTAACCGCATCGAGCAGCAGATCAAGCGCCTCGTCGAGGGCGCCCCCAGCGTGTCCGAGCGGCAGCTGCGCGAAGTCCTCTATTACGTGGCGCGTGCCAAGCCGGCGACCGAGCGAATACGCCAGGTCCAGGAGGGATATCACCTCGCGCAGAGCATTCCGCCAACCGAAGGAGAGGGCTCAGGCCCGGAGGAACTGCCGGCGCTGAAGTCGTCCCGTGAGCACCTCGCTCACGCCAAGGACGCCTGGAACAAGTTTGCGTCGGGCAACGCCGCGGCACTCACGACGTTCCGCGACAGCTCGGGCGCGCTGAAGGCGAGCGCGGCGCAGCTGGGCAACGCCGATCTCGCGGGACTGAGCGCTGGGGTGGCCGAGCTCGCCACCTGGATGGAATCGCACCGCGACAGCATGAGCGAAGCGATCGCCCTCGAAGTAGCCACCGTGCTCCTGCTCCTGGAGAACGCCTTGGCCGGGACGTCGGACCTGTCCGGCGAATTCGCCAAGCAGGCTCGGTTCCTGCGATCGAGGCTTCAGGACTGCATGCGGGGGAAACTCGAACCCGCCGCGCCGGACATGCCCCTGCTCGATGAGATGTCGCGGAAAGCGGCGGAACGCCTGGTCATGAACCAAGTGGTCTCGGAGATGCAGGCCAACCTGCGCGCCATCGAGCAGGTGCTCGACGTGTTCTTCAGGGACCCGGCGAAGCGCGACGAGCTGGCATCCCTCGACAAACCCATGCGCCAGCTGCTGGGCGCGCTCGAAATGCTGGGAGAGAAGCGAGCGCGGGACACCCTCGCGGCCACCGTCGAAGACATCCGCCGCCTCTCGGCAGGGGGAGACCGCGCCGGACCGCAGGAATTCGAGCGCATCGCGCAGACCCTATCGGGCCTGGGCTTCTATATCGAGGGTCTGGGCCTGGGCAACGTTGATTTCGATGCCGCAATGCGTCCGATCGCCTCGCCCCTAGGAGAGGAAGGCGAGGCGGCGCCCCAGGCAGCGACCGTCGAAGCCCACATCGTCGAGCAGAAGCGCGAGACCGCCGGTCTGTACGAAGAATGGAAAGGCAAGCCTGAGGACGCCGAGCTCAAGGCGGAGCTCAAGAAGAACCTCGCGGAACTGCAGAAAGAGGCCAGTCTGGTCGCCGACCAGAAGCTGGAGGCCTCCGCTGCGGAAGCCCTGAAAGCGCTCGACAAGACCGCGACGATGCCGCTGACTCCGTTTCTCAAGGAGGCGATCGAGAAGGCCACGTCCACCGCGGCACCTGCGCCGTCCCCGGAGGCGGCCAAGCTCATCGACGCCAGCGCCGAGGCGGTCGATGCCGAGCTCCTCGGCGTCTATCTAGAGGAGTCCGACGAGGTCCTGGCGACGGTCCGCGAGCAAATGGAAATAGTCCGCGAGCATCACGCCAACAAGGATGCGCTCGTGACGATTCGCAGGGGATTCCACACGCTTAAGGGCAGCGGGCGCATGGTGGGGCTCATGCGCCTGGGCGAAGCGGCGTGGGCCGTCGAGCAGACGATGAACGCCTGGCTGCAGGACGAACGGGCCGCCACGCCGCCTTTGCTGCAGCTGATCGGGCTTGCGCACGAGTACTTCACCGACAACGTCAGGCGCTTGAAGGCGGGCGAGAGCACGAGCGACGAGCGCCCGCTCGTCGCCGCGGCCGAGCGTGTCCGCCGGGGAGAAGCGCCGGAGCGCGCAGCCGCACCGCTTGCGGCTCCCGCCGAGGCCCAAGAGGGCGAGCTCGCCATCCGGATCGAGTCCACCGCGGCCGAGCCGGCTGCCGAACCCGAGGAATTCGTCCAGCTCGGTGCGCACCGTGTCTCGACGACGCTGTTCACCATATTCAGCGGCGAAGCGCGCGCGCATATCGCCGCGATAAAGGCGGAGCACGAGACACTGCGCCAGCACGGCGTCGTGAGCGACGTGCTGCTCCGTGCCGTGCATACGCTCGCGGGCACTTCAGGAACGGTCAAGATCTCGGCGCTCTCCGATCTCGGCTACGCGCTCGAGCGCGCGCTCCAGGTCCTCTCGTCGAGCGAGCTGTCCGAGGCGGAGCAACTCATGGTCGGAGAAGCGATCGACACGTTGGAGGCCATGGTCTCCGGAGTGGTCGAGCTGCGTGTCCCGCAACCCGTGCCCGCGCTGATCGCGTTGCTCGACCGCGTGGGCGAAGCGGCGGGTGCGTCGCTTCCCGAGGCCGGGCAGGCAGGGGCGGCCGAACGGCAGGCCAGCTATGCCGTCGAGCCCGAACTCGCCGAGCTCGCTTCCGATATTCCCGAAGCCGAACCGGCGGCGGAGGAGGGAGCGCTCGAGGACCTCGAGCTGGAGATAACGCCCGAGCGCCGCCAGCGGCGCCTGGACGACGACCTCGATCCCGAGCTCATGCAGATCTTCCTCGACGAAGCGCACGAACTGGTGCCTTCGGTCGGGGCGGCCCTGCGCGACTGGCGCGACAACCCGGATAATCCGGCGCTCGGCCAGGCGCTGCAGCGCGTGCTGCACACGCTGAAGGGCAGCTCGCGCATGGCGGGCGCGATGGCGATGGGCGAGTTGACCCACCACATGGAAACGCGCGTCGAAAACGCCCTCGCGGTCAAGACGCTGCCCGCGTCGCTGTTCGAGGATCTTGTGACGTCGTGGGACCGCATGGGAGTCCTGTTCGACCGCCTGCAGAAATCCGGCGGCGTCGAAGTCGCCGCACCGGCGCCCGAGACGCCGCCGACGCCTGCGGAGCATCCCGTGGTGCCCAAAGCGGCCTCGGCGCCCGCGCCGGTGCAGATCCAGCCCGAGGCCGCGGTGCCGACCACCGCAAAACCTGTTCCGCCGTCCGAGCGCGAAATACAGCCCAAAGCGCTGCTGCGGGTGCGAGCAGACGTCGTCGACCGGCTGGTCAACGAGGCCGGCGAGGTCGCGATTGCGCGCAGCCGGATCGAGGGCGAAATGCGCACGCTCAAGGGGGCGATGCAGGAGCTTACCGACAACGTGGCGCGCCTGCGGGCGCAGCTGCGCGAGATCGAGATCCAGGCGGAATCTCAGATGCAGTCGCGCCTCGAGCTCGCCAAGGAGACGCAGCGCAATTTCGACCCGCTCGAGTTCGACCGGTTCACGCGATTCCAGGAAGTTACGCGCCTGATGGCCGAGAGCGTGAACGACGTATCGACCGTCCACGGCAATCTCGTCACCACGGTCGACGAGACGGAGAAGGCTCTGCTTGCCCAGGCGCGCCTCAACCGCGACCTGCAGCAGGACCTGATGCGCGTTCGCATGGTGCCCTTCGGCAGCCTGCAGGAGCGCCTTTACCGCATCGTTCGCCAGACTGGCAAGGAGGTGGGAAAGCGCGCCAATCTGGAGATCAAGGGAACCCAGGTCGAGCTCGACCGCTCGGTGCTGGAGCGCATTACGGGGCCGTTCGAGCACCTTCTGCGCAACGCCGTCGCGCACGGAATCGAGACGCCCGAGCAGCGCCGCGCGGCGGGCAAGCCCGACATCGGCGAGATCCGGCTCGAGCTAAAGCAGGAGGGCAACGAGGTGCAGCTTGCCTTATCCGACGACGGCGCCGGCCTGAACATCGAGCGCATTCGCGAGAAGGCCATCGAAAAGGGGTTGATGCAGGCCAATTCGAATCTCACCGAATCCGAGATCGCAGACTTCATCTTCCATGCCGGCTTCTCCACAGCGGAGCAGGTGTCGCAGCTCGCGGGCCGCGGCGTCGGCATGGACGTGGTGCGCAACGAGGTCGCGGCCTTGGGCGGCCGCGTGGAGATGCGGTTCACAAAGGGCCAGGGCACACGGTTCACGATCTTCCTGCCGCTCACGCTCGCGGTGACGCAGACCGTTCTGGTGCGCGCCGGAACTAGGACCTACGCGATCCCCGCTGTAATGGTCGAGCAGGTGCTGCAGCTCAGGCAGGAGCAGCTGGTATCGGCCTATGCGCAGCGCCAGACCGTATGGCAGGACCGCCATTATCCGTTCCACTACCTCCCGCACCTTCTAGGGAACACCGATGCGGTCGCCGAGCAGAAGCGATTCTCGCCGACGCTCTACCTTCGGAGCGGTACGAATTCGATCGCGCTGCACGTCGACGACATGGTGGGCAGCAACCAGGAAATCGTGGTCAAGGCGATCGGCCCACAGCTGCAGCGTATCGCGGGAATTACCGGCGCCACGGTGCTTGGCACGGGCGAGATTGTCCTTATTCTCAATCCCGTTCAGCTGGCGCTGAAGGAGGTCGCCGTCCGTCCCGCGATCGTCCACGAGGCGCCCAAGCCACAGGCCGCGGCGACGCAGCCTACGATCATGGTGGTCGACGATTCGCTCACGGTACGCAAGGTTACAGGGCGACTGCTCGAGCGCCAAGGTTACCTGGTCGTCACCGCGCGCGACGGCGTCGAGGCGATGGAGAAGCTGCAGGAGATGGTGCCCGACGTGATGCTCGTCGATATCGAGATGCCGCGCATGGACGGCTTCGACCTCACGCGCAACGTCAGGGCGGATGCGCGCCTCGCCCGCGTGCCGGTGATCATGATCACCTCGCGCACGGCCGACAAGCACCAGAACTACGCGAAGGAAATCGGCGTCAGCCACTTCCTAGGGAAGCCCTACCAGGAAGAGGACCTGCTGGAGAAGATCTCCGGATTCCTGAGGGAACGCAGGGCGGCGGCCTGAAGCTCGGCGGCCGCGTCTCCGCCGCCGCGAAATTGTGCGCGACATCCCGGAGGTTTAGAATAGAGCCATCCCCGATGGCTCAGGTCAACCTCACCAATCACTTCCTGATCGCCATGCCCAACATGGTCGATCCCTACTTCTCACGCACGCTGACGCTCATCTGCCAGCATGGCGACGAGGGTGCGCTCGGCGTGGTCGTGAACCGTCCGATAGAGATGACACTGGGCGCGCTGTTCGAGCGTCTGAGCCTGCGCCTCGAGTCGGAGATTCTCGTGAACGAGCCGGTCTACTTCGGCGGTCCCGTGCAGACCGACCGCGGCTTCGTGCTGCACCAGCCGCCCGGCAAGTGGCAGTCAACGCTGTCGGTGCACGACAAGATCGGGTTGACGACGTCCAAGGACATTCTCGAGGCGGTTGGCCAAGGCGGCGGCCCGCGCAAGATCCTCGTCACGCTCGGTTACTCCGGGTGGGCCGCGGGACAGCTCGAGAACGAAATCAAGCAAAATGCCTGGCTCACCGTCGAGGCCAGGGACGCGATCATCTTCGACACGCCCGCCGACGAGCGCTTGCCCGCTGCGATGAAACTCCTCGGCATCGATTTCGCGAAGCTCTCGGAGGAGGCAGGGCACGCGTGAATCAGGCGGCTGTGGCTCCGTCGAGGCTCTCCGGCCACACCATACTTGCTTTCGATCTCGGGACTCGCTGGATAGGCGTCGCCGTTGGCGACACCGAGACCCGGATCGCCAGTCCGCTGGGCATGTTCGAGGCCCAGACCCCTGCGCGGCGCATGGCCGAGGTCGAGGCGCTGCTGCGCGAATGGCATCCGCAGCGGCTTCTCGTCGGCCTGCCGCTCACGATGGACGGGGATGAGCACGCGATGACGAGGCGAGTGCGGCGATTCGCGCGGCAGCTCGAGTCACGCTTCAGGCTGCCGGTGGCGTTCGCCGACGAGCGACTTTCGTCCGTGGCGGCCGAGTCGACGCTCCGCGAAACGGGCCGCGGCGGACGCAGACACAAGCAGGAAGCACACGCGCTCGCGGCCAAGGTCATCCTGCAGAGCTTTCTCGATGAATCTTCCAGACGCTGAAGCCCTGTGCCGCGAGCTCGCGGGCAAGCTCCACGCCGGGGTTTCCGCATCGACCGGCCTGGTCGGCATCCGCACCGGGGGCGCGTGGCTCGCCGAGCGACTCCACCGGGAGCTGGGCCTCGCGACGCCGGTCGGATCGCTCGACATCTCGTTCTATCGCGACGACTTCGACTCGGCCGGCCTGCGCCACCAGGTCAAGCCGTCGCAGATACCCTTCGATGTCAATGGACGCCATATCGTCCTGGTCGACGACGTGCTCTACACCGGGCGCACGGTGCGCGCGGCCATGAACGAGCTCTTCGACTACGGGCGGCCCGGCAAGATCGAGCTCGCTGCCCTCGTCGACCGCGGCGAGCGGCAACTGCCTATCGCCGCCCAGTACGTCGGCACGACGCTGTCGGTGCCCTCGGGAAAGCTCCTGCGCCTCGTTCGCGACGAGCGCGGGCAATTCACCCTGAAGCTCTCGGATGCGAAACCCGCAGCTTAACGGGGACGGCACCCTGCGGCACCTGCTCACGATCGAGGGGCTGCCGCGCGAGGCGCTCCTGCAGATCCTCGACACGGCGAGTTCGTTCGTGGGAGTTGCCGACCGTGAGGTGAAGAAGGTGCCGCTGCTGCGCGGCAAGTCGGTCTTCAACCTGTTCTTCGAGCCGTCGACGCGCACGCGCACGACCTTCGAGATCGCCGCAAAGCGCCTCTCCGCCGATGTCATCAACCTGAATATAGCCGCGTCCTCGTCGACCAAGGGAGAAACGCTGCTCGATACCGTCGACAATCTGTCCGCGATGCACGCGGACATGTTCGTGGTGAGACATTCCTCC
>DATJYC010000040.1:0-14312 GCA_035499735.1 Burkholderiales bacterium
GTTCAGCGCCGGGCTCGCGACCGGACTGTCGTCGCTCGCCGCCGGGCTTGCCGTCGCCCGCGTGGGGGCCGCGGCGATTGGGGCGCTCGCCGAGAAGCCCGAGCTGTTCGGCCGCTTGCTGATCTTCATCGGCCTCGCCGAGGGGATCGCCATCTACGGGCTGATCGTTTCGATCCTGATCCTGAACCGGCTGGCCTAGGCATGGCGGGCGTGTGCTTCATCGGCGACGAGATCGCGGCGGCCGGGTTCCGCCTGGCGGGCGCGATCGTGCGGGTGCCGGAGCGCGGGACCGAGACCGCCGCCCTGCGCGAGGAAAGAGAGCGCGCGGCGCTCGTGATCGTCTCGCGCGCGGTCGCCGAGCGCGTCGATTCGCGCGAGCTCGCGCAGGCCCTCGCTTCCGCCAGCCCCCTCTTGATCGTGCTCCCCGACGCCGCCGGCCTGCCGCCCGCGATCGACGTCGCGGCCCGGGTACGGCTGCAGCTCGGGATAGGCGAGACATGAAGCGGGACGACGCCGTGAGCGCGCTCCTTCAGGTGATCGCCGAGAACCGCGAGGCGGCCTGCCGCGAGGAGCGCGATCGCGCGGCGGCCGAGGCCCGCGCCATCGTGAAAGCCGCTCACGCCGACGCGCGCAAGCGGGTGCGGGCGGCGGTGGAGGAAGCGTCGCTCCGCCCCGCGGAACGGCTCGCGCGCGCGGAGGCGCAGCACCGCACGCGGGAGCGGCTCGAGCACCAGCGGCGCGTGAAGGCGCGCCTCCAGAAGGGCTGGAGCCTGCTGCGCGAGTCGCTCGAGCGCCTCTGGCTCGACCCGGACGGGCGCCGCGGATGGACCGAGCGCGCGGCCCGGCGCGCCGCCGACGCGCTTCCCGCGGGCGAGTGGCGAATCGCGCACCCGGCCGGCTGGCCCGAGGAGGACAAGCGCCGCGCGCGGAAATGGCTGGGGGAGCGCAACGTCAGCGTCGCGGCCTTCCAGCCGGACGCGCTCGTCCGCGCGGGGCTCAGGTTCGCGAGCGACCACACGGTGCTCGACGCGACGCTGGAGGGGCTGCTCGCCGACCGAGCGGCGGTCGAGGCGCGGCTGCTTTTCCACCTCGGGGACGAAGCCGCATGAGCGTCGCCAGGGTCCTGTGGGCGAGCGGACCGGTGCTGAAGGCGCGCCCGGAGGGCCCGTTCCAGATGCGCGAAGCCGTCGCCATCGGGCGCCGCTCTCTGCTCGGCGAAGTGGTCGCGGTCAGCGGCGCCGAGATCACCGCCCAAGTCTACGAGGATCCGACGGGGCTCAAGCCCGGGGAGGAAGTGCGCGGCAGCGGCGCGCCGCTCGGGATCCGCCTCGGCCCGGGCCTGCTCGGGAACATCTTCGACGGCCTGCTGCGACCGCTGTCGGGGGCGCGCGCGGCGCGCTTCGATTTCGCGCCGGGAGCGAAGAAGGGCGACGCGCTCTCGGGCGGCGCGGTGTTCGGCCGGGCCGGCGCCCAGGACTGCCTCGTTCCGCCGCATCTCGGCGGCGAGGTGATCGAGATCGCGGCGCCGGGCCCCTACGCCGAGGACGCGACGCTGTGCAGGCTGCGCGCGCAGGACGGCGCGGTCCACGAGGTGTCGATGGGACATTTCTGGCCGGTGCGCGCGCCGCGCCCGGTGGCCGAGCGCCTGCCGAGCGACGAGCCGCTCGTGACCGGGCAGAGGATCCTCGACGGCCTGTTCCCGGTCGTGCTCGGCGGCAAGGCGGCGATACCGGGAGGATTCGGCACGGGAAAGACGGTGCTGCTCGAGTCGCTCGCGAAGTCGTGCAACGCCGACGTAATCGTGTACCTGGGCTGCGGCGAGCGCGGCAACGAGATGGCCGGCGTGCTCTCCGAGTTTCCCGGGCTCCGCGACCCGCGCACCGGGCGCCCGCTGATGGAGCGCACCGTGATCATCGCCAACACCTCGAACATGCCGGTCGCCGCGCGCGAGGCGAGCATCTACAGCGCGGTGACGGTCGCCGAGTACTTCCGCGATCAGGGGCTGCACGTCGCGCTCATGGCCGACTCGACCAGCCGCTGGGCGGAGGCGCTGAGGGAAGTCTCCGGGCGCCTGGGCGAGCTCCCCGGCGAGGGCGGCTATCCCGCGTACCTGAGCAGCCGGCTCGCCGATTTCTACGAGCGCGCGGCGAAGGTGCGGACGCTTTCCGGCCGCACCGGCTCGGTGACGCTGCTGTCATCGATCAGCCCGCCCTCCGGGGATTTCTCCGAGCCGGTGACGAGCCACTCCAAGCGCTTCGTGCGCTCGTTCTGGGCGCTCGACCAGAAGCGCGCGCAGGCGCGCTTCTATCCCGCGGTCCATCCGCTGCAGTCCTACTCCGAGGACGCCTCCGAGCTGGTCGAGTGGTGGGACCGGGTCTTCGGCGCGCTGCCCGCGCGCGGCGCCGCGCCCCCGGTGCACGAATGGAGCGAGCTGCGCCGCAAGTTCCTCACCCTGCTCGACGAGCAGGTGCGCCTCGAGCGCATGGCGCGCATCGTCGGCAAGGACGCGCTGCCCGCGCGCCAGCAGCTCACGCTGTTCTGCGCCGAGATCGTCAACGAGGCCTTCCTGCGCCAGTCGGCGTTTTCCGACGTCGACTGGTACGCGAGCCCGCAGCGCCTCGCGGCGATGATGCGCCTCATCGGGCGCTTCATCGCGCTCGCCGAGCGCTCGCTCGCGCAGGGGATGCCGCTCGAGCGCATCACCTCGCTCGGCGTGCTGCGCGCCCTGCAGCGCATGGGCGAGGAGATCGCGGAGGGCGATCCCGGCGGGTTCGCCGCGCTCGCGCGGCGCGTCGAGGACGAGTTTCGCGCCGCCGGGGAGACGGTCCGTGGAAGCTAGGGTCACGCTCGAGCGTGCCGCGGCGCGGATCGAGGGGCCGCTCGTGTTCCTCAAGCGCACGCTCGACGTCGGGCTGAACGAGGCGGTGGAGATCCGCGGCGCCGACGGGCGCGCGCGCCTGGGGCGGATCGCGGCCCTCGACGAGGAGCTGCTCACCGTCGAGCTGCTCGAGTCGACGAGCGGCCTCGCGCTTCCCGACGTGGTCGCGCGCTTCTTCGGCGAGCCGCTGCAGTTCACGCTGGGTCCCGGCGTGCTCGGGCGCGTCTACAACGGCATCGGCGTGCCGATCGACGGCGGACCGCCGCTGCCGGCCCACGTGCGGCTGCGCATCGAGGGCCAGCCGGCCAATCCCGTGTCGCGCGAGGTTCCGCGCGACTTCATCGAGACCGGCATCACGGCGATCGACCTGATGAACAGCCTGGTCCGCGGGCAGAAGCTGCCGATCTTCTCGGGCAGCGGGCTGCCGCACGACCGCACCGCGATCGACATCGCGCGCCACGCGCGCCTGCGCGGCGCCGCGGGCGGGGAGTTCGCGATCGTGTTCGCGGGAATAGGGCTGCCGAACGAGCGCGCCGAGTATTTCAGGAGGAGCCTCGAGGCGAGCGGGGCGCTCGAGCGCTCGGCGCTGTTCCTCAACCTCGCGAGCGACTCGAGCAGCCAGCGCCTCTTGACGCCGCGCTTCGCGCTCACCGCCGCGGAGTACCTCGCGTTCACCGAGGGCAAGCACGTGCTGGTGATCCTCACCGACATGACCAATTACTGCGAGGCGCTGCGCGAGGTCGCCGGCGCCAAGGGCGAGATCCCGGGACGCAAGGGCTATCCCGGCTACCTGTACTCGGACCTCGCCACCATCTACGAGCGCGCGGGCTGCATGCACGGCGCGAAGGGGACGCTGACGCAGCTCCCGATCCTGAGCATGCCTTCCGACGACATCGGTCATCCGATCCCCGACCTCTCCGGCTACATCACCGAGGGGCAGATCGTGCTGTCGCGCGAGCTCGACCGGGCCGGGGTTTATCCCCCGGTCAACGTGCTCGCGAGCCTGTCGCGGCTCGCCAAGGACGGCACCGGCAAGGGCTACACGCACCGCGACCACCCCGCGCTCGCGAGCCAGCTCTTCGCCTGCTACGCGCGCTCGGTGCAGACGCGGCTGCTCGCGAGCGTAGTGGGCGAGGAGGGGCTGTCCGATTCGGACCGCGCCTACCTCGCCTTCGGCAACGCCTTCGAGCGCTCGCTGATCGGCCAGGACGGCGCGCGCACCCTCGAGGAGAGCATGCAGGCCGGATGGAGCGCGCTGCGCCTGCTGCCGCGCACCGAGCTGACGCGCCTGTCGGACGCGCAGATCGGCGAGCATCTCGGGCCAGCGCCGTGAGCGATATCACCCCGACGCGAAGCGCGGTCATCGCGCTCGCCGACGAGCGGCGGGCGATGCACGACAGCTACGTGTTCCTCGACGAGAAATGCCTGCTCCTCGCGCAGGCGATGCTGAAGGAGCTGCGCGAGTACGAGCGCCTCTCGGCGTCGCTCGGAGAGGCGCTCGCGGAGGCGGCCGGCGCGCTGCAAGGCGCGCTCGCACGGCACGGCCTGGACGGGCTCCAGCGCTATCCCGCGGCCGACCCCGCCGGCGCAGCCCCGTCGGTCAGCCGGCGCGCGCTGATGGGCGTGCGGCTGCAGGAGGCTTCGCTTGGCGCTGCGGGCGAACCGCAGCTCGCGCCGGTGAATCCCTCGCCCGAGGCGGAGGCCTCCCGGACGGCCCACGCGGCGGTGTTGAGCCTCGCTGCGCGGCTCGCCGCGCTGTGGGGCAACCTCGAGCGGCTCTACCGCGAGTACCGGCGCACCGTGCGCCGGGTGCGTGCGCTCCAGGACGTCCTCCTTCCCGAGGTGGACCGCAGCATCTACGAGATCGAGACGAGCCTCGAGGAGCTGGAGCGCGACGAGGCGGTGTGGCTGAGGCGCCGCCCGGGAGCCGACTCTTGATCTAGCGCAAGCGCGCCCGCGCGGCCGGGCCGATAATGCCGGTATTCACCGAGCCGGCGGGAATCCATGGCGGACACATCCAAACTGCAGCTGGTGCGCGATTCGGTGCTCGCGGCCGAGCTCGACGAGAAGCAATGCGCCGCGCTCGCCGAGCTGATCGCGGTGCGCGACCTCGAGGACGAGGAAGTGCTGGTCGAGGAGGGCGCGACCGACGACCAGCTCTATGCGGTCGTGAGCGGGGCGCTCGCCGTGGCGAAGCGCGTCCAGCCGGGAAACAAGTGGCTCAACCTCCAGGTGCTCACCAAGGGAGACCTCGCCGGCGAGCTCGCGTTCATGGGCGAGGACCCGCGCTACGCGGCGCTGCGCGCCGCGGGACCGACGCGGGTGCTGTGCCTGAAGCGCGACGGGCTCGAGTCGCTGCTCGGCCGCGACCCGCTCATCGTCTACCGGGTCATGCGCTCGATATTCCGAGTCGTTCACGGCATCCTGCGCCGCATGGCGCTCCAGGCGAACGAGCTCACGAACTACATCTTCAAGCAGCACGGCAAGTACTAGCCGAGTGGAAGGGGATCCGGACCGCATTCTCGCCGCGCTGCGCGAGCCGCGGGCCTATCCCCGGGGCGCGGACCGCGTCGCGCTGATCGAAACCCACATCTCGTGGGTGTTTCTCGCCGGCGGCTACGCGTACAAGGTCAAGAAGCCGGTGTCCCTGGGCTTTCTCGATTTCAGCAAGCTCGCGGCGCGCCGCTTCTACTGCGAGGAGGAGCTGCGCCTCAACCGGCGCACGGCGCCCGGGTTGTACCTGGGCGTCGTTCCGATCGCCGAGGGGCCCGGCGGGATCCGCGTCGGCGGCGAGGGAGAGCCGCTCGAGTACGCGCTCGAGATGCGCCGCTTCCCGCAGGAGGCCCTGGCCGACGGGCTCGCGCGGCGGGGCGAGCTGAGCGAGGCGCACGTCGACGCGACCGCCGCCGCGGTCGCCGCCTTCCACGCCGCGATTCCCGCCGCGCCGGAGGACAGCGACTACGGAACTCCCGCGCGCGTCACCGCGCCCGCGCTCGCGAATTTCGAGCGGCTGGACGCCCTCGTCTCCGGCGCCGCGGAGAAGCAGGCGCTCGGCGAGCTGCTTGCCTGGACGCAGCGCGAGGGCGGCCGGCTTCGCGAGACCTTCGAGGCGCGCAGGCGCGAGGGCTTCGTGCGCGAGTGCCACGGCGACCTCCACCTCGGCAACATCGCCTTCATCGACGGGCGCCCCGTGCCCTTCGACTGCATCGAGTTCGATCCGGCGCTGCGCTGGATCGACGTCATGAACGAGGTCGCTTTTCTCGTCATGGACCTCCTCGAGCACGGCCTCGCCGGGAGCGCGTGGCGGCTCCTGAACGCGTATCTCGAGGCCACGGGCGACTACGCCGGCGTGCGCGTGCTGCGCTACTACCTCGTCTACCGGGCAATGGTGCGCGCCATGGTCGCGCGCATACGCGAGCAGCAGCCGGGCAGCGCCGCGGCACATGCCCGCGCGCACCGGGAGTTCGGGACCTACCTCGCCTTGGCGCGCTCGCTCGCGCCGACCGCAAGGCCCGCGCTCGTCCTCATGCACGGTCTGTCCGGGTCCGGGAAGACCGCCGTGTCCCAGAGGCTGCTCGAGCGCCTCGGCGCCGTGCGCGTGCGCTCCGACGTCGAGAGGAAGCGCCTGCACGGCCTCGCCGCCGGAGCGCGAACGGGGGCGGAGCTGCGCGGCGGCATCTACTCGCCCGAGGGCACGCGCCGGACCTACGAGCGCCTCGCGCGGGCCGCGCGCGACATCGTGGAGTCCGGCTGCGTCGCAGTCGTCGACGCCGCGTTCCTGAGGCGCGCCGAGCGCGACGCCTTCCGCTCGCTCGCGCACGAGCTCGACGCCCCGTTCCTGATCGCCACGTGCGAGGCACCCGAGGAGGTGCTGCGCGAGCGCGTCGCCCGCAGGGAAGCGGCGCAGAGCGACGCCTCCGAGGCCGGGCTTGCCGTCCTCGGGAGCCAGCTCGCGAGCCAGGAGCCGCTCGGAGGGGACGAGAGCGGCCGCAACGTGCGGATCGAGACCGGGCGCGGCGACGCGGCGACCGACGCGGGCGTCGCCGAGGTCGCGGCGAGGCTGGCGGAGTGAGGACGTGAGCCATATCGACGTCTTCAACGGCGATGCCGACGGCCTGTGCTCGCTGCGCCAGCTGCGCCTCGCCGAGCCGGCCGATTCGCAGCTCGTCACCGGGCCCAAGCGCGACATCGCGCTGCTCGAGCGCGTCGAAGCCGGTCCGGACGACGTCGTGACGGTTCTCGACGTGTCGCTCGAGCGCAACCGGGCGGCGCTCGTCGCGCTCCTCGGGCGCGGGGCGCGCGTGCGCTACTTCGACCACCATTTCGCGGGCGAGGTGCCGGCGCATCCCAACCTCGAGGCCGTGCTCGACGCCTCGCGCGAGACCTGCACCAGCGTGCTCGTCGACCGTTGGCTCGGAGGGCGCTTCCGCGCCTGGGCGGTCGTCGGGGCGTTCGGCGACAACCTGGACGAGATCGCGCTGCGGCTGGGAGGCTCGCTCGCCCTCGGCGCGTCGGAGCTGGAGACGCTGCGCGAGCTGGGGCGCAGCCTCAATTACAACGCCTACGGCGGCGGCGAGGCGGACCTGCTCGTTCACCCCGCCGCGCTGTACGCGCTGCTGGCGAGATACGAGGACCCACTGCGGTTCGCCGCCAGGGAGAGCGTTTTCCCGACCCTGCAGCGCGCGCGGCACGCGGACCTCGACGCGGCGATGGAAACGGCGCCGCGCTGGACGGGAGCGCGCGCCAGCCTGTACCTGCTGCCGGACCGGCCGTCGAGCCGGCGCGTGCTCGGCGTGTTCGGCAACCATCTGGTCCGCGTCGACCCGCGCCGCGCGTACGCGGTCCTCGCGCCGCGGGAGGGCGGAGGCTACATCGTCAGCCTGCGCGTTCCGGAGACGAGCGGCGTGAGCGCGGACGCCTTCGCGCGCCGTTTCCCCTCAGGAGGCGGCCGGCGAGCGGCGGCGGGGATCGACCATCTGCCCGCCGAGCGGATTCAGGAGTTCATCGACCGCTTCAGCGCCGCGTTCACGTGAAAGGCCCGAGCTCGCCTTGCACGCGCCGCTGCGCGAGGGGCCCCGACCGCCCTCGGAAGCAGCAACCGCCCGAACAATCTGCACGCCATCCGCATCGGCAAGCGCGGCCGGACCCGGGGATACACCGGTCCGAAAGCGGCGCGAACCGCAGGCGGCAGCATGGGTAGGATCGACCGCGGCCCGGAGGACACACCTGCCATTTCCGCGATGCATAGCACATAGCCGAGGAGCTTCGGCGCATCCGCGACTAGAGCGGCGTGCCGCTCCTCCAGCTGCCGCGCGAACTGCTCGAGCTCGCCGCGGTTCTGCGTGAAGGGCACGCCCATGAGGCGGAACGCCCTCCCGATATAGGCGAGGTGCAGGCGCTTCTCCTCCGGGGAGAGGGAGCACTGCCTTTCCACCATCTCGACGACGCTGAAGCCGAAATACGTGAGCATCCACCCGGGGATGCGGGATCGTGCGTGGCGGTCCCGTATGTCGCGCAGGACGTCGCGCACCTCGGGGCTCGAGATGCCGCCGGAGGGCCGCACGCCGGAATCCGTAACGGCGCGCACGAACACGTCGATCCGGCGAAACGCGCCCATCATGGCGCCCAGGGAGGGAAAGCGCGCCGGGTACCTGATCTGGTGCAGATCGAGGAAGTCCCCGAGCAGCAGGAAGCTCAGCGTCACGCCGATGCCGGGGCGGTAGCCGCAATGCAGCCACAGTCGGCTCACCAGATCGAGCTCGCGCGCGAACTCCGGCCCGAGCATCGATTCCTCGAAGCGGTCGCAAGGAGGGTCGAAGCCGCGGTGGAGGCGCAGGAAGGATTCCACTGCTGCTCGCGGGAACCGCGACCGCCGGGTTCCCGACGCCGGACGCTCTCAGGTCTTCAGCAATGCCTTGGTGGCGAACACCAGCACCAGCATCAGGACGATCCCTATCCCCAGGCTCCATCCGATCAGCCGCTTCTCGACGGGGAGAAGCGGCTCGTACTCCATCTTGCGGATCTCTTCACCGATTCTAGGCTGTTCCATTTTTCGCGCTCCTGTCGTTGTATCAGCTCGCCATCGGGGGCTTGACGCCGCCGTAGAACATCCAGGAGATGATGAGGCCCACCCAGATGATGAAGCCGAACAGGCATACCAGATACACTGCGGCGAGCTTGCCGATGCCCTCTTCCCAGAGCTTCCTGAAGTTGCTCATCACGCCGATGGTGAAGAACGTCAGCACGAAGAAGATGCCGCGGAAGGCGTTGGCCTCGCCCATCGCCGCCTTGACCTTGCCCATCAGCTCGGGCGTCGCGCCCAGGGCGAGCAGCAGGATCAGCAGGAAGGTCACGACGTAGCCGATCACGAACTTGGGGAAGCGCTCCCAGATCTCCCCGGCCCGCGCGCGGTCGCCCTCGCGCTTCTCGATGCGCGTGGTCCAGACGTAAGCGAGAACGAACGCCCACACGCCGATGAAGATGTCGATGAACACCTTGACCGTCGCCGCGGTTCCCAATATCCAGCCCGGAGCGTACCGGACGCCTTCGGCCGCGTTCTTCGCCAGAATCAGGGATTCCGCGATGGCGCCGCTCGCGACCGCGGCGCCGTCGGTCTTCACCGAGAGCGCCATCCACGCTCCCGCGACCAGGGGCTCATGGGAGAGATACGCCTGCGCCAGGAACGGCAGGAAAAGCAGCTCGACGACCGCGAAGATGACGACCAGCGAGGACACCATGATGGCGACCACCGGCCGTGCGCGGATCGCAGCCCCGGTGGCGATCGCGGCGGACACTCCGCAGACCGATATGCCGGAAGCGAGCGGCGCCGCCCACTCGCGGCTGAACTTGAACCATACCCGCGCTACGTAGTACACCACCGACCAGAAGATCAGATAGGCGACGATGATCGCGGCGAGGCCGAGAAACATGAGCGAGGTCGCGAGCGCGAGCTTCTCCGCCGCCGTCACTCCGAGAAATCCGCCGAGTATGACGATCGCCGTCTTGACGTACAGCTCGGGCCGGACCGCCTCCTTCATCCACTCGGCGAACCCGGGCATGAAATTGCCGATGAACAGGCCGATGAGCAGCGCCACAACGAAGCCGCCTTCCGCTGTGAGCCTCAGGGACCAGCTGATCCCGAACTTCTGCATGTCCCCGGGCGTGTTCACGGCGAAGCTGGCCCAGCTGCCGATGATCCAGGCGATGTACGCCAGCCAGAAAACCGCGGTGAACCCGAGCGCGAAGCGCTTGACGTCGGCCTTGAGCGCCGCGGCGCCGGCCGTCATGACGACGAGCAGCGCGACGTAGGTCGCGATCAGCGCCCCGACCCCGCCGAGGCCCGCGTAGGCCTTGGACGCCGGGTTGAGGGCCTTGGAAAGGTCGGTCCAAACGCTCGTGGTGACCACCCACCCCAGGATATCCGCTCCGACGAGCAGCCCCAACGACAGCACGAAGACCAGCAGTCCTATCCATACGGACAGCCAGTCCTCGCTCATGCCCTGCGCCTGACTCCCCTGCGCTTGATTCATATCGTCCTCCTCCAAACGATTGGTAAGCGCTGCACGAAAGACCGGTTCGGTTCGCTCCCGTATCCTCGGAAGCCCGTCAAGAATAGCACTCTCCCGGTTTCGCGTGCGGCTGGCTTGAATTCGCCGCTCCTCGCGGCCGATAATAGGCGATGGATCATCTCGAGCCCAAGCAGGCTGCGAAGTTCCTGCAGGACAATCCCGACGCGCTGTTCATCGACTGCCGCAGCGAGATGGAATACCTGTTCGTCGGCCATGCAGTGGGCGCACTGCATGTCGCGTGGAACGACGGTGTCGACTGGCAGGTCAACCCGCATTTTGTCGGGCAGGTGAAGAAGCTCGCCGGCGCGGACCACGCCACGCGCCCCATCCTGCTCATCTGCCGCAGCGGCAACCGTTCTCAGGAAGCGGGACAAGCGCTCGAGCAGCAGGGCTTCACGCGCGTCTACAACGTGGCGAACGGCTTCGAGGGCCCGCTGAATGCCAAGCACCAGCGCAACGTGGTCGCCGGCTGGCGCCACGACGGGCTGCCCTGGGAGCAGTGCTGAGCGCTACCGGGCGGAGTGTCCCGTCAGCTTGACTTCCACCTTCTCGCTCGCCGCCAGCGAGGCGTAGTACTCCCGCAGGATATCCAGCACTTCGGGCCGGCTGAACTCGGGCGGGACGGGGCTGCCTTCGGAGAGCCATTTGCGCAGCTTGGTCCCGGAAACGAGCAGCCGATCGGCGTCCTGGTGCGGACAGGTGCGTCCCGAGGCCATCCCGCCGCACTTGTAGCACCAGAAAGTCCAGTCGATCTTGAGCGCCTGGGTCTCGAGCGCGTTCTTCGGAATCTGGTCGAAGACATGATGCGCATCGAAGGGCCCGTAGTAGCTGCCTACGCCGGCGTGATCGCGGCCTACGATCAAGTGCGAGCAGCCGTAGTTCTGGCGGAACAGCGCGTGCAGGAGCGCCTCGCGCGGGCCGGCGTAGCGCATGTCGAGCGGATAGCCGGCCTGCACCACCGTGCCGGGACGGAAGTACTTCTCCATCAGCACGGCGATCGCGCGCGTGCGCACGTCCGCCGGGATGTCGCCGGGCTTGAGGTTGCCGAGCAGCGAGTGCACCAGCACGCCGTCGCAGGTCTCGATGGCGACCTTGACGAGGTACTCGTGCGAGCGGTGCATCGGGTTGCGGGTCTGGAAGCCGGCGACCCTCGACCAGCCGAGCTTGTCGAAGGCGGCACGCGTCTCGGCCGGCGTCATGAAGAGATTTCCGTACGCCGCCTTGAAGCCGCCGTCCGAGAGCACCTTGACCGGCCCGGCGAGGTTCACCTCGCCCTGCTCCATGACCATCTTGACGCCGGGATGCTCGAGGTCCGTCGTGCGGAAGACCGTGGCGCACTCGTGCGCCTTGTTGATCGTGTACTTCTCGGTGACCGTCATGACCGCGAGGATCTCGCCGCTTTCGGGGTCGGCGAGCGCGACGTCCGCTCCGGTCCTGAACGCCGCGGCGGTGTCCTTGTCGGTGGAAAGGGTGATGGGAATCGGCCAGAACAGCCCGTTCGCCATCTTCATGCCGTCGCACACGCCCGCCCAGTCGGCGTGCGTCATGAAGCCGTCGAGCGGGGTGAAGCCGCCGACGCCGAGCATGATGACGTCGCCCTTTTCGCGCGAAGTCACGCGGACTCTGGGCAAGGTCGCGGCGCGCCGCCTCTCGGCGGCGAGCTCCTCGCCCTGGACGAGCAGCGGCAGCAGCCTGCCGCCGCCGTGCGGATTAACCAGCGGCATGACGTAACTCCAGCTCGTCAGACATCGGCCATCGGCACGAAAAGATACCTGCCCTCACGCTGCGTCCTTTGACCTAGGTCAAGCTGTCGTTCGAGCGAACGGGAACAATGATGCCTCGAGTCGCGCTATATTGCAGAAAATTCTTATATTAGATTAGACTAATATAAGCGGGAGCGGCAAGCCGCACAAACACCGAGGAGGGGGCATGAAACGCAATGCGACTTTGATCAAGGCGCTGGTGCTGGCGAGCGCGCCGCTCGTCGCAGCCCCGGCGGGCGCGACCGACGGCTATTTCCAGCACGGCTACGGCATGAAGGGCAAGGGGATGGCCGGCGCGAGCACGGCCGCGACTAACGACGCCTTCGGCGGCGCGAACAATCCGGCCCAGATGGTCTTCGTCGGCGACCGCATCGACTTCGGCGTCGACGCGTTCAGTCCCCAGCGGTCGGCGTCGCGCAGCGGGAGCAACGTGGGCATCGACGGCTCGGCCGACAGCGACAGCACCCTGTTCGCTATTCCCGAGTTCGGCTTCAACAAGCTCATCAATCCCAACTTGTCGCTTGGGGTCACGGTGTACGGCAACGGCGGCATGAACACTGACTATCCCGGCGACCAGATTCCCCAGGGCACCGCCTGCGGTCAGGCTCCGGCTGGCTTCAACCCTGCACCCGGACCGTACAACCTGCTCTGCGGAAACGGCCGGCTGGGCGTCGACCTCAGCCAGCTCGTCATCGCGCCGACGGTCGCCTACAAGGTCGCCGAAAAGCATGCGCTCGGAATCTCGCCTCTGTTCGGTTACCAGCGCTTCAAGGCCGACGGGCTGCAGGCATTTGACAGTTTTCCCGGGCTCTCCACTTCAACCGGCAACGTGACGAACCGGGGCTACGATACCGCGAGCGGCTGGGGGGCGAGGATAGGCTGGCTCGGCAGGCTCACCGACGATCTGACGCTCGGCGCGGCCTACTCGACCAAGGTCGCCATGAGCAAGTTCGACAAGTATAAGGGGCTGTTCGCGGAGGGAGGCGGCTTCGACATGCCCGAGAACTACAACGTCGGCCTGGCGTTCAAGGTCTCGCCGACGGTGACCGTCGCAGCGGACTACCAGCGCATCAACTACAGTAAAGTCGCGTCCGTGGGCAACCCGAGCTCGCTGCTCTTGAACTGCCCCGCCGTCGGCGGCAGCGATCCCAACGCCTGCCTCGGCGGGAGCAACGGCGCAGGCTTCGGCTGGCACGACGTCAATATCTGGAAGCTTGGCGTCGAGTACCGTCACAGCGATCAGCTTACGCTGCGCGGCGGCTACAACCACAGCGACAACCCGATCAAGGCCGCAGATGTGACGTTCAACATCCTCGCCCCGGGCGTGGTCCAGGATCACGTGACGCTCGGGCTTACCTATACGTTCCAGGGCGGCGGCGAGCTGACGGCCGCGTACATGCACGCATTCCAGAATTCCGTGACCGGGTCGTCGTTGTTCAGCCCTCTTGTCGCTCCGGGCACAGCCGGAAACGAGACGATCAAGATGTACGAGAACTCGCTCGGCATCGCCTACGGCTGGAAGATGTAGGAAGGAGATGCAACCATGGACCCGAAGCCCAACGATGCGGTCATCGACGAGCTGATCAAGCGGCGCCTCGACGAGATCCTGCCGCAGAAGATCGAGCAGGCGCTCGCCGAGCGGCGCGAGAAGACGCCCGGCTCCATGACCATCATCGCCACCAAGGGAACGCTCGACTGGGCCTACCCGCCGTTCATCCTCGCCTCGACTGCCGCGGCGCTCGGCTGGAACGTCGACGTTTTCTTCACCTTCTACGGCCTGCAGCTGCTGCGCAAGGACCTGAGCGATCTGAAGGTGAGCCCGCTCGGGAACCCCGGCATGCCGATGAAGATGCCCTTCGGCCCCGGGTGGTTCCAGCACATCAACTGGAACATCCCGAACGCGGTCCAGTCGATCGTCCCCGGGTTCGAGACCCTCGCGAGCACGCTCATGAAGCAGACGATCCACAACAAGGGCGTGGCGACCATCCCCGAGCTGCGCGAGATGGCGATCGAAGGCGGGGTCAACCTGATAGGCTGCCAGATGACGGTCGATCTCTTCGGGTTCAGCCGCGACGACTTCATCCCCGAGGTGAAGGAGTTCGT
>DATJYC010000041.1:0-5536 GCA_035499735.1 Burkholderiales bacterium
ATCGACGGATCGCGCTACGGGCTTCTGGAGACCATCAAGGACTTCGCCCGCGAGCATCTGGCCAGCCGCTACGGGATACTGGGTACCATCCAGGAGTTCGCCAGCGAGCGCCTGAAGGAGCGCGACGACGTAGCAGCCACGACCAGGCGGCACTGCGACTACTTCTTCGATCTCGCGAAAACGACCAATGACAAGTTACTCGGGCCTGAGCAGGGAGAGTGGATGCGACGCGCGGAAGCCGATATCGACAATCTCCGCGCTGCAATTGCGTTTGCGCTCTGCGGTGAGATCGACCCGACGATCGCAGTCAGGTTCGAGCAGAGGCTGATGCGTTTCCGGCTGCTCCGCGGGTATGCCACGGAGGGGCGCAAGAATGTACGCGCCGTGCTGGGGCTTCCCGGGATTCAAGAAGCGAATCGCTTTCGCGCCAACGCGCTGTACGTCGGCGGAGTACTCGCCTCCGATCAGGGTGACTATACTGAAGCGACCGAGATGCTCACCGAGTGCCTTGCCATTCGTCGCGGGCTGAGCGCTCCTATCGAGACAGGGGCCGCGCTATCCGAGCTCGCCACTCTGCACCTGCAGCGCGACGATCTGACCAAGGCGGCCGAGTACGAGGCCGAGGCGATCGTTATTTTCCGTGACATCAACCACCCGCTGGGAGAGGGCCTCGGGCTGATCACCCTCGGCCAGATCTCCATGCGCCAGGGCGACGACATCAAGGCGCAGGAATTCTTCGAGAGATGCCTGGCCATCGCCCGTGGGATCGAGCACCGTGAGCTGGAAGCAGATTGCGAGCGCGATCTGGGGGGCCTCGCGCTGAAGAATGGGAATCTGCAGGCGGCTAACGCCCGGTTCACCCGCTCGCTCAAGATCTGCCAGGAGGCGCATGACAGGCGCGGCGAAGCGATAACGCTGTGGCACCTCGGAAGGGCCGATGCAGCCGGCGGCGATAACGAACTGGCCTGTAGGAGATTATCCGAAGCGCTGCGCGCGCTGCAAGCATTCGAGATGAACTCCGAAGCACTCGATTGCTTGGCCGACTACGCTAGCCTGATTGAGGCCGTCGGCCAGATTGAAACGGCGGTTAGTCTCTACGCAGCAGTCGCCGCGGCCCGCGAAATGCTTGGACTCCCGGGCGCGGCCTATCGCGACGCAGAAATGAAGTCGCGCCTTACTGCGACACGCGCAAACCTGGGCGACCAGGCTTTCGACGCCGCCTGGTCGGTCGGGCGCACTTGGTCGCGGGACGAAGCCATCGAGCATGCGCTGGCGTCCGCCGCCGCAACCGCTGAAGCTTCGTGACCGTCCGGGGACGGGGTAGGGCCCAGCACGCGGGCCCGAAGGCGGTCAGCGCGGCGGAAGCCATGCGGCGCGCCGCAGCTTATTTCCGTTCCGGCGACCTCACCGCGGCCGAGCGGCTTTGCTGCGCTGTCCTTAGCGCAAGGCCCGATGACTTCGACGCGCTTCATCTCTCGGCCATGGTGGCCGCGCGTCGCGGGCGCCTCGACGAGGCCGATCGGCTACTGAGCCGGGCACTCGGCAACCAGCATGGCTCAGCGGAAGCCCACGCGAATCACGGCAACATCAGGAGCGCCAGGGGCCTGCTGCTCCAGGCGCTGGCGAGCTACGACCTTGCGTTGGAGATGAGACCCGAGTTTCCCGAAGCCCTCGACGCTCGCGGTATCGTCCTGCAGCGACTCGGAAGACACAGCGAAGCCTTGGCGAGTCACGAGCTCGCGCTGAAACTGAGACCTGACTTTGTCGCGGCCCTGAGCAATCGCGGCACCGCGCTGAAGGATCTCGGACGCTTGGACGAGGCTTTCGAAAGCTATGACCGCGCGCTCGCGTTCAAGCCCGACTTCGTGGAGGCGCTGAACAATCGAGGGGGCGCTCTGAAGGACGTCGGGCGGCTCGACGAAGCGCTGCAGAGTTACGACCGCGTCCTGGCCCTCAAACCCGACCTGGCCGTTGCCCATTACAACCGCGGCGCCGTGCTCTCCGCCTTAAAGCGGCACGACGAAGCGCTGGCGAGCTACGACCGCGCATTGGCGCTCAAGCGCGATTTCCCCGAGGCGCTGAACAATCGCGGCGCCGCGCTCGCCGTGCTGGGGCAGCACCGGGACGCTGTGGGGAGCTACGATCGCGCCCTCCTGCTCCAGCCCGGCTTTGCGGAGGCGCTAAACAACCGTGGCGCGGCTTTGTCGCATCTTGGACGGAACGAGGCGGCAAGCAACGACCTCGACCAGGCGCTCAAACTCAACCCCGAGCTGCCCTTCGCGAGGGGGACGCTGCTTCACGCAAGGATGCACTGCTGCGACTGGCGCGCATACGAGGAGGACTCCTCGCGCGTGATCGCCGACGTGCGGGCCGGCAAGGCCGCCATCGAACCGTTCATGTTCCTCGGCATTTCTGACTCTGCGCAGGATCAGCTTCGCTGCTCCCGGAACTGGGTGCGCGACCAATGCCCTCCTTCGGTGAGCAGGCTTTGGAACGGCAATCGCTATCGTCACGACCGAATACGCCTGGCTTACGTCTCGGCGCATTTCCACGAACGTCCGCTCGGCTACCTGATGGCGCGCCTGTTCGAGCTGCACGACAGGAGCCGGTTCGAGACGATCGCCATCTCGTCGGGCCCCGATGATCGGAGCGCAATGCGAGCGCGCCTGAAAGCAGCCTTTGAGCGATTCATCGACGTCCGGCAACGAACCGATCGCGAGGTCGTGCAACTGATGCGGGAGCTGGAAATCGACATCGCGGTGGATCGGACCAGCTTCACCCAGGGCGCGCGTCCCGGCATTTTCGCGATGCGCGCCGCGCCGATCCAAGTGAGCTACCTCGCTTATCCCGGGACCATGGGCGCGGATTTCATCGACTACATCGTTGCTGACGAGATCGTCATTCCGCCCGAGCACCACGCGTGGTACGCGGAGAAGGTCGTTTGTCTACCCGACAGCTACTTTGTCAACGACTCCACGCGCAAAATCGCCGAACGCACGCTAAGCCGGGCGGAGCTTGGGCTGCCCGAGCGCGGATTCGTGTTCTGCTGCTTCAACAACAACTACAAGATTACGCCGCAGATGTTCGACGTCTGGATGCTCCTGTTGCGCGAGGTTGAAGGAAGCGTCTTGTGGTTGTTGGAGGGCAACGCCGCGGCGCGGAGCAATCTGCGGCGGGAGGCGGCTGCGCATGAGGTGCACCCCGACCGCTTGATCTTCGCTCCACGATTCGCGCACGAAGATCACCTCGCACGGCATCGGCAGGCGAATCTGTTTCTCGACACTTTGCCATACAACGCTCACACCACGGCGATCGACGCCCTGTGGGCCGGACTGCCGGTGCTCACCTGCATCGGCACGACCTTCGCGGGGCGTGTGGCGGCAAGCCTGCTGCAGGCGATCGGCCTCCCTGAATTGATCACCGATTCGCTCGACGAATACGCCGCCCTCGCGCTGCGGCTGGCGGATGATCCGGCAAGGCTGGGCGAGATCAAACAGAAGCTTCTCGCTCATCGCACGAGCTGGCCGCTGTTCGATACAGATCGCTTTCGCCGCCACATCGAGGCGGCGTACATCGAAATGTGGGAGCGCCATCAGCGCGGGGAGCCGCCAGCCAGTTTCTCGGTCGCCAGCGTCGCCTGAATCCTGCCGAGCTTGTCGAAGAACTTTACAGTCGCCCCGGGGCTAATGCCGGTTCGAGCTCGCGGTGATCAGCGAAAGTCTATTCGAATCAAGGCGATTGGAAAAGGCTCAGACAGGCGGTCTGCTTCTTGCTACCTGCTGAAACACCGGCCGAAGTATGGCGGGTTCGCTTTTGGGCTTTTGGCTTTTGGCTTTTGGCCTTTGCCCATTTTGAGTACGACAGGAGGCTCCGTGAGCAAGAAGACCAGACGGGCATCGAGCACGGCGGTCCTTTCGACGCTTTCCCTGTTGGTCGGCGCGTCAGCGCAAGCTGGGCACTTCCCCGCGGGTAACGATCCGGGTGGAAACGGTACGGTACCGGGCTTCACGGGCCAGTACATCCTCACCATCGACGATGGTTGCTTCTCGAGCCCCGGTCTAAAATATGTAGAACCAAACAGTTCATGCAACGCCGCCAGCGTATATAGCGGCACCGTCAACCTCTTTGGCTTGACCGGCCCACCCACCGGACCGGCGCTGGACAGCTTCTCGTTAGTGAATGATTCGTTTGGGAACGACTACTGGCAGATCTCAGAAGTTTTCGTCAATGACGATTTGACACTCGGGGGGGTCCTAACTGCCGATATGGGGAGCTATACGACGACGGGCTTTTATAACGACCTCACCTTTTGGCTGAGCCTCTCGTTTGAGGGCGATCCCGTATCGCAAGCGTTCCTTTCGACTGATGACTTCGAGACGGAAGATGGCACGTCTCCCCCAGGGAGATTGATATTCGGCCCCGAGTGCTCGGATCTCAATAACTGTACGGTGAGCATACCTGAGCCCGGCTCCTTGGGTCTTCTCTTCGCTGCGCTTGGCGGCGGTTGGCTGGCGAGGCGTCGCGTCCGCAAAAGCGCCGAAGTCTAGAAGTCGGCGTTCGTTCCGGCCGGGCGCTTCTCGGGAGGGCGGCGGCGCGGTGCCGCTTCTCGGCGAGGCACACCACCTCGGCATTGCCCACTGCGCCCGAGGGTACCTTGATCTTCCGAGCCAAGCCCCGCGTGCACCTATGAGCTCAGCGTGGTCCCGGGTGCGTGTGCGGAGGAGAAGTGACGCTCGCGTGGCAACAGCGACGGCTGCGCCTCGTCGCCGTCGAGGCGTTTGACGTCGCCGGATATTTCCCCGCCCTCCTCGACGATCAGCTTCCCGTAGCGGATCATGCCCGAGACGCGCCCGGTCCCGTGCACGACGAGACGCGTCCGCGCGGTGAGCTCGCCGGAGAATTCGCCGTGGATCTCCGCGACGTCAATCAGCGCCGTGCCGTGCAGCGTGCCCGGCTGCGCGACCTGCATCAGTTTACTGTGCACGGTCGCCTCGACCTGACCCTCGATCACGAGCACGTCGCAATCCGAGATCTCCACGCCCTTGAGCTTGATGTTGACACCGACGAAGAGCTTGCTCCCGGGCGTGTCCTTCGGCACCGGAGCCGCGGTCGCGTGAGTTTCGTTGGAAGCTGTGGACCCTGGGACTTCGCGCGCTGGGGGTGGATTCGTCGGCGGCCGGGCGGCAGGCCGCGCGGGCGTGACCGGCGGTTCGTAAAGTGCGGGGCGCAGTGTCGTCTTGACGTTGTCGCGGGCGTCGCTGGAGCGTTGAAAGCCGAGCATGGTGCCTCCTTCGTGCTGGCCGAACGATGGGTGGGTCCCCTATGACGTCGTCATTATAGACCGCATCTTCCCCTGCGCAACAGAAAATTGACCGCCGAGCTTCACGTCGACGCGAGCTACACGATCCGGTGAGTCCACCAGAGCGACAGTGCTGCCGCCACGAGCACCAGCAGCGCCCCGAGCGCGCAGACGAGCGCCGAGATCTCCGTCTCCGTCTTTTCCAGGACGTAGCGCGCGTTGAGCGTCGCGTAGACC
>DATJYC010000042.1:0-26383 GCA_035499735.1 Burkholderiales bacterium
CATGGCCGATCAAGTCCTCGACGCGAAAGGCATGAACTGCCCTTTGCCCATCCTGAAGACGAAGAAGGCGCTGCAAACGATGCAGCCCGGGGGGCTGCTCGAAGTGCTCGCCACCGATCCGGGGGCGGTCGCCGACTTCGAGTCGTTCTGCCGGCAGACAGGCAACCAGCTCGTCTCCTCGACGAAGGAAGGCGACGTCTTCAAGTTTGTGCTGAAGCGCAAGTAGGGAACGGCCCGGGGAGGACGGGGATTGAAAGTGTGCATCGTGTCGGACAGCCACGACCGCGCGGATCCGCTCGCGCTGGCGGTGCGCAAGGGAAAGGAGAAGGGCGCCGCCGCCGTGATCCATTGCGGCGACCTCATCGGCACGCAGACGCTGCGCGCCGCGCTGGACGCGGGCCTGCCGATGCATGTCATCCACGGCAACAACATCGGCGATCCGATCTCGCTGTCGCGCTGGGCGCGCGAGAGCTCCGGGCAGCTGCACTACCACGGCCCGGACGCGCGCCTGGAGCTCGGCGGACGCCGCATCTTCGTGGTCCATTACCCGGAGTACGGCTACGCGATGGCCTGCACCGGGGATTGGGACCTCGTCTGCTGCGGGCATTCGCACAAGGCCGGCGTGGAGCAGGTCGCGAACGTGAAGGGCGGCAAATCCTGGCTGGTCAACCCCGGCACGGTCGCGGGGCTGTCCGCGCCGGCGACCTGGGCGCTGGGCGACCTCCAGAGCATGCGCTTCGAGGTCTTTTCGATGGAGGCGTGAGGAAATCATGTTGACCAACAACCCGTTCGCTGCATTGACCGATTTTCTGCCGCCGACCTTCATGCAGTGGTACGTCGCGCTCATGATCCTCGCCGTGATTCTGGGAACGCTGTTCGACGTGGTGCACAAGGGGAGCGCCAGGTACTTCTTTCAGAGCTGGCGCAAGTCGAGGGGCAGGAAAGGGTCCAAGCCGGTCGGCGGCGGCGAGCTGGTCGCGATCGCCCTCAAGACCGGCTTCGTCGACGTGATGACCTCCGCAGAGTTCTGCACGGTGCGCCGCCGGCTTGCGCATCTGCTCGGCATGTACGGCTTCGTGCTCTACGTGGTCGCCACCGTCGCCCTGGTATTCGGCGCTTCGGCGGGCGCGATCTGGGCGCAGCTCTGGTGGCTCGGCGCCCTCATGGTCTGCGTGGGCGGCTACTGGTTCTGGTTCTTCATCCGGGTGGATGTGCTCGCCGAAGGTCACTCGCCTTTCCGCGTGGTGCGCGCGGACCTGTTCATCCTTTCCCTCCTCGCGAGCTGCACGCTGGCGCTCGCCTGGGGCTATGCCCAGGCGGCGGGCAGCCCGGGCGCCAGGGTGCTCTTCTGGCTGTACCTCCTCGCCACGACGGTGCTGTTCGCCGGGGTGCCGTGGTCGAAGTTCGCGCACATGTTCTTCAAGCCCGCCGCGGCGTTCGAGAAGCGCGTGTCGAACGCGAACGGCACGCGGAGCAACCTGCCCGCTCCGGCTGACAAGCCCGAGCAGCTCGGCGGCGCGCGAGAAATACCCCGCCACTACTAGAACGGAGAGAAGACATGCCGACCTTCGTCTACATGACCCGGTGCGACGGCTGCGGCCACTGCGTCGACATCTGTCCGTCGGACATCATGCACATCGACAAGACGTACCGGCGCGCCTTGAACATCGAGCCGAACATGTGCTGGGAGTGCTACTCGTGCGTGAAGGCCTGCCCGCAGAACGCGATCGACGCGCGCGGCTACGCCGACTTCGCGCCGCTCGGCCACAGCGTGCGGGCGCTGCGCGAGGAGAAGAAGGGGACGATCGCCTGGAAGATCAAGTTCCGCGACGGCCGCGAGAAGAACTTCCTGTCCCCGATCCGCACCACGCAATGGGGATCGATCAAGGGGCCGGCCGAGTACGACGCGCCTCGCCCCGAAGATTTCAAGCGGCAGGAGCTCGCGCACGAGCCGGATGCGCTCAACATCAAGGGCGGGTTGCCGGCGCTGCGCCGTGACCAACTCAAGAAGGGGATCGTGTGATGGGACTCTTCGGCGGCAGAAAGACAGTAAACGTTGACGCAGACATCCTCGTCATCGGCGGCGGCATGGCCGGCACTGGCGCGACATACGAGGCGCGCTACTGGGGGCGCGACCTGAAGATCGTGTGCGTCGAGAAGGCGAACATCGAGAGGAGCGGCGCGGTCGCGCAGGGCCTCTACGCGATCAACTGCTACATGGGCATGCAGTGGGGCGAGAACCAGCCCGAGGACCACGTGCGCTACGCGCGCAACGACCTCATGGGCCTGGTGCGCGAGGACCTCGGCTACGACATCGCGCGGCACGTGGATGGCACCGTGCACAAGTTCGAGGAATGGGGCCTGCCGATGATGCGCGACCCCAAGACCGGCCGCTACCAGCGCGAGGGCAAGTGGCAGATCATGATTCACGGCGAGAGCTACAAGCCGATCGTCGCCGAGGCCGCGCGCAAGGCCGCCACCGAGGTCTATAACCGGATCATGGTTACCCACCTGCTGATGGACGACAAGGCGAAACGCGTGTCCGGCGCCGTCGGCTTCAACGTCCGCACCGGCGACTTTCACGTGTTTCGCGCCAAGGCGGTGATCGTCGCCGCGGGCGGCGCGTCGCACATCTTCAAGCCGCGCGCCGTGGGCGAAGGCATGGGGCGCACCTGGTATGCGCCCTGGTCGAGCGCCTCCGCCTACGCCCTGCCGATCGAGGTCGGCGCGAAGATGACGCAGATGGAGAACCGCATCGTCCTCACGCGCTTCAAGGACGGCTACGGTCCGGTCGGCGCGTACTTCCTGCATCTCAAGACGTACACGCAGAACGGCTACGGCGAGGAATACGAGAAGCGCTGGGTCGAGGACACGAGGGCTCTGGTCGGGGAGTACATCGACCATCACCCGGTGCCGACCTGCCTGCGCAACCACGCCCTCCTCAAGGAGCTCGCCGCCGGCCGCGGTCCCATCCGCATGGTGACCAAGGAGGCCTTCCAGGATCCGCACAAGGAAACCGTCGGCTGGGAGAACTTCCTCGGCATGACGATCGGGCAGGCAGTCGTGTGGGCGTCGCAGAACATCGACCCCAAGTTCGTCAATCCCGAGCTGACCACCTCCGAGCCCTATGTCATGGGCTCGCACGCCACCTGCTCCGGCGCGTGGGCGAGCGGGCCGGAGGATTACGCTCCCGCCGAGTACCAGTGGGGATACAACCGCATGATGACGGTCGACGGCCTCTTCGGCGCCGGCGACACGATCGGCGGCACCGCGCACAAGTTCTCCTCGGGCTCGTTCACCGAAGGCCGCATCGCCGCCAAGGCGGCGGTGAGGTACGTGATGGAGAAGGGCCGCGAGCAGCCCCAGGTGAGCGAGCAGGAAGTCCGCGATCTCGAGAAGCAGATCTACCAGCCGCTCGAGAATTACCGGGTCGGCCGCAACGAGATCGTCGCCGGAACGGTGTCGCCGAGCTACCTGCTCCCCATCCACGGGCTGCAGCGGCTGGAGAAGATCATGGACGAGTACGTCGGCGGCATCAGCACCAACTACATGACCAACGACCAGCTGCTCGGCCGCGGCCTGGAGCTGCTCGGCATGCTCAAGGAAGACATGAGCAGCATGGGCGCCGAGGACCTGCACCAGCTGCAGCGCGTCTGGGAGCTGCACCACCGCCTGCGGGCATCGGAGTCGGTCACGCACCACACCCTGTTCCGCCAGGAGACGCGCTGGCCGGGGTATTACTACCGCGGCGACTTCATGAAGCTCGACGACCAGAACTGGCACTGCTTCACCCTGTCGCGTTACGACCGGGAATCCGGCAAGTGGGCGATGGAGAAGGCGCCCGTCTACCACATCATCGACTGAACGCCTGTGCGCCATAGATTCGCGCCGATGTTCGTCGGCCACGAGATCTATCGTCAGGCCGCCTACGGAACCAACCACCCGCTCGCGATCCCGCGCGTCGAGTCGGTGACCGACATGTGCCGCGCGCTCGGCTGGCTCGGGCCGGAAGAGTTCCGCGAGAGTCCCCGCGCGAGCGAAGATCAGCTCAGGCGATTCCACACGCCCGAATACATCGCCGCCCTCCATCGGGCGAGCGACAGCGGGGAGGTGGATGCCGAGACGAGGCGGCGCTTCGCCATCGGCACCATGGAGAACCCGCTCTTTCCCGGCGTTTTCGAGCGCGCCTCGACCGCAGTCGGCGGCTCGATCCGCGCCGCCGAGCTCGCCCTCGAGGGCCGGATCGCGTTTCACCCCGCCGGCGGGACTCACCACGGGCGCCCGGACCGCGCCAGCGGCTTCTGCTTCTTCAACGATCCGGTGTTCGCGATCCTCACCCTGCTCCGCGGCGGGCCGGCGCGGGTGCTGTATGTGGATCTCGACGCGCACCACGGCGACGCGGTGCAGGACGCTTTCGCCGACGATGCGCGCGTCTGGACGATCTCGCTGCACGAGCGCGGCCGCTGGCCGCATACGGGTGGCGCTTCCGACACGGGTCGCGGCCGGGCATGCAATCTTCCGGTGCCGGCGGGCTTCAACGACAGCGAGCTGCGGCTGCTCGTCGACGAGGTCGTCCTGGCTCTCGCCGCTCGCTTCGAGCCCGAGGCCGTGGTGCTCGTGTGCGGCGCCGACGCGCTCGCAGGCGACCCGCTGTCGTCGATGGCGCTGTCGGACGTCGCGCTGTGGGAGCAGGTCGAGCGGCTCGCGGCGCTCGCTCCCGCCACGGTCGTGCTCGGAGGAGGGGGTTACAATCCCTGGACGGTCACACGCTACTGGACCGGCCTGTGGGGAACGCTGTCGGGCCGCGAGATTCCCGGCACTCTTCCCGAGGCCGCGCGGGCGATCCTGGGCGGTCTCGAGTGCGACCTCATCGACGGGGAAGACGTGCTTCCGCGCTGGCAAACTACCCTCGCCGATCCGCCGAACGAGGGTCCGGTGAGGGACGAGGTCCGGATGCTTTCGAGGAGAGCGGCATGCGCTGGATAGACCGGCTCGCGGCGATCGAGGAGCTGGAGGACGCGGGCTTCGACGAGGCGCTCGTCGCCGACATGGAACGCACCGGCGGGGCGCTCGCTTCGCGCGCCATCCGCTTCTCCACGCCTACCTTCAGGTCCTATTCGAGCTGCGAGCTCGACGGCTGCGGCAAGAACAGCTTCCCGGCGTTCTCGGTCACCGCCGGCGGCTGCGCGCTCGACTGCGATCACTGCCAGGCGAAGATCCTCGAGCCGATGATCCCGGCGACAAGCCCCGCGGTGCTCGAGCGCAGGGTGCGGGAGATGATCGCGACGCAGGACCTGCGCGGGTTCCTGCTCTCGGGCGGGTCGAACAGGAAGAACGAGATCCGCTACGAGCGCTACTATCCGGCGATCGAGCGCCTCAAGCGCGAATTCCCGCACCTCAAGATCGCGATCCATTCGGCGCTCACCGACTCGGGGCGCGCGCGCGGCATGGCCGACGCTGGCGTCGATACGGCGATGATGGACGTGATCGGCGCGCAGGAAACGATCCGCGAGGTCTATCACCTCGACCGGCCGGTCGAGGATTTCGAGGCGACGCTCGCAGCGCTGTGCGCGACGAAGATGGAGGTCGTGCCGCACATCGTGATCGGCCTGCACTACGGGAGGATTCTCGGCGAGGCGCGCGCGCTCGACATAGTCAGCCGCCACCCGATCCACTCGCTCGTCCTCGTCGTAGTAATGCCTTTCTACGCGAGGCCGGGCACGTTCCGGACACCCGACGCGCACGAGGCCGGGCGCATCTTCGTCGAGGCGCGGCGCCGCATCCCGGATCGCGAAGTATTGCTCGGGTGCGCGCGTCCTCCCGGCCTGCACCGGCGCGTGACCGACGCGTACGCGGTGATGGCGGGACTGGACGGCGTCGCTTTTCCCGCGGAAGGCACGCTCGCGGTCGCGAACGCGATCGGCAGGCCGGCGGTGCAGGAGCACGCCTGCTGCTCGATGAAGACCGGGCGCACCATCAGGATTCATCCGCGCGCGTCGGTGGCGGCGTGATGGGCGAGCGATTCGACGTCCTCGTGCTGGGGCTCGGTCCGGCGGGGGCGAGCGCGGCCACGGAGGCTGCGCGCCGCGGCTGCCGCGTCCTCGCCGTGGATCGGAAGCGCGAGGCGGGGCGGCCGGTGCAATGCGCCGAGTTCGTGCCCTCGATGATCGGCATCGACGTCGGCGACCTTTCCGCTTCGACGCGCCAGCCGATCCGCGCGATGATGACTTTCGTCGAGCATGCCGCGCCCGACGTCGAGTGGAACTTCCCGGGCCACATGCTGGACCGGGCGGCGTTCGACGCGGCGCTCGTCGCCGAGGCCGAACGCGCCGGCGCGCAACGCCGATTCGGTGCCGCGGTTCGCCGCGTCGCGGCGGACGGAACGGTGGAATTGTCGGGCGGCGGGTACGTCGCCGCGCAGGTCGTCGTCGGCGCCGACGGACCGCGCTCGATCGCGGGCCGCGCGATCGGCCGGGTCAACGCCGAGGTCGTGGAGACGCGGCAGGTCACGGTGCCGCTTCTTCGGCCGCACGAGGCCACGGATATCTTCCTTTCCTCCGACATTCCCGGCGGCTACGGCTGGCTCTTTCCGAAAGGCGGGATCGCGAATCTCGGCGCAGGGGTGGATCCGGAATACAGGCGGCGACTCAAGAAGATCGTCGCGGACCTTCACGCGACGCTTGTCGCGGAGGACAGAGTCGGCCGGGATGTCCTCGGGCTCACCGGCGGGCCGATCCCGGTCGGAGGCATGCTCAAGCCCAGGGCGATGCTGGCGAGCGTCCTGGTGCTGCTCGCGGGCGACGCGGCCGGGCTCGCGAATCCGGTGACGGGCGCCGGGATCGCCGCAGCGGTCCATTCGGGCAGGCTCGCCGGGCAGGCGGCCGCGGCGTGGATCTCGGGCGACCGCTCCGCGGGCGCCGAATACGAGGAAGAGCTGGAAAGCGTGTTCGGCGCCGCCCTCGAGCGCGCGCGGCTGCGGCGCCGGGAGCTCGCCGAACAATTCGCGGCGGGACTGCGCCCGAGCGCGCGCGCGCTCAAGCGCGGCTGGATCGCCTATCCCGAGTACTGGACAAGCCAGGGGAATCTCTCATGAACTGTTTCAGGCCCGAGATGCAGCCGCGCGAGCCCGCGCCGATTCCCATCGAGCTGAAGAACGGCGCACGCGTCAAGTCGAGCAACGTCGCCCCGCAGGGCGTGTATCTCCCCAATTACAACGTGCTGACGCCCGCCATGCGCTCGCCCGAGTACGTGCAGATGTCGACCGCCGCCGCGATCACGCTCGGCATCATGAAGGGCAGGATGTACCGCTGCGAGTGCACGCGCTGCCTGAACCTCCTTCTCACGTATCCCGAAGGCTGCCGCGCCAACTGCGCCTACTGCGGCTTGGCACGCCACCGGGAGGCCGAGCGCGACTACGCCGACCGAAACTTCATCCGCGTCGACTGGCCCGCGGTGCCGATGGAGCAGGTGATCGACACCGTCGCGAAGGAAGGCGCGGCGAGCCCGTTCCACCGCATGTGCATCTCGATGATCACGCACCCGCGCTCGGACGAGGATACGGTGAGCGTGCTCAAGGCGTGGACGGCGCGCATCGACCCTTCCGCGATTCCGGTATCGATCCTCTCCAACCCGACGACGATGACGCGCGAGGACGTGAAGCGGCTGCGCGGGCTCGGCGCCGATATCTTCACCGTCGCCCTCGACGCGGCGACGCCGGACATCTTCGACCGCACGCGCGGCAAGGGCGTGCAATCGCCGCACAGCTGGAGCAAGTACTGGGAGATCCTGATGCACGCGCGCGAGATCTTCGGGCCGCAGAAATTCGGCGCGCACATCATCGTCGGCATGGGCGAGACGGAGCATGACGTGCTCGCGCTCGTGCAGAAGCTCGTCGATCTCGGCGGGCACAGCCACATGTTCTGCTTCTTTCCCGAGAAGGGCTCGCTCATGGACCACCTGCCGGCGACGCCGCGCGACCAGTGGCGCCGCGTCCAGCTCGGCCGCTACCTCATCGACTACCGCAGCGCCCGCGTCGAGGGGATGAAGTTCGATGGCCAAGGTCGCGTCGTCGACTTCGGCGTGCCGCAGGCCGAGCTCGATGCGGTGATCGACGCCGGAACCGCGTTCCGCACCTCGGGCTGCCCGGGCAAGTTCGCGGAGGACGTCTCCGCGTGCGACCGGCCCTACGGCGACTCGCCGCCGTCGAACATCGCGAGCTTCCCCTTCCAGCCGAACCGGCGCGACATCGGCAGGATCCGGCGCCAGCTTCGAATCGCCCCGCGGTAGGCATGGCGAAGACGTTCCGGGTGATCGACACCGGGGTCCGCGAAGGCCGCCGGCAGATCGCTTTCGACCAGGCAATGATCGACCTGCGCAAGGCGGGAGCGATACCGGACACGATCCGCTTCCTGCGCTTCCCGCCGACCGCGCTCGTCGGCCGGCACCAGGCGCTGTCGCGCGAGGTGAAGCTCGACTATTGCCGCACGCACGGCATCGGCGTGACGCGCCGCATCACCGGCGGCGGCGCCATCTACTTCGACGAGGGCCAGCTCGGGTGGGAGCTCGTTTTCGACCGCGCGACCCTCGGCATCGCTTCGCTCGCCGATCTTGCGCGGGAAATATGCGAGGCGGCCGCGGCGGGCCTCGGCCGGCTCGGGGTGAAGGCGAAATACCGGCCGCGCAACGACATCGAGGTGGAGGGCCGCAAGATCAGCGGCACCGGAGGGTTCTTCGACGAGGGCGCGCTCTTCTACCAGGGGACGGTGCTCGTCGACATGAACCCGGCCGACATGCTCGCCGCGCTCAACGTGCCCCAAGCCAAGCTCGCGAAGCGCTCGCTCGACTCCGCAGCGCAGCGCGTGGTGACGCTGAAGGAACTGCTCGGCTCCGCCCCGGGCATCGAGGAGGTCCAGGAGGCGCTGCTCGGGGGGTTCTCGGAGAGGCTGGGCATCGCGCCGGCGAGAGGCGACATCACCGCCGAGGAAGAAGCGCTCTGCGCGAAATACCACGACGAGGAGATCGGGACCGACGCCTTCGTCGCCGAGATCGACGACCCGGGCGGGGAAGGCGTGCTCGAAGGCAGCCACACCGGCGCGGGCGGCACGGTGACCGCCTATGTGCGCCTCGAAGGGCTGGCGCGCGAGCGCGTGCGCGAAGTGCTGATCACCGGAGACTTCTTCGTGACGCCGCCGCGCACGGTGTTCGACCTCGAGGCGGCCTTGCGCAACGCGCCGGTCTCGCAAATCGGCGCGGCGATCGAGCGTTTCTTCGCTCAGGCGAGGGTCGGCCTGCTCACGGTGTCGCCCGCCGACTTCCGCGCGGCGATCGAAACCGCGCTCGCCGCCGTCCGCGCCTGACGGCGCGATGAAGCTCGTCCACGTCGTCCAGCACACCTCGGCCGAGTACCTGGGCCTGATCGAGGATCATCTGGAAGGACGCAACGTCCGCTTCCGCTACTACCGGCCTTTCACCGAGAAGAAGACGTTCCCGAAGCCGGGGGAGATCGCCGACGGCCTGGTGCTGCTCGGCGGCGGCCCCTGGGGCTCGGCGGGCGCGCGCGACCTTCCCACGCTGGCCGCGGAGGTCGCTCTCGCGCGGGCCTGCCTCGCGAACGAATGGCCGCTCGTCGGCATCGGGCTGGGCGCGCAGATCGTCGCGCTCGCGGCCGGAGGCCGCTCGGAGACCGCGCCGCTCAGCTTCGAGGTCGGCACCGCCCGGCGCACCAGCGACCATGCGCTGAACGGCTACCTGCCCGAGAGCTATCCGCTCGCGATCTACATGCGCGACCGGCCGGTGCCGCCCGACGGTGCCGAGGTGCTCGCCCGGGACGACGGGGGCCGCCCGGCGCTGTGGCAGGCGGGACGGCGCGCGCTCGGCTTCGCCGGCCACCCCGGGCTCAAGGTCGCGATGGTCGAGGACCTGATCATGGAGTTCGAGGAATCGCCGGCGGACGCCGGGAGCGAGCTCGCCAAGCTCCGCAAGGCGCAGCGCGCCATCGAGGACGCGCTCGTCCCGATCATGACCGGCTTGGTCCAGGTCGTCGGTTGGATGGAAGACACAGGCTGAAGCGCGCCATGGCGTCTAAGCCTTTGATCTAGGTCAATGTGTCCGGCTGGCGCCTCACTAGATTGGGTCACCGGGAGCCGCGAGCCGCCGGCTTTCGTATTTTAGAGAGTGCTAATATACTGGGCTCGCGATAACCCGACCTCATGTCGAAAAAGCTAGTCATCGTGATGGCCAACACCGACCCGCGCAACGGGGAGGAGCTCGGCGCGCCGATCTTCCAGGCGACGGTGGCCGCCTCCATGGAGTACGAAGTGCAGGTGATCTGCACCGCGACCGCCGGCCGCCTGATGAAGAAGGGCGTCGCCGAGAAGCTGTTCGTGAAACCCGGCTCGCCGAAATCGGTCTACGACTTCATCAAGGACGCGCACGAAGCGGGGGCGAAGTTCTACTGCTGCTCTCCGAACCTCGATCTCTTCGAAATGACGAAGGAAGACCTCATTCCGGAATGCGAGGGCATCGTCGGCGGCGCGCACCTGATCGAGGAAGTCATGGAAGAGGACTGCAGGATCCTGACGTATTGAGGAGCCACACGGCACGGTCATGACACACGCAACCGGCACCCGCGTCCAGACCGTCATCGGCGATCCCGTCTCCGAGAAGCCGCCGGTCACGCCCGCCAAGCTCGAGGAGATCTTCAAGGACATCCAGTCGGATCTGCGCTACGACCACGAGCTGAACGGCTGCCTCAACTGCGGCATCTGCACGGCGACCTGTCCCGCGGCCCACTACTACGACTTCAGCCCGCGCGAGATCGTCCAGCTCCTCTGGACGGAAAACCTCGAGGGCATCTACGACGCGATGCAGGAGAAGATCTGGGCCTGCGCCCAGTGCTACACCTGCGCGGCGCGCTGTCCTTTCGGCAATTCCCCCGGGGGCCTGGTGATGTTGATGCGCGAGACCGCGATCAAGCACGGCATGCAGTCGGCGAAGAACGTGCTGCGGCCCTTCAGCCGCGTGATGCTGAAGCTCATCTCGACCGGCAACCAGCTCTCGCCGGACATGATCAACAAGGATCACTTCGCGGACTGGGGCCCGAACATCTCCAAGGTGGACGCGCCTCTGAAGCTATTGCGCCAGGCGATTCCGATGCCGACGCTCAACACGACGGCGACCGCCTGGGAAGTGAACCTGAAGACCTCGGTTGAGCTGTATACGATATGGGAGGAGACGGGCGTGCTCAAGCAGCTCGAGACCGTCGACGAGAATCTGTTCGACGTGATCTCGGACATCATGGACGAGAAGCGCGAGGACTGGAAGGACTTCCTCGCCGACCAGGAAGACGCGAAGGACGAGTGAGGAGAGACATATGGACACGAAGACCCAGGGCAAGGAACGCTTCACCGGGCACGGCGCGGAATGGCGCGACGCGAAGCTCTCGAGCGAGGACGCGCGCATCGCCACCGGGTGGGTCGAGCTGAAGGTGGACAAGCGCTCGATGCTCACCACCAAGGAGCGCGTCGAGGACGTGCGCGACGTCATGTGGCAGCTCGAGAAGGACGGCGAGATCGTGGTGCACCGCATCTCCGACGAGCACCAGCCGATGACGGTGAAGACGCTCTACGGCTGGGACAAGAAGATCCCGACGACGCGTCTTTGGCACCACAAGTCCTGCGGCCAGTGCGGCAACATCCCGGGATACCCGGCGTCCCTCCTGTGGCTGATGAACCGGCTCAACGTCGAGTATCTCGACGAGACCGACCAGACCTCGTGCACAGCGTGGAACTACCACGGCTCGGGGATCGGCAACCTCGAGAGCCTCGCCGCGGTGTTCCTGCGCAACTTCCACCAGGCCTACGTCGCCGCGCGCGCGCAAGGGCTCCCCGACGCCTATTTCTACCCGCTGGTTCACTGCGGGACCTCGTTCGGCAACTACAAGGAGGTGCGCGGCTACCTGCTGCATTCGGCGAAGCTTCGCGAGAGCGTGAAGAAGATCCTCGGCAAGCTCGGTCGGCTGGTGGACGGCAAGCTCCTCATCCCGGAGGAAGTCGTGCACTACTCGGAGTGGCTGCACGTCGTGCGCGATCGCATCGCGGCGACGCGCGAGATCGACTGCAGCGGCATCCGCGCGACCATCCACCCCGCCTGCCACGTCTACAAGATGGTTCCCGAGGACGCGATCTACGACGACACCATCAACGGCGGCAACCGCCTCGCGGTATCCACCGGCATCATGCAGGCGCTCGGCGCGCAGGTGATCGACTACTCGACTTGGTACGACTGCTGCGGCTTCGGATTCCGCCACATCATCTCCGAGCGCGAGTTCACGCGATCGTTCGCCATCGACCGCAAGATCCGCGTCGCGGTCGAAGAGGCCCATGCCGACGTGATGATCGGCCACGATACCGGCTGCATCACCACGCTCGACAAGAACCAGTGGATCAGCAAGTCCGGCGCCAGGCCGGTCGAGCTCGCGGTGCTCGCCGACTGCCAGTTCGCCGCGCTCGCGTGCGGCGCGCACCCCTACAAGATCGTGCAGTCGCACTGGCACGCCTCGCCCACCGAGACCCTGATGGAGAAGCTCGGCATCGACTGGCAGGCGAAGAAGGCGGAGTTCGTCGCCTACCTCGACCAGGTGAAGGCGGGAAAGCAGGAGAACCTGTACGACCCGCGCAAGATGATCACCTCGGGTCCGGGATTCATTCCCATCGCCAGGGCGCAATGAGCAAGCCGATACTGATCGTCGGCGGCGGCCCCTCGGGACTCGCGGCGGCGCAGGCGCTCGCCGGTCTCGGCCAGCGCGCCATCATCGTCGAGAAGGAATCGCGCCTGGGCGGCGCGCCCATCATTTCGGGCTATGCGAAGCTCGTGCCGTCGGGCGAATGGGCGAAGGATGCGATCGGCGGGATGGTGAGCCGCGTCGAGCGCGATCCGCTGGTGACGGTGCACAAGGGCTGCACGGTCGCCGAGTTCGCCGGCGATCCGGGCGACTTCCGGGCGACGCTTTCCGACGGCGCGAAGGTCTCGGCGGGCGCCGCGATCCTCTGCACGGGGTTCACGCATTTCGACTCGGTGAACAAGCCGGAGTGGGGGTTCGGGACGTTCCAGGACGTGGTGACCACGACGCAGATCGAGCAGATGATCTCCTCGGGCAAGGGTGTGCGCTGTCCCTCCGACGGCCGCAAGCCGCAGCGGGTCGCTATCCTGCTGTGCGTGGGCTCGCGCGACCGCCAGATCGGGCGCGAGTGGTGCTCGAAGATCTGCTGCACCGTGTCGTGCAACATCGCGATGGAAATCCGCGAGGAGCTGCCTGACTGCCACGTCTACATCTATTACATGGACATCCGCACGTTCGGGCTGTACGAGACCAAGTACTACTGGACCAGCCAGGAGGAGTACAAGGTCAAGTACATCAAGGCGCGCATCGCCGAGGTGACCTCGAACGGCGAGAAGCTGATCGTGAAGGGCGAGGACACGCTGGTGAAGCGGCCGATCACCATCCCCTTCGACATGGTGGTGCACGCGATCGGGATGGACCCGAACGTCGACAACAAGTCGATCGCCAAGACCTTCGGCATCGCGCTGCAGGAGCAGGGCTTCATCGGAAAGGGAAGCGCTTACAGCGCCTTGGGCGAGACATCGCGCGCCGGGGTGTTCGTCGCCGGCGCAGCCACGGGGCCCGAGACGATCGACGACTCGATCGCGCAAGGCAGGGCCGCCGCGACGACCGCGGTCGCCGTCGCGAACCGCGCGGACACGGTCGCCGCCTGAGGATCGCGGGCGATGCCTTCCATGCCCGCTGTCGCGATGAACGCTTTACCCCGGCGTCCGACCCTGGAGCTGAGCGGGCCGAAGCTCGCGCTCGCGTTCGAGACGCTCATCGCCGGAGCCGACGAGCACGGAGGCGTCGAGCGCTACGTCGCCGCGGTCCAACTGCGCTCGAAGCTCTTCCGCGATTCGCTCGACGGCGATATCGAGCTCGCCGCCGTCAAGACCCTTAGCGCCCACATGGCCACGGTGCGCCGCCGCGTCGGCCCCTACCTCGATCCCTCCGGGTTCGAGCAGCTGAGGAAGGCGATCGCGCGGCTGCTCGAAGGCCGCGAGGACAGCTCGAGCGCCGACCGGCGCATCGCGGGTTTCTGCGGCAGCTTTCCGGACGACCGCGAGCACCGCTGGGCGCGGGACTTTGCCGCCGAGATCCTGCACAACGTCGATCCCGAGCGCTATCCGCTGATGACGCGCTGGGTATGGGACGCGCGCGCCAATACCGGCGTGATCCGGGAAATCTGGCACGGCCACGACGTCGACGGCATCACGATCGATGTGCCCGACGGCTACGAGACCTTCATCGTGCTGCGCGAGGAGCTGTCTCAGTTCCTCACCGCGAACGGCGTGTTCCGCGACGTGCTCGACTACGTCGACGTCCTCACCGCGCAGGTCTACGCGAACTACATCCGCGAGCAGGGCAGCGCCTACCTGCGTGCCGACTTCGCCACGCCCGAGGACCCAATGCTGCACACGCGGCGCCTGCTGGGCCTGGACGGCGTCGGCGCCGACGGGCGCACGCGTCTCAAGGCGGTCGACGGGCAGGCGTTCGCCGACGACGCCGGGCCCGGCTGAGGCTGCCATGCCGATCCACGAGCAATCCCTGATCCGGCCGGAGAACCTCAAGACCCACGACAAGCTCGTGATCGACGGCGTCGACGTCTCCGGCCACTGGAGCACGTTCATCGAGTCGCGCGTCGTCACCGACTACAACGAGGCTCTGCAGGACGAGATCGCCGCGCTCCCCGGCGGCGAATACATTCACCGCTGCTGGCAATGCGGCTCGTGCACCAACTCATGCACCGTCAACGCGGTCAACCCCGATTTCAATCCGCGCTACTGGATCTATCTCATTCGCGTGGGCATGGAGTCGGAGCTTCTGCGCGACAAGGAGATCATCTGGCAGTGCGTGTCCTGCAACAAGTGCACCTACGCCTGCCCGCGCGACGTCTTTCCCGAGGGCGTGATGAAGGCGACCGCGCACTGGCTGGAGCTGAAGGGGCACACTCCCAAGTCGAAATCGACGATCTTCGACGAGGAGTTCTCGGAGCAGGTGTTCGCGACCGGGAAGATCGAGGAAGGCAGGATCATCCGCGGATTCTTCGCGAAGACCGGACAGGCCCTGATGCAGCCCTGGCTGGTAGAAATGGCGAGGCGGGTCGCGCGCCGCATCCCGGTCAGGCTCGCGATGCTGATGGGGCTCGCCGCGATCCTCCGGCCGCGCACCCGCGGCTGGGGCAAGGCGGGTGCGGCGATCGCCGAGTACGTGCACGAGCAGGAAGCCAGCCAGCGAAAGGCCTTGTCGCTTGAATAGACCAGCCAAATACCAGCGCGTCGCGTACTACCCGGGCTGCGCGCTCGAGGGCACGGGGCACGCCTACAACAGCTCGACCAAGGCGGTCGGCAAGGCGCTGGGCCTGGAGCTCGACGAAGTCAGGAACTGGAATTGCTGCGGGGCGATGGAGGTCAAGAACATCGATCCCAAGGTCCAGACCTACCTTTCCTCGCGCGTGATGTCGATCGCGGCGAACGAGATGGGTGCCGGCGTCGTCATGGCGCCGTGCAACGGCTGCTACCACAACCTCAAGAAGGCCGAGCACGACCTCGCGCAGGACGCGACCTCGCGCGAAGTCGTCGACCGCATATCGCAGAAGGCGGGCCACGCGACATACCAGCCGGGCCAGGTCGAGACCATCCACGCGCTCGACTGGATCAAGCACGGCATCGGCGAGGCGGGATTGAAGGAGAGGGTGAAGAACTCCCTCAAAGGGCTCAAGGTCGCCAACTACTACGGGTGCATGTATACCCGGCCGCGACACATCTTCCCGGAGAAGGACCGGGGGCCCGGGAGCGAGTCGACCTCGCAGCCGCACTTCATGGACGACCTGCTCGAGGCCGCCGGAGCCGAGAACGTGGACTTTCCGCTCAAGACCGCGTGCTGCGGCGGCGCGCACACGCTCTCCGACAGCGACACCTCGACCAAGCTCGTCCTGAACATCCTGCGCGCGGCCGAGGCCGCGGGGGCGGACGTGATCGCCACCGAGTGCCCGACCTGCCACTCGGGCCTGGAGATGCACCAGGTGCGCGCCGAGAAGGTGCTCGGGCAGAAGACGACGGTGAGGATGCTCTACTTCACCCAGCTGCTCGGCGTCGCGCTCGGCGTGCCGCCGCGCAAGCTCGGCGTGCACGAGAACGTCTCCGACGGAATCGCGCTGCTGCGCGAGAAGGAGATCGCGTGAAAACGCTCGAAGCGATAGAGAGGGAGCTCGAAGCGCGCGCCCCCGACCTGCTCGCGCTCGCCGAAGGCGTGCTCGAGAACTGGGTCGCCGCGCGCGGCGAGACACCGACGCTCGAGAGGCAGGAAGGCTTTCGCCTGCTGGCGCTGCACCGCCAGGGCGCGCGCGGCGTGCCGAGCTTCAACGCCTGCCGCGAAACCTGCCGCGAGATCGCGTATCACTTCAACCTGGCGGAGCTGGAGCGCGACTCGGCCGCCGCCGAGCGCCGCCGCCGTATGATGGTATTCCTCGTCAAGCATCTGCTTCTATTCGTGAGCGGGAAGATGCAGGTCGAGGGATTGGGAGATTTCTGCTGCGCATCCCGTCCGCTCCGCCAAGAGACCCCGCAACCTTCCTAGAGCGACCCGGCCATGCCTACCGTACGCGGATGCCCGCTTCCCGACGAGCTGCTCTACGACGTCGACAACCATATCTGGTTCAAGGAGGTGGGCGATGGCACGGTGAGGATAGGGATGACGACCGTCGCCACGGCGATGGCCGGCCAGCTCGTAGCCTTCACCCCGAAGAAGGTCGGCCGAAAGGTGGAGTCGGGCAAGTCCTGCGCGACCGTGGAATCGGGCAAGTGGGTCGGGCCGGCCAAGTCGGCGGCGGGCGGCGAGATCGCCGCGGTAAACGACGCCCTCATGGCGAAGCCGTCGCTCGCGAACGAGGACCCCTACGCGGCTTGGCTGGTCGTCCTCAAGCCGGACGACTGGGCGGCCGCGAAGGCGACGCTCACCCCCGGATCGCAGGTCGCGGCCAAGTACGAGGCCAAGATGGCCGCGGACGGCTTCTCCGGCTGCGCCTGCGAGCCCAAATAGGAGCCGGCATGGCGGGCAAGATCAGCATCGTCGTCGTGTCCGGGGAGCGCGAGCGCCTGCAGATGGCGGCGATGATCGCCTCGGTCGGCGCGGTGAGCGGCGACGAGGTCAGCGTGTTCCTGTCGATGAACGCCCTGCAGCACTTCCGCAAGGACGCAAAGGACGCCGCTCCGCCCGAAGGCCCGTTCGGCAAGCTCCTCGAGCAGAAGAAGGCGCCGCCTTTCAAGCAGCTCTTCCAGAACGCGGTCGAGCTCGGCGACGCCAAGGTCCGCCCTTGCTCGATGGCGGTGGACGTGCTCGGCGTGAAGCAAGGCGATCTCGAGCCGTGGATCGGCGAGCCGATGGGACTCACCAAGTTCCTCTCGGATGCGCACGGCGGGCAGGTCTGGTCATTCTGAGAGGGAAGGTGGACATGAGCGAAAGAACCATCATCGACGCGCGCGGCAGCTTCTGCCCGGGACCGTTGATGGAGCTGATCGCGCGGCTCAAGTTCGCGCAGGTCGGCGAGGAGTTCGAGGTGCTGTCGACCGACAAGGGTTCCGCAAGCGACATTCCCGAGTGGCTGAAGAAGGTCGGCCACCAGCTCATCGACACGCGCGAGGAAGGCGGCGTGTGGCACATCGCGCTGAAGAAAATGAAGTAGTGGAATTTGAATCGAAACCACAGGAGAAGGCCATGAAGATTCTCATCGTAGGCGGAGGAATGGGAGGAACGATTCTCGCGAACAACCTCGCGCGGAGGCTCGCGCCCGAGCTGCGCGCGGGCAAGGTTCAGCTCGCCATGCTGTCGGCCTCGGACAAGCACATGTACCAGCCGGGGTTGCTCTACCTTGCTCTCGGGCGCATGACGCCCGACGAGCTGTATCGCGACCAGGCGAGCCTGCTCGAGGCGGGGATCGACTTCCAGGTCGACCCGGTGGAGACCTTCGAGCTCGACCAGAACCGCGTGAAGACGAAGAGCGGCAAGACGCACGGCTACGACATCCTCGTCGTCGCCACCGGCTCGCGCCCGGTGCCGGAGATGATCCCGGGGCTCGCCGAGAACGCCGAGACGTTCTATACCGAGGCGACCGCCTTGAAGATGTTCAAGCGCCTGCAAGCCTTCCAGGGCGGACGCGTGGTGGTCGCGGTGGGCGTGCCGCACAAGTGCCCGATGGCGCCGCTCGAGATCATCTTCATGCTGCACGACTACTTCAAGGACCGCGGTATCCGGGACAAGGTGCAGCTGCACTACACCTATCCGGTGGGCCGCGTGCACACGCTCGAGAACGTCGCCAAGTGGGCTGCGCCCGAGATGGACCGCCTCGGCATCACCTACGAGACGCTCTTCAACATGAAGCAGGTCGACGGCGCGAACAAGGTGGTGAAGAGCGAGGAGGGCAGCGAAGCGAAGTACGACCTCCTCGTCACCATCCCGGCGCACAAGGGCATGGAGGTCATCGAAACGAACAAGCTCGGCGCCGGCGGCTTCATCCCCACCGACAAGACCAAGCTGACGATGGAAGGGCGCAAGAACGTCTACGTGATCGGCGATACCACCAACATCCCGATCAGCAAGGCGGGCTCGACCGTGCACTACCAGGCCGAGACGCTCGGCGAAAACATCGCGGCGATCGTCAAGCTCGGCGCGCCCGTGCGCGAGCACGACGGCAAGGTGTTCTGCTTCATCGAGGTCGGCAAGGACCGCGCGACGTACGCGCAGTTCAACTACACCACGCCGCCGGATCCCAAGCCGCCGACCAAGGCCGTGCACTGGTTCAAGATGGCCTACAACAAGCTGTACTGGACCACCGCCCGCGGGCTGCTCTAGGAGGAGGACGCCATGGACGAAACGCAAGCGCTCGAGCTCGAGCGCCTCGTCGCCGCGGCGCGCGACTCGCTCACCGACGAGATGGTGAGCCGCCTCGGCGCCACGGTGGCGGAAGGGCTGGACCTGCTGGACAAGGTGAATCGCTCCGGCGTCGGCGGCGCGCTGCCGGCGATCTCGCAGCTCGTCGCCAACGGCGACCTCGATCGTCTGGTCGCGCTCGCGCGCACCTACGGCGCGGCGCAGGACGCGATGACCGACGAGATGGTGGCGCGCCTCGCCGAGACCGTCGCCGAGTCGCTGTCCCTCATCGATCGGATGAACCGCGCGGGCCTCGACCGGCTGGTCGGCTCCATCGAGCGGCTCGCGGAGGTGCTCGAGCACACCGTGGGCGCGCTCGAGGCGGCCGACCTCGAGATGAAGGCGCAGCCTGCCGCCGGCGGCGGCTTCGGCGGTTTGTGGGCGCTGATGCGCTCGCCGGAGAACCAGGAGACGTTGCGCTTCCTGCTCGCGTTCGGGCGCGGAATGCGCCGCGGGAAGGCGTCCCGCTAGGGGAGCGCTATGCGGCGGATCGCGTGACGGCCGCTAGCGCCGCCTTGCGGGCGGGGCCGCGGCAGAAGAGCTCGTAGAGCGTCTCCATCACCGACGCGGCCTCCTCGCTCGCCAGCGAGTAGAAGACGGTTTGGCCGACCCGCCGCGCCACCACGAGGTGCTTCAGTCGCAGCACCGTAAGGTGCTGCGACAGCCCGGACTGGCTCTGCCCGACCGCCTCGGCCAGCTCGCCCACGGACTTTTCGCCCTCGGCGATCTGACACAGCACCATGAGCCGCGTCGGGTTCGCCATGGCCTTGAGGAGGCTGCAAGCGCGGGCCGCGTTCGCCTCGAGCTTCGCCATGTCGGATTTCGAGGCTGTCTTGCCCGTCTTCTTCATGATCGCGAAATGATCTGTCGACAGCCGGCATTCTAAACGATCGGCCCCGGCCTAGCGCGGCTTGGCCTCGAAGCGCCGGCGATACGCCGCGTAATAGAGCACGGGAATCACGACGAGCGTAAGCGCGGTCGATACGAAGATGCCGAAGATGAGCGCGATCGCGAGGCCGTTGAATATCGGGTCGTCGAGGATGAACGCGGCTCCGAGCATCGCGGCGAGCGCGGTGAGGGCGATCGGCTTGGCGCGCGCGACCGCCGACTGCACGACCGCCTCGGCGAAGGGCAGACCCTCCTCGACCTTCAGCTTGATGAAGTCGACGAGCAGGATGGAGTTTCGGACGATGATCCCCGCGAGCGCGATCATCCCGATCATCGAGGTCGCGGTGAAGTTGGCGCCGAGCAGAGCGTGCCCCGGCATCACGCCGATCACGGTGAGCGGAATCGGCGCCATGATCACGAGAGGCGTGAGGTAGGAGCGGAACTGCGCGACCACCAGGAGGTAGATGAGGATCAGACCGACTCCGTAGGCGAGGCCCATGTCGCGGAAGGTCTCGTAGGTCACCTGCCATTCGCCGTCCCACTTGATCGCGAACCCTCTGTAAGGGTCGGACGGCTGTCGCACGAAGTATTCGCCCAGCGCGCCGCCCTCGCCCTCGGCGGCGAGCGCGACGCGGCTCCGCGCCGCGAACATGCCGTAGAGCGGGCTGTCGACGCGGCCCGCCTGGTCGCCGACCACATATACGACCGGAAGCAGATCCTTGTGGTAGAGGGGCCGGTCCCGGTCGTTGCGCACGGGACGAACCACCTCCGAGAGAGGCACCAGCGTGCCGGCGGGCGTACGCACCGAGAGCTTGAGAAAGGAGTCGAGCTCTCCCTGCCTCTCGGACGGGAGCGCGACGCGCACCGGCACCTCGTACTTGGACGCGCCGTCGCGCAGGGGCGTGACGTCCTCGCCGGAGAGCCCGACGCGCATGGTCTCGACCACGTCGCGGCGCGTGACCCCGAGCAGCGCCGCCTTGCTCTGGTCCACCTTGAGCACCAGGCGCGGGGCGGCGTCCTCGACGCTGTCGTCGATGCCGACGATGTCCGGGGTTGCGGCGAGCGCGTCGCGCACCCGCTTGGCGACCCGGATCCGCCCGGGCTCGTCCGGACCGTAGACCTCTGCGACTATCGGAGAGAGCACCGGCGGCCCCGGCGGCACCTCGACGACCTTGACGCGCGCGTTCCAGCGGCTCGCGATCTCCTCGAGCTTCGGGCGCACGCTCTGCGCGATCTCGTGGCTCTTGCGCGAGCGCGCCTTCTTGCCGACCAGGTTGACCTGGATGTCGCCGTTCTCCGAGGCGGTGCGAAGATAGTACTGGCGCACCAGGCCGTTGAAGCTGATCGGCGAGGCGAGGCCCGCGTAGGCCTGGTAGTCGGTCACCTCGGGGACGCGGGCGAGGTAGGCGCCCATGTCGTGAAGCGCGCCCGCGGTCGCCTCGACGGGCGTTCCCGCCGGCATGTCGACCACGACCTGGAACTCCGACTTGTTGTCGAATGGCAGCATCTTCAGCACCACCAGCTTTGCGGCGGCGAGCGAGACCGAGAGCAGGATGAGCGCGGCGATCGCGTAGAGCAGCCGGCGGCGGTTGCGGCCGGCGAGCGGCGCATCGACGAACGGGCCCAGCGCGCGCCGGAAGATGCGGTCCATCCGCCCGGCGCGGCGCTCCTCGGCGTGCGCCTTGCGCCGCAGGAGCCGGAGAGCGAGCCAGGGTGTGACCGTAAACGCGATCGCGAGCGAGATGATCATTCCCATGCTCGCGTTGATCGGGATCGGACTCATGTACGGCCCCATGAGGCCGGTGACGAAGGCCATGGGCAGGAGCGCGGCGATAACGGTCAGGGTCGCGAGGATGGTCGGCCCGCCGACCTCGTCGACCGCGTCCGGAATCACGCCGGTGAGCGGCCCTTGATCGAGCGACATGCGCCGGTGGATGTTCTCGACCACGACGATGGCATCGTCGACCAGGATGCCGATCGAGAAGATCAGCGCGAAGAGCGATACGCGGTTGAGCGTGAACCCCCACGCCCAGGAGGCGAACAAGGTGGTCGCGAGCGTGAGCAGGACCGCGGCGCCGACGATCAGCGCCTCGCGCCGCCCCAGCGTCGCGAGCACCAGCACGACGACGGACAGGGTCGCGAACACGAGCTTGTGGATGAGCTGCTGCGCCTTCTCGTCGGCGCTCGCCCCGTAGTTGCGCGTCACCGTCACGCGGACCTCGTCCGGGATCACCGTCCCGCGCAGCTCTCGAAGACGCGAGAGGACGCGCTCGGCGATGTCCACGGCGTTCTCCCCCGGCTTCTTCGTGATCTGCAGCGTCACCGCGGGCTGCTCCGCGCCGGCGGGGGACGCGTTCCTCCCCGCGGGGCCGAAGCCGGTCCAGACGTAGCGGACCGGCGGCTCGGGCCCGTCGATCACCTCGGCAACGTCGGCGAGGAATACCGGACGGCGCTCGAATGCTCCAACCACGAGCTCCTTCAGGTCGGTCGCCGACTCGAGATAGTTGCCCGTCTCGACCACGATCTCGCGGTTCCCGCTCACCAGCTTGCCGGTGGGCAGCGCGACGTTGGCGAGCTGCAGCGCGTTGCGAACGTCGAGCGCCGAGACTTCGTAGGCGTTGAGCCGGTCCGCGTCGAGCAGCACGCGCACGGCGCGCCCCGGCCCGCCGAGGGTCTGGACCTCGCGCGTGCCGGGAACCCGCTTGAGGTCGGCCTCGACCGCGTGAGCCACGCGCTCGAGCTCGAACGCGCCGTGCCCGCGGTCCTCGCTCCACAGCGTGAGCGTGACCACGGGAACGTCGTCGATGCCCTTGGGCTTGATCACCGGCTCGAGCGCGCCCAGATCGGGCGACAGCCAGTCGCGGTTGGAGTTGATGGTGTCGTAGAGGCGCACCAGGGCCTCGATGCGCGGCACGCCCACCTTGAACTGCACCGTGAGCACCGCCATGCCGGGGCGCGACACCGAGAATACGTGCTCGATGCCGCTCATCTGCGCGAGGACTTGCTCGGCGGGCGTCGCCACGAGCGCCTCGACGTCGCGGGCCGACGCGCCTGGGAAGGGCACGAAGACGTTCGCCATGGTGACGTTGATCTGCGGCTCCTCCTCGCGCGGCGTCACCGTCACGGCGAAAACACCCAGCAGGAACGCGACCAGCGCGAACAGGGGGGTGAGCTGCGAGTCCTGGAAGAACCGCGCGATGCGGCCCGAAATCCCCATGCGCCGGCTTCTTCAGTCGGCCGCGTGCGGATGGTCCTCCGCGGCGGCCTTCAGCGGCTCGAGCGCAACGCGCTCTCCGGGGCGCAGCCCCGCCAGCACCTCGACCGAGGTCTCGTCGCCCGCGGTTCCGAGGCGGATCTGTCTCAGCTGGACGGAGCCGTCGCCGCCGACGACGTAGGCGGCGACGACCTCGCTCCGACGGACCACGGCTGCGCGCGGCACGAGCAGCCGCGGCTCGCGCCCGACGACGAAGTGCGCGCGAGCGTAGATGCCCGGGTAGACGCCGCGCACGTCGGCCGGGAGTTCGAGCCGCACCTGCGTGGTGTGCGTGCGCGGGTCGGCGGAGGGCACGATCGTCACGCGCCTCGCCTCGATCCACTTGCCGACCGAGGGGATCTCGACGCGCGCCTTGCCGCTCGCCTGTATCGCTCCGATCTGAGCCTGCGGGACGGTCGCCGTGACGCGCAGCGTGGCCGGATCGAAGCCGGTCATGAGCGGCTTGCCCGGAGTCGCCATCTCGCCCAGCTCGACGTGGCGCGCCGACACCACGCCGCTGTAGGGCGCGACGACGGTGGCGAAGCCGCGCTCGGTCGCCGCGAGGCTCGCGCCCGCGAGGAGCGCCGTCATGCGCTCCTGCGCCGCCTTGTAGTCGGATTCGGCCTTGTCGAGCGCGGCCTCGGAGAGGAACTTCTGCGCGACCAGCTGCTTGGAGCGTTCGTACTGCACCCGGGCGTTGCGCAGCTCGGCCTCGGCCTGGCGCACCTGCGCTTCGCTCGCCTCCTGGGCCTGCGCCGCGGCGCGCTCGTCGATGCGCACGATGACGTCGCCCTTCTTCACGAAGTCGCCGACGTCGAAGCGCAGGTCGATGATGCGCCCGGCGACCTGCGCGGCGACCGTCGATTGCCGCACCGCCTCGATCACCGCTTCCGCGGAGAAGGTGAGCGCGACCTCGCGCATCTCGACCGCGGCGGTCTTGATCTCGGGGGCGCGCGGAGACTCCTTCGTCGCTTCGCCCTTGCCGCAGGCCGCGAGCGCGAGGGCCGCGGCGAGGATCGCGCAGCGCCTCAAGCCGGGCTCCTCGAGTCCTGCTGTATTCATAACATCGCCAATACGGAACAACCCCCATCATGGCCGCCATCTGGGGGCGTCCCTTGATCTAACTCAAGACCCCGACCGGTTGACATGGATCAAGACGGCCTCACCCAGGAGGACAAGAATGAGGACCGTTTTTGACTTTTCAATGTGAGCGAGGTCAGGATCATGAAATCGAACTTGGTCAGAGCAGGATTGGTCGCGCTCGGGCTCGCCGGCGCGGTGTCGACGGCGGTCGCTCAGGGACCGGGCTACGGCCCGGGATATGGTCCGGGGGGCGGCTACGGCAGGGGCTCGGGCATGATGGGTGGCTACGGCTACGGCCCGGGGATGATGCGCGGCTACGGCCGCGGGCTCGCGGGGCTCGACCTGAGCAGCGAGCAGCGCCAGAAGATCGCCGCGATCCAGGAAGCCAACCGCAGCAAGAACTGGAACACGATGGGCCAGCTGCGCTCCGAGCAGTTCAAGCTGGAGCAGATGTACAACGCCGACAAGGTCGACTCGAACGCGGTAGCGGAGCAGCAGAAGAAGGTCGACGAGCTGAGAAGGCAGCTGCTCAAGTCGCGCATCGACGCGCGCAACGAGGTCGTCGCCGTCCTGAACCCCGAGCAGCGCAAGAACCTGCGCCAGTTCGGCCCGTGGTGGCTGCGCGACGAGGAGGGCGGCGAGTAACGCCTACTGTGGCCGCTTCGAGTCGTCGAACTTCGGATCGAGCGCCTTGACCGAGTCCATCAGCAGCTGCACCGCGTACCTGGTGTTGTGAATGCCGCGGCTGCCGTCCTCCTTGACGAACTTCCAGTTGAACAGCGCACCGACGACCTCGACCGGGTACTGCGTCTTGTTGCGGATGAACTCGCCCTTTGAGTCGTAGAGCGGGTCCTTCATCGTCTGCAAGAGGCCCGTGCCCTGCCTGTTGATGATGCGGTCGAGCAGGCCCTGGACCTCCTCCTGGATGGTCTCGACCTTGCCGTCGCCGTCCCAGTCGGCGGCCGCCTGCCGGTTGAACAGGTGTTTGCCCGGGACCTGGTTCATCTCCGAATGGCAGCCCGATGTCAGGCAGCCGGCGTTGTTCAGCTTCGGCAGCTCGTGCACCTCGGCCCCGATGCGGAAGCTGTGGCCGCCGATCGTGGGCATGAAGGCGTAGCGCTGCTGCGGAAGGGTCATGTGGCAGGTCACGCAGGTCGCGCCGGGCAGCATGGCGTGGGCCGACTTCGAGTAGGTCTTGCCGGGAAACTCGTAGGCGTTGACGCCGAGCAGCATGTCGGCATGGGGACCGTGGTGCGCACCCCAGAAATCGAACGGGATCGAGCGCGGCTTGACCTCGTCCTTGGGAAGGAACAGGGCATGATGGCAATTGACGCAGAGGTTGCCTTTGCCGCGGTCGAAGACCGTGCCGTTCGCGAGCGTGACCGCGCTCGTCTTGCGCAGGCTGAAGTCGCCCGTGTCGTGCGGGGCGTGGCAGGTGAAGCAGCCGATCTCGGACGGATACTTGATGATCTCCTTGGGATCGACCGCGCCCTTCTTGACGTATTCGATGAAGCCCTCGTTCGTATGGCAGCGCTGGCAGCCCTCGCTGTTCGCGTACGAGGCGTGGCCGATGGTGCGGTGGCCCGAGGTGAGGTACTGGCTGCGCACGCCCCGGACGGGGTACTTGGGCTCGGAGCCGTGGCAGTCGACGCAGGCCTTGGGAAAGGCGAACGCCGGGTGGGCGGCCTTCGATTTCGATTGAGCGGCGGCTCCCAGCGGAGCGAGGACTGCCGGAACAAACAGGATCAGAGAAAGCCAGCGCGCGACGATCATGAATCCTCCCCGGGACGGACGGTCACCGCTTCAAATATGATAAAGGCATGCTTCGCGCTTTGATCTGGATCAAACCCCGGCCACGCGTGCCCCAGCAGCATGGCGCGGTGGAAGCGACGCGAGCGTGGACCCGCGCAGAGGTGTGGCGCCGCAAGCTCCTCTACCCCGGTCACACCCTGCCGACCGCCGCCGCGCCGGTGCTCGTCGCCTGCGGGCTCGCCGCGCACGACCGGGCGTTTGCGGCGGCGCCGGCGCTGCTCGCGCTTCTCGCCGGCTGGCTGATCCAGCTCGGCGGCGTCCTCACCGACAACTACGAGAACCTGGTCTCCCAGCCCGAGGACCGCGAGCATCCCGAG
>DATJYC010000043.1:0-86630 GCA_035499735.1 Burkholderiales bacterium
GACCGCTAGGCGCGCCGGCGCGCGGTGCTTCTCGCGCGCGCCGAAGGTCCGGTAGAGCACGGGCAGCAGCAGCGTAAAGAACGTCGCGGAGACGATTCCGCCGACGATCACCACGGCGAAGGGACGCTGGGAACGACCGCGTAGGCCAGGCAAACCACACGCTCCAAGCGGGTTCGGTATAGTCTGTAGCCCTTTTCAAGGCTCGCAGTCTCCAAGGGAACAGGAAAAATGATCGACCTCTACGCCGCCGGCACGGCAAACGGCATGCGCGCTCGCATCGCGCTCGAGGAATGCGGCCTCGCCTACACCTTCCACCCCGTCGACCTCACGAAGGGGGAGCAGAAAACGCCCTCCTTCCTGTCCTTGAACCCGAATGGGCAGATCCCGGTCATCGTCGACCCGGAAGGGCCCGGCGGCAAGCCCGTGACGGTTTCGCAGTCCGTCGCGGTGCTCCTCTACTGCGCCGAGAAATCCGGCAAGTTCCTTCCCAAGGATCCCGCCACGCGACCGGCGTTCTGGCAAGCGCTGATGAGCGCGGCGAGCGACATGAGCGCGATGGTGACGGCTATCCTGACCCTGTCGCGGAACAAGGACCAGCACGGCCCCGCGCTCGAGGTATTCAAGACGATGTGGCGGAACTACGTGACCGTCTGGGACAGCCGGCTGGCGAGGCAGCGCTACGCGGCGGGGAACGAAGTCACCATCGCCGACTTCGCCCTGTACGGCGCGCTCGGCCGGATGAAGACCGTGCAGCCCGCACTGGTCGAGGGCTTCGCCAACGTCGCGCGATGGATCGACGAGATGACCGCGCGGCCGGCGTTCCAGCGGGCGCTCAAGTTCTAGATTGAGCTCGGGCATCGCGTACGCGCTCGGCGCACTGCTCCTCTACGGCCTCGCCGACTTCGTGTACAAGCGCGGCGCCGCCGCCGGGGCGCAGCCGCACCAGTTCCTCATGGTGCAGACCTGGTTCTTCTCCTCGCTCGCGCTCGCCTGGGGCCTCGTCTCGGGCACGCTCGCCTTCCACGCGGGCTCGCTGTGGGGCGCGGCGGCGGGCGTCCTGGTGGTCGTCGGCTACTACAACTTCGCGTGGAGCCTGAAGCACGGATCGGTCAGCACCAACGCGACGATCTTCAGGCTGAGCTTCGCCGTCACGGCGGTGCTCGCGGTGCTCGTCCTGGGTGAGCCGCTCACCGCCGCCAAGCTCGCGGGGCTGGCGCTCGCGCTCGTCGCCGTGTGGCTGCTCCTCGCCTCGCGGGACACCGGTGCGCCTGAGAGACCGGAGGGCAGGGCCTCGCTCGGGCGCGTGCTCGTCGCCACCCTCGCGGTGGGCGTCGCTAGCTTCACCTACAAGCTCGGGCTGCTCGCGGGCGCCGCGCCCATCGACCTGGTCGTCGCGCAGGGCGCGGTTGCCGTCACGCTCGCCACCGCGTTTGCCGCTCGCCTCGACGGCGGCATCCGCCCCGCACGCGCCGCTCTCCGGCACGCGCCCGTCGCCGCCGTGCTGCTCGTCATCGCTTTCGTTTTCCTCGTGAACGGGCTGCAGGACGGCGAGGCCAGCGTCATCGTGCCGATCGCGCAGATGGGATTCGTGGTCACCGCCGTGCTCGGATTCCTCCTGTTGCGAGAGCCCTTCACGCTGCGCAAGGGAGCCGGTCTCGCCGCTGCGGCGCTGGCGCTGGCGAGCCTCGCGCGCTAGGCCATGCCCGCGTCATAAATCGGTCCTCGCGTCGCTGTCTCCCGACACACGAAAACTGTCTCATATCAATCAATTGACATCGCATTTCTCATGCATTGTCGCCGTCAGGAGACGGATTCCGCGCTGGCACCCGGTCGGAAATTTCCCCAACTCACTGATTTAAAGAAGAATACACGGGATGGCACGAACGTTGCGCTTATTGCTTCGATTCGCCCCAGCAAACCGCACGCTACCCGGGAGCGCGCTTGATAGATCGCAGGCTGACGCAAGAAGACATCGACTGGCTGCGCAAGCTGCGCAACGCCAGGGCGACTAACCAGCTGTCGGCGGACATCCCAACCAGCGTAGTGCGCCGGCTCACGCAGCTTGCCTGCGCCGAGTTCAGAGGCGGTAAGTACGCAATCACCTATCGCGGCCGCGACGAGCTGATCGACAGGGAGCGGGAGCTCAGCTGAGCTCTTGGAGCGCTCAGCGCGTCAGCCAGCCCCTGGCGCGCACGGTGATCGCCGCGTACGGGAAGATCCAGGTGAGCGCGAAGAACGAGAAATACGCGTAGAGGATGCCGAACACGAAGTCCCAGGAGCGCTCGCTCCTCAGGTAGTAGAGGACGTAAACCAGCGACACGACCATGATCGCGAGCAGCATGCGCACGATCGAAGCGGGGTCTTGCGTCGCGTTCATGGCCCACAGCGCGATCGACGCGTAGCCCACCGGGTAGCGCAGATTCGTGATCGCGCTTTCGTAGAGCGACAGGGCGCGCGACCACAACGGGCGCGACCAAACGACCCTGGCGAATCGGAATTCCTCGCGTATGTAGCTGCGGTCCCAGCGCAGGAGCATCCGGCACAGCTTGGAGTAGGTCTCGGGCACGATCGTGTGGACGACGGCGGCGCGCTGGTAAACCGTGTCGTAGCCTGCGGCGAGGATGTCGTTGGTGAGCGCGCGGTCCTCGCCGTAGGTGCACGCCGCGCCGAGGAATCGCTGGCGCTCCCACCCGGGCAGGACGTGCTTCACCGCCGACGCTCGGTACGCCGCGAGCGCGCCCGGGCAGCAATACACCGTGCGAAACACCGACTGGGCGCTCCTCAGATAGTCGAAGGAAAGGATGAAGCGCACGTGCAGCATCCTTGGAATCAGGCCGGACCTGCGGTTGTGAACCGCGACCTTTCCGGCAACGGCACCGACGCGCGCATCGCGGAACGGCCCCGCGATCGCGAGCAGCGCGCCGCGCTCGATGATGCTGTCGGAGTCGACCGTGACGATCACCTCTCCCGTGGCGCGCCGGAACCCTTCGGCGAGCGCGCCGCGCTTGCCCCGGTTCGCCGGGAGGCGGATCGGCGTCACCAGCCCGGGGAACCGCAACGCAGCGTGACGGATGTGGAGCCAGGTGTCGTCGGTGCTGCCATCGTCGATCGCGATGACCTGCAATCGGCCTCGAGGATAGGCCGCCGCGACCACCGAGGCGATGGTCTCCTCTACCATGGCTCCCTCGTTGTACGCGGGAATCACCACGCTTAGCGCGGGCGCGTCCTCCTCGCCCACGGCCTCGAAGGGCCGGTATACGAGCCACAGCACCGTACGCAGGCAAAGGAGCGCCAGGCCCATGCTGATCCAGATGACCGTCGGGCGAACCCAGAGCATGCTCCAGTGCTCGCGCCGGGCGACATCGACGAGAGGCTGCAGCAGCGGCGTCGCAAGCGCCGCGTAGGCGAGCGTTCCTATCGATGCGAATATTGTCAGGACGAGCAGCGTGTCCCAGCGGTCGCGCCGCGGCGCTGAGCTGGCCGCAGCAAGGGATTCGGCGGTTTCGGACCGGGAGTTCATTCGGGGCAGGACGCGAAGTGGACGAAGCTATTCTAGCGTCTGCAGTTGACGCTTTTCTGAAACAAAACGTTAAGACGTTCGAGCTAGCTCGCCGCGTCGCCGCGGGGCGACGCCGCAGCGGTAGCCTGCACCAAATTGGAGAATCGGAGACGCCGGCCGCGATCAGCCGACGACCAGGGCGGCGTGCTGGCTCTGGCCTTCGGTCATGCCGCGCGCCTTCATCCAGTCGTACGCGCGGTTGAACAGCGCGGGATCGTAGTAGTCGACGTGCTTGTAGTGCACGAAGGCGCGCAGCAGCTCGTGCGGGGCAAGCTCGCCCTTTGTCGCGTCGGCCACGTGGTGGGCGTACTTGTAGAAGTCCGCGTTGATGAGGTCGACGGCCGCGTTCTCGGCGTCGTAGTAGGCCTTGCGCTGCTCCGGCATCAGGTCGGCCGCCACCACCTCGCCGCCGCGGTAGAACGACGCGGCGATGATGTGCGCCCCCTTCTTCAAGCCGAGGCTGATGAAGGGCTCCATCACGGCGACGGCGCGGTAGCGCCCGTCGGCGAGCCCCTTCCAGCGGTGCTGCGGAAGGCCGCCGTTCTGGATGTTCACGTGCTCGCGCCCGACCGCGCTCTCGAGCATCTGCAGCGCGGTGTAGTGCGAGCCGGTCAGCTCCTGCACGACCACCGGCACGTCGGCAAGATCGCGCGGAGTCTGCAGCTTGTCCTCGAACGTCAGGATCGCCTGCGCCGCGACCGCCGCGCGCAGCGCTGCGATGCTGCCGCCGCGCTTGCCGCGCTCCAGGCGGTCGATGCTCGCCCATTCGCACACGTTGTAGCTGTCGGCCGAGCCGCATTCGAAGAGCTGCTCCTTCAGACGCGAGAGAATGGGCTTTTCGGCGCTGTCCTTCTCGCGGTCCGCGTAGGTCGCCGAGAAACTCACGTCGAGTTCCGCCTTCTGGAACAGCCCTTCCTCGATGCCGACGATCACCGGGAGGTCGAACACCGGGTTGTTGGGCGCGATTCTTACGACGGGTCGTGCGGCCATGGGACCTTCCTCTTGCGGGCGAGAACGGAGCGCATAGGATACTCTCACTCCGCGTCGTCGGGGGCGCCGCCCGCCTGGGCGAGGTCTTCCTGCTTGATCCTGTCGGTGTTGAACTTCGCCGCGCGCTCGCGCATGGTCCTCAGCACCTCCTCGAGCGGCGGCGGCTCGCCCTGGATCCAGCGCAGCGGATTGATGCGCCCCACGACGAACGCGCGCAGGTAGGGGCTGACGAAGCCGCGCTCCTTGAGCCTGGCCACCACGGCCGCGACGCGCTCGTCGAGGTCCATCAGCATCGCGGCGTGCTTCTCGTGGACCTTGATCGCCGCCGCGAGCGGCGCGTCGGAGAACTTCTCCAGGCGCCGCACGACGGGGTTGTACGCGCCGCCCGCGAACTTGCCGTTCTTCTCGTAGCACACGCCCAGCGTCACGAAAGAAGCCTCCTCGAGGTAGAACGCGAAGCCGCTCTCGGGGCGCTTCGCGTCCTCGTCCATCAGGCCCCTGTATATGCGGATCACCTCGAGCGAGCGCTCGCGCAGGTTGTGCGCCTTCTCGGTGTTGAGCGCGAGGATCTGCCACGCGATATCGCGCCTGGGCACCACGAGCGCCGTGATCGATTTCGCCCCGAGCCGACGCATCGCCTCCAGCCGGTGGCGCCCGTTCGGAGTCCAGAACCCCTCCTTGGGCGCGGTGACCGCGATCACCGGGTCGAGAAACATCCCGGTGCGGTGCAGCACGTCGGCGAGCTTGCGGTGGTGGGCCTGGGAGAGGTCGCGCTGGAACGGCGTCGGCTCGATGCGCCCTATCGGCAGCACCGCGAGGATGAGCGGGTTCTTCCCGAGCGGATCGTTGTACGCGCCGACGACCAGTCCGCCTTCCTTCTCCACGCGATCGCGCGCTTCCCGCGCGTCCTCGGGCAGCGCGTCGAGCCTGGACTCGGCCGGCGCGAGGCCCCGCGTCCCCGCTTTCGCCTTGCGCGGCGTGCGCTTTGCCGGGGCCCGCTTCAGTCCCGATTTGGCCACGTCCCTCTCAGTTCGCGGTTGCGCCGGTGCGCCGCACGATCTCGGCGTAGCGTTTCTGGTCTGCGCGGATCACCTCTGCGAAATGCTCGGGCGTCGTCGGCGCTCCCTCGAAGCCGAAGGTCTTCAGCCGATCGAGCACTTGCTGCGTCGCGAGCGCCTGGTTCACTCCGGCGTTGAGAGCCTGCACGATCGCGGGCGGCGTTCCCCGCGGAGCGAACAGCCCGATCCAGGAATCGACGACCAAGCCCTGCGGCCCGCCGGCCTCACCGACGGTCGGCACGTCGGGGGCCGCCTTGTCGCGCTCCGCCGCGCCGACCGCGATCAGCTTGATGCGTCCGGCGCGGATCAGGGGCAGCGCCGAGCCGAGCGTCGAGAACGCCCAGGCGAGGTCGCCGTTGGCGATCTGCACGTACATCTGCGACTGATCCTTGAAGGGCACGTGGATCATCCGGGTTCCGGTCAGGTGCTCGAACTCGGCTGCGCCGAGATGCGAAGGGCTGCCGACGTAGGAAGAGCCGAAGGAGAGCTTGCCGGGGCTCGCCCTCGCCGCCGCGATCAGCGCCGGCACCGTCTGATACGGTCCGGAAGTCGACACGGTGATGAAGAAGTGGGTGTAGAAGAACATCGCGACCGGAACGAAGTCCTTCACCGGGTCGTAAGGGAGCTTCGCCCCGTAGAGGGGGGGGTTGATCGCGACGTGCGAATTGGCCATCGCGAGGAGGCTGTAGCCGTCGGGGGCAGCCGCCTTCACCTCGCCTATCGCGATGAACCCGCTGGCACCGGGCACGGGGTCGACGATGACCTGCTGCCCCCAGATCTTCGAGAGGCTGTCGGCGACCACGTGCAGGAACACCGCGGGCGCGGCGCCGCCCGAGTAGGGCGCGGTGATCTTGACGACCTTCGTCGGGAAGGGCTGCGCCAGCGCCACGGAGGCGGCGGCGAGACAGCCCAGAACGATCACAACGCAGCGGCGCAGTGTTTCCATGCTCTCCCTCCTCGGCGTGAAGACTCTCAATCCGGATTTGCGCGGGATTTGGCCATCCCGCCTTAGTGTAAGCTAAAGCCCCATGAAGCTGCCCCGCATCGTCTCCGCGATGCTCTCCGCCTGCTGCATGGCGGCCGTCGCGCAGACTTCGCACACCCGCCAGCACAGCTTTTCCGGCGCCGAGCACTGGGCCGAGGTGTTCGACGACCCGGGGCGCGACGCATGGCAGAAGCCGCACGAGGTGATCGCGGCGCTCTCGCCGGCGCCCGACGCGGCGGTCGCCGACATCGGCTCGGGGACGGGCTACTTCGCCGTGCGCCTCGCGCACTGGGTGCCCAAAGGGCTCGTCTACGGCGTCGACACCGAGCCCGAGATGGTGAAGTACCTCGCCGAGCGGGCGAGTCGCGAGAAGCTCCCGAATCTCGTGTCCATCGCCGGGCGTCCGGACGACGCGAGGCTTCCCGCCAAGGTCGATCTCGTCCTCCTGGTCGATGTCTACCATCACATCTCGGACCGCGAGCGTTACTTCGCGAAGCTGCGCGGATCGCTCAAGCCCGGTGCGCGCCTCGCCGTCGTCGACTTCCGCGCGGATTCGCCTTCGGGCCCGCCGAAGGCGGAGCGCATACCGCCAGCGCAGGTGAAGGCCGAGCTCGGCCGCGCGGGCTACGCGCTCGCGAAGGAGCACGATTTCCTTCCGAACCAGTTCTTTCTCGTATTCGAAGCGAAGCCCTAGCATCTCCAAGGAGGAGAGACCATGACAAGAATTCTCCGCGTCCTGCTGCCCGGCTTCGCCGCGGTCGCCCTCGCGGGCGCGGCGTGGGGACAGGCCTATCCGACCAAGCCGGTTCGCATCATCGTCCCCGCCGGCCCCGGCGGTCCCGACGTCGTCGGGCGCATCGTCGCGGCCAAGCTCGCCGAGCGGACGGGACAGAACTTTTTCGTCGAGAACCATCCGGGCGCGAACGGCATCGTCGGCGCGGACATGGTCGCCAAGGCCGCGCCAGACGGCTACACGCTGATGGTCTACTCGAGCGGGCTCATCAGCAACAAGAGCCTGTACAAGAAGCTGCCGTACGACACCGACCGCGATTTCGCGCCGATATCGAACCTGGTCGACAACGGCGGCCTCTTCATCACCGTCAACCCGGGTGTTCCCGCGAAGACGCTCAAGGAGCTGATCGATCTCGCCAGGCAGCCGGGCTCGCACCTCGCCTACAGCACGCCGGGCGTCGGCAACACCTGGCACGTCGCGACCGAGGTCTTCAATCACTACGCCGGAACGCACCTGACGCACGTCCCGTACAAGGGCGGCGGGCTCGCCGCCGCGGCGCTCGCCTCGGGCGAAGTCCAGGTGATGCTGTCCTCGCCCGCGCCGGTGATGCAATACATCAAGAACGGCAAGGCGCGCGTGCTCGCCTATACCGCGGCGAAGCGCTCGCCGGCGCTGCCGGATGTTCCGACCACGGCCGAGGCCGGATTGCCGTCCTTCCAGATGGACGGCGGCTGGTTCGGGATGTTCGCCCCGGCGGGCACGCCCGCCGCGGTGATCGACAAGCTCAACAGCGAGGTCCGCGCCGTGCTCGCGGACCCCGCGGTGGTGAAGAGATTCGCGGGGCTTGGGGTCACGTCCGCCTATAGCACGCCCGAGGAATTCCGCAGGTTCCTCGCCGAGGAGACGGCGAAGTACGCCGAGTACGTGCGCCTCGCCGGCGTGCAGCTCGACTAGCGTGCGGTTCCTGACGATCCTCGCGGCGCTGGTTTCCGGCGCCGCTCTGGCGCAGAGCCCCGACTACCCGAGCCGCACGGTGCGCATCGTGGTGCCGCTCACTGCGGGCGGCAACCTCGACATCGTCGCGCGGACCGTCGCCGAGCACATCGCCAAAGGCCTGGGCCAGCCGGTGCTCGTCGAGAACCGGCCGGGCGCGTCCAGCCTCGTCGGCACGCAGTTCGTCGCCAAGGCCGCCCCCGACGGCTACACCCTGCTCGCGATCGCCAACACGTTCGCGACCGTTCCGCTCGTCGTCGCCGATCCCGGCTACGACCCGCTGAAGGATTTCGCAGGCGTGACGCTCACCTGCCTTGTGCCTCAGGTGCTGGTCGCCAACCCCGCGTTCCCGGCTCGCTCGGTGAAGGAGCTGATCTTGCTGGCCCGTTCCGAGCCCGGAAAGATCTCGTACGCCTCGTCGGGCAACGGCTCGACCGGCCACATGGCGGCCGAGCTCTTCAGCCGCCAGGCCGGGATCAGCATGCTGCACGTGCCCTACAAGGGCAACTCGCAGGCGCTCGTCGACGTGATCGGCGGGCAGGTCACGCTGATGTTCGACCAGGTGAGCACCTCCACGCCCCAGATCCGGGCAGGCAAGGTGCGCCCGCTGGCGGTGACCAGCCTGAAGCGCTCGCCGCTGCTTCCGGACGTACCGACTGTGGACGAGTCGGGCGTCGCCGGGTACGAGGACGTCACCTTCAACGGCCTCGTCGCTCCCGCCGGAACGCCCCACGAGATCCTGGTTCGCGTGAACCGCGCAGTGGCCGCCGCCGTGAGCGAGACGGATCTCTACAGGCGCTTCATCGAGCGCGGCATCGAGCTGAAGGCGAGCGCATCCCCGGAGGAATTCGGCGCCTACATCAGGGCGGAAGCCGAGAAGAAGGCGCGCCTGGCTCGCGAAGCCGGCATCAAACCCGAGTAGTACCATCTCGGCGTGAAGCAGACTCAGGCTCGGCGGGTTCTCCAGCGCATCGGCGAAGTGATCACCCGGGACACCGGAAAGGCGCTCAGCGCCGCCGGTACCGCGGAAATCGAGAAGGCGCTCCAGGGTCTTGATCCCCACGCCCAGACCCTGCCCCCGGGCGCGAGCCAGGAATTCCCGAGCCGCGAAGTCACGATCCTGCTCGCAGACCTGCGCGGCTTCACCGCCATCGCCGCGTCGCACCCCGCAGGCATCGTCATACAGCTGCTCAACCCCTGCCTCATCAAGATGAGCGAGATCATCTTCAGGCACCAGGGAACCATCGACAAGTTCATGGGCGACTCGATCATGGTTCTGTTCGGCGCGCCGGTCAGCCGCGAGGATGACGTCAAGCGCGCCCTCGCCTGCGCCGTGGAGATGCAGATGACCATGAACACGCTCAACCTCGCCCACAAGGACCAGGGGATGCCGGAGCTGTTCATGAGCATCGGCATCAACACCGGGACGGTGCTCGCCGGGACGCTCGGCTCGGAGCGCTACTCGGAGTACACCGTGATCGGCGACGAGGTGAACCTGGCTTCGCGCATCGAGGCATTCAGCCTGCGCGGGCAGGTGCTCATCAGCCAGAGCACCTTCGAGCGCTGCAAGGACTTCGTCGAGACGAACGCTCCGATGGAGATTCACGTGAAGGGCAAGCCCCAGCCGGTCAGCCTGCGCGAGGTCGTGTCGATCCCCTCGCTCGCGCTGAAGGTGCCGCGGCAAGAGATCCGCCGCAGCCATCGCATAGAGGTGAAGCTCCCCTTCCGCTACCACGGCATCGAGCACAAGATCGTCCTGCCCGAGATCCACTCGGGCACCATCCGCGACATCGGCTACCACGGCATGCTGCTCGAGGTGGAGCGGGAGCTGCCTCTTTACTCCGAGATCAAGATGGATTTCGACCTGCCGCTCGTCGATTACCAGGCCGCCAACGTGTACGCCAAGGTCGTCGGCCTGAAGAAGGCGAAGGACGGGCGCAACCGCGTGGGCATCGAGTTCACCGTCGTGCCTCCCGAGACGAACACCAAGATACAGCTGTTCGTGCAGCTCCTGATCTTCACCAACCTCAGCTGAAGGATGGAATGAGCCTCCGCGCCGCTCTGTCGATCGGGCTCGCGCTCGCGGCCTGGGTCGACGTTGCCGCGGGCGAGCCGGCCTACCCGGCCCGGCCCATCCGCTCCGTCATGACCGTTGCCGGCGGCGCCGACATCATCGCGCGCCTGGTCGCGCAGGGAGTCGCCGGCTCGCTGGGTCAGCCGGTCGTCGTCGAAACCCAGAGCGGCGCGGGCGGCGCGATCGGCGCCGAAGCGGTGGCGCGGGCGGCGCCCGACGGCTACACCATCATGCTCACCTCCGCCAGCGCGCTGGTCATGAACCGTTTTCTGTCCAAGAGCGCACGCCTCGATCCGCTCAAGGATTTCACGCCGATCACCAAGGCCTTCGAGACCATTGCCGTGGTGGTCACGACCCCCGCGCAGCCGTTCGCGTCGATGCGCGAGCTCATCGCCTACGCAAAGCGCAACCCGGGCAAGCTGTCCTACGGCACGTCGGGCGTCGGCACAACGCACCACCTCTCCGGCGAGTCGATCCACCTGCTCACCGGTATCGACTGGGTCCACGTGCCCTACAAGGGCGGGCCGCCGGTGCTCACCGATCTCGTCGGCGGGCGAATCCAGGTGGGATTCAGCGTCCTCGCCACAGCCGCGCCCTTCGTCGCCTCGGGCAAGGTGAAGCTCCTCGCCGTCAACGGGACGAAGCGTTACCACGTCATCCCCGACGTGCCGACCGTAAGCGAGCAGCTGCCCGGGTACGAGCCGCCCCCGACCTGGGCCGGCTACTTCGGTCCCGCCGGGATGCCGCCGGCCGTCGTGAGCCGGCTGCACGACGAGATCGTGCGCGTGCTCGAATTGCCCGCAGTGCGCGCCAAAGCCGAGGAGATCGGCTTTCCGATCGCGACCAGCACCCCCGAGGAACTCAACGCCACGATCCGCCGCGACGTCGAGCACACGGCCGGGATCGTCGAGGCGATCGGGATCAGGCCGGAATGAGCAAGCTGCGCCTCTCGATGATGGTCGGCGACTACGAGATCGTGCGCGCGCTCAAGGACGGCACCGTCAGTCCCAAGGGCATCGAGCTCGTCATCGCGGAGTATCCCGGCACTCGCGTCATCCACGACAAGGTGGCGAGCGGCGAAGCGAGCGACATCAACGAGTTCAACGCCGGAGCCTACGTCGTCCAGAGGCGCCGCGGGCGGGACGATTTCACCGCGCTTCCGGTGTTTCTGCACCGCCGCTTCCGCCACGGCTTCGTGTTCGTCAACCGGTCGAAGGGCATCGCGAAGCCCGCGGACCTCGTCGGCCGCCGGGTCGCCTGCCGCACGCTGGGCGCTGCGGCGAACTACTGGATCCGCGGCCATCTCGAGGAGGATTTCGGGGTGGCGCACCGCTCGATCACCTGGGTGATCGAGAGCGAGGACGACGCGTCGCGACAAGCGCCCGCCGACCTGCAGATCGAGCGCCTGCCGCGCGGCAAGGACGTGGAGGCGATGCTGCTCGCCGGCGAGGTGGATGCGATGATCGCGCCCAACGTGACGCGAATGATCGCACAGGGCGACCCGCGCGTCGGGCGCCTGTTCCCGAACTATCGGGAGATCGAGGCCGCTTTCCACGCGCGTACGGGCCTGTTCCCCATCATGCACGTCACCACGCTGCCCTCGAAGGTCGTCGCGAAGCATCCCTGGGTGGTCGAGAGCCTGGTGCTCGCGTTCGAGGAAGCGAAGCAGCTCGCCTACAAGCGGCTCGCCAACCCGCGCAACGTCCCGCTTGCGTGGTACTGGAGCTACTGGGAAGAGGAGCGCGCCCGCCTCGGCCCCGATCCCTGGGAATATGGAATGTCGGAGCTGAACCGGCGCAACTTCGGCACGCTCGTCGGCTGGGTGCACGCTCAAGTGCTGAGCGGACCGCGCCCGGGACTCGAGGAGCTGTTCCCCGACGAAGCCTTCCGGCTCGAGCTGCCGCTGCCGCGCATGCACGAGATCGACTACAGGTTCTGACGCCGCCCGATGTCATTGCACGACGGCCAGCCCGACTTCCAGTCGCCCCCCGGCGGCTGCGACGCCCACTTCCACGTGTTCGGCCCCGCGCGCCGCTATCCCTACGCCGGCGACCTGCGCTACACGCCGCCGCTCGCCCCGCTCGCCGACTACCTCAAGCTCGCCGCCAAGCTGGGACTCTCGCGGTTCGTGTTCGTGCAGCCGAGCGCCTACGGCCGCGACAACCGCTGCATGCTCGACGCGATGCGAGAGGTGGGGGTGCGGCAATGCCGCGGGATCGTCGACATCGACGAGAACGAGCCCGACGCCGAGCTCGAGCGCCTGAACGCGGTCGGCGTGCGCGGCGTGCGCATCAACCTTTCGCCGGTCAAGCCCTTCGAGTCGGGATTCGCTCCCAAGCTGCTGCCGCGAATCGCCCGGCTCGGCGCGCGCTGCGCCGAGATCGGCTGGCAGCTCGATTTTCTGACGCCGGGCTGGCTCACCGCCGAGCTGATGCCCACGTTGAAGAAGCTCAAGCTCGACTTCACCCTCGCCCACTTCGGCATGTTCCAGGCGAAGGACGGCGCGGACCAGCCCGGGTTCCGCCAGCTGCTCGAGCTCGCGCGCCACGGCGAGCGCCGCTGCTGGGTAAAGCTCACCGGCGTATACCGAATGTCCGCCGCCGGGGGCTTCGGCGACGTCGCCCCTATGGCGCGCGCGCTCGTCGAGGCGGCGCCCGACCGCCTCATCTGGGGAAGCGACTACCCGCACCTCTCCTTCGCGGACAAGGTGGGCTCGGTCGAGCTGTGGAATCTGCTCGGGCGATGGGCTCCGGACGAGACGACCCGCCGCCGGATCCTCGTCGACAACCCGCAAAGGCTCTTCGGCTTTTCCTAGTTCTTGCGCGAATCGGGCGTCCCGCGCCATCATGTGCACCGCGCTGGTGCACAGACACCCGCCCCAGGAGGAGAGGATCATGACAAGAACGACGCGGCACCGCTTCGCCCTGCTTGCCCCCCTTTTCTTGTACGTGCCGCTCGCCGCGGCAGCGGAGCCACCCAAGCTCGATGCGGCAAACACGGCGTGGATGCTGACCGCGTCGCTCCTGGTGCTCTTCATGACGCTGCCCGGACTCGCGCTCTTCTACGCGGGGCTGGTGCGCTCGCGCAACGTGCTCTCGGTCATGATGCAGTGCTTCGCGATCACCTGCGTGGTGACGCTCGCCTGGGTGGTCTGCGTCTACAGCATAGCCTTCGGGGACGGCGGCGCGAGCAACGCCTGGTACGGCGGCTTCGCCAAGTCCCTTCTCACCGGCGTCGACTTCAAGGCGGTCCGGCCCGGCACGACGATCCCCGAGACCGTGTTCGCGATGTTCCAGCTCACCTTTGCGATCATCACGCCGGCGCTGGTCCTCGGTGCCTACGCCGAGCGCGTGAGGTTCTCGGGCATGCTGCTGTTCTCCCTGCTGTGGCTCGTGCTGGTCTACGCGCCGATCGCACACTGGGTGTGGGGTGACGGCTGGCTCGGCAAGATGGGCATCATGGATTTCGCGGGCGGCACCGTCGTCCACCTGAACGCTGGCATGGCCGCCCTGGTCTGCGCTGTTTCGCTCGGGCCCCGCAAGGGCTTCCCCGAGACGGCGATGCCGCCGCACAACATGACCATGACGGTGACCGGCGCGGCGATGCTCTGGGTCGGCTGGTTCGGATTCAACGCGGGCAGCGCGCTGGCTGCGGACGGCGCGGCGGGCATGGCGATGCTGGTGACGCACATCGGCGCCGCGACCGGCGCCTTCGCCTGGATGGTGTGCGAGTGGCTCCGGTTCGGCAAGCCCTCGGTGCTCGGCATCGTGACCGGCATGGTCGCGGGCCTGGGCACGATCACCCCGGCCTCGGGATTCGTCGGCCCCATGGGCGCGCTCGCGATCGGCGGGACCGCGGGTGTCGCATGCTTCTTCGCCACCGTGTTCATGAAGCGATCGCTCAAGGTCGACGACTCGCTCGACGTGGCCCCGGTGCACGGCCTGGGCGGGATCATCGGCACGATGCTCACGGGGGTGTTCGCGTCGGCCTTCTTCGGGGGCGTCGGCTATCCCGAGAAGACGACGATGGGCGATCAGGTCCTGGTGCAGCTCTCAGGCGTCCTTGCAACGGCAGCGTGGTCCGGGGCGATCACCTGGATCCTGCTCAAGCTCACCGACGCGCTTGTGGGCATGCGCGTCGACCCCGAGGACGAGACCGAGGGCCTCGACACGGTGCTGCACAACGAGAAGGGGTACGACCTTTAGTCGCTCGCGGCGGGGCGGCAGCCCCGCATTTTCTTCCGGGGCGGTATCTCGTATCATTGCGCCCCTATGGATTTCTCGCACCCTTCCGACTCCCTGATCGCCGCGTTCGTCGGCGCGCTGGCGACGGTCGTCACCGCCCTGATCCAGCTGCGGATCTCCTGGCGCAAGGAGCTGAAAGAACGCGAGCGCGGCCAGCCGATCACCAAGAAATCGAGGCGCGGACCGGTGCTCTTCGTGCTCGCCCTGATGATCGCCGCCGCCGTCGGAGGATTCGCCCTGTCGCAGTACTTCGTCTCGCTGCGCGCGGGCGATCGCGACGAGCTGCGCGCGGACCTCCAGTCCAAGCTCGCCGAGATCAACGCGACCGCGATGCGGCTCGAGCAGGCGCGCACCAGCGAGCGCAAGCAGGTCGAGACCGAGGTGCAGCGCGCCGACGCCTCGCGCCTGGGCGACGAGGGCGTGGCCGCGAGCGTGCTGGTCGGACCCTGCAAGGATTGCTCCGAGCAGAGCTCGATGCGCGTCTCGGTGTGCGCGAGCGTGCCGGCGTCGGCGACGGTGAAGGAAGTGCAGCTCTACATCCGCGCCGACGACAAGCAGCCCTGGGCCGATGCGCGCGTGCAGCCCGGACAGGAAGCCGGCCAGGCGCGCTTCGCGGAGAAATACTCCGAGCGCCCCGAGGAGGGCGTGAAGCAGGTGTGCCAGGCGTTCGCGAACTGGAGCCACGAGAAGGCGCGCCTCGCGCGCATCGTCGTCAAGTACGCGCTCTGACCCGGCGCGATCGGAGTCCGCGGGGTAGACTCCGCCCTATGCCTCCCGTCACCCAGTCGCTGCTCATCGCCAACGTCGTCGTGTTTCTGCTTCAGACGCAGACCGGGACCCTGCTGGACCCGCTCGCATTGTGGCCGCCGGGCGCGGGGTTCGCGCCCTGGCAGCTCGTGACCTACGGATTTCTCCACGGAAGCTTTGCGCACATCTTCTTCAACATGCTCGGCCTTTGGATGTTCGGAAGCGACATTGAGCGGCTGTTCGGGTCGCGCTACTTCCTGACCTACTACTTTGCATGCCTCGTGTCCGCGGCGCTGTGCCAGCTCGTCATCGTTTCCCTCGCGGGCGGCCCCGCTTACCCGACCGTGGGCGCCTCGGGCGCGCTTTACGGGCTGCTGCTCGCCTTCGGAATGTACTTTCCGCGGCGCATGGTGATGCTGATCTTCCCACCCATCCCGATGCCGGCGCGCGTGTTCGTGATCGTGTTCGGCGGGCTCGAGCTGCTGTACGGGGTGATGGGCACCACCGACGGCGTCGCGCACTTCGCGCACCTCGGCGGCATGCTCGGCGGCTGGCTGGTGATCCAGTACCGCAGGCGCGGCTTTCCGTTCAGCCGGCGATAGCGCTCCACTTCTTCGCCATCCACTCCGTCGTGCACGGCGTGTGCGCATACGGCGTGAAAGTCGCGTGCGCCCCCGCAATTCCCGCGCTACCATGATTCCCGCGCCACGCCTTCGGGCCCAGAAAATGACCGCTACAGGACCAGGCGGCAGCAAGCTCGCCGGCGCCGCGATCGGCGCGGCGCTCGCGCTGCTCGGGGCCATCGTTGCGGCGGGCTGGATATTTCGAGCCCCGGCGCTGGTGCAGGTGTTCCCCGGCCTGACGCCGATGGTGTTCAACACCGCGATCTGCTTCGCCCTCGCGGGAACCTGGCTCGTGCTGGCGGCGCTGCGGCAGGGCTGGCGGCGCGCCGCGCGCGCCCTCGCCGCCGGTCTGCTCGCCCTTGCCGGCGCAGTGACCCTGCAATACGTCCTCGGCGCCGATCTGGGCATCGACAGTCCCGCGCTGCATCGCTGGCTGGCCTCGAGCGGGCGCATGTCGGCGTTCACCGGGATCGCCTTTACCGCCGCCGGCCTCGCGATGCTGATCGAGACGGCACCTTCGCAGCCGCGAAGCGACTGGCTCTCCCCGGCGCTCGCGACTCTGGTCGGCGTCGTCGGCGCGCTGGCGCTGGTCGGCTATCTGTTCGAGCTGCACCTCGTCTTCGCCCGCTATCCACTCGGCCTGGTCGCGCTTCACACCGCCGTGGGGCTCGTTGCCCTGTCCGTCGGGCTGTGGCTCCAGCTGCTGCGCGAGGACCGCGTTCCCTTCTGGACGAGACTCGAGCCGCAGGACCGCATCACTCTCGGATCAGTCGCCACCCTCACGCTGGTCGCGCTCGCCGTGGCGGTCAGCGTGTTCGCGGCGCTGCAGGCGCGCGTCACGCAGGCGCTGAGCGACGGCCTCGCAACCGCGCTGCGCTACCGCGTGTTGCTCGCCGAAGAGGCGATCGAAGCCGGGCTGGAGCGCACCCGCATCCTGGCGGGGCGACCGGCGCCGGCGAGGCTGCTGCGCCGTATCGCCGAGCGTCCCAACGACAGCGAAGCGCTCGCCCAGCTCTCCCAGAGCGTCGCGAGCCTCATCGCAGACGGCTACCTCGCCGCGTCCTACTACGATGCCGCCGGTCGCGAGCTCGTTTCCGCCGGCCGGCGCGCGCAGACTCCGGTCCTCGCCGTCCCCCTTCGCGGCGTGTCCGGAGCGGAGCTCGCCTGGCAGGAACAAAGCGTGGTCACGGGACACTATCCGATCTCGGACCCGGGTGGCGCGGTGGGGTCCGCGCTCGTCCGCTCGCCGCTGCCTGCCTTCGATGCCCTGCTCAACGACACCTACCGTTTCGGAGCAAGCGGCGAGTCGGCGGTGTGCGCAAGGCAGGGCGAGCGGCTCGGCTGTTTCCCGCAGCCGCGCATACCCAAGGTGCATTTCGTCCCACTGAAGACGGCCGACGGCGAGTTGCTGCCGATGAGCCGGGGGTTGGCCGGCGAAACCGGCGTATCGCTGACCAGCGACTTTCGCGGGCAGCGCGTCATGGCCGCCTACAGTCCGATCGGCCGGTACGGCCTCGCCATGGTCGTGAAGATCGACACCGCGGAGTTCTACGCGCCGGTTCGCGAACGGCTGCAGTTCGTGCTGCCGATCCTGGTCGTGCTCGTTGCAGCCGGCACGTTCCTCTTGCGCATAGGCGTCCAGCCGCTCGCCGACCGGCTCGCGCGCTCCGAGCGCGACGCGCAGGAGCGCCACCACGCGCTCGAGGCGATGATGGCCAATGTTGCCGACGGCATCATGCTGCTCGACGCCGACGGCACGATCCGCTCCTGGAACGCGGCGGCCGAGCACCTTTTCGGATACCTCATGAGCGAGGTCGTCGGCCGCAACGTGTCGATTCTGGTGCCGGTAGAGCTGCGTGAGTCGAACATCGCCTCGACGCGCCGCTTCCTCTCCACGGGCCAGAGCAACGTCGTCGGCCAGGGCAACCTGAGCTACCCTGCGCTGCGCAAGGACGGCTCCCGGTTCGAGCTCGAGTTCGCGGTCACCCGGATGGGAAGCGGGAAGACGCCGCAGCTCGTCGCGGTGTTCCGCGACATCACCGAGCGCAAGGCGGCCGAGCACCGCCTCTCCCGGCTCGCGCTCTACGACGCGCTCACCGGCCTGCCCAACCGCGCGAGCTTCGAGCGGCGCGTCGAGGAGGCGCTGCAGCGCCGCCGCCGCGGCGACACCCAGCTCGCGATCCTGCTGATGGACGTCGACAACTTCAAGAGGGTCAACGACTCCCTGGGACACGCGGCCGGGGATCTGCTGCTGGCGGGGTTCGCGAATCGTCTCGTGGCGGGGCTGCGCGAGACCGACATGGTCGCGCGGATCGGCGGCGACGAATTCACGATCGTCGCCGAGGGACTGAAGGACGCCGGCAACGCCATCGCGATCGCGGACAAGATGCTCGCGGCGATGCGGGACCCATTCGACATCGAGGGGCGCAAGCTCGCCGCCTCGACGAGCATCGGCATCGCGCTCTACCGCGACGGGGACACGCTGCAATCTCTCATGAAGCGCGCCGATTCGGCGCTGTACGAGGCAAAAGGCGCGGGGCGCGCGCGATACCGCGTCGCCGCGTGATCAGAAAGGCGTGGCGAGCAGGTCCGGCCCGATCTCTGCGATCGAGCGCACGCCGGCGAGCTGCATCGAGCGGTACAGCTCGTCGCGCAGGATCTCGATCGCGCGGCGCGCGCCCGCCTCGCCCGCGGCGACGGCGCCGTAGAGCGTCGCGCGCCCGAGCATCACGCCCTCGGCCCCGAGCGCGACCGCCTTGATCGCGTCGACTCCACGCCGCACGCCGCCGTCGACCAGCACGCTCATCCTGCCTTTCACCGCGCGCACGACGGCCGGCAGGGCGTCCATGCCCGAGGCCGCGCCGTCGAGCTGGCGCCCGCCGTGGTTGGACACGACGACCGCGTCCACTCCGATGGAGGCAAGCCGCTCCGCGTCCTCGGCCCGCAGGATGCCCTTCACCAGCATCTTCCCCGGCCAGCGGTCGCGCATCGCCTTGAGGTCGTCCCAGTTGAAATCGGCGTCCCAGTACTGGCCGACCGACGAGGCGATCTCGGCGGCGCTCTTCGCCTCCGGCGCGAACGCGGCGACGTTCTCCAGCAGCGGCATGCCGTAGCGGAGCACGTCGAGGACCCACAGCGGCCGCGTGGCGAAATCCAGGACGTTGCGCGGCGTGAAGCGGAAGCGGATCGCGAAGTCGTTGTAGAAGTCGCGCTCGCGCTTGCCGCCCACCGGTACGTCGACCGTGACCATCAGCGCCTCGTACCCGAAGTGCCGCGCGCGATCGACGAGCTCGGCCGTCATCTTCGGGTCGCGGAAGATGTAGATCTGGAACCAGAGGCGCCCGCCGGCCTCGCGCGCGATGCGCTCGATCGACGCGGTCGCCATGGTGGACAGCGTATACGGGATGCCGGCCGCGGCGGCCGCGCGCGCCACGCCCACGTCGGCGAACGGCCACCCGAAGCCGATTCCGCCCGTGGGGCCGACCGCGATCGGCATTCTCGAGAGTCCGCCGAGGAGCGACGTCGAGGTGTCCACGCGCTCGACGCCGGTGAGCATCTTCGGCAGCAGGCGCACTCTTTCGAAGGCGGCGCGGTTCTCGCGCAGCGTGATCTCGTCCTCCGCCGCGCCGTCGAAGAAATCGAATATCGCGCGCGGCAGCCGCCGCTTCGCCATCGCCCGCAGGTCGGCGATGTTCCAGGCGCGCCGCACGCGCCGCGATGCCCGCAACGAGGCCGGGCAGGAGGGCCTTGCTTCCGCGACCGCGCCGAGATCGTTCGTCTTCATTCGAGCGTGACGTGCGCGGCCTTGATGACGCGCGCCCAGCGCTCGTGGTCCTTCTTCAGGAAAGCGGCGAACTCCGCGGGCGTGTCGGCGATGATGACGGCACCGAGCGCCTTGACGCGCTCGCGCGTCTCGGGCCTGGCGAGGGACTTGCGCATCTCCTCGCTCAGGCGCTCGACGACGGCCTTGGGCGTCGCCGCCGGGGCAAGCATTCCCACCCAAGGCGCGGTCTCCTCGAAGCCCGGGAACCCGGCCTGCGCCATGGTCGGCACACCCGGGAAATCCGGACGCGGCCCGGTCGTTCCGATGGCGAGCACCTTGAGCTTCCCCGCCGCGACCTGGTCCGCGATGCCGACGACCGGATAGAACATATAGGTGACGCGGCCCGCCATCACCTCGGCGAGCGCAGGCCCGTTCCCCTTGAAAGGGACGCTGAGCATCTTAGTCCCGGTGACGTTTTCGAGCATCGCGCCCGCGAGGTGCGACGAGCCGCCGATCCCCGGTGTCCCGTAGCTCACTTCGCCGGGCTTCGCCTTCGCGCGCGCCACCAGCTCCCCCACCGAGCCGATCCCCGTCTGCGGGCTCGTCACGACGACCATCGGCAGCGCCGCCGCGTTGCTGATGGGCGCGAAGTCCCTGAACGGATCGTAGTGGACCTTGTCGGGCTGCAGGATCGCGTTGACAAGCAGCGACAGCGAGGAGAACAGCGTCGTGTAGCCGTCCGGCGCCGACTGCGCCACGGCGTCCGTCGCGATGATCGCGTTCGCGCCCGGCCGGTTCTCCACGATGAAAGACTGTCCCAGCGACGCCGTCATGTCCCCCGCGACGATGCGCGCGATGACGTCGGTCGGCCCGCCCGCGGCGAAGCCGACCAGGATCCTGACCGGCCGGGCCGGATAGTTTTGCGCGGCAGCGGCGCCGCAGAGCGCGAGCAGCGCGAGTGAAAGAACCGCCTTTCTCATCATGCCTCCGTCGTTTCCGGTTGGAACATCGTCGCCATGACCTGGCAGCGCTTGATCAGGCGGGGCTCGTCCGGCCCGTAGTCCGCCACCGCGTTGTGTATCGTGCCGATGTCCTCCCACATGAGGACGTCGCCCTCCCGCCAGCGGAAGGCGTAGCGGTATTCGGCCTTCAGCTGGTGCTCGAAGAGGAACCCGAGCGTGCGCTCGCTCTCCTTCTCCGGAAGCTCGTTGATGCGCACCGCGTACCCCGGGTTCGCGTAGAGCACTCGGCGCCCGGTGACCGGGTGGGCGAGGAAGACCGGGTGCGAGACCGGGGGCTTCGCCTTGCGCTGCGCCTCGGTGAGCGGCGGTCGCTTGCTGCCCTTCTCGCGCCTCATCATCTCCCAGAACTTGTTGAAGTCGTGCAGCACGGTCATGCCCTCGAGATCCCGCTTCAGCTCCCCGGGCAGGTCCTCGTACGCCGCGTGCATGTTTGAGAACTCGGTGGCGCCCAGCGCCTTCCCGCCGCGCATCGGGATCTTGATCCCGTAGAGCACGTTCGCAAAGGCGATGGTCCGGCTGTATGACATGTCGGTATGCCAGTCCTGCCCGGCGTCAGCGAGGCCGATCGGCTTGCCGTCCTCGACGATGTTGGAGAGGATCATCACCTCGGGGATTCCGGGCTCCTGGTAGGCGTTGGCGACGTTGATCTCGAGCTCGCCGAAGCGCCGGGAGAAATCCGCGAGCTGCCTTCCCGTGAGCTTCTGCGCTGGAAAGCACACCACGCCGCGCTCGCCCAGCGTGCGCACCACGCCGTCGAACTGCTCCCGCGAGAGCGGCCGGGACAGATCGAGCCCCTCGATCGTCGCGCCCAGCGTCTCCCCGGTGGTCGTCACTTTCATCGGCATCGGATTCTACGCCAGGCGCACCGCGACGCCTTCGAGCCCGGCGCCCGCCGCGGGGAAGCGCTTCATGACCAGCGGGTCGTGGCCCGGCACGACGAGCCCGGGCGCGTCCGCGAGCTCGGCGAGCCGCCGCCATCCCGCCACCATCTTCGGGACGTCGCAGACGATCGGAAAGGGCCGCTTCTCGCCCATGTTGGCGTAGAGATGGCTCGCGTCGGATGCGAGCACCATCCAGCCCGAGCGCGTGCGGATGCGTACCGCCTGAAGCCCCTCGGTGTGGCCGGCGATGCGGTGCAGCGACACGCCGGGCGCGAGCTCGGCGTCGCCGTCGTGAAAGCGCACCCGCCCCTTGTAGACCTCGCGGACCATCGCCACGACCTCGTCCACCTCGTAGGCGTGGCTGAAGAACTTCTCCGCCATGTGACGGCCGGTCGCGTACGCCATCTCGTCGTCCTGCAGGTGGAAGGTCGCGGCGGGGAAGAGACCGAAGTTGCCGACGTGGTCGTAGTGCAGGTGGGTGACGATCACGTCCTTCACGGTCTTTGCGTCGACTCCGAGGCGCGCGAGGCCCTGCTCGGGCGGCACGAGCGTCTTCCTGCCGCGCCGCGCGCCGACCCCGGCGTCGAATCCCGTGTCGATCACGAAGGTGCGCGAGGCCGAGCGCCCGAGCCACACGAAGTAATCGAGGTCGCTGCCGGCCTCGTGCGGATCGCCGCCGATGAAGTTCTCGCTCGCCTTGCGGCCCGACAGGGTCGCGTACCTGATCGCGAAGACTTCGTAGGTGTTAGAGTTGTCCAAGCGTTGCTGCGGCTCCCTTCCCGCTCGGAGCCAGTATAGCTAGGATGAGAGCGGGAAGCCTGAACGGAGGGGGGATGGGACAGACGCTCGAGCACGGCCTGCGCCTCGCGCCGGCGCAGGTCGACGTCGTGCGGCGCGCCGACGGCACGACGCTGCTGCGCTCGCCGCAGCCGCTGTCGCGCCACGCGCGCGCGGTCGGCGAGTGGCTGGTGAGTTGGGCGGCCGAGACCCCGGAGCGCTGCTTCCTCGCCGAGCGCCAGGGCGACGCGTGGCGCAAAGTCGGCTACCGCGAGGCGCTCGCGCTCGCCCGCCGCATCGGCCAGGGGCTACTCGCGCGCGGCCTCGACGCCTCGAAGCCGGTCGCGATCCTGTCCGACAATTCGATCGATCACGCCCTGCTCGCGCTCGGCGCGATGCACGTGGGCGTTCCGGTCGCGCCCATCTCGCCCGCCTACTCGCTGATGTCCAGAGACTTCGCCAAGCTCAAGGCCATCTTCGGGCTGCTCAAGCCGGGCCTCGTCTGGACTTCCGATCCGGAGAAGTTCGCGCCGGCGCTCGCCGCGGTCGGCGGGAGCGCCACCCCGCTCGCGGAGCTGCTCGCGCGCGCCCCCGGCCCCGAAGTCGACCGGGCGTTCTCGCGCATCGGGCCGGAGACGGTGGCGAAGGTCCTGTTCACCTCGGGGTCGACGGGCACGCCGAAGGGCGTGATCAACACCCACCGCATGCTCGCCGCGAACCAGGAGCAGTACGCGATGGTGTGGCCGTTCCTCGAGGAGCTGCCGCTCGTGCTCGTCGACTGGCTGCCCTGGAACCATACCTTCGGCGGCAACAGCAATTTCTTCATGATGCTGAGGAACGGCGGGACGATCCACATCGACGCGGGCAAGCCCGCGCCCGGGCTCGTCGAGACGAGCGTGCGCAACCTGAAGGAGGTCTCGCCGACGATGTACTTCAACGTGCCGCGCGGCTTCGACCTGCTGCTCCCCTTCCTCGAGCGCGACGCGGAGCTGCGGAAGAGCTTCTTCCGCGAGCTCGAGTGGATGGTGTACGCGGGCGCAGCGCTGCCGCAGAACCTGTGGGATCGCATGCAGCAGCTGGCGCTCGCCGAGCGCGGCACGCGGCTGCCGCTGATCTCGGCCTGGGGCTCCACCGAGACCGCGCCGCTCGCGACCTGCGTGCACTACCCGGTCGACCGCGCCGGCATCGTCGGGCTCCCGGTTCCAGGCTGCGAGCTCAAGCTCGTGCCCTCCGCCGGCAAGCTCGAGGTGCGCGTAAAGGGCCCGAACGTCACCCCGGGCTACTTCGGGCGCGACGACCTCACCCGCGCCGCGTTCGACGAGGAAGGCTATTACCGCATCGGCGATGCCCTCAAGTTCGCCGATCCCAGGCGCCCCGAGCAGGGGCTCGCGTTCGACGGCCGAACGGCCGAGGACTTCAAGCTGTCCACCGGCACCTGGGTGCACGTCGGCGCGACGCGCATCAGGCTGATCGCCGCAGGCGACCCGCTCATCCAGGACGCGGTGATCACCGGCCACGGGCGAGCCGAGGTAGGCGCGCTCATCTTCCTCAACGCCGCGGCGGTGAAGGCGATGGGACTGGACGCGGACGCAGTGCGCGCGCGCCTGCTCGCGGCGATGCAAAAGCTCGCCACGGAGACGGGCTCGGGCAGCTCGACGCACCCGGTGCGCGCGCTCGTCGTGGCCGATCCGCCCTCGATCGACGCCAACGAGATCACCGACAAGGGCTACATCAACCAGCGCGCGGTGCTCGAGCGGCGCGCTGCGCTGGTCGAGGCGCTGCACGCCGATCTGCCGGGCGCCGAGGTCGTCCTCGCGCCGGCGCACAAATAGCATGAAGGAGAAAGCAATGGCATTGCCGAAGTTCGAGACTGTCAAGGTCGACGTCGCCGAGAACATCGCCTGGCTGACGATGAACCGCCCGGAGAAGCGCAACGCGATGACGCCCCGGATGCACGAGGAGATGATCGTCGCCCTGGGCGAGCTCGCCGTCTCCCCGGAGGCCGGGGTGCTGGTGCTCACCGGCGCGGGCGAGAGCTGGAGCGCAGGCCAGGACATCGACCTCTTCTTCCGCGACCTCGACGACAAGCCGGTGAAGAAGCGCCGCGCGCTGTACGCCAGCCAGGAATGGCGGTGGAACCAGCTCGCGCACTTTCCCAAGCCGACGATCGCCATGGTGAACGGCTACTGCTACGGCGCCGCGTTCACTCCGCTCGTCGCCTGCGATTTCGCGATCGCCGCCGAGGACGCGAAGTTCGGACTGTCGGAGATCAACTGGGGGATCCTGCCCGGAGGGCTCGTCTCCAAGGTGATGCTCGACGCGTGCAGCTACCGCGACGCCAAGTGGTACGCGCTCACCGGCGAGCCCTTCGACGGCCGGGTCGCGGAGAAGATCCGCCTGGTCAACTACGCCGTGCCGCGCGCGCAGCTCCGCGAGGAGACGGTCAAGCTCGCAAGGACGCTGCTCGCCAAGAACCCGCAGGTCTACAAGTCGGTGAAGGAGGTCATGCACCACATCCGCGGCATGGACGTCGAGCAGGCGACCGACTACCTGAGGGCGAAGGAAATGGAGATGCGCTTCATGGACCGCGAGGGCGGGCGCGCCAAGGGCATGAAGCAGTTCCTCGACGACAAGACCTACCGCCCGGGGCTGGAGACCTACAAGCGCTGATGTCCGCTCCCCTGAAAGGCATCCGCGTCCTCGAGCTCGGCCAGTTCATCGCGGGCCCGTACGCGGGGCTGCAGCTCGCCGACCTCGGCGCGACGGTGATCAAGATCGAGCGGCCGGACGGCGGCGACGCCTTCCGCGCGTTCGGCTTCGCCGAGAACGCGAAAGGCTACAGCCACAACTTCTGCGCTTTCAACCGCAACAAGCTGAGCGTCGCTCTCGACGTCAACTCTCCGCGCGGGCGCGAGGCCTTTCTGAGGATGGCGCGGCAGGCGGACGTGGTGCTGGAGAACTTCCGCCCGGGCGTGATGAAGCGGCTGGGATTCGACTACGGATCGCTGAAGGCTGCCAATCCGCGGCTGGTCTACTGCTCGATCAGCGGCTTCGCCGAGGACGGTCCCTACGGCGACCGCCCCGCGTACGATGCCGTCGGCCAGGCGCTTTCCGGGCTGCTCTCCCTCTTCGTCGACCCCAAGGATCCGCGCACCCTCGGGCCGACGCTCTCCGACCAGATCACTGGCATGCAGGCATGCATGGCGGCGCTCGCGGCGCTCTACGAGCGCGAGCGCACCGGCAAGGGCGCGCGCGTCGAGGTGACCATGGTCGAAGCGAGCATGGCGCTGATCCCCGATTCCTTCACCGCGTATACGCACGCGGGTCACGTGATGCAACCCGAGTCGCGTGCCGCCGTTTCCCTCTCCTTCGCTTTCGCCTGCGCGGACGGCAAGCTCATCGCCATCCACGTCTCGTCGATGGAGAAATTCTGGAAGGCGCTGCTCGCGGCGGTCGAGCGTCCCGACATCGGCGAGGACGCGCGGTTCCGCGACCGCATGGGCCGGATCAGGAACTACCACGCGCTGGTCGAGACGCTGCGTCCCGTCTTCGCCGCAAGACCCCGTGCCTACTGGGCCGAGCGGCTCGCGGCGCACGACGTTCCGGCGGCCGTGGTGCATTCGATCCCGGAGGCGATCGAGGAGCCCGAGGTGAAGTACCTCGGAATGCTGCACGAGCTGACCCACCCGCGATACGGAAAACAGATCGCAATGCGGCGCGCCTCGAGAATCGATGGCGAGCGCGAGTCCCAGCCTCTCCCGCCGCCGGCGCTCGGCGAGCATACGGATCAAGTCCTGCGCGAATTCGGCTTTGCGTCCGATGAGATCGCAGAGCTGCGCGCAGGCAGTGCTGCTTGAAGCGCAGAACTTCCAGGAAGCTCGCAGTCGGCAGCGCTGCCCTGCTCTCCGCAATGATCACTGGTTGCGGGGGTGCGGGCGGCAGCGGGTCGAGTTCCGAATCTAACCCCACCCCAGCGTACAACTTTGTCGCCGACAGCGGCGTCCGGGTAGCGGGCGGAATCGGGCCGGTGGAGCTCGTAGTGGGCACAACGACGTATATGTACGTCGGCATCGGCGGCACCGCTACGGTCCTGGCATCGACCGACGGACTCGCGTTCACGACGGTACAGGCGACCGTGGACGGCGGTCCCCTCATCTCGGGGGCCTGGTTTTCGTTCGTCGCGCTTCCCAGCGGAGGCTACCGCATGTATTTTGCCCGGCTGCTGGGTTCGCTCCTGAGCGCCACCTCGACGGATGGGCTCACATGGACGAGCGAGCCGGGCACACGAGTCGTGCTCAGCAATATCGCCGTGCCGAAGGTCGTCGCTCTCCTCGGCGGGGGCTATCGCGTGTACTACACGACTTCAGGAGGCCCGACGGGAATCGCGAGTGAGACCTCGAGCGATGGGCTGAACTTCACCGCGGATGACGGTCTTCGCCTTTCGCCGGTTCCCAAGAACCACGAGTGGGGAGATCCAAACGTCGTCGTCAGCGGCGGGACCTACCTGATGTCCGCGACGCAAGTACCTTCGGACCATGTGTCATATTCGAGCATCTGGCTTTCCTCGTCTGCGGACGGAGTCACCTGGACAGACCCGATCCCGATCATCTCGAACCCGGGGGGCAGCCCCGTCGATTCGTCCTTCGCACCGCTCTCGAACGGGGCGTTCCGGGTCTACCACGGTCTTTTCCTGAACGCGCCTGCCGGACCGAACACCGGGAACGCGCAGAGCGAGATCCTCAGCGGCGTGCTCACCCCCGCTTCCTAGCCGGATCATGGATTTCGCCTTCACCGAAGAGCAGCGCATGATGCGCGAGTCCGTTCGCAAGCTCATGGACCGCATCGCGACGCCCGAGTACGTGCGGCGCCTGGACCGCGAGCAGGCCTACCCCGAGGAGCTGTACTCGGCCTGGGTCGACCTGGGGCTGCTGCGCGTGCCCTTCGAGGAGAAGTACGGGGGCCTCGGCGGCAGCGTCATCGACCTGATGATCGTCGCCGAGGAGATCTCGAGAAAGAGCGCCGACTTCTTCATGGCCTACGCGGGCAGCGTGTTCTGCGCGCTCAACGTCGCCCGCAAGGGCTCGGAGGAGCAGAAGCGCCGCTGGCTTCCCAGGGTCCTGTCGGGCGAGATCAAGATGTCGATCTCGATGTCCGAGCCCGAGGCCGGCTCGGACGTCGGCGCGATGAAGACGGGCGCGCGCCGCGAAGGCGCCGACTGGGTCATCAGCGGGCAGAAGCTCTGGGCGACGGGCGCGGGCGCCCGCGGCAACGTCATCAACGTCTACGTGCGCACCGACCCGCAGGCGAACATCCGCCAGGGCATGTCGCTCTTCCTCGTCGACAACGACGCGAAGGGCCTCACGCTGCGGAAGCTCGACATGCTCGGCCGCCGCTGCACCGGCACCTACGAAGTCTTCTTCGACGGCGTGCGGGTTCCGGCAGATCGCCTCGTCGGAGGCGAGAACAGGGGCTGGGACTGCATTCTCGCGGGGCTGCAGGCCGAGCGCATCACCTCCGCCGCCGGCAATGTCGGGGCCGCGCAGGCCTGCCTCGACCTCGCCGTCGAGTACTCGAAGGAGCGCAGGCAGTTCGGGCGCGCCATCGGAACCAACCAGGCGATCGCCCACCTGCTCGCCGACATGGCGGCGGAGATCGAGGCCGCGCGCGCGCTCACCTGGCGCGCGGCGTGGATGGCCGCGACCGGGCAGGACGCGCTGCGCGAGATCTCGATGGCGAAGCTCTTTTCCTCCGAGGCCTACGTGAAGTGCGCCAACCTCGGCATGCAGGTCTTCGGCGGCTACGGCTACAGCATGGAGTACGACATGCAGCGCCACTACCGCGACGCGCGGGCGGCGACGATCGCCGCGGGCACGTCGCAGATGCAGCGGAACATCATCGCGGGCCTGATGGGCCTGAAGGTCGGCTAGAAGTTCACCATCAGGCCGACGTAGCCGCCCCGGTCGATATAAGGCTGCGAGCCGTCCTCCAGCTCGGCGCGCGTCCAGCGGACTCCGACGTACGCGAAGCTGTTGCGGAACACCTCGACCTCGGCGCGCAGCCCCGTGTCGTAGAAGTTCTTGCCGTCGATGAAGGTCACGACCTTGGGCGCGTAGAAAGCGTAGCCGCCGAAGCCGAAATTGCCGTTATTCGGGAACCAGCGCAGCTGGCCGCCGAGCGCCAGCGCCGCGACGTCGGAGCCGGCGACGTGGATGGCGTAGACCTTTCCCCCGAGGCCGCCGGCGACGCGCGACTTGCCGGCGTTGCCCTCGCCGGCCGCGAGCAGGCCGATGTTGAAGAGGTAGTTCTTGTCGTCCCGGTTGTACATTCCGCCGAAGGTCCAGTCGGCGGCGCCGAAGGGATTGTCGTACTTCGCCTCGATGGTGTCGTTCGACAGATTGATGTCCAGCGTTCCCGCCGTTGCGGTGACATTCGCCAGCGCGAGCACGGCGAACACGATCCAACGCATGTTGCTCCTCCGAATCAAGTTGGCTCCCCTGCAAGAGACGGGCGATTATCCCACGGGACGGCGGGCAGTTTCAGAAATCCCAGCGGTATCCCGCGGAAAAGAAGTAACGATGTGTAACCTCCTGGAGGAAGGCGCTGCTCGTGTTCGTGTTCTCGATGCCGGCCTCGAGCTCCAGGGTGATGCTGTTGCGCCAGCGCCAGCTCGCGCGGCCCACCGGCGAGACGCGCTGGAGGGTGCTGCCGTCGTCGTTCTTCTGCCCGTACCAGAGCACCGCGCCGTCGAAGGTCCAGCTCGCGCCCACGGGGAAGCGGCTCGTGAGCTGGCCCGCCAGCCCGTGGTACGTGTCCGCGGTCACGCCGCTCACCGAGACGACGGTGACGTCGCGCGTCGCGAACACGCCCGTGCCGATCGCCTGGCTGGTGAGCGTCTTGATGTAGCCGCTGCCGGGCGTCGCGGGATAGTTGGGAGTTGCGTTCGTGTGGGAAATGCGCGTCACCTGGGCATTGAGGCCGAGCTGCCAGACGGAGGTCACCGGGTGCGTAAAGCCTCCGTATGCGATCGCCGATTGCGCAGTCACATCCCGAGCCTGCTGACGCAGCTCGTCTTCGGTATAGATCGTGAGCAACTGGCGGATCGACGTCGTGGGCGCGCCGATGATCGCGCTCGTGGTCTGCAGCGACGGGGTCATGCGGTAGTCGAGCAGCATATTGAACGAGGTCTTCCACGGCGCGATCCAGTTCCCCTGCGCGGTCGCGATGTTGAGGTGGCGGAACAGCGTGTCGTAGTCGACCACCGACGAGAAGTACCCCTGAGGCGTGAAGTAGCGCGCCTCCGCGCCGACCGCGTCGCGGTCGGCGATGCCGTCCACGGTCTGGCGGAACACGTAGACGTTCCCGCTCCAGCGCTGGTTGAAGGGCCCCAGCTCGGCGCTCGCCCCGTAGAAGCGCTGCACCGAATCGATGGTGAAGCCCGGCACGACCGGCTCGCCGGCGGCCAGGTTGAGCCGCGCGCTTGAGGTGAAGCCGTACCCGAGCAGAGCGCCGTCGAAGCGGCCGGGGAGGCCCGCGCTGTTGCCGGGCTGCCGTCCCAGGCGCGCGGAGGCGCTGGCGGGCTTGTACTTGTAGTCGTAGTAGGCCTGGTCCAGGCGGTTGATGCTTTCCTGTCCGGCGATGAAGTTCCGCGTGTTGACGTCCCGGAACACGATGCGGTTTTCGTGCGCGTCGTTCATAAAGCGCGCATTGAGATCGGCGCTGGTGATGAGCGCCGACTGGTCGACGACCGAGAGCGTGGTCCGGTCGAGGGCGTTGGGCCCGAGCGGCTGGGAGTCGATCTTGCTGTTCCCGTGATAGTAGAACTGCGACAGGCCTCCGCTGACGAACGAGCGCCAGCCCTGCTGGGGCTCGGTGGGCGGGCGCAGGACCTCCGCCTGCGGCGCGGCGGCGAGGCTCGCAAGCCGCTGGCGCACGCGCACCGAGTCCTCGCCTTCCGGATATTTCTTCAGGTAGTTCTCGTACTCGGTCCTCGCGCGGGCGGTGTCTCCGCGGCGCTCGTAGGAAAGAGCGAGAAACTCCTGCGCGTCGCGCGTCAAGGCGTTCTGGGGCAGCGCGAGCAGCTGCGTGAACGCGCGGATCGCAGCGGCGTAGTCCTCGCGCACGATCGCGCCGCGGCCATCGGCCATCAGCGCCTCGGGTGAGCCGGCGGGCGCGGGAGCCGCGGGCGGGGCGGCCGGCTGCGATGGCTCGGCCTGAGCCGACGGAGCGGGCGCCGGAGGCGTCGCCGCGGGCGCCGGAACCGCCGCGGGGGGCGCCGCCGGGCGCGGAAGCAACGCCGCCGCGGGCGGAGCGTCGGCCTTGGCCCGCGAAGTCTTCTCGAGGTTGTCGCGCTCCTGCGGGTGGACCTGGACGACGCGCGCCTCGCGAAAGCTCGCGGCGAGCTGCCGCCTCGCGCTCTCGGCGTCCCGCTGCGTGCCGAAGAAGCCCATGCACAGCTGGTAGCTCACGTTGCTTCCCGACCTCAGCACCCGCCAGTAGAGCGTGTTCCTGCGCAACGAGGCCGGGATCGGAGTGCTCGGGCGGTCCGCGACGTTCTTCACCGTCGCCAGCGCGACCACGTAGAGATCGGGCGCCGGAGCTTGGGCGCGGGCTTCCTGCGCAAGCAACGCGAGCGCGGCCAGCGCGGCGACCGCCAGGCCTCCCCTTAGGCCGGTTCTTGTCATTCTTTGTTGTCGGTGCTCGGGGTGCGCTTGTTTTCGTCGGGTGCAATCGGGAAATCGAGCAGCAGGCTGCGGCGGTCTTCGCCGAGGCGCACGTGGCTGCGGACCGGGCGCTCGTACTGGATCAGGATGCAGACCGGGTTCGGCACGGGCTCGCACCTCGGGTCGAGGGAGACCCTCACCGTGAAAGGAGGAATGGCGCCGTCTCCCCGGAAATACTTCACCTCGTCGGGAAACGGCGGCTCGCCCGGCAAAAGCGGGGCGAGCGCCTCGAGCTGCACGTTCACCAGCTCGCCGTTCTTCGACGCGTAGTCGCGGATGTAATGGACAGGGCCGGTGAGCCGCACCCTGACTCGCGGCACCGCGTCGCCTCTCTCAACGGCGATCTCGTCGATGACCGCGGCGAGCACGGGCGGAGAGGCCAGCGCCGCCCAAGCCAGAAGCGCTACGCATGAGATGCAACGCATGCGGCTTTCAGCTCGTCCAGCGCGTGTAGGTGGAGCCCTGATTGCCCAGCGGCCTGTGGCAGCCCGAGAACGAGCAGTCGGGTCCGGTGCCGTCATGGTTGAGCGTGTTCTTCTGCATGCTTCCCAGATAAGGCGAGTTCCTCAAATGGCATGTGCTGCACTGGCCAGAGCCGTTCCCGAGACTGCTGTTGTGGTTCATCCGCTCCGCGGTGAAGGTCGTCGTGCTGGTGTGGCAGGCGTCGCAGCCCAGGCTCGCACCGTTGAGCAGCGCGGTCTTGTAGGGAATGTGGTTGGAGGGCATGGCGAGGCCAGGTCCCCCAGGGGTGTGACAGGTCTCGCAGCTTCCCGCAGCGACACCGTTGTGGTTGAACCCGGCCGGCACCCACGCCGCTGTGCGATGGCAGCTGTCGCAGGACGCAGTAGTTACCAAGTGGTTCGCCGGCTTCCCGGGCGCGAAGAAGCCGGTGTGGCAGGTCGTGCACGTCCCCGGCGCGACTGTCGCGTGGTTGTAGCGCGCGCCCTGCCAGGTGGCCGCGGAGCGGTGGCAGTTGTTGCAGGCCTCGTTCGTCTGCACGTGATTGGCGGGCTTGAAGGTCGTGGCGATGCGGCTGCCCGGGCGGTGGCAGTACTCGCACTGCCTGGGCGTGCCCGCCATCTGTCCGCCGACGTGGCAGTTCTCGCAGGGCGTGACTGCGTGCACGCCGGTGAGCGGGAACGTCGTGCGCAAGTGGTCGAAGGTGCTGCGGCCGCCCTGCGCGAACGCTGCGCCCGCGTTCAGCAGCACGGCGCCGAAAGCGATCAAGCGCGCCAGCCGAATGCCGTGTCCGGAGTCCATGTTGTTTCTCCCCTCACTGGAACAGACGCCCTGCGCCTCCCGACTTGATGGTCTTGAACGTGCTCGTGACGTGGCAGCGCTCGCAGACGGGCCCGAAGCCGCCGTTGTGGATGTCCTGCTCCGCGTGGCAGTCCGCGCAGGTGCTGGCGAGTTTGAGCTTCCCCTGCACCGGGAACCGGTGGCAGGCCAGGCAGTCCAGCCCGCGGTGCTTCCCGTCGAGGACGAAAGCGGTGCGCTTGTTGTGGTCGAAATCCCACTGCTTCCAGCTGCGCGGGTTGTGGCATTGCTCGCACGCCATCCCGAGCTTCAGCTTGTGCTTGTCGTCCTTGCGGTGGCACGAGTAGCAGTCGGTCTTGGCGTCCTTGAACTGCGGCGTCGTGTGGCAGTCCTTGCAGGCGACCTTGGCGTGCCGGCCGAGCAGCGGGAAGCGCGTGAGTCCGTGATCGATGCGGCTCTGCTTCCAGCTCGCATCGTTGTGGCACGACTCGCACTGGGCTCCGAGCTGCCCGTTGTGCTTGTCGTCCTTCCTGTGGCACGCGATGCAGGCCGTCGCGAGCTTCTCCCTGTAGACGAATCCCTTGTGGCAGCTGACACAGGTAATCTGCGCGTGCTTGCCGCGCAGCGGATAGCGCGTGACCAGGCCGTGGTCGAAGATCGTGGCCTTCCAGTCTCTCTCGACGTGGCAGCTGTCGCACTTGTCTCCGAAGCGACCCTGATGCCCCTTCTTGTCGTCGTCCTTCTTGTGACAGGCGACGCACGTCGTGGGCGTCTTCTCCTTGTAGAGCATGCCGGTGTGGCAGGCGTCGCAGCGGACGAACTGGTGCCTGCCCTTCAGCTCGAACTTCGTATCGCGTGCATGGCTGAACCGGGTCGTCTTCCACGCCATGTCGGTGTGGCAGGTCTCGCACTTGGCGCCGAACCTGCCGCGATGCCCCTTCTTGTCGTCGTCCTTCTGGTGGCAGGAGACGCAGGCGAGCGGAGTTCCCTTGAAGTCCTGCGTCTTGTGGCAGGACTCGCAGGCGACATCCGAGTGGGCGTTCCGCAGCGGGAACTTCGTCTTGCTGTGGTCGAAGCGCGTCTGCTTCCACGAGATCTCGGTGTGGCAGTTGACGCACTCTGGGCCGAGCTTGCCCTTGTGCTTGTCGTCCTTCTTGTGGCACGCGTTGCAATCGTGCGCTGTGTTGCGGTACTTGACCGTCGGCACGTGGCAGGAGGCGCACTCGACCTTGGTCGAGGCGTGGGCGCCCTTGAGCAGGAAGTCGGTCTGCTTGTGGTCGAAGGTCCTGGAGTTCACGGGAGCGATGTTCGCCTTTCGCCCCTTGTGGTCGGTGTGGCAGGCGCGGCAGTCCCGGTCGGGCATGCGTCCGTGGTAGCGCCGGTGCTGCGCGACGTCGGCGGCGATCTCCTTGTGGCAGTCGAGACACTGCGTGCGCTGCCCGGCCCGGTTGAAGCGCACGTGGCAGTTCTTGCACTCGCTCTCCCACTTGGCGTGCCCCTCGATGACCTGGCCCGGCATGACCGCAGTCTCCAGGCTCTGCGCGAAAGCGCCCGGGACGAGCAGCAGGAGGAGCCATCCGGTGACCTTCGCTCGTCTCGACATGAGCCTCAATACATGTGCACGTAGACCACATGGACGATCGCGCTGAATACCAGCATGAAGACGAAAGGAACGTGCAGGACGTGCCACAGGGAGAACAGGCGCTCGTAGGTGCGGAACTGGGCGACTTCCTTCAGCTCGCGCATGTAGCCCTTCAGGATCCGCCGCGCGACGCGGATGCGATGGCTGCGCTCGCCGCGAGGCCAGTTGCGCTCGCTGGCGGCGCGCGACAGGATCCGGCCGACGTCCCGCATGCTGCGCCAGTAGACGTAGCGGGTGCGCACCGTGAGCGCGAGAAACCGCCGCACGCCGAGCAGACCGAGACGGGTCTGGTCGGCGGCGTACGCTTCCAGGTCCTTGAGGCGCTGCTCCACGCTGGGCGCAAAGTGGAATTTCGACTTTAGCGACTCGCCCTGCAGGCCCAGGTGCTCCTGGCGCTCTCGCAGCGTGGCCTGGCGGCCGTAGAGGCCGTGGTGGATCTTGGTGTAGATGAAGCGCCCGATGATTCCGCTGCCCGCGACGATCAGCATGCTGTAGAAGGCGACGGCGGCGTTGAGCGAGCCGATCCTGAGCGTGGAGTGGTACAGGATCAGGACCGGCCCGGCGATCCCGAGGAACATGTGCACCTTGAACCAGTGCCGGAGCTCCCCGGCCCGCTGAAGGAAGCGCACGCGCTTGCGCAGGGGATACAGGAGCAGCAGCAGCATGAAGATCGAGCCGACGAGGCCGAGGTTGTAGCCGAGATCGGAGCCGGGGGTATACAGCTCGGCGCGGCCGGCAAGCCAGGCGCCCGCGGCGAGAACGATCGCCACGAGCCAGATCGCCGTGACCGGCAGGGGGCGGGCGTCCCCGCGACGCTCCGACCCCGCGTGCGGGCGCGGGCCCGCCGACCGGCGCTCGACATCGTATGCGGGACTCACCGGGGACGACACAGGTCTGCTCGGACGATTGGTCGACGCGGAAGGAGTGCCATTGTCATCTGGACGGCGCACGGCCATCCATGAAAATCTTCCACCATGCCCAGAAGAATCGACGCAGTCGTGAAAAACTGCCGCGCCTCCCGTTGCCTCCAGAACGCGGGCGTAGGATACGATATATTCAAGCGGGTGTCGGTGATTTTCTCTGTCTCCGATTCACGACACACAGACGTTTCTCATTCTCACGTGCTAGCAGGCGCAAACCTCACCACGCTGCTCTTATACGGGCTGCCCTTCCTTGCGGTGCTCGCCTGGTACGTCGTGCGCCAGCGCCGCCGCGACCGCGAGGGCAGCGAGCGCCTCCAGCAGGCGATCGAGGAGGGGCTCAACGAGCCCGCGTCGCTGCACCCTGTCATCGATCCGCGCAAGTGCCTCAACTCCAGGGCGTGCGTCGCGGCCTGCCCGGAGGACGCCATCGGCATCGTCAACGGCAAGGCGCAGCTGGTGAATGCCGCGGCGTGCATCGGCCACGGGGCCTGCATGGCCTCGTGCCCGCACGACGCGATCACCCTGGTATTCGGCACCGAGAAGCGCGGCATGGACATCCCCCTGGTCAAGCCGAACTTCGAGACCAACGTGCCCGGCCTGTTCATCGCCGGGGAGCTCGGCGGGATGGGGCTCATACGCAAGGCGGTCGAGCAGGGCCGGCAGGCGATGGAATCGATCGCGAAGCTGAAGGGCAGCGGCCTGCCGCACGACGTCGTGATCGTCGGCGCCGGCCCGGCCGGCATCTCGGCCTCGCTCGCCGCGAAGGAAAGGAACCTCAAGTTCGTGACGGTCGAGCAGGAGAGCTCGTTCGGCGGCACCGTCTATCACTACCCGCGCAACAAGGTCGTCATGACCGCGCCGGTGCAGTTGCCGATCATCGGCAAGATGAACTTCGGGGAGGTGAGCAAGGAGAAGCTCCTCGAGTTCTGGAACGGCGTCGTCAGGCGCACGGGCATCAAGATCAATTTCTTCGAGCGCATGGAGACGCTGAAGCCGGACCGCAACGGTTTCGTCCTCAGGACCTCGAAGCAGGAGTACCGCACGCGCGCGGTCCTGCTGACCATAGGCCGCCGCGGCACGCCCCGCAAGCTCGGCGTGAAGGGCGAGGAACGGCCCAACGTGGTCTACCGCCTGATCGACCCCGAGCAGTACCGCGGCCAGCACGTGCTCGTCGTCGGCGGGGGCGACTCCGCGCTCGAGGCGGCGCTCGCCTGCGCCGACGAGGCCGGCACGAGGGTCACGCTCTCCTACCGCAGCGAGGCGTTCTCGCGCGTGAAGCAGAAGAACCGCGAGGCCGTGCAGCGCGCCGAGAGCGCCCGCAGGCTGAAGGTCGTTCTTTCCTCGAACGTCGAGCAGATCGGCGAGGGCAGCGTCACCCTCGACCAGGGCGGCAGGAAGATCGAGCTGAAGAACGACGCGGTGATCGTATGCGCGGGCGGCATCCTGCCGACCCCCTTCCTCAAGGAGATCGGCGTGCAGGTCGACACCAAGTACGGCACGGCCTAGCTACACCGCGGCGCGCTTCGAAATTCCCCCGTCGATGGTGACGATGGTGCCGCTCGTATAGGAGGACAGGTCGGAGGCGAGGAACACCACGCTCGCGGCGATCTCGTCGACGGTCGCCGGGCGCCCGAAGGGATTCTTCTTCAGCAGCTCAGCGTAGCGCTCCTCGTCGCCGAGGATCGCCTTCGCGCGCTTTTTCGAGATCTTCATGACGCGGTCGGTGGCCACCGGCCCCGGGTTGACCGCCAGCACGCGAACGCCGTATTCGGGGCTCGCCGCGCCCAGCGCGAGAGTCATCGACATCAGGCTGGCGTTGCCCATCGAGCCCGCGACGTACGCCGGGATAGGACGTTCGCCCGCGGCGCCGATGATGTTGACGATGACGCCGCGTTTCCTCGCCTTCATTTTTGCGAGGTAATGGCGAGTGAGCGCGACGTAGCCGAACACCTTCAGGTCCCAGCCCGCGCGCCAGGCCGCGTCGTCGACCTCCTCGATCGGCCCCGCCGGAATGTCGCCCGCGTTGTTGATCAGTATGTCGACCTCGGGGCAGGCCTCGATCAGCTTCCCGCGACCCGCGTCCTGCGACAGGTCTAGCGCTAACGTCCGAACCTCGACCCTCGCGCTCTTCCTGATTTCGGCCGCTTCGCGCTCGAGCAGGTCCTTCGACCGCGCCGCGAGGCGCAGCGCGCAGCCCTCGCGCGCGAACCACTGCGCGATTCCGAGCCCGATGCCCTTCGACGCGCCCGTGACGAGCACCGTGCGTCCCGCGAGCTTGAGGTCCATTCCGGATATCCCCTTACTTGACGGCCCGGGCCTTGGCCTTCAGCCGAAGCGCTCGCGCACGCCTGCCGTCGCCCTTCCCGAGCGCGCGGAAGATGTCCTGATAGACCGCGACCACGTCGCGCGGCTGCTCCGCGAGTTTCTGCGCGAACGCGAGGGTCTCGCGCTCGAGGCCGGATGCGGGGAACACCTCGTCGAGAAAGCCCCACTCGCGGAGCGTCGCCGCCGCGAGGACCTCGCCAGCCAGCATCAAGCGCCGGGTGCGCATCTCGCCGATCATGGTATATAGCCGCTCGAGCGCCGTGATCGGGTAATAGAGCCTGTTCTTCACCGCCGGCACCGAGAGCTTGAGGACGTCGTCGCCGAAGCGGAAGTCCGTCGACGCCGCGAGCTGGACGCCTCCGCCGTAGCAGTTCGCGTGCAGCATGGCGATCGTCGGAAAAGGCATGGCCCGCATGTCGCTCCAGAAGGTTTCGACGCCCTTCTCGACGACGGCGAACCCGTGTGCGCGTTTCGGGAAGGTTTCCACGAACTTGAGATCGACTCCCGCCGAGAAAGATCGCTCGCCCGCGCCGCGCAGCACCATCGCCCCGACGTCCTTGCGCTTCTTCAGCGCCCTCGCCGCAGCGGCGAGCCCCTGCGCGATGCCCGCGTCGATCGCGTTCATGCGCGCCGCGTTGTCGAACGTGACGACCGCGACCGCGCCGCGGATCTCGGTGGAGACAGAGCCCACGTCAGCCGCTCGCCACGGCGACCGACTCGATGAAACCGAGGCACAGGCGATTGAACTCGGCCGGGTTCTCGAGGTTGACGCAGTGCCCGGTCTGAGGAAATACGTGCAGGCGCGCGTCCGGGAGAACCCGGGCCAGGAAATCGCTCGGCTTGCGGCACGGCTCGTCCTCGTCGCCGACGACCACGAGCACCGGAAGACGGAGCGCAACGAGGCGCTTCTCGTGCACGTACAGGGGCGGGCGCCGCCCCTGCACGCCGAGCTGGGTATTGGCGTGCCCCGCCGGCGACATCGCTAGGAGCTGCTCGTTGAAGCGGCGGAACTCGGCCGGGTTCTTGTCTTTCAGGCGCCGGCGGTTCGGGCTGTCGTTCATCTGCGCCGCGAGCGCCGCCATCCCGCGCTCTCCCAGCAGCTTCGCGGTCGCCCGCGCGGCGGCGCAGAACGTCTCCGGGTCGTCCGATCCCGAGCCGATGCCGACCAGCGTCGCCGAGAGGACGCGCTGCGGCTCCTTGAGCGCGTACTGCAGGCTCGAGGCCGCGCCCATCGACACGCCGACGAGGTGGGCCCGCTCGATCGCGAGGCCGTCCATCACCGCGGCGATGTCGGCGACCGCGTGATCCTGCGAGTAGCGGTCGGCGGAGGCAGGCACCTCCGAGGGCGGATAGCCGCGCGCGTTGAACGTCACGCAGCGGCAGCGGCTGCGGAAGGCTTCGACCTGCCCGTCGAAGCTGCGGCAGGAGCCGCCGTACTCGTGCACGAAGAGGACGGCCGTGCCCTTCCCGCTCTCCTCGCAGTGGATCTTCGTTCCGTCGGCGCTCAGGACTTGCTTCATTCGACCTTGAACCCCGAAGTCTTCACGACCTGAGCCCATCTCGCAATCTCGCGCTCGATCACGGCGGAGAATTCCTGCGGCGAGTCGGCGATGGGCTCGAGCCCCTGCGTCGAGATCGCATCGCGCAGCTCGGCCGACGCGACCGCCTTGCGCACCTCGGCGTTCAGCCTCGCGACGATCGCGGCGGGAGTGCCCTTCGGCGCAATCAGCCCGAACCATGCGGTCACGTCGATTCCGGGCAGGCCCGCCTCGGCCGCAGTGGGGACGGCCGGGAGCCGAGCGGTGCGCTCGGGTGCGAGCACCGCGAGCGCGCGCAGCCTGCCCGACTGGATGTTCTGCACCTGGAACGAGGCGAGCACGTCGAAGCCGATCTGGACCTGGCCGGCGAGCAGGTCGACGAGCACGGGCGCCACGCCCTTGTAGGGCACGTGCACGATATCGACCTTCGCGAGCGACTTGAAGCTCTCGCCGGCGAAGTGCTGCAGCGTTCCGTCGCCGATCGAGCCGAAGTTGTAGCGCCCGGGGTTCGCCCGGGCGAGCGCGATCAGCTCGCCTAGGGATTTCGCCGGGACCTGGGCGTTGACCACCACGATGAAGGGCGCGCTCGCGACGAGGCTCACCGGCGCGAACGCGGCGAGCGAATCGTAGGGGGGATTCGCGCGCACCACCGGCGCCATGCCCAGCGTCGACACCGTTCCCAGGCCCAGCGTGTAGCCGTCGGCGGGCGATCTTGCGAGCGCGGCGAGGCCGATGGTGCCGCCCGCGCCGGCGCGGTTCTCGACGATCAGCTGCTGCCCCAGCCCTTCGCCCAGCTTCTTGGCGAGCGAGCGCCCGATGAGGTCGGTCGAGCCGCCTGCGGGGAAGGGAACGATCAGCCGCAGCGGGCGGGCCGGGTAGTCCTGGGCGGGCGCCGCTCCGCAGGCGCAAACAAGCAGCGTGGCGAGGAGGGCTCTCACTAGGGTGCGTCGCCCCTGAAGCCCGAGGCGCGGATCACGGGGCCCCAGCGCGCGTAGTCGGCGCGGACCACGCCGGCGAATTCCGCGGGGCTCATCTCGTGCACCTCCAGGTCGAGGCCCCGCATCCTGTCCTTCACCGCGGCCGTGCGCATCGCGGAGACGAAAGCGGCGTTCAGCTTCTTCACCGTGTCGGCGGGCGTCGCCGCGGGCGCGAAGATGCCGAACCAGGCGTCGGCGGTGAGCGCGGGAAGGCCGAGCTCCGCGAAGGTCGGGACGTCGGGCGCGCCGGACGAGCGCTCCTTGCCCGACATGCCGAGGATCGCGAGCTTGCCGGCCTTCGCCTGGGCGAGCAGCGTGCCGAGCGGCTGGATCGTGGCGGGAACGTGTCCGGCGACGACGTCGAGGATCGCCGGCCCCGCGCCCTTGTAGGGCACCTGCTGCAGCGCAATGCCCTCGGTCTGCCCGAGCAGCACGCCGAAGAAATGCGTCGAGCCACCCGCGCCCGAGGACGCGAACACCGCGCGCCCGGGGTCGGCCTTCACCCAGGCGACGTACTCCGCGAGCGTCTTCACGCGCATCTCGGCCTGCACGGCGAGCGCGAAGTTCCACCGGCCCGTATGAGCGACAGGCGCGAAATCGGCGAGCGGGTCGTAGGGCGGCTTCGCCAGGGTCTGCGGGCGGAAGATCACCGTCGCGTCCGGCGCGAGCATCAAGGTGGCGCCGTCGGGTGCCGCCGCCTTCAGCGCTTCGGCGGCGATCTGCCCGACCGCCCCCGGCCGGTTCTCCACGATCACCGGCCGTCCGAGCGCCTCGCCCATCGGCTCGGCAAAGATGCGGCCGAGCACGTCGACTGCCCCGCCCGGCGGATAGCCGACGAGCATGCGGGCCGTCTGCGCAGCCGCCGGCGCGCAGGCGAGCGATGCGACGAGGGCCAAAGCGAGCGGCGTTCGGACTCGTGGCATCAGCGATCCTTCCCTTGCGAGACGTCCATGATCATGCGCGCGAGCAGGTAGAGCCGCGGCTCTATCGAGTCTAGCAGGATGTACTCGGCGTCGTTCGAGTGCGCGCCGAAGCCCTGCACCCCGAAGCGCTCGAGCGTCGCCGCGTGGGACTCGAGCGCCGCGAACGCCGCGTCGGTGCCGCCGCCCTCGGCGACGGAATCGACGGTCAGCTTCCTGCCGATCTCGGTGTAGACCTTCTGCGCGTGCGCGCCGAGCGCGCGCGCCGCGGCGTTCGCCTCGAGCGGCGGCCGGCGCCGCTCGAAGGTCATCTCGACCTGCGTGTCGGGGATGAGCCTCGCGCGAATGCGCTCGCGCACCTCGCGCTCGATGCGGTCGTAGTCGGCGACGCGCAGCACGCGCACGTCCGCGGTCGCGGTCGCCTCGGCGGGAATGACATTGCGGTTGGTGCCCGCCGACGCCAGCGTCCAGTTCATCTTGAGCCCCGTCGCGGGATCCGAGAGGTCGCGCGTCTGCATGATCTGGTGGGCGAGCTCGTACAGCGCGTTGCGTCCCATCTCGGGCGCCGACCCCGCGTGCGAGGCGCGCCCCTTCACCTTGAGGACGACCGAGGCGATTCCCGCGGTGGCGAGGGCGAGCTTGTCGCTGTCCACGCGCGATGACTCGCACGAGAACACCACGTCGTGCCGCGTGCCTTCGCGGATGATCAGCTTGCGCGACCCGGGCGAGCTCAGCTCCTCGTCGGCGTTGATGAGCACGGTCACGAGGCCGTAGTCGCGGAAGCCCATAGCCGTGAGCATGGCGAGCGCGTGCAGGACGAGGGCCACGCCCTGCTTGTCGTCGGCGATTCCCAGGCCGTAGGCGCGAGGTCCTTCGACGCGGAAAGGCTGCTTAGCCAGCATGCCGCGCAGGTACACCGTGTCCATGTGCGCGAGCAGCAGGATCCGCTTCCTTCCCCTGCCCTCGAAGCGCGCGAGCACTACCTTGCCGATCTTCGGCGGCGTGTCGGCCATGCGGTAGGCGTCGGCGCTGGTATCGACCAGCTCGACCTTGCCGCCGAGCGCCTGCAGGCGTCCCTCGATCAGGTAGGCGGCCTTCTCCAGCCCCTCGAGGTCGCGCGAGCCGGTCTCGATCGAGACGAGCTCGCGCAGCGTGTCGAGGTAGGGCTGTCTTTCCTTCTTCGCGAGGGAGAAAACCGGCTCCGCGGGCTGCGCGAACGCCGCGCCCGAGACCGCGAGCATCAGAACGGCGCAGAGTCTCACGGGCCCCCTCCGGCGACGTGCAAAGCGGGATTCTATCCTTTAGAGTCGGCTCATCGTGAGTCCTTCCCGTGTTCTCGACCGCAGGCTGATGGTCCTGCTCGCGGTGTCGGTGTTCGCCGGCGCGGGCACCATCCACTACCAGACGCCGATGCTCGCCGCCTTCGCCGCGGAGTTCCACGCGGACGCGGCGGCCGTCGGCTGGGTGGCGACGCTCACCTTCGGCGGGTTCCTGGCTGGCACCTTCTTCCTCGTACCGCTCGGCGACCGCTACGACAAGCGCCGCCTCATCCTCACAGAGCTCGCCGTGCTGATCGTCGCGCTCCTGGTGATGGCCTCGGCGCCCACGCTGCCGACGCTGGTCGCGGCGAGCCTCTTCGTAGGCTTCACCTCCGGCTTCGCGCAGCTCGTGATCCCGCTGACCGCCGAGCTCGCTCCGCCCGAGAAGCGCGGGCGCGTGATGGGGGCGCTGCTCGCGTGCCTGTTCCTCGGCATCCTTTTCGGGCGGCTTGCAGGCGGCTTCGTCGCGCAGTTCTTCGGCTGGCGCTGGCTCTACGTCGGGGCGGCGGTGATGCTCGCCGGGCTCGCCCCCGCCCTGGTGCTGTGGCTGCCGTCGATGCCCTCGAAGACGAGCGTCGGCTATCTGCGCCTGATGCGCTCGCTCTTCGAATACCTGCGCGACAACACGACGCTGCGCCGCGCCTCGACCCTGCAATTCCTGCTGGGCATCTCGTACGGCGGCTTCTGGGCGACCGTCGCGCCGATGATGCTGGCCCTCCACGGCTTCGGCCCCGCCCAGACCGGACTGCTCGCCATTCCCGGCGCGGCAGGGATCCTCTTCTCGCAGCCCGCGGGCCGATGGTCGGATCGCCGCGGCGCCTTTCCCATCGTGACCGCGGGCGTGTGCCTGGTGCTCGCGGCTTACGCTGCGTTCGCTTTCGCGCCGCTGTGGGTGGGCGCGGTGATCATCGGCGCGGTGCTGCTCGACTCGGGGCTGCGCTCGGCGATGGTCGCGAACCAGACGCTCATCACCGCCGTCGCGCCCGAAGCGCGCAGCCGCTTCAACACCGTGTTCGGCGCCCACATCTGGGGCGGCAACGCGGTCGGCGCCTTCCTCGCGAGCACCGCTCTGGCTCACTGGGGATGGATCGCGGTGTGCGCGATCGCCATGGGCGCGTCGTGCGCGGCGTTCGTGCTGCACTGGCGCACGCGCTGAGCTTCCCGGTACGATTCGCGCATGCGGGAAAAACTCGCCGTCGCGTTGCTCGCGCTTGTCCTGGAGGTCGTAGCCCCCTGCCGCGCCCAGGACACGTTCCGAAGCGAGGCCGGGCTGTCGTACTCGAACTTCAAGGGGAACGACCTGACCCGGATATCGGCCGGGGTCGACGGCACGTACTACTTCGACCCGCTGCCGCTGCATCCCGCGGACACGCCCTACGACCAGGTGCAGTTCGTCGAGCGGGTCGGGAGCGTCAGCGCGAACGCCGCGTGGACCTCGACCGACATCGAGGGCCAGGAGCGCCTGAGCAACGGCTACGACTACGGCGCAGCCGTGCAGTTCGCCCGGCCCGACACGGTCCTGCGGGCCGCGGCCAGCGCCGAAGTCCTGAACCAGGGAAAGAGCAGGTCGAACGGCGTCGATATCGAAACCGAGACCAAGGCGTATCAGCTCTCGGTCGGCGCCTACGTCGCCAAAGCCACGAGCGTCGACCTCAATTTTTCGCGCAGCACGACCACGGCGTCCTCATCGGCGGGCATCCCCGATATCACCGTCGACGGGATCGCTCTCGTCGGCCAGCATCTCGAGCCGCTCGCCGTCAGCGCCCATGTCTTTTTCACCGCGAGGGCGGCCCAGTTCACGATCCGGTCCGAGGGGAGCTCGGATCAGAAGAACCGCGACCTTCAGGTCCAGGCCGTCTACTATCCGACGAAGCTCTTCGGGCTCAAGGCGGGGCTCGGGATCGACCGCGGCGACAACGACTCGCTGGAAGGCCAGACCCTGCTCCTCGGGTTGAAGACTTTCTTCACTCCGGCGGTCAGCCTGAGCCTCGATTTCCAGAGTTTCTACGCGAAGGCCGCGGGAAAGGACACCGACCTGGTCATGCTGAGAGGCGCGATGCGGTTTTAGCCGATCGTTACTGCTTCTTGTTGTACGCGACCTGGTAGATGACCAGCACGCCGTCCTTCGGCAGATCGGTGACGATGGGCTCGTTGTCCCCGCGCATCTTGATGACGAGCTTGCCTTTGTCCACGGTGTAGCGGCCCGAGTTCTGGGGGTCCCTCCGCTCGGCGGCGTCGAAGTCGAAGCGCCCGCCCGGCGCCTCGAGCCGGTCGTAGGCGCGATACGCGCGCCCGTTGGCCGAGAACACGTAGAAGTGCAGCGCCGTCTGGTAGGACGCGTAGCCGGTGACGTTCATCATCGTCGCGGTGTACTTCGCCTTCATGCCCTGGTAAAGACCGGCGACCTTGCTTCCCGCCTCGATGCTGAGGGGGGCCGCCGCAGGCGCGCCCTCGACCTTGAACGTGCTCGCCATCTGGTTGAGCCGCGGCGCCGCCATCTGCCATCCCTGCGCCGTGCCCGCCGAGGCATCGACGATCGCCGCCTCGTTTCCCTTCACGATCAGCATGCGGTTGTGCGGCCGCGCCAACCCCACGCGATTCTCGCTGAACGTCGCCGCGATCGCCGCGTCCGCGCCCGGAACCTGCACCCTCTGGAACGCCGGCTTGCCCGCGACGTTCTCCTCCTGGTGCATCGGCCCGATCCAGTCGCGCAGCAGCGTCCTCTGGAACGCCTGCACGATGTCGCCGCTGAACGGCCGGAACTGATAGACCTGCACCGACGCGTTCGTGCCGTTCAGGGAATAGTCGTCCGCCTGGATCGCCGACTTGAACGCATTCGCCGGCGGCGCGTACCGCAGGACGTGCGTCTGCGCCTGCGCCGCGCCCGCCAGCGCGAGCGCGACGATCGTCATCGAAATCCGCATGCCGGCCTCCCGATCTCTCCGTGCACGCGGCCATTCTGCGCGCGGGAAGGCCCGGCGCGCAATGGGCGATCCGCTAGCGCCCGCTGTTTCGATGTCGCGGGCGCGCCGGCTCTCGCGCTGTTCCCTATAATCCGCTTCGTGCCGGACAGTCCGACGCTCAAATCCCGTCTCGACGCGCTGCTCCTCGCGCTTCCCGGCGTCGAGGCGCGCACGATCCACGGCCTCGACGCCTACTTCGTCGCCGACAAGATGTTCGCCTGCATCAGCGGCGGGGGCGTCGGCCTGCGTTTTCCCGCGCAGGTCGCGACCGAGCTGCAGTTCTCGCGCGACCACGTCACGGCGTTCCAGCCGCGCAGCTTACCCGCGACGCGCGAATGGGTGCAGGTCAACCGCGCCGATCCCGTGGATTACGCGAAAGATCTCGAGCTGTTCCAGGAATCCATCGCGTTCGTGAAGAAGGGACGGCGCTAAGGGTTGACCGAACCGCTTGACAGTGGCCGCGGAAAGGCGCTCACTGGAAGCGCTACGGTGATTCGGCCCGAAACGATCTCGACCAAAGACTGAGATCCGGTTGCTGCACCGAGGTCCGCTGTTGTGCGCGCCCCGAAATCGCGGGTGTGCCTGAGGCGGGCGGGCGGCGACCACGTCGACACGATGTTGGAGCATCGCCCGGGCCGAAGCGCCGCAGCACGACGTCTGCGCAATAGTTGCAGTCGAGAGAGGAGGGCGATTCTATCGATGACGACTACGGACAGCACCACTTTCGCGCCGGATAAGGTTGACCGGCCTCGTCACGGTGATGTGACGCAAAGCAAACGCCACGACAGTGGCCAAAATGAAGCCCCGAAGCATCCCCGGGGCTTCGCTTATTCAGGTCACCGCCTGCCGTTCTTCCTCCCTGGCGCGTCGGGCAGCCCGGTGTGCTGGGTCCGGAACGGCGTCGCCCGCGCGTTGCGCAGAGGACGCCGCCGCCCTTCGTGCTCGCCGGTCCCCTCGGGCTGCCACGCCGGCACGAGGTGCCGCTTTCCCGGCCCGATCAGATCCGCGCGGCCCATGCGCTTCAGCGCCTCCCGCAGCATCGGCCAGTTGTTGGCGTCGTGATAGCGCAGGAAGGCCTTGTGCAGCCGCCGCACCCGTAACCCCTTCGGGACTTGCACTCGTTCGCCGTCGCGCGTGATCTTGCGCAGCGGATTCCTCTCGCTGTGGTACATCGCGGTGGCGGTCGCCATGGGCCCGGGCAGGAAAGCCTGGACCTGGTCGGCGCGGAAGCCGTTCTTCTTCAGCCAAAGCGCGAGCTCGAGCATGTCGCGGTCGGTCGTACCGGGATGCGCGGCGATGAAGTAGGGAATGAGGTACTGCTCCTTGCCCGCTTCCTTCGAGTACTTGTCGAACATCGCCTTGAATTTGTCGTAGGCGCCGATGCCCGGCTTCATCATCATTCGCAAGGGGCCTTCCGAGATCGCCTCGGGCGCGATCTTGAGATAGCCGCCGACGTGGTGCTGGACGAGCTCCTTCACGTACTCGGGCGACTTGACCGCCAGGTCGTAGCGCACGCCCGAGCCGATGAGCACCTTCTTCACGCCCGGCACCTCGCGCGCGCGGCGGTAGAGGCGCACGAGCGGCGCGTGGTCGGTGTTCAGGTTCGAGCAGATATCCGGATAGACGCACGACGGGCGCCGGCACGCCGACTCGATACTGCGGCTCCTGCACGCGAGCCGGTACATGTTCGCGGTCGGCCCGCCGAGGTCCGAGATGACGCCGGTGAACCCGGGCACGGTGTCGCGCACCGTCTCGATCTCGCGGATAACCGAGTCCTCCGAGCGGCTCTGGATGATGCGCCCCTCGTGCTCGGTGATCGAGCAGAAGGTGCAGCCGCCGAAGCAGCCGCGCTGGATCGCGATAGAGAAGCGGATCATCTCGTACGCCGGGATCTTCGCTTTGCCGTACGCCGGATGCGGCACGCGGCGGTACGGCAGCTCGTAGAGCGCGTCCATCTCCTTCGTTGCGAGCGGAATCGGCGGCGGATTGATCCACACGTCCCGATCGCCGTGGCGCTGCACCAGGGCGCGCGCGTTGCCGGGGTTGGACTCGACGTGAAGGATGCGCGAGGCGTGGGCGTACAACACCGGGTCGTCGCGGACGCTCTCGTAGGCGGGCATGCGCACGACGCTCTTCTCGCGCATCGCGTTGGGGACCTGACGCTCGAAGCGCACGACCCGGACCGCCGCGTGCGCAGCCGCGTGCGCGGCGGGCTCCATCGCGTACGGATCGGCCGGCGGCGCGGGCGGTCCCGGCTCGTCGATCGTCGTGGAGTCGATCTCGATCCAGCCCTCGGGCGGTTGCCTGCGCACGAACGCCGTGCCGCGCAGGTCGGTGATGCTCTCGATCCGCTCGCGCCGCGCCAGGCGGTGCGCGATCTCGACGACAGCGCGCTCGGCGTTGCCGTAGACGAGGATGTCCGCGCGCGCGTCGAGCAGGATCGAGCGGCGCACCTTCTCCGACCAGTAGTCGAAGTGCGCGATGCGGCGCAGGCTCGCCTCGATGCCGCCGACGACGATAGTCGCGTCGGGAAACGCCTCGCGCGCGCGCTGCGCGTAGACGATCACCGAGCGGTCGGGGCGCCGGCCGCCCTCGCCGCCGGGCGTATAGGCGTCGTCGCGCCGGATGCGGCGGTCGGCGGTGTAGCGGTTGACCATCGAGTCCATGTTGCCGGCGGTGATGCCGAAGAAGAGGTTCGGCGCGCCGAGGCGCTTGAAGTCGGCGGTCGAGTTCCAGTCCGGCTGCGCGACGATGCCGACGCGGAAGCCTTGCGCCTCCAGCAGGCGGCCGATGATCGCCATTCCGAAGCTCGGGTGATCCACGTAGGCGTCGCCGGTCACCAGAATGACGTCGCACGAATCCCAGCCGAGCGCGTCCATCTCGGCGCGCGACGTCGGCAGGAAAGGCGCCGTGCCGAGGCGCGCCGCCCAGAACCTGCGATAGGAGAAGAGCTCCGGAGCGCTCATTATCGATGGCGTCATCGCGGCATTAGACCATCAAAAGAAAAGCGGCGGGCCCTCGCGGGCGCCGCCGCCTTCCGGTTCGCTCAGCGCCTACTTCTTTGCGGGGTCGGCGTCGGACTTGGGCGCGCCGGACTTCGGCGCGTCGGACTTGGCCGCGTCGGCGGCCGGGGCCGCAGGCGCCGGAGCGGGAGCCGCCGCGGGAGCAGGGGCAGGCGCCGGAGCGGGCTGCACCTTGGGAGCTTCCTGTTTCTGGCCGCAGGCGGCAAGCGCGGCGATGAGTGCAGCGGACAACAGCAGCGATTTCGTGTTCATGTTCCTCGGGTCGTGGATAAAGAAAAGCCCGCGGCGGGTGCCGCGGGCGGCTCGAATTATATCAGAGCAGCAGGATCAGGATAATGACCCCGAGCAGGATGATCAGGATGAGCTGGAAGTCGGTGAGCCGGCCGCCGGCGGGCAGCGAGTCCATGTTCTGAGCGATGAGGCGCACTTCGGCGTCGCTCATCGCACGCACCCGCGCCTTCGCCTCGTCCGGCGTGACGCCCAGCGACTGGAGCTGCTTCACCACCTCGGGCCGGTCGAGGAAGGCACGCAGCTTCTCCCGGTCGGCGTTCGGGTTGGCCGGCTCCATGGAGGCGGCCGCCTCGTCGGTACCGACCATCTCGGCATTCGCCGTTCCGCAGCACAGCGCGAACCCGACGAGCGAAGCACCGAGAAGGCGCGACAGGGTTCGGTAGAGACGTTCGTTCATGGCTTCTCCCCGCAGGTATGGGAACGGCGCGATTGTAATCGGGAATGACTGCCGGGGCGCCGCGCGCTAGTGCAATATTCCCGCTTCGCGCATATAACGCAGCACGCCCGGATGGATCAGATCCCGCCGCGGCGCGGCGGCGAGCGTGTTCTCCAGCGTCGACTCCTGCCCCTGGGCGTGGCGCGCGGCGATCACGGCCTTGCCCCTGTGGAGCGCGCGCGCCAGGCGGTACGCCACATCCTCGGGCAGCGAAGGCGCCGCGAGCACCAGCGAATACGATCCCGGCGCAGTCATCGGCGCGTCCTGGCCGGGATAGCTGCCGGCAGGCACGGTGATCGGCTTGATGAAGGGATGCTTCGCGAGCACGCGCTTCATGTCCTCGGGCGAGGGCGCGATGAAATGCGCGCCTCCCGGGGATTTCGCGAGCGCCATGAACCCGGGCCAGCCTATGCCTCCGCCCCAAAGCGCGGCAGCGCGCCCGTCCTGCACCATCGCCGGGCCGTCTCCGGCCTTCTCCAGGAAGATCGGCGAGAAGTCGCGGCTGATGTCCAGCCCGAGCCCGTCGAACACGTAGCGCGCCAGCACCACGAACCCGGAGCCCGACGCTCCCCAGGCGACGGGCTTGCCCTTCAGGTCCGCGCAGGAGCGCGCGGGGCTGTCGGCGCGCACGACGAACATGCCGAAGTTCGAGTACATCGCGTTGATGATGCGAAGATCGGCCTTTGGCCGGCCGATCCCCTGCAGGGCCTCGTAGGCGACCTCGCCGGTCGCCTGGCCGATGTCGATCTCGCCGGCCTCGAGCAGCGGGATGTTCTCGGTGCTTCCCTTGGTGTTGCGCGGCTCGACCGAGAGCGTCGGGTCCATCTCGTTGAGCGTGCTCGAATACGCGGCCCCGTAGACCGGAAAGCCTCCGCCCGGGGTCGCCGTACCGAGCACAACCACGGTCTTCTGCTGGCCCGTCGCGATCATCTCTTTACTCGGGGGTGCTCCGCCCGGTTCACGTTCTTCACTTTGTAACAGGATTTTGCGGATCGCTGGAATATAAATGACGGCAGGGCATTGCCACCCAACAACGGGGAGCTTCGGCCGTGGTATTCTTTTCCGCAGGTTCATCCGTTAACCCCGCTTTCTTCTGAGAGGAGGACCACACCATGAAGATCGCCGGCTCGCTTTTCGCTTCGGGCAGGACCCTCGCCGCGGCCACGCTCGCCCTGGTTCTCGCCGCCTGCGGCGGGGGCAAGACCGTGGTCGAGAGCGACCTCGGCATCAAGGGCGCCCCCGACTGGGTCAACAAGGGGACGCAGGCCGTCAACGACAAGGACGGAAGGCTGTTCCACGGGGTCGGATCGTCGCCCTCGCTCGGGGACGAGGCGCTGCAGCGCTCGACCGCGGACGACCGCGCGCGCGCCGAAGTCGGGCGCATGCTCTCGACCTACCTCGACGTGGTCGGCAACGACTTCACGGCGTCGGCGGGCACGGGCAGCAACGCCAGCGCCGACCAGTCGGTGTCGCGCCAGATCAAGGCGATCACCAAGGTGAATCTGGCGGGCTCGAAGATCATCGGGCGCTGGAAGGACCAGAAGACCAACATGGTCTGGTCGATCGCCGAGCTCGACCTGAAGCAGGTGAAGAGCACGCTCGAGAACGCCAACAGCATGAACGAGGACCTGCGGCGCTACATCGGCCAGAACGCCGACAATATCTTCGACAAGGTATCGGGGGGGAAGGGCAAATGAGGGGTCATCGATGGCTGCGCGTCGGGTTCGCCCTGCTCGCGCTCGCAACGGTATCGGCCTGCTCGACCAAGGTCGAGCGCCTGGACGAGTCGCAGGCGGTGGACCTGAGCGGGGCCTGGAACGATACGGACTCGAGGCTCGTGTCCCAGGAAATGATCCAGGACTCGCTGTCGCGTGCGTGGCTGCAGGAATTCAGGGGTCGGGCCGGACAGTCGCGGCCGGCGGTGATAGTCGGCGAAGTGCGCAACATGAGCCACGAGCACATCAACACGCAGACGTTCACGCTGGAGATGGAGCGCGCGCTGATCAACTCGGGCAAGGTCGATTTCGTCGCCAACAAGTCGGAACGCCAGGGAATCCGCGACGAGCGCAAGGACCAGGACCTCAACGCCCGCGAGGACACGCGCAACGCGATGGGCAGGGAGCTAGGCGCGGATTTCATGCTCTCCGGGACGATCAACACCATCGTCGACCCGAACGGGGACACGCAGGTCCGCTTCTACCAGGTCAACATGACCCTCATCAGCCTCGCGGACAACCGCAAGGTCTGGGTCGGCCAGAAGGACATCAGGAAGCTGGTCACGCGCAGCAAGCTGCGCTTCTAGCGCAGTCCGGCGAAGGCCGTGTCTGCGGGAGGCCCTGCGGCGAGGCTCCGGCTGCCGTGCGCGGCGGCGTGCCTCGCCGCGCTTGCCGGCTGCGCGACCTTCAGCGACACCATCCAGTCCACCGAGCGCAGCCTCGCGCAGCAGCAGCCCAAGGCGGCCCTCGCCGAGTACCAGAAGCTGAAACCAAATGCCGCCGACCGCGTTCTCTACCTCATGAACACGGGAATGCTGGAGCGCATGGCCGGAGACTACGACGCGAGCACGCGCACGCTCGAGAGCGCCAAGGGCCAGATCGAGCAGCTCAGGGCGCTCAGCCTGCGCGAGCAGGCTCTTTCGATCACCGTGAACGACGCCACCAAGGCCTTCACCGGCGAGGACTACGAGCGCGTGATGGTGAACAACTTCCTCGCGCTCAACTATCTGGAGCGGGGACAGCTCGACGCCGCGCGCGTCGAGGCGCTGCAGGTCGACGTGCTGCTGCGCGAGAAGCGGCAGCGAACCTCCAAGGGCAACCCGTACCAGGAGGACGCGTTCGCCCGCTACCTCACCGGCATCATCTACGAGGATGAGGGCGAGTGGAGCGACGCCATGATCTCCTACCGCCAGGCCTACGAGGCCTACAACCGGCAGCTCAAGGCGTTCGGCGTCGCGATGCCCGAGACGCTGAAGCACGACCTGATACGCCTGGCCGACCGCATGGGGATCGCCGACGAGGCGAAGCGCTACCGGGAGGAGTTCAAGATCGACCAGACGCCGAGCGAGGCGGAGCTTCTCGAGCGCGGCGAGGTCGTCTTTATCGTCAACGCCGGGCTCGCCCCGCTCAAGCGCGAGAAGGCGGTCACCGCGCCCAACCCGGCGACCGGGCGCATCGTCAGGGTCGCAGTGCCGGAGTACCGGCCGAGGACGCATCCCTTCGCGTACGCGCTCCTGAGCGCCGACTCCGCGTCGGCGCGGACCTCGCGGGTGGAGAACGTCGAGGCAATCGCCATCAAGACACTCGATTCCGAGTTGCCCGGGATCACCGCGCGCGCCATCGCGCGCGCGATAGCGAAGGACAGCCTCGCCGGCGCCGCGGCGAGCTCCGGCAACAACAGCAACAGCTCGGGCGCCGCCCTGCTCGGCCTGGCGGTCAACCTCGCCGGCGTGTTCACCGAGCGCGCCGATACCCGCAGCTGGTTCACGCTGCCGGGAGAGATCCATCTCGCGCGCCTGGCGCTGCCGCCGGGCGAGTACAAGCTGAAGATCGAGCTCCACGGCAAGGACGAGCGCGTGCTCGACTCGAACGAAATCAAGATAGCGCTCCGCAAGGGGGAAAAGAAATACCTGTCGCGGTACTGGATTCCAACCAATCTCGAGGTCAGACCATGAAGCCATGGCTATCAATCGTTGCAGCGGGCGTTATTCTGTTCGGGTGCGCGTCGGCGCCCACGACTCCGGACTGGGTCAGCGGCAAGAGCGCCAAGTATCCGGACAACCAGTATCTCGTCGGCCGCGGCCAGGCCGACACCCTGGACGACGCGCGCAACCGCGCGCGCGCCGACCTGGCCAAGATCCTCGAGGTCGCGGTGTCGGCGAAATCGAGCGACGTCACTGCCTACAGCTCGGGTCCGGCCGGCGGTACCGAGTCCCAGGTCTCGCGCAGCATCACGACGCGCACCGACCAGATCGTGCGCGGCATCCAGATCCCCGAGGTGTGGCAGGACCCGAAGACCAAGTCGTACTCGGCGCTCGCGGTGCTGCCGCGCAACCAGGCCGCGATGGGCCTGCGCGCCGACATCGACCGGCTGGACGCGGCGACGCGGGGCTACGTCGCGCAGGCCCGCAGCGCGCCAGACCTGCTCGCCCAGGTGGCCGCCGCCAGCCGGGCGCTCGACTCGCAGCGCGAGCGCGACGGCGTGCAGCGGACTCTCCAGGTGATCGACGTCACGGGCCAGGGCGTGGCGCCGGAATTCAACAGCGGCCAGCTCGCCGCGGACCTCGGCACTCTGCTCAAGCGCGTGCACATGAGGCCGCAGGCGCCGTCCTCTCAGGAACTGGAGCGCATGCTCTCCGCGGCGCTGTCAGCAGCGGGATTCGTGCCGGAGGCGGGCGAGGACGCGCCGTACGTGCTGTTCGGCTCGCTTCAGATGGACGACCTGGGGCTGATCAACGGCTGGTACTGGATGCGCGGCACCCTCGAGGTCCAGCTCGCGGAGAAGGCGAGCGGCAAGGTCCGCGGGAACAAGCGCTGGGAGATCAAGACCTCCAGCCCGCAGCAGGCAACTGCGCGGCGGCGCACGATGGACGAGGCCGATGCGACGCTGAAGCGCGAGCTTCGGCCGACGATCCTCGGCTTCGCGACCGGCAGCTGACGGCCCGTCCCACCGGGCCGTCATTCTCATCGGTCCAGCTCGACGGCATGCTCATCCCTGCAGCCGCCTCGCGTGGATGCGGAACCGCAGCGCGAGGCCGTCCTTCACCGCGATCGCGCCGCCGAGGAGCGCGTAGGGCGTGATACCGAAGTCTGTCTGCTTGAACGCGAGCTTGCCGGAGACGGCGATCGCCTCGTCGCCGGCCTCGACCTCGGCCGGGACCTGGAAGCTTCGCGTCTGGCCGTGAAGGGTAATCGCAACGGCGAGCGTCGGATTTTTCGCCTTGGCGTCGGCGCCCGTCACGGCGATGACCGCGTAAGGATACTTGTCCGCCTCGAGGACGTGGCCGAGCATGTTCGAGCGCGTGCCCTCGATGTCGGAATCGGTGGGCTGGGTGTCGAATCCCGCCTCCTTGCGCAGCCCGGGCTCGTCGACGACGAGGCGCGCGACGGCGACGTACAGGTCGGCGCGTCCCTCGCCGGGCGCGACCCAGCCGGTGACATCGTGACTCGCGACGACGTGGTCATGGCCGAGCCGCGCGAGCGAGCCGCCGCGGCGCACCTCGATAACCACGAGCGACGCCGCGGAATCGACGCGGTACACGGGCTGACCCGCCTTTAGCGCCTGCTGATAATGGCTTCCGGGGAATCCGGGTGGCGGCGCGACGGGCGCCTCGACGCGGAACAGCTCCGCGCACCCGGCGACCAGCGTCGCCGCCGCGGCGAGCGCAAGAAGGCGTCTCATCTCAGGCCTTCTTCAGCTTAACCTTGAACTTCACCTTCACCTCGGCGCCGATGGTGTCGGTCGCCTTCCATTCGCCCAGGCCGATGCCGAAATCGCCGCGCCTGAGCGTGAGCTCGCCTTCGATGGTCGCGCCGTCGCCCGAAGACGCCCAGGTGAAGGGCACCTCGACCGCCTGCTTCACGCCCTTCAGCGAAAGCGTCCCTCGCGCCGCGTAGCGGTTGCCCTCGACGCGCCGCAACTCGGTCGAGTGAAACTCGGCGCCGGGAAAACCGGCGTAGTCGAACCAGTCCTTGTTGCGGATCTCCTTGTTCACGTCCGGGATGCTCATGTCCGCGCTCGTCACCTTGACGGTGACGTGCAGGCTGCCGCCCGCGGGCTTTTCCGGATCGAAGGCAAGACGCGCGTCGAACTCCCTGAACACGCCAGGCGCCGGGTTCTTCTCGAAGGTGGCGACGAACTCGAGCCGGCTGCCCGCGGGATCCATTTTCCAATCCGCGGCGAGCACCGGAGAGGCGGCGAGGAAGGCGCAAAAGAGGAGGATCTTCATGAAGGGCTCCAGGGAAGCATGCGCGCGAGCACCGTATCCTTCTTCACGTAGTGGTGGCGCAGCGCGGCGCCGATATGCGCGACGAGCACCAGCGCAAGCAGGCTCACCAGCCAGCCGTGGATGGTCGCGAACTGGTCGGCGAGCCCCTTGTCGGGGGCCGCGACCGCCGGCAGCGGAATCGTCCAGAAGATCCTGAACGGAACGCCGCTCGCCGAGCTGATCACCCAGCCCGTCAGCGGCAGCGCGAGCATCAGCGTATACAGCAGGAAGTGCGAGACGCGCGCCCCTGCGCGCTCCCACGCAGGCATCTCCAGGGGCAGCGCGGGAACGCGGTGCGACAGGCGCCACGCGAGGCGCAGCGCGAGCAGCGCGAGGATGAGCATTCCCGTCGACTTGTGCCAGACGAAGAGATCGAGCTTCGTCGGCGACAGCCGCCAGCTCACGGCGAGGAGGCCGAGCGCGATCTGCGCGAAGATGAGCAGCGCCATCCCCCAGTGGAAGAGCTTCGCGGCGGCGCTCCAGGTATCGGGATCGTTGCGGAACATGTGCGGCGTATTCTAGCGGCTGAGGTCCAGGCTTGCGGTTGGCTGACTATGTCCCCTGGGCCCGGAGTCGTATCATAGGGCGGGGACAGGTCGCTACAGGGAAAAAAGCGATGGACCTCGAAGACACCCAAAACCTCACCATCTTCGCGCCCACCGAGAAGGGGAAGAAGGAGCTCAAGGCAGGGTCGACGAACCTTTCGGTCGTCGCGCTCGCGCTGATGGTGATGTTCGACGGGAAATCCCCGATGGCGGCGATCACGAAGCGCGTGCCGGGCGCGAAGCCGGGCGAGATCGGCAAGGCGGTGGAAGCCCTCCTCAAGGACAGGCTCATCGACGTCGTCAAGCCGGGAGCAACCACGGAGCACGACTTCGGCTCCTTCTTCGAGGTGCCGATCGAGGCGATGCCCGACAGCGTCTCGGCGCAGTTCCGCGACGAGGCGGAAAGAGGCCTGCAATCGCTCGACCGCACGGGCTACTACATCGGCGTCGCGAGGCAGGCGGCGGCGACGAAGCCTCCGAACAACGGCGCGAGGTACGCCGTCCTCATGATCGAGGACAACGCGCCGTTCATCACCGCGGTCAAGATGCTGCTCAAGCTCGAAGGCTACGAGGTGCGCGTCGCCACGAACCGCGACGAGATCGTGGCCGCGCTGAGGGGCGCGCCCCTGCCCGACGCCATCCTGCTGGACGTCAACCTGCCCGGCACCGACGGCTTCTCCATCCTCGCGCGCGTTCGCCAGCATCCCGCGCTCAAGGCCATCCCGGTAATCATGCTTACCGCGCAGGCGAGCCGCGGAGACGTCCTTCGCGGACTGTCTGGCGGAGCCGACGGCTACATCACCAAGCCCTTCGAGCACGAGGCGCTGATGAAGAGCCTGCGCGCCGTTCTCGGCGTGAGCGATCAGCCCGCAAGGAAGTCCTAGGCGTGCAGCAGCAGTAGCCCCGCGAGCTCCTGTGGCACCAGGACCATCGAGTCGTGCCCGGTCTTCAGCTCGTGGAAGCGCCACGCGGGATCGTTTCGGTATTTCGCCGCGAACTGGTCGAAGGTGCCGGTCGCCGGCGCCGAGCAATAGATGAACGTCTTGGGCAGCGCGGCGGCCGACGAGTTCGTCCGCCGCAGGTTTTCAGTGAAGCAGCGATAGGGGTGAGGCCGCTCGCGCTGTCGGGCGAAGGCGACATCCCCGGGCGCGACGACGCCCCACAGCGACGCCGGCGGCGGATCGACATATCCGGTGCGCTCGCCCTGCTCCCGGAACGCCGCCGCGCGCTCGGGCACGACGTAGTCGAGCGCGCAGCGGCCGTCCTCGGGAACGAAAGCATCGAGATAGACGAGGCGGCGGATGCGCTCCGGCGCGCGCTCGGCCGCGCCGGTCACGACCATGCCGCCGTAGCTGTGGCCGACGAGCACGATATCGCGCAGGTCCTCCATTTCGAGGACCGCGACGACGTCCTGGACCTGCACGCCGAGGTCGATGTCCGGGGTCGCGAGATGCGCGCGCTCGCCCAGTCCCGTGAGCGTGGGCGTAAACACCTCGTGCCCCGCGCGCCGCAGCAGCGGCGCGACGAAGCGCCACTTCCAGCCGCCGGACCAGGCGCCGTGCACGAGAACGAAGGTCGTCATGAGCGTCAGCGCTTCGGCGCGAGCAAGCCGAACATCGCGCCCTGCGGGTCGATGCATTGCGCGATCCACTGCCCCGTCGGGACCCGTACCGGCTCGAGCGCGATCCTGCCGCCTGCGCTCCTGACGCGCGCGACCGCGTCGTCGATCGCCTCGGCGTTGAAGTAGTACAGCCAGAAGGCCCACGGCGCCTCGGGCACCTTGGTCATGATGCCGCCGACCGGGCCGCCGCCGGTCGAGAAGGTCTGGTAGACGCCCGCCTTGCCCATGTCGATCGCGTCGGCCTTCTTCCAGCCGAAGAGGCCGGAGTAGAACGCAAACGCGGCCTTGCCGTCGCCCGCCTGCAGCTCGCGCCAGCCGACGTGTCCAGGCGCGTCCGGCGCGGGCTGCGGCGGCCCTTCGGCGCTGTTTCCCTTCATGATGATGAACACCGCGCCGTGCGGGTCCGCGACCACCGCGTAACGCCCCACGCCCGGAATGTCCTCGGGCCCGCGGTGCAGCCTGCCGCCCGCCTTCTTCACGCGCGCCGCGTAGCCGTCGACGTCGTCCACGGCGATGTAGCCGGTCCAGCAGGGCGGAACGTCCTTCTTCTTCGCCTCGTCCGGAATCGGCATCAGTCCGCCGACGTCCACCGACCCGGCCGAGAAAAGCGTGTACGGGCGCCCGCCCGCTCCCGCGTCCTTCGCGCTCCACCCGAATGCCTTCCGGTAGAAGGACTCGGCCGCTCGGGTGTCGGTGGTCATCACGTCGTACCAGATGAATTTGCCGTGGTATTGCGACATGGCGTCAGCCTCCTGGAAGGGTCTTCATCCACGCGAGCAGCGCTTCGGCCACCGCCCGCGGCTGCTCGGGGACGAGCGCGTGGCCCGCGCCGCGGACGAGCGCGACGGTCACGCGCTCGCCCAGCTCCTCGCGCAGCTCGTTCGCCGTCTCTCGCGGCCGGAAGCGGTCGAACTCCGCCTGGAGGTCGAGGAGCGGCGCGCTCCCCGCACCCCACCACGCCGCCTGCGGCGTCGCAAGGCCCGCCGCGCGCTGGCTCGCGTTCACCTCTGGGTGGAAGCCCTCCAGCCACTCGCTCGCGTCGTGGCCCGGCGCGAAAAAAGCGTAGCGCAGGTACCTCAGCCGCTCCGCGTCGGAAAGCGAGGTGTCGGCGCACTTCGTCACCGCCTCGGCGAGATCCTTCGGATAGGTCTTGGCGGCGGCGGCGAGGATGGCGACGCCGCGAACGAGCGCGGGGTGATCGGCCGCCGTCATGCGCGCGACCCAGTTGCCGAAGGCGTGCCCGGCGACGACCGCGGGGCCGCCCTCGCGAGCGATGACCGCCGCCACGTCGCGCGCGAGGTCGTGCAGCGTGAGCCCCTCGAGCGGCCCCCGGCTCCGCCCTATCCCGCGCGGCTGCGGGCGCAGCACGCGGTAGCCGGATGCAGCCAGCTCGCGCGCGAGCCCGTCGTAGTCCTCGGCGCCCCGTCCGCGCGAAGGCAGGACTACGACGAGCGGGCCCTTGCCCTCCGCGATCGCCTCGATCCGCGCGTCGCCCGCCTCGACCAGATGGGACATCGCCGCATGATACGCACGGGCAAAAAAAAGGGGCGCCGAGGAGCCCCTTCCCAGCTCGACTCGGCGCCCTACCGGCTCGCCAAGCCCTCCCTCAGAGTCCGGCTTGCGAGTGCCAGGTCCGGTCGCGGAGCAGGCACTTCAGGGACAGCATGCCGCCCCACGCGAGAAAAGCCACGACAGCAATATGGATCACAAGAGTCAGCAGATTCGTCATGTTCGCCTCCCTAGTAGTACATCACCGGTTCCGGAACGATCTCCCTGGCCTGGTTCTCGATCCGGGCCGGAAGGTAGTCGCTCACGGCGATGGCGGCTGCGGCCGATTCCTCGGTGCCCGCCTGCGCCGGCATCAGCAGGATGGCGACCGCGCAGATCACGACCGCCAGCAGCGTCAGCGTGAACATGCCGGGCTTCGTTTCGCGGTTGCTCATGTTGGGTCTCCTCTCGCTTCGCGGACCGGCGGAAATCGCCCGTCCGATGGAGACCACTCTAGGATTGCGGCTTCAGGGAATCCCCGCCGTCCGGCACTGAGGGGTTGTGCCGCAAGCCACAAACGGCCGCGGCGCGCGAAGCCCGTCACGGCGGTTTTGTGCCAAACGCACAAAACCCCGGGAAGCGGAGGAAGCCGGGTCTTACCAGTGCGCCGGGAGGCGCTTGTGGACGCGGATCTGCTTGGCGTCGACCGAGATGTAGCCGCCCGCTGTGAGGTCCTTGACGATGCGGTTCACCATCTCGCGCGAGCCGCCGATGCGCTCGGCGATGTCCGACTGGGTCAGGCGCTCGGGGACGATGCGCGCACCGTCCTGATCGACCGCGCTCTCGTCGATGAACTTGGCGAAGCGTCCGTAGACGTCCTTGAGCGCCAGGTCGCGGACCTGCTTGACGAGGCTCCGCGTCTTGGCGATCAGCATGTGGATCAGGTGGCGCGCGAACAGGGGGTTCTTCGCGAGGAGCTGCTCGATCTCGCTCATCGGGATAACGAAGCAGCGGCAGGGCTCGAGCGCCATCACCGACGCCGAGCGCGGGCCCCCGTCGAGCACGAGCTCGCCGAAGTAGCTGCCCTCGCGCATGGTGGAGAGCACCACTTCCTTGCCGTCCTCGTCGCTCACGTAGACCTTGACGCGCCCGGCAAGCAGGACATAGAGCGAGTCGGTCTCGTCGCCCTCGGTGATGATCACCGCGTTCTTGGGGTAGGAGCGCGCCGTGCCGTGCGGGGCGAGGTCCTTGAGCGCGTCCTCGCCCAGGGTGGCGAGCGGTCCGATGCCCATCGATACGGCCTGTGACAGCGACATGGGACCCCCCAGGAGTGCTTGAGGCTGAATTCTGGCACGGCCCGCGCCGCTTGTGCAGAGGCTTCGTCCGGGCGCAACATGACGGCTCCTCCAGGGGGAGAAAACGCATGAAACGCCTCGCTACCGCATCCCTTTTGCTTTTCGCCGCCGCCCAGGCCGGCGCGCAGACGCTGGACGACCTGAAGAACGACGGCAAGAACACCGACAACATCCTCACCTACGGGATGGGCTACTCGCAGCAGCGCTACAGCTCGCTCTCCCAAGTCAACAAGACGACGGTCAAGCGCCTCGTGCCGGTGTGGAACCTGAGCCTGGACAACAACTGGGGCGAGCAGGCGCAGCCCATCGTCTGGAACGGCGTCATGTACGTCACCAACGCCAGGGCGACGGTCGCCATCGACGTCGCCACCGGCAAGCAGATCTGGAAGCAGACGCTCGACTGGCCTGCGGACACGCCTCGCGTGGTCTGTTGCGGCGTATCCAACAAGGGCGCGGCGATCTACAACGGCAAGGTCTACCGCACCACGCTCGACGCCCACGTGGTGGCGTACGACGCGAAGACGGGCAAGGAGATCTGGAAGTCGAAGGCCGCCGAGTGGAAGGACGGCTATTCGCTCACCGTCGCGCCCCTCATCGCGAACGGCGTGCTCATCACCGGCATTTCCGGCGCCGAGTACGGGATCCGCGGCTTCATCGACGGCTGGGACCCGGAGACCGGCAAGCAGCTGTGGCGCCGCTACACCATCCCGGCGCGCGGCGAGAAGGGCAACGAGACCTGGCCGCAGAACAACAACGCCTGGGAGACCGGCGGCGGCTCGGCCTGGATCACCGGCTCCTACGATCCCGCGCTCGACCTCGTCTACTGGGGCATCGGCAACCCCGCGCCCTGGGCCTCGCAGAGCCGCCCGGGCGACAACCTGTACACCTCGTCTGTGCTCGCGCTGCGCCCGAAGACCGGCGAGATCGCCTGGCATTACCAGTTCACGCCCAACGACGCCTACGACTACGACGCCTGCTGGGAGCTCATCCTCGCCGACCTGAACGTGCAGGGCAAGCCGCGCAAGGTGGCGATGCAGCTCAACCGCAACGGCTTCCTCTACGTGCTCGACCGCAGCAACGGGCAGCTGCTGTCGGCGAAGGCCTACGAGAAGGTCAACTGGGCGAGCGGCGTCGACATGAAGACCGGGCGCCCGGTCGAGACCGATATCGCGAAGAGCATCCGCGACATGAAGGCCACCGAGCACTGGCCCTCCACCCGCGGCGCGAAGAACTGGGAGCACGCCGCCTTCAGCCCGCAGACCGGCCTGCTCTACGCGAACACGCTGCACGAGGGGCGCATGTACAAGCACCTCGAGACCAAGCCCTACAAGGCCGGCGAGCGCTACATGTTCATCGAGAACCTGCCGCTGCCGCGCGCCGCCGGCGAGCCGGTCGGGCACATGGAGGCGATCGACCCCCTGACCGCCGAGAAGAAGTGGCGGGTGCCGCTCACCGACTTCCAGAGCTGGTCGGCGATGCTCGCCACCGGCGGCGGCCTCGTGTTCACCGGGCGGGAAACGGGCGAGTTCATCGCGCTCGACGCCGACACCGGGAAGCGGCTGTGGCAGTTCCAGACCGGCTCCGGCATCAACGCCATGCCGGTCACCTTCACGCAGGGCGGCCGGCAGTACGTCACCGTGCTCTCCGGCATCGGCGGCCTCTACTGGAACATCGCCCGCGAGCAGCTCAAGGACAAGGTGCCGCCGGGCGGCTCCGTGTGGACCTTCGCGCTGATGCCGGATTGAAGCGCTTTCTGATCGCCCTGGCGCTCGCCTGGTCCCCGGCGATTGCGCAGGACGCGCAGAAGCTGAAGGCGGGCGCGGAGATCTACGAGCGCAACTGCTCGCCCTGCCACGGCGCGCGCATGATGGACCCGCAGGGCGCGGCCGACCTGCGCAAGTTCCCGCACGACCAGCACGACCGCTTCGTCGACTTGGTGACGAAGGGCAAGAACCAGATGCCGCCCTGGGGCGGCCTCTTGAAGCCCGAGGACGTCGAGGCGCTCTGGACCTACGTGGTCAACGCGGACGCCATCTACGGTCACTGAACCCGTTCACTGAACGACGACGCCCCACGGCAGCTTGCCCACCGGGATGTCGGCGATCTTCGCGTTCTTCTGCGTGTCGATGACCGACACCACCCCCGAGCGTCCGCACGCGACGTAGAGCTTGCGCCCGTCGGGCGTGAGCGCCATGTTCCAGGGACGCTGGCCCACCGGGATCGTCGCGACGATGGCGTTCGTCGCCGTGTCGAGCACCGACACCGACGCGTCGCCGCCGTTCGAGATGTACACGCGCCCGCCGTCCGGGTGCACGGCGATGCCGTTCGAGCGCTTGCCGGCCGGGATCTTCGCGAGCACGGCGTGCGCCCTGGCGTCGATGACGAACACCGTGTCGGCGTTCTCCGCAGCGACGTAGGCGCGGCTGCCGTCGGGCAGGAAGCCGATGCCGCGCGGCCGCTCGCCCACCTTGATCTGGCCGACCTGCGCGCGCTTCTCGACGTCGATCACCTCGATGGTGTCGCCATCTTCGGAGCTCGCATACACGGTCCTGCCGTCCGGGCTGAACTCCGCGTGCTCCGGGTTCTGTCCCTTGACCTTCACGGTGAAGGCTTCCTTGCGCGCCGCGGTGTCGATGAAGGTCACGCTGTTCGACTGCTCGCTCGCCGCGACGATCCAGCGGCCGTCCCACGAGCGCCCCACGCCCTCCGGGGAGACGCCGAGCGCGATCGCGCCCGAGGGCTTGCGCTCCTTCAGGTCGATCAGCACGAGGCGGTTGCCGGGCTGGTCGCTGACGTAGAGCCAGCCGCCGGCCGCGGCCGCGCCGCGCGGCTTGCCGCCCGTCTCCAGCGTGGCGACGACGGCGTCGCTGGCGGTGTCGACGACGCTCACCGAGCCCGAGCCCTCGTTAGAGACGTAGGCGAAGGGCGCGGCGAGCGCGACGGACGGAAAGAGCAGAAAGGGCGCGAGCTTGTTCATGAGGGCATCATCCTGCGGAAGATCCCGTAGCGGGAAAAGAAGAGGTGCCTGAGCGCGGCGCCGACGTGGACGGCGATCAGCGCGACGAACACGAACGAGGTGGTGACGTGCAGCGCGTTGAACACCGCGTAGATCGAGCGGTCGTCCGGGCCCCAGGGGGGCAGCAGCACGGCGTTGAAGAGCTTGACTCCGAACTTGCTGAAATTCGACGCGGTGTAGCCGGCGACCGGCATGACGATCATGCAGGCGTAGAGCAGCGCGTGGCTCACGCGCGCGGCGCTCTGCTCCCAGGCCGGCATCGAGGCGGGAAACGGAGGCGGCTTGTGCGTGAGGCGCCAGGCGAGGCGCACGAGAATCAGCAGGCCGATCGCCAGGCCGGTGGACTTGTGCAGGTTCACGAACACGGTGCGCTCGGGCGTGAGGCGCGGGACGGTCTGGAGATACCAGCCGAACGCGATCTGGCCCAGGACGGCGAGCGCGATCACCCAGTGCAGCACCATCGCCGTGCGGGAATAGCGGTCTTCCACGAGGCTAATGGTAGCGCACGCCGATCCACGCGCCGAACGGGGCGCCTGGCGACAGGAACAGCTCGCTCGCCGCCGCGTTGGCGTCGAAAGTCCGGCCCGGCCCGTTGAAGAAGTTTCTGCCCAGGAGCCCCACGGTCTCGTACTGGGTGTTGAAGACGTTGTCGACCTCGGCAAACAGCTCCCACCCGCGCGCGAATCGCCAGTGCGCGTCGAGGTTGAACACCGTGTAGCCGGCGACCTTGCCGCGGCTGTCCTGATTGTTCTCGTTGCCGCGCGCAAGCTGGCTCCCCGCGGCGATCATGCCGGCGCCGAGGTCCACGGCGTCCGCTGCGCGCCAGGCGGCGCGCAGCTTGAAGACGTTCTGCGGGATGCCGGAAATGCGATCGCCCGGGCTCACCTCGATGTCACCGTTCGCGTCGGCGGCGGCGTTGTTCGGGCTGTGCTCGGTGAAGCTGCTGCGGAAGCGCGCGTCGATGTACGCGTAGCTCGCGGACACGCTCACGCGGCCCGCGGTTCCATTCGCTCCCAGCTCGACGCCGCGGCGGCGAGTGGTCCCGACATTCTGGAAGAAGCCCGTGTTCGGCGCGCCCGCCGAGGCGCTCACGAACAGGATGTCGTCCGTGAGCGTCGTCTGGTAGGCGGTCGCGCGCCAGCTCGCGTTCGGCGAGATTCTGCCGCGCAGCCCCGCCTCGATCGTCCTGCCGATCACGGGCTTGAGCGGCGGGTCGGCGAGGAAAGCGTTCGGCAGGGCGCAGGGCGCCGAGGGGTTCGCGCAGGTCAGCTCGACCGGCGTCGGGATGCGCATGCCCTCGTTGTAGTTCGCGTAGGCGGTGAGCGAGTCGCTCGTCTTCCAGGTGGCGCCCGCTGCCGGGTTGAAGCGGCTGAAGCGGCTGTCGCCGTCGAGCGCGGGGTTGGTGCCGCTCGTGTCGCGGATCTGCACCAGCGCGCGGTTGTAGCGCCCCGCGACCGTGACGTCCACCTGCGGCGTCACCGAGAGGGTGTCGGTGACGTAGAGCGCCTGGTAGCTGTTGCTGACCCGCGCCTGCGTGACGGGGCTGAAACCGCCGGCAGGGATGTTCGAGCGGTCGTTCGCGAAATTCGCCTCCTGCCGGCTCTCGCTGAAATCGGTGCGGCCCGCGTCGATCCCGGCGCCGAGCGTCAGCCGATTCCTCATGGCTCCGGCGTCGCCGAGATAGCTGTATTGCAGGCCGACGCCCCAGCTCGAGGTGGCGACGTCGTCCTGGATGTTCTGCCCCTGCGTATTGCCGGGCGCGATCGGCTGCACCGGATCGAAATCGTCGTTGACGTTCGTGCTGAACGTGCTGCTCTTGAGGCTGCGGCTGTAGGCGCCGGCCTCGAGCACCTGCTGCCCGGAAAAGTAGCGCCTGCCGACGAGGTTGACGAACGAGAGGTCGTTCCTGAAGGTGTCGGGGAAGGTGTAGGCGATCGAGCGCCGCTCCTCCAGGAACGAGACCGGAACGCTTTGCGCGCCGTTCAGCACGTTGCTCGCACCGGTGTAGGAGAGGTCGAGGCTCGTGTCGCCGCTTCGGTAGCTGAGCTTCGCGAAACCCTGCCTGACCAGGCTCGCGCTCTGGTCGCGCCAGCCGGTCTCGTCGAAGAGGTTGCCGGCGATGAAATAGGCGGCGCGCTCACTGCCCCCTCCGTACTCGAGCTCCCCCGCGCGGCGGCCGAACGAGCCGCCGTACGCCTCGGCCGCTAGCCCCGGGTTGTCGAAGCCGCTCTTGGTCGTGAGCACGAGCGCGCCGCCCAGCGTGTTCAGGCCAAACACCGGGTTCGACCCCGGGATGAGCGCCATGCTGGAGATGGCGGCCTTCGGGATCAGGTCCCAGTTCACCGAGTCGCCGAACGGCTCGTTGACGCGCACGCCGTCCTGGAACACCGACAGCCCCGGCTGGGTGCCGAGGAGCGGCGAGGCGGTGAAACCCCGGAAATTGACGTCGGGCTGGAACGGGTTTCCCTGAGCTGCGTTGACGGTAACGCTGTCCAGGCCGCGCTCCATGAAATCCGGCACCGTCAGCACGCCTGGATTGCGCAGCTCCGCGGCGCCGCCCGTCTGCACGTTGGCCGGAATGCTGTCGCGCGGCGCCCCGACGCCGGGCAGCGGCGTAGTCCCGATCACCTCGACCACGGGCTCGCCCTGGGCGAGCGCGGGCGCGCAGGCCGCGCAAGCGAGCACCCCCGTCAACCGTCTAGTCCAGGGTCGCAATGTAGTGCGCCAAGTCCTCGATGTCGGCTTCACTCAACGTCTGCGCGACGCTGGTCATGTTGCCGGCGTCGTTGGTGCGCGTGCGCGCCTTGAAGGCCTTGAGCTGCCCGATGACGTACTCGGGCCATTGCCCCGCGACGCGCGGGATCTCGTTCTGCCCCTTCATGCCGCCCAGGTGGCACATAGTGCACAGGACCTCGTCGGCCTTCTTCCTGCCGCGCGCCGCGCGCGTGGGATCCGCCTTGAACGCGATGGGCTTCGGCTTCTGCGCCGCGAAGTAGTCGGCGAGGTCGAGCATGTCCTCGCGCGAGAGCTTGGCGACGAAGGGCGCCATGAGGCCGTTCGTGCGCCTTCCCTCCTTGAAGTCCTTCAGCTCGAGGTAGATGTAGCGCGCGGTCTGCCCCGCGAGGATGGGATACTCGCCGCTCGCCGAGTTGCCCCCCGGCCCGTGGCAGGTTACGCAGGCGGCGGCCTTCTTCCCGCCCGCCTCGGGGTCGGCGTGCGCGGCGCCCGCGGCGAGAAATAAAAAGGCCGCCGTGAAGGCGGCCCGAAGGGCTTGCTTCATTCAGGGAAGCGAGAACACGAGCACGCTGTTGCCGCGCTTGAAGTCGATCTGGGTGTTGCCGCCCGCCGCGACGGCGACGTACTGCTTGCCGCCGACCGAGTAGGACACGGGCGGGGCGTTCACGCCGGCGCCCGCCTGGTATTGCCACAGCAGCTGTCCCGACTTGGCGTCGAGGGCCTTGAACCAGCCGTTGCCCTCGCCGAAGAACACGAGGCCGCCCGCAGTGGCGAGCGCGCCGCCGATGAGCGGCTGCTCGGTGTCGTACTTCCAGGCGACCTTGCCGGTGTCGATGTTCACCGCCGACAGGCGCCCCCACTGCTTCTCGCTCGCGATGGTCTTGAACGCGCCGCCCAGCCACAGCTTGCTGCCGCCGGGATAGTTCGCGGCCTCGACGTGGTAGGTCATGGGCTGGTGCAGGTTGAGCGCGTACGCGAGGCGCGTGCCCGGGTTGATCGCCATGGGCGACCACTCGACGCCGCCGTTCGCGCCGGGCAGCATGCGCGCACCCTGGGGCGTCGGTAGCACCCACATGTTCTCCTGCGGGATCATCGCCTCGGAGAAGCGGATGAGCTTGCCGGTGGCGCGCTCGTGCACGTAGACGTGGCCGGTCTTGCCGCCGTGGATGACGACGTCGACTTGCTTGCCGTTCTTGTCCGCGGCGTGGGTGAGGATGGGCGGGCTGACCGCGTCGAGGTCCCAGACGTCGTGGGCGATGTACTGGTAGTGCCACTTGATTTTCCCACTGCCGAGGTCGACCGCGACCATCGAGTCGGTGTACAGGTTGTCGCCGGGGCGCTCCGTGCCGTACAGGTCGGGCGACGGGTTGCCGACGACGAAGAACACGGTCTTCGTCTTGCGGTCGACCGCGGGAGTCATCCACACGCCGCCGCCGAGGGTCTGGTAGAAGCCGCCGCCCTTCGCGGCGAGCTCCTTCTTCTCCGCGGCGATGTCGCGGTGCATGTTGCGCCCGGTGGCGTCGTTCTCGGCCCACACACCTTCCTGGCCCTTGTCGGGGATGGTGTGGAAGGTCCACAGCAGCTTGCCGCTCTTCGCGTCGAACGCCTTGAGGAAGCCGCGGATGCCGTACTCGCCGCCGTTCGTTCCGATCAGCACCTTACCGTCGACCGCGGTCGGCGCCATGGTCTCGGAGTAGCCTTTCTCGGGATCGGCGATCTGGACTTCCCATTTCACCGCGCCGGTCTTGGCGTCGAGCGCGACGAGCTTGGCGTCGAGCGTGCCCATGTAGACCATGCCGTCGTACGCCGCCACGCCGCGGTTGTTCGGGCCGCAGCAGAAAGTCGTCACGGGTCCCATTTTGTGCTTGTAGTGCCAGAACTCGGTCCCGGTCGCCGCGTCGATCGCGTAGACGTGGTTGAACGAGGTGGTGAGGAACATGACGCCGTTCACCACCAGCGGCGAGGTTTCCATCGACTCGAGCACCGCGGTCTGGAAGACGAACGCGGGCCGCAGCCCTTTCACATTGTTTGCGTTGATCTGCGAGCCAGGGTAGTAGCGGGTCTGCTCGTAGTTGCCGTTCGGGTGGAGGACGTTCTTGTCGTCCTTGGCCGCGCCGTCGAGCATCGCCTGGGTAACCGGGACGAGCGAGGCGGACATCTTGGCGCCCGAAGTGGTGGGACCGCCCTTCACTTCCTGGGCCTGGGCGACCAGCACCGGGGTGCAGAGTGCAGCGAAAACGATCAAACGGAGATGACTGCGGAGCGAGGTGCGCATGAGTCCCCCTTGCGAGTTGTTTGACGTTCTTGTTGTGCTACGACGCCGGATGCCGTTGGCATGACGGGCGGTACGTGGCTACTATAGTTCAGCCCACTTATGGGATTCAAGATGAGATTGGCTCAGGCAATTGCTACGGCATCGATGCTGCTCGCAGCCTTTTCGGCAGGGGCCCAGGAGCTTTCGCCCAACGCCCAGCTCCTTGCTGCGGCGCGGCAAGGGGACCTCGCCGGCGTCACGCGGCTGCTCGACGCGGGCGCGGCGGTGAACTCGCGCAACCGCATCGGCGACACGACGCTGATGATCGCATTGAAGAACAACCACAAGGCCGTGGCTCAGCTCGCGGTCGCCCGGGGGGCGGACGTGAACCTCGCCAACGTCTCCAGGGTGACCCCGCTCATGGCGGCGAGCTTCTCCGGGAGCGCCGACCTGACGAGGCTGCTCCTGGAGAAGGGCGCCGACCGCGCGCCCGAGGACCGCGTGGGAAAGACCGCCATGGTCTACGCGGCGGGGCTGGGCCACACCGAGGTCGTGGCGCTGCTCCTCGACCGGGGCGAGAGCCCGCGCGCCGCCTACCGCAACGACCTTACCGCGCTCATGTGGGCGGCCGGGAACGGGCACACGGAGACCGTTAAGCTGCTCCTTGCACGCGGGGCGGACTTGAAAGCGCGCGACAACCGCGGCAAGACGGCGCTCGCGATGGCCGTGGAAGGCGGCCACAAGGAGGCGGAGGAGCTCCTCCGCCAGGCGGGAGCCAAGGACTAGAAATGAAAAGGCCCGGAGGAGATCTCCGGGCCCTGCTCCGGCCGGGGGTTGGCCGGAAGCGAAATCAGTTGTACATCATCGGCGCGGCGTCTTCGTAGCTGGCCGCTTCCTGCTTCGGGAAGGTCTTCGCCAGGCCGACGTCGCTGTACTCGTAGACCTGGGGCACGATGTCCTTCGCCTGGTTGACGATCTGCTCGGGCAGGTACTCGGTCGAGGCGCTGAAGGAGGCGTTGCTCGCGGAAACCGGCGCGAAGGCCAGGAGGGCGAGGATGCCGCAGAGCGCGACCGCGGCGGTGATGGGGGCCACGTTGCTGATGTTCTTCATTGTGTTTCTCCTCTCGCTTTCAGGCTCGCGGAAATCGCTCGCCCAACGGTTTCCACTTTAGGCCTCCGCTCTCCCGGATTCGCCGTCGCGCGACGCAGGAATTCTGTGACGTACGCACATTTCCCCGCCGGAACCGGCTAGACTCGGCACAAATGCGCGCGCCGCGACCCTTCCTGGCCGTCCTGGCGCTCGCGGCCGGAGCCGCCTTCGGCCAGGGCTACCCCTCGAAGCCCGTCCACCTCGTCGTTCCCTTCCCGCCCTCGGGAGGCAACGACGTGTTCGCGCGCATCGTGGCGCAGCAGCTTGCGGAGGCCTGGCGCCAGCAGGTGCTGGTCGAGAACCGCCCCGGCGCGGGCGGAAGCGTCGGCACCGAGTACGTCGCGAAGAGCCAGCCGGACGGCTACACCCTGCTCCTCGGCCACACGGGCACCCTCGCCATCAACCCGTCGCTGTACAAGAACATCGGCTACGACACCCTGCGCGACCTCGCGCCGATCGCCCTCCTCGCCTCGGCGCCGCTCGTGCTCGTCGTGAGTCCCAGCACCGGCATCCACAGCGTCCGCGACCTCATCAAGGAAGCAAAGGCCGACCCGGAAGAACTCACAATAGCCTCGGCGGGCAACGGCACCGGCTCGCACCTCACCGCCGAGCTGCTCCAGAACATGGCCAACATCAAGCTCACCCACGTGCCCTACAAAGGCAGCTCGCCCGCCGTCACCGACCTCCTAGGCGGGCAAGTCCAGATGATGTTCAGCGTCATCCCGCCCGTCCTGCCGCAGATCAATGCCGGCAAGCTGCGACCCGTCGCCGTGACGAGCGCGAGCCGCATCCCGCAGCTCCAGCGCGTCCCGACCGTCGCGGAGTCAGGGCTGCCCGGCTTCGAATCAACCCTCGCCTATGGCATCCTCGCGCCGAAAGGAACCCCGGCGAGCATCGTCAACGAAATCCACGCCCAGATCGCGCGCATCACCGCCATGCGCGACTACGGCGTGCGCGTCGGCGTAGAAGGCGCGCTCGTGCTGGAAGGAACGCCGGCGGAGTTTGCGGCGTTGATCAAACAGCAGAGGGAGAAGTGGGGGAAGTTGATTCGGGCAGCCGCGCTGAAGCCCGAGTAACGTGCTCGGCGTAGACTTTCTATCTTCGGGAGGGCAATCGACAATGGGAGCATTGCAGCGACTCTGCATTGTCCCGGCAGCCTGGCTCGCGCTCGCCGCCGCGAGCGCGCTCGCCGATGAAGCGCCGCCGGCCGGTGCCGCCTCGCTCCAGCTGTCTTTCGCGAGCCCCGTCCAGCTTGTCCCGGAATCGAGGGACGTCTCGGGGCTGAGGCTCACCCTGTTCTACGGGAAGAACGCCGGCGTTTCCGGCCTCGATATCGCCGCTCTCGGTTTCTCCCAGGCCAGGACCTTTGACGGCGCCCAGCTGTCTTTCTTCGGAAATGCAGTCGAGGGCAAGACGACGGGGCTGCAAGCCGGCCTCTTTGCGAACGCAACAGGGCAGCTCTCCGGCATGCAGGTCGGCGGCATCCTCGCCAATTTCGCCCGCGAGGGCGGACGCGGCGTGCAGCTCGGAGTCTCCAACTTCTCGGGCGGCAAGTTCAGCGGCGTCCAGATCGGATTGATAGGAAGCGCCTTCCGCACCGACTGGACGACCCTGGACTTCGCCGGCGTGCAGATCGGCGTGCTCAATCTCGTGAACGGCGACGTCTCCGGCGTCCAGATCGGCGCATTGAACGGGCAGGGCATCAAAGAGGGGAAGCTCAGCGGCGTTCAAATCGGTGCGGTGAATTTCGCAGGCGAGTGCAAGGGCCTTCAGATCGGCGTCTTCAACAGCTGCAGGGACATGCGCGGGGTGCAGATCGGCCTGCTCAACCACATCGCGCAGGGAGCCATACCGTGGCTCCCGATCGTCAACGCCAAGTTCTAGCGCTTGTAGGTTCCGACCAGCTCCGCCCGCGCGATCACGTGCCCCTGCATCGCGCGCTCGAGCGCGGCCTTGTCCGGGCGGCTCAGTCCCTGGAGCACGGTGTCGAGCGCATACAGCTTGTGGAAGTAGCGGTGCCGCCCGACCGGCGGGCACGGACCGCCGTAGCCGGTGCGCTGCCAGTCGTTGACCCCCTCCGCGGTTCCGGCCGGAAGCGCCTTAACGCCTTCGGCGAGGCCCGCAGCGGACGTCGGAATGTTGTACAGCACCCAGTGCACCCAGGTCATCTCGGGCGCCGCGGGATCCGGCGCGTCCGGATCGTCGACGATGAGCGCGAGGCTCTTCGCCTGCGCGGGAACGTCCGACCAGGATAGCGGCGGCGAGGCATCGCCGCCGTCGCAGGTATGCTTCTTCGGGATGGCCCCGTTATGGGGAAAGGCGCCCGAGGAGAGATTCATCGCTCCGCTCCTTCCAGAGAGTGCCTGCCCCGCCGCAGTTCCAAACGAGAACGCCACCGTGACGAGAACCGATCGTAGGACCAGGGAGGAAATCATCGCCAGCTCATTGCGGCCGCGGCATGGAACGATAACACGGCCGCAATGGCCGGGCTCTGTGCACCCTGGCCTCCAGGGGGCTAGTGGCGGACTCGGCCGCCTGCGGCGCGCCGGACCTTGCCGTGGGTCGACGAGCGGAGCGGCTTGTTCGGCCGCTTCTGGCGGTGCAGATAGCTCACGACCTTGGGGGCGAGAGTCGTGCTCTCCGACGCTTCGCCGCGGCGCGCGAACCCTCCGAACAGGTAGGCGACGACGAGCCCGACTAGCGTCCACGCGAGCAGCACGGCTATCCACAGGATCCAGCTCGATTCCATCTGTTCACCCTACACCGATTTCAGCGCGCAGCCTATGCGCCGAACACCGGACGCGCTCTTATTTCTCGCTCAGCGTAGCAAGTGCGCGCTTACCTGTACAAATTCGTCGCCCTATTGCGACACTTCCGTCGGGCGGTGAAGATATAGCCCGCGCGGCTCCCCGATAACCCTTCCGTTCTCGCACACCAGCATCCCGCGAAGGAACGTCGCCTTGATGCGCGCTCCGAGCTCGAGGCCTTCGAAAGGCGTGTAGCCCTGCGTCGACTCGGAGTCCCTGGCCCGGATCGTCCACGTCTCGCTCGGATCGACGAGCGCGAGATCGGCGTCGAGGCCCGGGGCGACGTCGCCCTTGGAGTTGAGGCCGTAGCGCCGCGCCGGGTTGTGGCTGGTGAGGCTCGCGATGCGTCCGAGCGCAAGGCCGCGCTTCGCGCCCTCGGAGACGAGCGCGGGCAGGAGGTACTCGGTGCCGCCGAAGCCGGACTTCGCCAGCCAGATGTTGCCGAAGGCCTTCTTCGCCGCCTTGGTCTCGTGGCGGCAGCAGGCGTGGTCGCTCACCACCCAGTCGATCCTGCCCTCGAGGAGCTTCTCCCACAGGAACTCGACGTCCTCGCGCGGACGGATCGGCGGGTTGACCTTGGCGAGCACGCCGGCCTTCGAGCCCGTGTCGAGCATCAGGTGGCCGATCGTCGCCTCGCGGCGGAAGTCGATGTGCGGGAACACCTGGGCCATCTGCAGGGCCGCGGCGAGCGCCTTCTTCGAGGAAAGGTGCAGCAGGTTGATGTTCGGCAGCGCCGCCTCGCTCGCGAGATACGCTGCGATGAACACCGCGAGCCCCTCGGAATGCGGCGGCCGCGCTGCGTGGTAGGCGGCGAGGCCTTTCAGTTTCGTGCGCTCGATCCGCCTCGTATACGCGGTCATGATCTCGGCGGTCTCGCAGTGCAGCGACAGGCTGATCTGCGCGGCCTTCTCCGGGAAGCGCTCGCGCGCCGACTGTACCGCCCGCATCACGAACTCGAAGTGCGCGTAGTCGTAGCGCTCATCCCTGCCGATCATCAGGAACTTGCGTTGGTCGTCCGAGCGCCCGTGCAGTCCGTGCGAGCCGTAGAACATGAAGATCTTGAACGAGGCGACGCCGTGCTTCGACACCAGCATCGGGATCTCGCGCAGGTGAACGGAGTCCATCGGCGCGAGGTGGTAGCCGTAGTCGACGTGGAACTTCCCTTTGGAGATCTTCAGCACCTCGGGGAAGAACTTCGCGTACGGCCCGCCCTTGTTCAGGTAGTACTGGCCGGTGCGGAAGTAGTTGAGCATCGAGGTGACGCCCCCCTGAGCCGCGGCGCGGCTCTCCGAGACCGCGTCCTCACTGAGCGGCGCGTAGATGCCTGCGTGCATATGCGCGTCCACCACGCCGGGAAAGGCGAGCCGGCCGCGGCCGTCGTAAACCGTCTTCGCCTCGTCCGGGCGAAGGCCCGGCGCGATCCGGGAGAATTTGCCGTCCTTGATCGCGATATCCGCCTCGATCGGCGCGTCGTTGCCCGGGCGCACCACGCGCACGTTCTTGATGATCAGGTCGTCGCTCATGCTTTCTTCAGCCGCTTCTCCAGGTGCCCGAGCAGGCCGCCGTCGCGGATCAGCGCCATGAGGTGCGCGGGCACCGGCTCGCAGGCGATCATTTCGCCGGTCGTGAGATTGGCTATCCTCCCCGCCTCGGCATCAACCCGCAGCCGGTCTTCCGCGCGGATGCGCTTCGCCTCCGCGCACACGACCGCAGGCAGCCCGAGGTTGAAAGCATTGCGGTAGAAGAGTCCCGCAAACGATTCCGCGATCAGCGCCGCCACCCCGAGGTGCTTGAGCGCCTGCGGCGCCTGCTCGCGCGACGAGCCCGCGCCGAAATTCTTCCCGCCGACGACCACGTCGCCTGGTCGCACCTCTGCCGCGAACCTCGGCTCGACCGACTCGAGGCAGTGCTTCGCGATTTCCTCGATCCCGAACCTCATGTACCGGCCCGGCGCGAGGACGTCGGTGGTGAGATCGTCGCCGAAGCGCCAGACGCGGCCGGCATGCTGCGAGGAGCTCGACGGGCGGGCAGTCATTGGTCGGAGCGGTGATGCGCGGATGCAGGATAGGAATCGTAACACCGGTCAGCCGGGCTATTTTCGGCGCACCGGTTTTGCGCCATCATGCGGCCTACCCGCTCCGGGTATCGGACTCCCACCCACATGCTGAAACCCCTCCCTGCCCTGGGCGTCGGCTTGCTCCTGGCGGTGCAGCCGCTCGCTGCAGCAGCGGACGGCTGCGGCAGTGCCTACGTCGACGTTCCGGGAAGCTCGGCCCTGGCTTCGGCCTCGTTGTGGTCGAACGCGCGCTCCGCCGGCAACTCGCTGAAGGTGCGAAGCCGGGCTCTCCTCGAGCAGGCGGCGGCAAGCCGCAAGGTCATGGCGCCGCCGCCCGGCGGCTGCCCGGCCGGCTGCAAGCCGGCCGGCCCTCCCCTCGTCGTGTTCCGCTCGGTCCCCAACAGGTTCCGTACGGACTACTCGGACGCCGGGATGTGCAGGAAGCTGGAGGAGCAGACGCAAGCCGCGCCGTTCCGATACGGCGCGAGAACGTTCGCGTCGCTGGACGACCTGAATTCGTGGTTTGGCGACTTCTCGCAGGGCGACGGCCCCGACGGCGAGGACCTTTACCGGCGCTGCTCCGGGGATTGCAGCCCGCAGTACACCAATGTCATCGACGTCACGGCCCACTCCACGCTCAACCTCGTCGCGAACGTGGTCTGCGGCCCGGCGCGGGACAAGTCCGACGATCAGTACCGGCTCTCGATCGCGTATCGGTTCGCCTGCCGTCCCCAGCGCTAACGCTCGAGGCCCGGGACCGGCCCGGGTCCTGCTCAGTGCTGCCCGAGCAACCGCTCCGCCGAATGCGCGCCGCGGTACAGCGCCCAGGCCGCGAACACCACGAACAGTGCGCCGACGGTCGCGGTATTCCGCGCGATCAGGAATCTGGACGCGAACTGCAGCGCCCAGGGCGACACGATCAGCCAGGTCCCGAGCAGTATCTCGAGGACCTCCTTCCAGTACCTGGGCACCGAGGCCGCGAACGCCGCCAGCGCGAACAGCACGGCGCCGAACGCCCATGCGTTGCGCGCCGCCGCCTCGTGAACGTAGCCCAGAGCCCAGGGCGAGACGAACAGCCACGCCGCGAGCAGCATGTTGATTATTTCCTGCCATCGCCGAGTCATGGTGCACCTCTTGAAAGCTGTTGAACCCGAAACGTTCGACTTCGCCGGCGGACCCGAGGTTCCGGGCGGGAAAACATATCGGGAACGCGCGATCCTTAATCGCCGCTTAAGAATCGGCGCGCAACATCGCGGATCACCGGTCGGACGCTTCGCGATACGCCGCCCGCACGGCGCCGGGCAGGCGCGTCCCGGCGTCGGGATAGCGCGCCTTCGCCTCCGCGGCGACCGCCTCCAGCGCCTGGTCGACCGTCCTGCCCTCGCTCTTGAGCGCGGCGGTGCGCGCGCGCACGAACGCCAGGTAATCGCGATAGCTCCTGATGAAGCCCGCGTCGCCCAACGGCCCGTGGCTGGGCACGATGATCCGCGGATGCAGCGCGTCGAAGGCATCCAGGCTCGCGAGCCAGGTCTTCACGCTCGACGCGGGGCTCGCGAACGCCGGCGCCGCCTTCATCGCGATGTCGCCCGAGAACAGGACGCCTTCGCCTTCCACCCAGATCGCCGTATCGCCCCGCGTGTGATTCGGCCCCATCGCGATCAGCCGCGCCTTCACGCCGCCCAGGTCGAGGGCGCGCTCCTTGTCGAAGATCTCGTCCGCCTTGCGGAATTCCGCTCCCTCCAGCAGTTGCGCCATCGCGGGCGAGCGGCTCCGGAAGATATCGGCCGTCTTCATACCCTCCGAGGCGATCTCGTCGACCTGCGCCCGCGCGCGAACCATCTTCGTGGACGCGGGGAAGGCCTGCGCACCGAGATCGTGCTCGGGGTGCACGTGCGTCGTCACCAGGTAGAGCGGCCTGTCGCCGCTCACCTTGCGCACCTCGCGCAGCACCGTCTCGCCGTTCTGCCGGCCCAGGCCGGTATCGACGACGAGCGTCGCGCGCGTGCCGACGATGATTCCCACGTTGGGCACGCCCGGCACGCTGAAGTCCGGAATCACGTACACGTGCGCGGAGATCTTCTCCGTCGCGCCCTCCTTCACCAGCGGGCCGCTCGTGACGAGCTGCTGCGCGCCGGCCTGGGCCGCGAGGATCAGGCCCGGCAACACGCTGCCGATCGCCAGGTGAACGCCCCTCATGATCCCCCGCCTAGACGCAGCGCGCGCCGTCGACCTCGATGCACACGCCGCTCACCATCGCGGCCTCGTCGGAGGCGAGGTAGAGGCAGGCGTTCGCCACGTCGAGCGGCGTCGAGAAGCGCCCGAGCGGGATGGTGGCGAGGAAGCGCTCCTTCGCCTCGTCGCTCAGCGTCCCGCCGGCGAACTCCGCCGAGAGCCCGGTGCCCGGGCTGAACACCGGGTTCACGCAGTTGACCCGGATCCCGTCCGGGCCGAATTCCGCGGCCATCGACTTCGACATGATGATCACCGCGCCCTTCGAGCTGTTGTACACGGTGAGCCCGGGCCTGGGGCGCACGCCGGCGGTCGATGCGATGTTGACGAAGCAGCCGCCGCCGCGCTTGCGGAAGACGGGCACGGCGTGGATCGCAGAGAGGTAGACGCTCTTCACGTTGACGGCGTAGACGCGATCGAACTCTGCCTCGCTCACCTCCAGATACGGCTTGCTGCGGTGCGTCCAGCCGGCGTTGTTGACAACGATGTCGAGACTCGCACCGGCCTCCCGCACGAGGCGCGCCCAGTCGTCGCCCTTCGTGACGTCGCCCTGCACGAACCGGCCGCCGATCTCGCGCGCGATCTTCTCTCCGCGGTCGGAAACATCGTTCACCACCACCCTCGCGCCTTCCTCGGCGAAGCGCTTCGCGATCCCGGCGCCGAAGCCGGAGCCCGCGCCAGTGACGATCGCCGTCTTGTCCTTCAGTCGCATCAACAGGGGCTCAAGCGCGCGCTTCAGCAGTCGCGCTCGCAGCGGAAATCCGCCGCCGCACGAGCCAGTAGGCGATGATCATCCCCAGGGGTACGCAGGTGAGCGCCGCCACCCGCTCGCTCGGATGCAGCAGGACGACCATGGCGAGCGCGGCGAGCGCTCCCCGCAGCCCCAGATCGACGACCGGGCGCTCGGAGAACCGCGCCTGGAGGCTGAAGGTGATCCCGATGGTGGCGACGAGGATCAGCGCTGCGGCGCCGAGCTGGGCCGTACCGGGCTCGATGACGAGCTCCGGCCTGACGAACACGCCGGCCATGAGCGTGAACAGCGAAACGCAGATCTGCAGCGCCCGGCTCAGCGTTTGCCCGAACGGAGCGCCGGCGATCTTCGACGTCACCGCCGCGACCAGCGACGTCGGCGGCGTCAGCTCGCCCCAGACCGCGAGGAAGAACGCGAAGAAGTGCACTACCCACGGGTTCACCCCGACGCTGATCATCGGCGGCACGATCACCAGGGCGGCGATGATGTAGGTCGGCGCGGGCGGCAGCCCGGTCCCGAGCACCGCGCCGAAGACGAAGGCCATCAGCACCATCGCGGCGAGGTTCACCCCGGCCGCATCCATCAGCAGCGAGCCCATCTTGGTCGGAACGCCGGTGATGACCAACGCTCCGGTCATGATCGACAGCGTGGCGAGCAGCAACGCCAGGTCGGCGGTCATCTCGGTGTAGGTGTCGACGAACCGCGCGAGCGGCTCGACGAGCGCGCGGAGCGACAGGCGGCGCGACCACAGCAAGGCCGCCACGTTCACGGCGAAGAGCACGCTGGCGACGGCCACGAACACATAGAGCGCGGCGAACATCGGCGCGAGATGCCACACCGCCATGAGGCCGACCAGGCCGCTGATGACCGCGGCGAAGGCGCCGATGTTCGTCCAGTCCTTCCAGGTCATGCCCTCGATGTTCAGGGCGACGGCGTGCGTGCGGTTGCGCAGCGACAGCAGGTAGACCGACACGGCGACGGTGGCGTAATAGATGATCGCCGGCACGTAGCCGCGCGCCACGACGTCGAAATAGCTGACGCCCATGAACTCGGCCATGAGGAAAGCCGAGACGCCCATGACCGGCGGCATCAGCTGCCCGCCGAGCGACGAGGCCGATTCGATCGCGGCGGCCGTCGCGCGCGGCATGCCCGCGCCGATCATCGCCGGGATGGTGGCCGTGCCGATGGTGATCGCGTTGGCCGCGCCGCTGCCGCTCACCGTCCCGACCAGCATCGACCCGACCACCGCCGACTGCGGCAGCGCGTGCGCCGAGCGCACCGCGACCCGCTTGGTGGCGCGGAGCAGGGAGTCGATGCAGCCGTAGGCGCGCAGCGCGCTCAGCACCAGAAGGAACGAGCCGATCACGGTCAGCGCGATCTGAGGCAGCCGCGCGAAGATTCCGGTGGACATCTCGACGCTCGCTGCGCTCACGATGCGCGACCAGGGGAGGCCCGCGTGATAGAACATGCCGGGCACCAGATAGCCGTACACGGCGTACAGCATGAGCGCGACGTTCAGAATGAACAGCGTCATGTGACGCTTGCGCGCGTATTCCATGACGAGCGCGACCATCGCGCCCCCCAGGAACAGATCGGCCGGGTCCCACATTCCGGCGCGCACCGTGCCGAGGTCCATATACTCCACGCGCATATACACCGAGACGGCGATGCAGACGGCCACGTAGGCGGCGGCGATGGCGTAGTTCGCCGCCGCAGGCAGGCGCGGATACAGATCGTCCTTGCGCAGCGCGTCCAGGGTGAAGAGGACGAATGTGAAGGGGATCAGCGTCATCGCCAGCAGCGTCGGGCCACCAGAGCTGGTGACGTAGTACCAGAAGAGGTAGAGAAAGAAGAGCGTCGCGGCGGCGTAGTACAGGCGGTCGACCACGACGCGCCGGCGGCTGGAAGCGGCTGACTCCATTGTGCTCACCCCGTCGGTCGGTTGCCGGCCTACTTCGCGATCCGGCCGTCCCACTTCGTTTCCCAGACCCCTTTCTCGCGCATGTACCTCGCGAGCCCCGGGTGAATCGGCACGAGATCCCACGACGATTCGACGCCGCGCCGCTGAAAGCCCGCCATGTTCTGGGCGATCTGCGCGAATCCCGAGTCGGCCTTGGCCAGCTCGGGCGCGTGCTGCTCGATGAGCTTCAGCATCTGGTAGACGTCTTCCGCCGGGATCTCGAGGCCCACGTCGAAGCCGAAATAGAACGGCAGCTCGACCACCTTCTTGACGTGCACGTCCCTCTTGAACACCGAAGGGTCGAGCTCGACCACGCTGAATTTCTGCTTCTCGAGCTTGGCGATCTCGGCCGCGCTCGGATTCAGCGCCGCCCAGTCGGCCGCGAGCGAGGCTTCGGTGATCCAGGGAGCCGGGGTCTTCTCGGCGCCGGTATAGATGCACATGGCGTCGATGGCGCCCGAGGCGAGCTGAGACCCCGCCGTGGACAGATCGAGCTGCACGTACTCGAACTTGATGTCGAGCGCGGCGAGCGCCCGCTCGAGCTGGGCGCGCACGTCGAAGGGCAACGGACAGGTGAACACGCGCTTGCCGGCGAGATCGGACCAGGACTTGTATTTGTCCTGGTTCCGCGCCAGGATCCCCAGCGTCCCCTCGATCGTGAACGCCCAGAAGGACTGCACCGGCATGCGCTTGATGTGCGACTTGAAGCCCTTGAAGCGCAGGGAGTCGGTCGCGAGCTCGTGGAAAGCGATGTCGGAGCCGTAGAAGGCGTCGTATTCGCCGGTGGCATAGCCCTTGACGGTCGTCACTGCCCCGGGCGTGGGCAGCACCGTGATGCGGTACTTCGGCATGGCGTGGTTCAGGAAATCGGCCAGCACGACCAGAGACTTGTGGCCGACCGAGCCGACCGGGCCGGTTCCCCAGCGGATGTCCTTCACCTGGGACCACGCCGGGGCGCTGAGCGCCCCCATCAAGACGACAGCGAGCGCCGCGAATGCGCGCTTGAGCATAGGATCCTCCTCGATAGAATCCCTCCCTCACCCGGGTCGAGCGAACATCGCCCGCCCTGGCTTGTCGTCGCTTGTGCCTCGCGAACTATCCGCCAATCCAACCGGTTTGGCAAACTCTGCCCGTGTCCTACGCGAGCAGCTCGCGAGGGTCGACGATCTTCCCGGCGATCGCGGCCGCGGCCACCGTATATGGAGAGCCGAGGTAGATCTGCGCGGAGGCGGCCCCCATGCGGCCCTTGAAGTTGCGCGCCGTGGTGGAGATCGCGACCGTGTTCTCGGGCAGCAGATAGTTGCCGTACCCTGCGCAGGCGCCGCAGGCATTGGGCAGCAGCTCGGCCCCCGCGTCGAGGAGCGCGGCAAGCGTGCCCTCGGCGCGCGCGGTCGCCTGGTCTCTCGCGGAGGCCGGCGCCACCTGAATCCGCACGCCCCTCGCGCCGCGCCGGCCTTTCAGCACCGCCGCCGCCATGCGCAGGTCCTCGAGCTTCGCGCCGGTGCAGGCGCCGATGTAGGCGAGGTCGACTTTCGTTCCGGCAAACTCGCCGACGGGCCTTGAGTTCGCCGGGCTGTGGGGCGCGGCGACCTGGGGCGCGAGCTGGTCCGCGTCCATGCGGTGCCGCTCGAGGAGCGCCGCATCCGGGTCCCCCTGCCAGGTGCGCGTGTCCACGTCGCGCGCGCCGCGGGCCTCCAGCCATTCGCGCGTGGCGTCGTCGGGGGCGATGAGCCCCGTCTGTCCGCCGAGCTCGGCGGTCATGTTCGCGAGCGTCATGCGCTCCTGCATCGGCAGGGCGGACACTCCGCTTCCCGAGTACTCGACCGCCTCGTACTTTCCCCCGTCCAGACCGAGGCGCGCGATGATCGCGAGCATCATGTCCTTGGCGGCGACGCCGCGCGAAAGCCGCCCGCGCCATTCGATGCGGATGGTGTGCGGCACGCGCAGCCAGATCTCGCCCGTGACGAGCACCCCGGCCATCTCGGTCGAGCCGACGCCGAACATGTAGGCGCCGAAAGCGCCGCCCGTGGGCGAATGGCTGTCGCCGCCGACCGCGAACATGCCGGGCTTGAGGTAGCCGTTCTCGGGCAGCACCACGTGGCAGATGCCTTCGCCGTCGTGGAAGCGCGAGACGCCCGCCTCTGTTGCCCAGTCGCGCGCGATACGGATGATCCTGCGGCTTTCCTCGTCGTTCGCCGGCAGGTAGTGGTCGGTGGCGAGCACCACCTTGTCCGGGTCCCACACCTTCGCGCCGAGCTTCTCCAGCATCGGCTTCACGCGCCGCGGCCCGCCCGAGTCGTGCATCATCGCGAGATCGACCTTGCAGGTGACAACCTCGCCCGGCGTGACCGTGGTCTTTCCTGCGGCGCGGGCAACGATCTTCTGTGCGAGCGTTTGCGGCATCGTCACATTCCCAGGTACGCGCGCCTCAGCTCCGGCCGCGCGAGCAGCTCGGCCGGGGTGCCGTGGAACGCGCAGGCTCCATTTTCCAGCACATAGGCGCGGCGCGCGACTTCAAGCGACTGCGCGACGTTCTGCTCGACGAGCAGGATCGAAAGGCCTTCCGCGTTGAGCCTGCCGATCAGCGCGAACATTTCCTCGACGAGGACCGGGGCGAGCCCCAGCGAGGGCTCGTCCAGGATCAGCAGGCGCGGCTCGGTCATCAGGGCCCGCCCGATCGCGAGCATCTGCTGCTCGCCGCCCGATAGGGTGCCTGCGCGCTGTGATTGCCTTTCCGCAAGTCTCGGGAATGTTCCGAATGCGCGCTCGAGGTTGCGTCCGCGGTTCGCCCGGCCGCGCCGGTAGCCGCCGAGCAGCAGGTTCTCGCGCACGCTGAGGTCGGGGAACACGCGCCGGCCCTCGGGCACCTGCACGAGGCCTGCCGCGACGATGTCGGAGGCGCGCGAGCGCGCGATGTCGCCGCCGTCGAACTCGATGCTGCCGCCGAAAGCCGGCAGCAGCCCGCACACCGTGTTGTTGAAGGTCGACTTGCCCGCGCCGTTCGACCCGAGTATGGCGACGATCTCGCCCGCGCGGATCTCGAGGTCGACCCCGCGCAGGACCTCGACCGCGCCATAGCCGCCGCGGAGATTCCTGACCTCAAGCATGGACGGCTCTCGCTGCGCGGCGGCCGAGGTAGGCCTCGATCACGCGCTCGTCCGCGGCGACCTGCGCGGGCGTCCCCTCCGCGATCAGCCGCCCCTCGTTCAGCACCAGCACTCGCTCGGCGAGGCTCATCACCGCCTGCATCACGTGCTCGATCATGAGCACGGTGACGCCCGAATCGCGGATGCCGCGGACCACCGGCAGCACGCCCGAGATCTCCCGCGGGTTCAAGCCCGCGAGCACCTCGTCGAGGAGCAGCAGCCTCGGCCCGGTGGCGAGAGCGCGCGCGAGCTCGAGGCGCTTCCGTCCGGCCACCGTGAGCGCGCCCGCCGGCATGTCGAGCAGCGGCGCGAGGCCCACGCGGGCCGCGACGCCCTCGGCGTGCGCGAGCGCCTCCCGCCGCGAGGCGCGCGCGAGATGGGATCCGACCGCGATGTTCTCGCGCACCGTCTGCGCCGCGAACGGCCGCACGATCTGGAAAGTGCGCGCGAGGCCGAGACGGCAGAGCCGGTGCGGTGCGACGCCCGTCGCGTCATTCCCGAAAAGGCGCACGCTGCCCGAGTCCGGAGCGAGGAATCCCGACACCACGCCGAACAGCGTCGTCTTCCCCGCTCCGTTCGGCCCGATCAGCGCCGTGATGCCGCCCGCCTCGACCGCCAGGCTCACGTTGTCGAGCGCGCACAGGCCGCCGAAGCCGATCGAGACGCCGCGCACCTCGAGCATCAGGCGCTCCGCGCAGGTTCGCCGCGGCCGAAGAGGCCCGCCAGGCCGCGCGGCAGGAACATCACCATGCCGACGAGAGCGAGGCCGTAGACGACGAGGCTCAGGCCCGGCACGTCGCCCGCGAGGTTGCGCGTCGCCTCGCCGAGCAGCTGCAGCACGGCGGCCCCGAGCAGCGGGCCGAACACCGTGCCCAGGCCCCCGACGATGGGCCCGAGCAGCGCTTCGACCGACACCGCCGGGCCGTAGGCGATGTGCGGATCGATGTAGTGGAAGTACTGGACATAGAAGACGCCGCCCGCGGCCATGAGCGCCGCCGACATCGCGATCGCGGCGAGCTTCACGCGGAACACGTCGACGCCGAGCGCGGCGGCCGAGTCCTCGCCGTCGCGCACCGCGGCGAGCCAGGCGCCGAAGCGCGAGCGCTTCAGCCACCAGGAAACGAGAAACCCCGCGAGGACGAGCGCGAGGATCAGGTGGAGAAAGCCCGCCTTGCCCGCGAACTGCATGTCCGCGGCGGATTCCTTGAGCGGCAGCAGCAGCCCGACGCCGCCGCCCGTGAACGCGACCGAGTTCGCGAGGATGCGGAACACCTCGGCGAAAGCGAGCGTCACCAGCGCGAAGTACGAGCCGCGCAGCCCGTAGCGGAAGGAGAGCGCGCCCACGAGGAGCCCCGCTGCAGCCCCGAGCGCAACCGCCACAGGCAGCGCGAGCCAGGCGTTCAGCCCCAGGTGCACCTGAAGCGCTGCGCTGGCGTACGCGCCGGTGCCGAAGAAGAGCGCGTGGCCGAAGGAATACTGGCCGCCGAAGCCGGCGAGCAGGTTCCACGCCTGGCCGAGGAGCGTCGTATACAGCACCATGATGGCGAGGTTGAGCAGGAAGCCCGAAGCGACGAAGACCGGCAGCAGCGCAACCGCCAGCGCAAACGCCGCAATCGCCGCCAGCTCACGCACGGCCGAACAGCCCCCGCGGCCGGAACAGCAGGATGGCGATGAACACGAGGAAGATGCCGATCTGCCCCAGGCTCTCGCCCAGCCACAGCCCGCCGAGCGACTCGATCACGCCGACGATGACGCCGCCGGCGAGCGCGCCGGCGAAGCTCCCCATGCCGCCGAGCACCACGATGGTGAACGCGATCAGAACGAAGCCGTTGCCGACCTGCGGGTTGACATAGTAAGCGGGGAGCAGGAAGCACGCGGCGGCCCCGAGGCACGCAAGGCCGATGCCGAAGCTCATCGCGAGCACATGCTCGACGTCGATGCCGACGAGGCGCGCCCCCTGCGGCTCCTTCGCCACCGCGCGGATGGCGCGGCCGAGGTCGGTGCGGGTGACGAATGCGAGCATCAGCGCCGCGACCGCGACGGCCCCGAAGAACGCGACGACCTTCGGCACCGCGATCATCGCCCCGGCGACCTTCACCGTCGCGAAGGTGTACGCGGTCTCGATCGTGCGCGTGTCGGACTTGAACGCGGCGAGCGCCGCGTTCTCGAGCACGATCGCGAGGCCGAGGGTTACAAGCAGAACGTTCTCGTCGCGGCCGTGGCTCGTGCGCGCCACCACGAAGCGCTGCAGGACGTAGCCGAGCGCGAACATCGCCGGCACCACCACCGGCAGCGCCGCGTAGGGATCGAGGCCGAGCCGCGCGTTGAGGAAGAACACGCCGTAGAGCGCCGCCATCAGCAGCGCACCGTGCGCGAAGTTGATGATGTGCAGCACGCCGTAGATCAGCGTGAGGCCGAGCGCGACCAGGGCGTAAACCGCGCCCTGGGTGAGGCCGTTCAGCAGCGCGGCGAGGACTATCTGAAGGTCAACCAAGACTCGCTCCCTGGAAAACCAAGGCCCGGAACCTCGCGCTACCGGCGAAGCGCGTCGCGCATGCGAAGGGCGCGCTGCGTGGCCCGCCGGCAGAGGGCGGCGACGCGCCGTCGGGTCTCCGCATCACCGTTCGGATGGAGCGGGTCCACCAGGATATACCCGAGCTGGGCCATCGCCTTGATCCAGCCGAGCTGCCAGCCGCGGTCGAAGCTTTCCCGATCGACGCGCCGGCCGAGGCGGGCGGCGAGCCGGTCCACGTAGAGCTGCGCGAGGTCGTCGCAGTCGTCGCCCGCGTCCATGCCATCGGGCGGATAGGCCCAATAGTGAAGCAGGCAGTGCCACTGCAGGTCGGCGCCGGCGGGCCCTCGAGACGCGAACTCCCAGTCGAAGAGCCAGATGCGTCCTCCGTCGAACGCGATGTTGGCGCGCCTCAAGTCTCCGTGGAGGAGCGTCTGCGGCTCGCGCGCTAGCGCCTCGATCCACCCCGTGTCTTCGACGAGCACGAGATACTCTTCCGCGAGATTCGAGCCCAGGCTCTCGAGAAACAGGGGCAGGAACGCGCCCATCAGTTTGAAATCCTCGACCATCTGCAGGAGACAAGGCTCGTTGCTGCTGCGCCTGCCCGACAAGTGCAGCACCGCCTTGCGGAACAAGTCGGTGGGCCCCGTCACATCGGGCAGCGGCGCTTGCTCAAGCTCGGCGCGCTCCCAGTGGCGGGCCTGCATCGCGGCGAGCCCGGCCACGAGCGCCCTCGAGTCCTCGCGGCCGAACCTGCCTCGCTCGCGGATGCCCGTGGACACGTCGTGCATGAGCACCCAGTAGCGCCGTGCAGCCGGTTCGTAGGCCACGTCGATCACGGGGCACCGGATCGGGCCGTCGAGCCCGCGCGTCACGCCCTGCAACCAGAGCCGATGCTCGCCGCCGGCGCCGCCCATGCCCGCGATCCGCCAGCTGTGCTCGTCGATGTACTTGAGGACGAAGCTCCGATCGCCGACGCTCAGCCGCTGCACGGTCGCGCCGGTGCGACCCCCGAGCAGGGGCGCGGTCTGGAGCTCGCCGCGCGCTTGCGGAAGGCCCGCGCGAGCGAGAGCGCTCTGCAAATACGCAAAGTCGGGGCGCCCGGAAGCCAGGGCAGTGGTCGCTGCGCTCACGCCTTCCAGGGGAACACGGGATCCGACTCGCGGTACTCCTTGGGCAGCACCACCTTGATGTCGCCCTTCAGCACCTGCATCACGAGCGGCCGCGCGCCGGTGTTCTGGCCGTTCACGAACTTCGTCGGCCCGTAGGGCATGAAGTGCCCGTTCCAGGTCGATGCTGCGAGCGCTTCGATGATCGCCGCGCGGTCGCGGGATTTCGCCCGCTCGATGGCGTCCGCGAGCAGGTAGACGCACTGGTAGTTGAGGAAGACCTCGTAGGTGAAGAACTGGTCCTTCATGCCCTCGACCTTCCGGCGCAGCGCGGTCGCGCGCTTGTCCTTGGCGTTGTACCAGTGGTTGCAGTCGATGACCCCGTTCGCGACGTCGGGGAATTCCTTCACGAACTTGAACGACGACGCCGCGCCGCCCAGCACCGAGTAGATCGCGCGGGGCGCGACCGCCTGCTGCTTCATGGTCCGCAGCAGGAGCGCGTACTCGTTATAGTAGTTCGCCGGAATGAGGATGTCCGGGTTGAGCGATTTCATCCTCAGCACGATGTTGCTGAAGTCGCGCGTCGGGTTCGCGTGCTTCACCACTTCGACGACCTTGTAGCCCAGGCCCGGGAGCTGGGCCGCGAGCAGGTTCGCGGTGCCGGTGCCGAACAGCGACTCCTCGTGAACGATCATCACCGTGCTCAGCGGCTTGCCGGCGAGCGTGTTCAGCACGTGCAGGTCGTTGATCGCGGCCTCCGAGACCGTGCGGTAGCCCGGGCCGAAGCGGAAGGTGTTCTTCAGCCCGCGCTCGACGATCTGGTCGGCTACGCCGACGTCGACGACGTTGGGGATCGAGTACTTCGCCGCGGCCTGCGAGGTCGCGAGACAGATCGCGCTCGCATACGCGCCGACGATCGCCGACACGCCCTCCTCGTTCATCTTCTCGACCTCCGAGACGCCGGCCTCGGGCTTGGACTGCGCGTCGCCGAGCACCGCCTGGAGCTTCGCGCCGCCGAGCGACTTGATCCCGCCCGAGGCGTTGATCTCGTCGATCGCGATCTGCGCCCCGAGGCGGCACAGGTTCCCCGAGTAGGAGAGAAAGCCCGTGACCGGGTGCAGCACGCCGA
>DATJYC010000044.1:0-18764 GCA_035499735.1 Burkholderiales bacterium
AGTTCTTCGCCTCGCCTCCGTACTTCTTCGCCAGCACGTGCGTCATCGCCGCCGTCAGCGTCGTCTTGCCGTGGTCCACGTGACCGATCGTCCCCACATTCACGTGCGGCTTCGTGCGCTCAAATTTGCCCTTGGACATGGTTGTCTCTCCTTACCTCTTGTCCTTGTCATCTTTGCCGGTCAGCTTGGCGATCACGGCGTCGGCAATCGCTTTCGGCGCCTCGGCATAGTGCTTGAATTCCATCGTGTAGGTTGCCCTGCCCTGCGTCAGCGAGCGCAGTTGCGTCGAGTACTGGAACATTTCGGCGAGCGGCACGTCCGCGCGGATCGCTTTGCCCCCGCCAAGATCTTCCATTCCCCCGATGACGGCGCGACGGGAGGACAAATCGCCTATGACGTCGCCCATCTTTTCCTCGGGGGTCTCCACTTCGACCAGCATGATCGGCTCGAGCAGCACCGGAGTCGCCTTGCGCATGCCGTCCTTGAAGGCGAAGATCGCCGCCATCTTGAACGCGTTCTCGTTCGAATCGACCTCGTGATACGAGCCGTCGAAGAGCGTCGCCTTCACGTCGACCACCGGGAAGCCGGCAAGCACGCCGTCCTGCAGCGCCTCGTCGATGCCCTTCCTGACCGCGGGGATGTATTCCTTCGGCACGCGGCCGCCCTTGATGCCGTCGACAAATTCGTAGCCTTTGCCGGGAGCTTGAGGCTCGATCTTCAGCCACACGTGGCCGTACTGGCCGCGGCCGCCCGACTGGCGGATGAACTTGCCCTCCTGCTCGACGACCTTGCGCATCGTCTCGCGGTAGGCCACCTGCGGGGCACCGACGTTCGCTTCCACGCCGAACTCGCGCTTCATGCGGTCGACGATGATCTCGAGGTGCAGCTCGCCCATGCCCGAGATGATCGTCTGCCCAGACTCCTCGTCGGTGCGCACGCGGAAGGACGGATCCTCCTGCGCCAGCCGGTGCAGCGCCACGCCCATCTTCTCCTGGTCCGCCTTGGTCTTGGGCTCGACCGCGACGTGGATCACCGGGTCGGGGAAAATCATCTTCTCCAGGACGATGACCTTGCTGGGGTCGCACAGGGTCTCGCCCGTGGTCACGTCCTTCAGGCCCACCGCAGCGGCGATGTCGCCCGCACGCACTTCCTTGATCTCGTCGCGCTGGTTCGCGTGCATCTGCAGCAGGCGCCCGATGCGCTCCTTGCGGCCGCGCACCGAGGTGTAGACGGTGTCGCCGGAGTTCAGCACGCCGGAATAGACGCGGAAGAACGTGAGCTGGCCGACGAAGGGGTCGGTCATGATCTTGAACGCGAGGGCCGAGAACGGCTCCTCGTCGCCGGCCTTGCGCGCGTCGGGCTTGCCGTCGTCGTCCTGCCCTTTCACCGGCGGGATGTCGACCGGCGAGGGCAGGTAGTCGATCACGGCGTCGAGCATCGCCTGGACGCCCTTGTTCTTGAACGCGGTGCCGCACAGCATCGGCACGATCTGGTTCTTGATGGTGCGCGCGCGCAAGCCGCGCTTGATGTCCTCGTTCGAGAGCGTGTGGCCCTCGAGGTACTTGTGCGTGAGGTCGTCGTCGGCTTCGGCCGCGGCCTCGATCATCTTCTCGCGCCACTCCTTGGCCTGCTCGAGCAGGTTCGCCGGAATGTCGCGCATCTCGAACTTCATTCCCTGTGTCGAATCGTCCCAGTAGATCGCCTTCATGCGCACCAGGTCGATGACGCCCTCGAACTTCTCCTCTGCGCCGATGGGGATCTGAATCGGCACGGGGTTGCCCTTGAGGCGCGTCTTGATGTGTCCGTAGGACTTGAAGAAATCGGCGCCCTGACGGTCCATCTTGTTGATGAACGCGAGCCGCGGCACGCCGTACTTGTTCGCCTGGCGCCACACGGTTTCGGACTGCGGCTGCACGCCCGCGACCGCGTCGTACACCATGCATGCGCCGTCGAGCACGCGCATCGAGCGCTCGACCTCGATCGTGAAGTCGACGTGGCCGGGCGTGTCGATGATGTTGATGCGGTGCTCGGGATAGTTCTGGTCCATCCCCTTCCAGAAGCAGGTCGTCGCTGCGGACGTGATGGTGATGCCGCGCTCGCGCTCCTGCTCCATCCAGTCCATGACGGTCGCGCCGTCGTGCACCTCGCCCATCTTGTGCGACACGCCGGTGTAGAACAGGATGCGCTCGGTGGTCGTGGTCTTGCCGGCATCGATGTGCGCGCTGATGCCGATGTTGCGATAGCGGTCGATGGGAGTCTTGCGGGCCACTTGCAGCACCTTGAACCCTAGAACCGGTAGTGGGCGAAGGCCTTGTTGGCCTCGGCCATGCGGTGCACTTCTTCGCGCTTCTTCATCGCGCCGCCGCGCCCCTCGGCCGCTTCCATCAGCTCGCCCGCCAGGCGGGCGTCCATCGACTTCTCGCCGCGCTTCTGGGCTGCCTCGCGGATCCAGCGCATCGACAGGGCGGCGCGGCGCACCGGGCGCACTTCGACGGGCACCTGGTAGTTCGCGCCGCCGACGCGCCGGCTCTTCACCTCGACCATCGGCTTCACGTTCTGCACCGCCTGGCTGAACACCTCGAGCGGATCCTTTCCGGTCTTGGTCTTGATGGTGTCGAACGCGTGGTAGACGATGTGCTCGGCGACCGATTTCTTGCCGCGCGTCATGAGCACGTTGACGAACTTCGCGACGTCGGCGTTGCCGTATTTCGGGTCGGGAAGAATCTCGCGCTTGGGAACTTCTCTGCGTCGTGGCATCGCGGTTCCTTACGCGGCCTTGGGCTTCTTGGCGCCGTACTTGGAGCGGCCCTGCTTGCGGTCCTTGACGCCTTGCGTGTCGAGGCTGCCGCGCACGATGTGGTAACGCACGCCCGGAAGGTCCTTTACGCGACCGCCGCGGATCAGAACCACGGAGTGCTCCTGCAGGTTGTGGCCTTCGCCGCCGATGTAGCTGATTACCTCGAAGCCGTTGGTGAGCCGTACCTTGGCAACCTTGCGCAACGCCGAGTTCGGCTTCTTCGGCGTCGTGGTGTACACGCGCGTGCACACGCCGCGCTTCTGCGGCGAGCCGGCGAGCGCGGGCACCTTGCTCTTGGCGGGCAAGCGAATGCGCGCGTTGCGCACCAACTGGTTGATTGTGGGCATTATTTCGGTCCCAGAAAAAACCGGGACGGCCCGTCTGCGAGAAACGGCCGCCCCGCGGAATACAAAGACCGCAGATTTTAGCTGAAAAATCGATCCATGGTCAACAAGTTATCGCTCATTCCGGTAGCATGGAGCCCGATTCCGACGCCCCAGTATGACAAGCGCATTGTTCAAACCGATTCGCCTCCGCGGGCTCGCGCTCGAGAACCGCGTCATGGTGTCCCCGATGTGCCAGTACTCCGCGGTCGAGGGCAGCATGACCGACTGGCACCTCGCCCACCTGGGCATGCTCGCGAACTCGGGGGCCGCCCTGTTGTGCTTCGAGATGACCGACGTGGAGCCGATAGGCCGGATCACGCCTTGTTGCTCGGGACTGTACTCGGAGGAGAACGAGGCGGCGCTGCGGCGCATGGTCGCCCACTGCCGCGAGTACGGCCAGGCGAAGCTCGGAATCCAGCTCGGGCACGCCGGGCGCAAGGCCTCCACGGCCCCGCCTTGGGATTCCGGCAGGGCGCTCGGTCCGTCCGAAGGGGGCTGGCAGCCCGTCGCGCCTTCCGCGGTCGCCATGGGGGAGGGCGAGCTCGTCCCGCGAGCGCTCACTCTCGCGGAGATCAAGGCGATCGTCGCGAAATTTGTCGACGCGACGCGTCGCGTGCGGCGCCTGGGATTCGACGCCATCGAGCTCCACGGCGCGCACGGCTATCTGCTGCACCAGTTCCTGTCGCCGCTTTCCAACCGCCGCTCGGACGAATACGGGGGATCGCTCGCGAACCGCATGCGCTTCCCCCTGGAGGTCTTCTCCGCGGTGCGCGCCGAATGGCCCGAGGACAGGCCCCTGGGCATGCGAGTCTCCTGCACCGACTGGGCCCAGGACGGCTGGGACCTGGAGCAGACGGTGCAATTCGCGCACGAGCTGAAGAAGCTCGGCTGCGACTGGATCGACGCTTCGAGCGGGGGACTGGTGAAGCACCAGTCCATCCAGACGGGACCGGGATACCAGGTGCCGTTCGCCGAGCGCATTCGCAAGGACGTCGGCATCACCACGATCGCGATCGGGCTCATCACCGAGGCAAGGCACGCCGAGAGCATCGTGGCCGAAGGAAAGGCCGACATGGTCGCGCTCGCGCGGGGCTTTCTCTGGGACCCCCGCTGGGCATGGCACGCGGCGCTCGAGCTCGGCGCGGAGTCCCGGATCCCCAGGCAATACCTGCGCGGCCGTCCTGCCCGTCCCGCCGCGACCGCCGGCGAGCGCAAGCGGGCCTAGGCTCAGCCGGCCTTCGGGCCGGCGCTCATGCGGCGGGCCCGCCCGAGCGGGCCGCAGATTCGAGGAAACGCTCCATGCCGCGGATCACATCGACGTCCTCGTAGAGGTGCCCGCGGCGGAGCGCAATCCGCTCGCGGATGTCCTCGCGGTACTGCGCGTCACGACACAGCCGGACCGCCAGCTCGACGTACGCCTCCGCGCTTGCCGCAACGAGCTCGTCGAGCCCAATAGCCCTCAGAATTCCGCTCGCCAGCCGCCCCCGCAGGAAGCGTCCTTCCCAGGCGACGACGGGGAGACCACACTCGAGCGCCTGCATCGCGGTATTGAAGCCGGAAAACCCGATGGTGTCGAGATAGGCATCGGCGCACGCCATCAATCCGTGGAAGGACGCCGCTTCCTGCCACGGCAGGAAGACCGCGAACCGATCCAGGTCCAGCCCCTGGCGCGCGAACGCTGCGCCGAGGCGCCTTCGAAGCGTTCCCGAAGTGTCGGCGACGCGGTGAACGAAGAAAACGAACCGGCAGGCGCCGGTCCTCTTCGCGATCTCGGCGAGGATCCAGTCGTGCTGGGGCGCGTACTTGAAGGGCACCCCGGCGCAGACGATGACGGGCTTCGCCGCGTCGATGCCCAAGCGCGCGAGGTCGGGGGCGACCGGGGCGACGCGCAACGGCTCGTAGCAGCAGCCCAGGCGTGGAAGGGTGACGAGCCGCTCGGTGTAGTGCGCCTGGGCGCCCTGCGGCTCCAGGCCCTCCGCCGAGAGAAAACAGTCGATGGTCGGCAGCCCGGAAGTCTCCGGATGCCCCCAGCTCGTCACCTGGACTGGCGCGAGCCGCAGGCTCGCCAGCTTCAGTGCGGTGGGATCCATGCCGATTTCGGGATAGACGAGGACATCGGGCCGCTGGCCGATGATGGCCTCCGCCCATTGCCGCAGCCCGCGCGCGCCCTGCTCGAAGTGCGCGGCGCGCGAGCGGGCGAATTCCGTCTCGGCATCCTCGACCACGCCCAGATAGAACGCGTGCAGCCGGAAGCGCTCCGGATGCAGGTGTCGAAACCAGCCCTTCACGATCGCGCTCCAGACAGGGTGCGAGTGGAAATACTGCGAGACGACGCCGACGCGGAGCGCCGCATCGCCGCGCTTCCGCGCAGGGAGCGCGAGCTTCTGCGCTTCGAACCAGCCGCGCATCAGCCGGACGCACAGCTCGCCGTACTGCTTCAGCAGGTCGCGGTTGTCCTCTTCCTGGTATGCGAGGTAGAACGGCTGGGCCACTCCGACGGCGCCGGCCCCGGACGCCGAGTCGGGCTCGGCGAACCAGGACTCCAGTTTGCCGAGCTCGGCGGCGAAAGCATCGCGGCATTTCTTCGGCTGACGATCGTCCTCGTAGACGACGGGGATCTGGGCCATGGCCAAGGCCCAGCGCGCTTCCGCGAAGCCGGGCCGCAGGGAAATCGCCTTGCGGTAGGAATCCAGGCTTTCCCTCGCCCTGCCCTGATCCCGGAGCAGGTTGCCCAGATTGTAGTGTGCCTCCGCGATGCCCGGGTCGAGCGCGATGGCCTTTTCATAGCACGCGACCGCATCGGCGATGCGCCCCTGCATCTGGAACACGCCTCCCAGATTGCACAGGGCGCGCGGAAAATCCGGCTTCAGCTCGAGGGCTCTCTGGTAGAGCGCGGCGGCCTCCTGCAGCCTGGCCTGCGCAGCGAGCAGCCCCGCCAGGGAAAAGAGCAGGTCCAGGCGGTCCGGGGCGAGCTGGAGGGCCGCTCGATACCGCAGCTCCGCCTCGTGGCCTTCGCCGCGCTCCGACAGGCGATCTCCGAGCTTGCCGAGAGCCAGCGCCAGGTTGTGCGCGGCGCCGGCGTAGTCCGGCCGCTGCCTCAGGGCTGACTCGAGATGGGCGACCGCGGCGGCATGATCGCCGCGCGAATCGCAGATCTCGGCGAGGACGACGCTCGCCTCCGGGAAGTCCGGCTTGCTCTCCAGCGCGCGTGCGAGGAGCTGCCCGGCCTTGTCGATCTCGCCGCGCGTGTACAGCAGCTTGCCGAGATTGTAGAGCGCGTACGCGTTGCGCGGATCGCTCCCGAGCGCGCTTTCGTACGACCGGATCGCGGCGTCGGCTTCGCCCAGGGCCTCCAGGCCGATGCCGAGATTGAGGTGCGCCCTCGCGTAACCTGGCGCGGCGCCGACCGCCGCGCGGTAGCGCTCGCACGCCTCGCGCAGCCGGCCTTCCTGCTCGGCGCGGTTACCCTCGGCGATCAGCCTGTCTGCGGATTCGCTCAGGCGTTCTCGGTGTGGGCAGGCGCCTCCGTCTCCGCGGCGGGCGCGCTTTCCTCGAACAGCTGGGCGGGCGGCACGTTCTTGCGCGCGCTGTGGTACGCGAGACCCGTCCCCGCCGGGATGAGCCGGCCGACGATGACGTTCTCCTTGAGGCCGCGCAGATCGTCCTTCTTGCCCATGATCGCCGCTTCGGTGAGCACGCGCGTCGTCTCCTGGAACGAGGCCGCGGAGATGAACGAGTCGGTCGACAGCGACGCCTTGGTGATGCCGAGCAGCATGTAGCTGTAGGTCGCGGGCTTCTTGCCTTCGCCCTGCACCTTCTCGTTCTCCTCAAGCACGTCCGCTCGCTCGACCTGCTCGCCCGGAATGAAGCGTGTGTCGCCCGGATCCTCGACCTGCACGCGACGCAGCATCTGACGCACGATAACCTCGATGTGCTTGTCGTTGATGCGCACGCCCTGGAGGCGGTACACGTCCTGGACCTCGTCGGTCACGTAGCGCGCCAGCGCCTCGACGCCCTGCAGGCGCAGGATGTCATGCGGGTCGACCGGGCCGTCGACGATGATCTCGCCCTTGTTGACGACCTGGCCGTCGTGCGCCATGACGTGCTTGTCCTTCGGGATCAGGTACTCGTGCGAGACGCTTTCGAGGTCGGTGATCACCAGGCGCTGCTTGCCCTTGGTGTCCTTGCCGAACGACACCGTCCCGGTGATTTCCGCCAGGAGCCCCGCATCCTTCGGGCTCCGTGCCTCGAAGAGCTCGGCTACGCGCGGCAGGCCGCCCGTGATGTCGCGGGTCTTGGAGGTCTCCTGCGGAACGCGCGCGAGCACCTCGCCGACCTGCACCTGCTGCCCGTCCTTCACCGTGATGAGTGAGCCCACCTGGAAGGTGATGGTGATCGGGTGGTCGGTGCCGGCGATCTTGATCTCCTCGCCCGCCTCGTTGAGCAGCTTCACCTGCGGGCGAAGACCCTTGCCCGCCGCCGCGCGGCGCTTGGGGTCGATGACCACCAGCGTCGACAGGCCCGTCACCTCGTCGATCTGCTTCGCGACCGTCACACCCTCCTCGATGTGCTCGAAGCGCACGACGCCGCCGTGCTCCGTGATGATCGGCCGCGTGTGCGGGTCCCACGTCGCGAGCGTCTGCCCCGCCTTGACGGCCTTGCCGTCGGCGGCGAGAAGCGTCGCGCCGTAGGGCACCTTGTGGCGCTCGCGCTCGCGTCCGTTGTCGTCGGTCACCAGCACCTCGCCCGTGCGCGAGATCACGACCTTCTCCCCCTTGGGGTTGGTCACGTAGCGGATCTGCGGCGTGAAGCGCACCGTGCCGTTCGACTTCGCCTCGACCTGGCTCGCCACTGCGGCGCGGGAAGCCGCGCCGCCGATGTGGAAAGTCCGCATCGTGAGCTGGGTCCCGGGCTCGCCGATCGACTGCGCGGCAATCACTCCGATCGCCTCGCCGACGTTGACCGACGAGCCGCGCGCGAGATCACGCCCGTAGCAGGCCGCGCACAGGCCCCAGCGCGTGTCGCAGGTCAGCGGGGTGCGCACCTTGACCTCGTCGATGCCGAGAGACTCGATCGCATCGACCTCGTCCTCGTTGAGCAGCGTTCCGGCGTTGTACAGCACTTCCTGCGTTTCCGGATGCAGGATGTCGGAAGCGGTGACCCGGCCGAGGATGCGCTCGCGCAGCGCTTCGACCACTTCGCCCCCCTCGACCAGCGCCTTCATGGCAACGCCATTCGTGGTATGACAATCGTCCTCGGTCACCACGAGATCCTGAGTCACGTCGACGAGACGGCGCGTGAGGTAACCCGAGTTGGCCGTCTTCAGGGCCGTATCGGCCAGGCCCTTGCGCGCACCGTGCGTGGAGATGAAGTACTGCAGCACGTTCAGCCCCTCGCGGAAGTTCGCGGTGATCGGCGTCTCGATGATCGAGCCGTCGGGCTTGGCCATGAGTCCGCGCATGCCGGCGAGCTGGCGGATCTGGGCGGCGGAGCCCCGCGCCCCGGAGTCGGCCATCATGTAGATGGAATTGAACGACTCCTGCTTCACCTTCTGGCCCTTGCGGTCGGTCACTTCCTGCGTGGAGAGCTGGTCCATCATGGCCTTGCCGACCTGGTCGCCGGCGCGCCCCCAGATGTCCACCACCTTGTTGTAGCGCTCCCCTACGGTCACGAGACCCGAGGTGTACTGCGACTCGATCTCCTTCACCTCGCCCTCGGCCGCGGCGATGAGGTCGTGCTTCTGCGCGGGAACGAGCATGTCGTCGACGCAGATCGAGATGCCGGCACGCGTGGCGAAGCCGAACCCGGCCTGCATCAGCCTGTCGGCGAAAATCACCGTCTCGCGCAGCCCGCAGCGACGGAACGACGCGTTGATGAGCTTGGAGATCTCCTTCTTCTTCAGCGCCTTGTTGATCAGATCATAGGGAAGCCCGACCGGAAGGATCTCGGAGAGCAGAGCGCGGCCCACCGTGGTGCGGTGGCGGACCAGCTTCTCGACCTTCTCGCCGTTTGCGCCGAACTCGGCCTCGCGGATGCGCACCGTGATGCCCGCGTGCAGCTCGATCTTCCCGGAGTCGTAGGCGCGCGCCACTTCGGACACGTCGGAGAAGACCATCGCTTCGCCCTGGGCGTTGATGCGCTCGCGCGTCGCGTAGTACAGGCCGAGCACGATGTCCTGTGAAGGCACGATGATCGGATCGCCGTTGGCGGGCGAGAGGATGTTGTTCGACGCGAGCATCAGCGTCCGCGCCTCCATCTGCGCCTCGAGCGACAGCGGCACGTGCACCGCCATCTGGTCGCCGTCGAAGTCGGCGTTGAACGCCGCGCAGACGAGCGGGTGCAGCTGGATCGCCTTGCCCTCGATCAGCACCGGCTCGAACGCCTGGATGCCGAGGCGGTGCAGCGTGGGCGCGCGGTTCAGCATCACCGGGTGCTCGCGGATGACCTCCTCGAGGATGTCCCAGACCACGGGCGTCTCGGCCTCGACCTCGCGCTTGGCGGCCTTGATGGTCGTGGCGATGCCCTGCATCTCGAGCTTGTTGAAGATGAACGGCTTGAAGAGCTCGAGCGCCATCTTCTTCGGCAGGCCGCACTGGTGCAGCTTGAGCTGCGGTCCGACGACGATGACCGAGCGGCCGGAGTAGTCGACGCGCTTGCCGAGCAGATTTTGCCGGAAGCGCCCCCCTTTGCCCTTGATCATGTCTGCGAGGCTCTTGAGCGGGCGCTTGTTGGCGCCGGTCATGGCCTTGCCGCGGCGGCCGTTGTCGAGCAGCGAGTCCACCGCCTCCTGCAGCATGCGCTTCTCGTTGCGCACGATGATCTCGGGCGCCTTCAGCTCGAGCAGCCGCTTCAGGCGGTTGTTGCGGTTGATGACCCGGCGGTACAGGTCGTTCAGGTCGGAGGTCGCGAAGCGCCCCCCGTCCAGGGGCACGAGCGGGCGGAGCTCCGGCGGCAGCACCGGCAGCACTTCCATGATCATCCAGTCGGGCTTGATCCCGGACTTCTGGAAGCCCTCGAGCACCTTCAGGCGCTTGGCGAGCTTCTTGATCTTGGTGTCCGAGCCCGTGGCCTCCAGCTCCTTCCTGAGGGTCTCGATCTGCTCGTTCAGGTTGATCCCGCGCAGCAGCTCGCGGATGCCTTCCGCGCCCATGCTCGCCGAGAAGTCGTCGCCGTGCTCCTCGATCTTCGCGAGGTAGTCCTCTTCCGACAGGAGCTTGGCGCGCTTGATCTTCTCGTCGTTGACCATGCCGGCGTCGGTGACGACGTAGGCTTCGAAGTAGAGCACGCGCTCGATATCGCGCAGCGTCATGTCGAGCACGAGGCCCAGGCGGCTGGGCAGGCTCTTCAGGAACCAGATGTGCGCGACCGGGCTCGCGAGCTCAATGTGGCCCATGCGCTCGCGGCGCACCTTCGCCAGCGTCACCTCGACACCGCACTTCTCGCAGATCACGCCGCGGTGCTTCAGGCGCTTGTACTTGCCGCAAAGGCACTCGTAGTCCTTGATCGGTCCGAAGATCTTGGCGCAGAAAAGGCCGTCCCGTTCCGGCTTGAAGGTGCGGTAGTTGATGGTCTCGGGCTTCTTCACCTCGCCGTAGGACCACGAGCGGATCTTCTCCGGCGAGGCGATGCCGATCTTTATCGCGTCGAACTCTTCTTCCTGCGTAACCTGCTTGAACAAATCGAGCAGTGCTTTCATCTATGACTCCTCAGGAAACCTTTTCCGTGGCTCTCAGAACCGCTCCAGGTCGATGTCGATGCCCAGAGACCGGATTTCCTTCACCAGAACGTTGAAGGACTCCGGCATCCCCGCGTCGATCTTGTGGTCGCCCTTGACGATGTTCTCGTACACCTTGGTGCGCCCGTTGATGTCGTCGGACTTGACCGTGAGCATTTCCTGCAGCGTGTACGACGCGCCGTAGGCCTCGAGCGCCCAGACTTCCATCTCGCCGAAACGCTGGCCGCCGAACTGCGCCTTCCCGCCGAGCGGCTGCTGAGTGACGAGCGAGTACGGCCCGGTCGAACGCGCGTGCATCTTGTCGTCGACGAGGTGGTGCAGCTTCAGCATGTGCATGAAGCCGACCGTGACCTGCCGGTCGAAGGGGTCGCCGGTGCGACCGTCGTACAGGCTCACCTGCCCGGTGCGCGGCAGCCCCGCGGTCTCGAGCATGTCCTTGATCTCGCCCTCGGAGGCCCCGTCAAACACGGGCGTCGCGAACGGCACGCCCTCCTTCAGGTTCGCCGCCAGCGTCATCACGTCGTCGTCGGAAAGCTCGCCGATGTCCTCGGGCTTGCCGCCCTGGCCGTAGATCCTGGTCAGGAACTTGCGCATCTCCGCGGCCCTGGCCTGCGCCTTGAGCATCTCGCCGATCTTCAGCCCTATGCCCTTCGCGGCCCAGCCGAGGTGCGTCTCGAGGATCTGCCCCACGTTCATCCGCGAGGGCACGCCAAGCGGATTCAGCACGACGTCCACCGGCGTGCCGTCGGCCATGCACGGCATGTCCTCGACCGGCACGATCTTGGAGATCACGCCCTTGTTCCCGTGACGCCCCGCCATCTTGTCGCCAGGCTGCAGACGCCGCTTCACCGCGACGTACACCTTCACCATCTTCTGCACGCCGGGCGGCAGCTCGTCGCCCTGCGTGAGCTTCTTCTTCTTCGCCTCGAAAGCGGCGTCGAACCTGACGCGCGTCTGGGCGAGGCTTTCCTTGAGGGCCTCCATCTGCTGCGCGGACTCCTCGCTGGCTAAGCTGATCTCGAACCAGTCGTGGCGCTCGACGGTGTCCAGATAAGCCTTGGTGATCTTGGTGCCCTTCACCAGCTTCTTCGGACCCTTGTTCGCCGTCTTGCCGATCAGGAGGCGCTCGATACGCTCGAAGGCGTCGGTCTCGACAATGCGCAGCTGGTCGTTGAGGTCCTTCCTGTAGCGCTTGAGCTCCTCGTCGATGATCTGCGTCGCGCGCTTGTCGCGCTCGATGCCCTCTCGCGTGAACACCTGCACGTCGATGACGGTACCGGAGATGCCCGAGGGCACACGCAGCGAGGTGTCCTTCACGTCGGAGGCCTTCTCGCCGAAGATCGCGCGCAGGAGCTTCTCCTCCGGGGTGAGCTGGGTCTCGCCCTTGGGCGTCACCTTGCCCACCAGGACGTCGCCCGCTTCCACTTCCGCTCCGATGTATACGATACCGGACTCGTCAAGCCTGGCCAGCTGGCCCTCGGACAGATTCGAGATGTCGCGCGTGATCTCCTCGGGCCCGAGCTTGGTGTCGCGCGCGACAACTGTCAGCTCCTCGATGTGGATCGAGGTATAGCGGTCGTCGGCCACCACGCGCTCGGAGATCAGGATCGAGTCCTCGAAGTTGAACCCGTTCCAGGGCATGAACGCGACCAGCATGTTCTGGCCCAGCGCGAGCTCGCCCATGTCGGTGGACGCGCCGTCGGCGACCACGTCGCCCTTGGCGATGCGCTCGCCGGGCTTCACCAGCGGCGTCTGGTTGATGTTTGTGTTCTGGTTGGAGCGCGTGTACTTCACCAGGTTGTAGATGTCCACGCCGACGTCGCCGGGAGCGGTCTCGTCGTCGTTCACCCGCACGACGATGCGGCTCGCGTCGACGTAGTCGACCACGCCGCCGCGCACCGCCTGCACGGCGGTGCCGGAGTCGACCGCCACGGTGCGCTCGATCCCGGTGCCGACGAGCGGCTTCTCCGGCCGCAGGCAGGGCACGGCCTGGCGCTGCATGTTGGAGCCCATCAGGGCGCGGTTGGCGTCGTCGTGCTCGAGGAAGGGGATGAGCGAGGCCGCCACCGAGACGATCTGCGACGGCGCCACGTCCATGTACTGAACGCGGTCGGCGGTCGCGAGCGTGAACTCGTTCTTGAAGCGGCACGACACCAGGCCGTCGACGAGCTTCCCGTTCTTGTCGATCTGGGCGTTCGCCTGCGCGACAACGAAGTTGCCCTCCTCGATCGCCGACAGAAAATCGATCTCGTTGGTGACCTTGCCGTTGTTCACCTTGCGGTAGGGCGTCTCGAGGAAGCCGTACTGGTTGGTGCGCGCGTACAGGGCGAGCGAGTTGATCAGGCCGATGTTCGGACCTTCCGGCGTCTCGATCGGGCAGACGCGGCCGTAGTGGGTTGGGTGCACGTCGCGCACTTCAAATCCTGCTCTTTCCCGAGTCAGGCCGCCCGGCCCGAGCGCAGAGACGCGGCGCTTGTGCGTGATCTCCGAGAGCGGATTCGTCTGATCCATGAACTGCGACAGCTGGCTCGACCCGAAGAACTCCTTGATCGCCGCCGAAATAGGCTTCGCGTTGATCAGGTCGTGCGGCATCAGGTTCTCGGATTCCGCCTGCGACAGGCGCTCCTTGACGGCGCGCTCGACGCGCACCAAGCCGGCGCGGAACTGGTTCTCGGCCAGCTCGCCCACCGAGCGCACCCGGCGGTTGCCGAGGTGGTCGATGTCGTCGATCTCTCCGCGGCCGTTGCGCAGCTCGACGAGGATCCCCACTACGGCGAGGATGTCGTCGTTCGAGAGCGTTCCCGCGCCCTGCGTGCCCTGGTTGCCCGTGCGGGCGTAGAAGCGGCGCAGCCACCCCGGCGTCTTGTCCTCGATCTTCTCGGGATAGGCGCGCCGGTTGAATTTCATGCGGCCCACCGCGGACAGGTCGTATCGGTCCTCCGAGTAGAACAAGCCGTTGAAGAGCGTCTCGACCGCGTCCTCCGTGGGCGGCTCGCCCGGGCGCATCATGCGGTAGATCGCGACGCGCGCCGCCGACTGATCGGCGGTCTCGTCGGTCTTGAGGGTCTGCGAGATGTACGCGCCCTGGTCGAGATCGTTCGTGTACACGGTTCTGATCGAATCGATCCCGGCCTCGGCGAGCTTCGCAAGCAGGGTATCGGTGATCTCGTCGTTGGCGTTGGCGAGGATCTCGCCGGTCTCCTTGTTGACGACGCTGTGCGCGAGCGTGCGCCCGACCAGGAACTCGTTCGGCACGGCCATGCGCTTCATCCCGGCGGCCTCCAGGTCGCGGATGTGCTTGCCGGTGATGCGCTTGTCCTTCTGCACGATCGTCTTGCCCGCCTTGTCGACGAAGTCGAAGCGCGCGACCTCGCCGCGCAGGCGCTCGGGTACGAGCTCGAACTGGTTGCCGCTCTTCGACACGTGGAAGGTGTCGAAGTCGTAGAACGCGGCGAGGATCTGCTCGGGCGTCATGCCGATCGCCTTGAGCAGGATGGTCACCGGCATCTTGCGCCGGCGGTCAACGCGGAAATAGAGGTAGTCCTTGGGGTCGTACTCGAAGTCGAGCCACGAGCCCCGGTAGGGAATGATGCGAGCCGAGAATAGCAGCTTTCCGGAGGAGTGAGTCTTGCCTCGGTCGTGCTCGAAGAACACGCCCGGCGAGCGGTGGAGCTGGCTGACGATGACGCGCTCGGTCCCGTTGATGATGAACGAGCCCGTGAGCGTCATGAGTGGAATCTCGCCCATGTAGACTTCCTGCTCCTTGACCTCCTTGACGGTCGGCTTGGCCGCCTCCTTGTCCATGATCGTGAGGCGCACCTTGGCGCGCAGCGGCGAGGCGAAGGTGAGCCCGCGCTGCTGGCACTCCTTGACATCGAAGGGCGGCTCGCCGAGCTGGTAGCTCACAAACTCCAGCCGCGCGTTGCCCGAGTGGCTGGAGATCGGGAAGATCGAGGTGAACGCGGCCTGGAGGCCTTCGTTCTTGCGCCGCTCGGCCGCGACGCCAGCCTGGAGGAAAGCGGTGTAGGACTCAAGCTGGGTCGCGAGGAGGAACGGTACGTTCAGCACGCTCGCCCGTTTGGCGAAGCTCTTGCGGATCCGTTTCTTCTCGGTCGAGGAATAGGTTACGGCAGTGGTCATGGACGCTCCATGTCGAAGCCAGAGGACAGGTGACAGCGGGCGAACCCGAAGGTTCGTCCCGCTCCCGCCTGCACTTTCAAAACACCGCCACCAGGGCGGGCATTGCCCGAATCACTTACTTGTATTCCGCCTTCGCGCCGGCGTCGATCAGCTTCTTTACGATCGCCTCGGCGTCGGCCTTGTTCACGCCTTCCTTCACGGGCTTGGGCGCGCCGTCGACCAGGTCCTTGGCCTCCTTGAGGCCAAGGCCGGTGACTTCGCGGACCGCCTTGATCACGTTCACCTTGTTCTCTCCGAACGCAGTCAGCGTCACGGTGAACTCGGTCTTCTCCTCGGCAGCCGCGGCACCGCCGCCACCGCCGCCCGCCGGGGCCGCCACCGCGACGGCCGTGGCCGCTGCGGACACCCCGAACTTGTCTTCCAGATCCTTGATCAGCAGCGAAAGCTCCAGCACCGACATGTTGGAGATCGCATCGAGGATTTCAGCCTTTGCTACCGCCATTTCGTTTTCTCCTGAATCAATGTTCCTTGCTGGTCCAAATACACGTGCGCCGGAAGCGCTAGGCGCCGGCCGCCTGCTTCTTGTCGCGGACGGCGGCGAGGGTGCGCACGAACCGCGCGGGCACCTCGTTCAGCGTCCGGGCAAGCTTGGCGATCGGGGCCTGCATCGTGCCGAGCAGCTTCGCGAGCAGCTCCTCGCGCGAGGGCAGCGACGCCAACGCCGTGACTTCCTTGGGGGAAATCACCGCGTTCTCCATCGCGCCCGCGCGGATCACGAGCTTCTCGTTCGCTTTGGCGAACTCGTTGAGCACCTTTGCCGTCGCCACCGCGTCGGGCGAGATGCCGTAGACGAGCGGTCCCTTCATGTGCTGGGACAGCCCGGCGAACGGCGTGCCTTCCACGGCGCGGCGCGCAAGAGTGTTCTTGAGAACGCGCAGGTACACGCCCGACTTTCGGGCTTTCGCCCTCAGTTCGGTCATGCGGCCCACTTCCAGACCACGGTACTCTGCGACGACGATCGCCTTCGCCTTCGCCAGCTGCGCGGAGACTTCGGCGACTACCGCCTTTTTCTTGTCAAGATCGAGACCCAAGGTCTACCTCCATTTATAAAAGCCGCCAGTCGACGATGACTCGCGGCGCCCACGGCGACCTTGCATTCAGGCATGACCTGTTGCTGGGGTTCGCCATCTGCGTAGGACGGGAAGATGTTTCGCGCCGCTCCTTCCGATTAAGCCTTTCGGCTCCTACGGTCTTTGATGCCCCACCGCGCGCCCTGCTGGCCGCGCGTTGGCCCAAAGTTCCATGAATCCTCATCAATGCTGTGCGCCTCCACCGGCACCCAGGCTCGCCACGTCCACCCGCACGCCCGGCCCCATGGTCGAGCACACGGACACCTTGCGCAGGTAGATGCCCTTGACGTTGGAGGGCTTCGACTTGTTCACCGCGTCGATCAGCGCGACGAGGTTGTCGCGCAGCTGCTCGGGCGTGAACGAAGCGCGCCCGATCGAGCATTGGACGATGCCGGCCTTGTCGGCGCGGTACTGCACCTGCCCGGCGCGCGCGTTCTTGACAGCCGCCGCTACATCGGGCGTCACCGTCCCCACCTTCGGGTTGGGCATGAGGCCGCGCGGCCCCAGGATCTGGCCGAGCTGTCCGACCACGCGCATCGTATCCGGGCTCGCGATCACGACGTCGAAATCGATCTTCCCGCCCTTGATGCTCTCGGCGAGATCTTCCATGCCGACGATGTCGGCGCCCGCGTCCTTGGCCGCCTTCGCCTTGTCGCCCTGGGCGAACACCGCGATGCGCACCTTCTTTCCGGTGCCCGCCGGCAGCACCACCGAGCCGCGCACGGTCTGGTCGGACTTGGATGCGTCGATCCCGAGGTTGATCGCGACGTCGACCGCCTCGTCGAACTTGGCGGTAGCCGCCTGCTTGATCATCTTCAGGGCCTCGGCCACGGGATAGTTCCTGTTGTGCTCGCGCAGCTTGTCCCAGCCCTGCTTGCGCTTCGGGAGCTTGTTCTTCATTTCACGCCCTCCACCGTGACGCCCATCGAGCGCGCGCTGCCCGCGATCGTGCGGACGGCCGCGTCCAGGTCCGCCGCCGTCAGGTCGGGCATCTTGGCCTTCGCGATCTCCTCGGCCTGGGCGCGGGTGATCTTGCCCACCTTGTCGGTGTGGGGCGTCTTGCTGCCCGACTCGATCCCGGCGGCTTTCTTGATCAGCACCGTCGCCGGCGGGGTCTTGATGACGAAGCTGAAGCTCTTGTCCTGGTAGGCCGTGATCACGACCGGCAGCATCAGGCCCGGCTCGACCTTCTGGGTCTGCGCGTTGAACGCCTTGCAGAACTCCATGATGTTCAGGCCGCGCTGCCCGAGCGCCGGCCCGACCGGCGGGCTGGGATTGGCCTTGCCCGCTGGCACCTGAAGCTTGATGAATCCGACTACTTTCTTCGCCACGATACGCTCCTATATTGACGGGTCCGAACGAGACGCCCAGACGAAACTGAGGGCATCTCTCCCCGATTCCTGCATACGACCGCTACGCCTTCTCCACCTGCCCGAACTCGAGCTCGACCGGCGTAGCCCGCCCGAAGATCGTCACCGACACCCGCAGCTTCGACTTGTCGTAGTTGACGTCCTCGACCGTGCCGTGGAAATCGGTGAACGGGCCTTCCCTCACCCGCACCGCTTCGCCGATCTCGAACAGGACCTTGGGCTTGGGCTTTTCCACGCCCTCCTGCATCTGCTGCAGGATGTTCTTCACTTCCTTCTCGCTGATGGGCGGGGGCTTTCTGCCGTGTGCCCCGCCCACGAACCCCGTGACCTTGGGCGTGTTCTTCACGAGGTGCCACGCGTCGTCGGTCATGTCCATCTCGACGAGCACGTAGCCGGGAAAGAACTTGCGCTCGGAGATGTTCTTCTGCCCGCCCTTCATCTCGACGACTTCCTCGGTCGGGACCAGGATCTTGCCGAACTTCTCCTGCATCCCGGCGCGGTTGATCCGGTCGAGCAGCGCCTTCTGCACCGATTTCTCGAAGCCCGAGTAGGCGTGAACCACGTACCAACGCATCGTCATGGTTACTTCTTCCATCCGAGAAGCAGGTCGTACATGAGGTATTCAAGGCTCTTGTCGGTGATCCAGAGAAACACCGCCATCGCCACCACGAATCCGAACACGGCCGCAGCGGTCTGCAGCGATTCCTTGCGCGTCGGCCACACCACCTTCTTCGTCTCGACCACGGCCTCCTGGGCGAATACGAAGAACTCCTTGCCCGGCGCTGTCGTCCAGCCCACCGCGGCGCCCGCGGCGAGCCCCGCGAGCACGCAGGCCACGCGCAGGACCATCGGGCTTTCCGACAGGAAATAGAAGCCCGCGATGCCCGCTATCAGCAACAGCACCGCTATCGCCGCCTTGATTTTGTCCGCCATCCGCTTGCTTGTCGTGTCTTGGCAGGCCAAGAGGGAATCGAACCCCCAACCTTCGGTTTTGGAGACCGACGCTCTGCCAGTTGAGCTATTGGCCTGTATCTCGATCCGCCTTCACTCAATCGCTATTCAATGACCTTGGCGACGACGCCGGCGCCGACGGTCTTGCCGCCCTCGCGGATGGCAAAGCGCAAGCCCTGCTCCATCGCGATGGGCGCAATCAGGCTCACCGTCATCTTCACGTTGTCCCCGGGCATCACCATCTCGGTCCCCTTG
>DATJYC010000045.1:0-48218 GCA_035499735.1 Burkholderiales bacterium
CGGGTTACGATACGCCGATGACCGAGCCCAAGACAAGAATCCTGGTCGTCGACGACGATTTGCGCCTGCGCGACCTGCTCCAAAGGTATCTCAGCGAGCAGGGCTTCGCCGTGCACACCGTCTCCGACGCGGCGGCCATGGACAAGCTGCTCTCGCGCGAGCGCGTCGACCTCCTGGTGCTCGACCTGATGCTTCCTGGCGAGGACGGGCTGTCGATCTGCCGGCGGCTGCGCGGCGGGAAGAACGCCGTTCCCATCATCATGCTCACCGCCAAGGGCGAGGACGTCGACCGCATCGTCGGCCTGGAGATGGGCGCAGACGACTACCTGCCCAAGCCCTTCAACCCGCGCGAGCTGGTCGCGCGCATCAACGCCGTGCTGCGACGGCGCGCAGCGCCGCTGCCCCCGGGCGCTCCGGCGGTCGAGCCCGAGAAGGTCAGCTTCGGCAACATGACGGTGAACCTCGCCACTCGCACGCTCGACCGCGACGGCCAGTCGATCTCACTCACCACCGGTGAGTTCGCGCTGCTCAAGGTGCTGGTCACGAACCCGCGCACGCCCCTTTCGCGCGACAAGCTGATGGAGCTCGCGCGCGGCCGGGAGTACGAGGTCTTCGACCGCTCGATCGACGTCCAGGTCTCGCGCCTGCGCAAGCTCGTCGAGAAGGATCCGGGGCACCCCGCGTACATCCAGACCGTGTGGGGCTTCGGCTACGTGTTCGTGCCGGACGGCGCGCCTCAATGAGGTTGTGGCCGAAGTCGCTGCTCTGGCGCACGTTTCTGCTGCTCGCCGCGCTGGTGCTTGCGACCACCGTGGGCTGGTTCGAGATCTTCCGCGCGTACGAGATCGAGCCTCGCGCCCGGCAGATCTCGCAGAACCTGGTCAGCATCGTCAACCTCACCCGCGTGGCGCTCATCAGCTCGCAGCCCGAGCTGCGGCGCGAGCTGCTGTCCGATCTCGCCGAGCGCGAGGGCATCCAGGTGTACACGGCGGAGCCGGGCGAGCGCGTCGTCGAGTCCGAGCGGCCCCTGCTCAAGCTGGTCGGCGAGCTGATCCGCCGACAGCTGGGGGAGGACACGCGCTTCGCCGTCGAGCGCGAGGGCAAGGCCGGCCTCTGGGTGAGCTTCTTCATCGACGACGACGAGTACTGGGTGCGCGTCCCGCGCGAGCGCATCGAGCGCCAGATCGCGCTGCGCTGGCTGGGCTGGGGCGCGCTCGCGCTTGCCCTTTCGCTCGTGGCGGCCTACGTGCTGGTCTCGCGCCTCAACCGCCCGCTGCGGGCGCTGGCGCACGCGGCCGACGCCATCGGCAAAGGCAAGACGCCGGAGCCGCTCGCCGAATCCGGTCCGGAGGAGATCCGCACGCTCTCGCGAGCATTCAACGAAATGTCGAGGGATCTCGCCCGCCTGGACGCCGACCGCGCGCTGATCCTCGCCGGCGTGTCCCACGACTTGCGCACGCCGCTTTCGCGCCTGCGCCTCGGCGTGGAGATGAGCGGCGCCGATCCCCTGCTCAGGGACGGCATGACCGCCGACATCGAGGAGATGGACCGCATCGTCAACCAGTTTCTCGATTTCGCCAGGACCGACGGAGGCGAGCCCATGCAGCGCGCCGACCTGACGGCGATCGCCGCCGAGGTCGCCGAGCACTACCGGCGGCACGGAAGGTCCGTGGCGACCGAGCTCCTGCCGTCGCCCGAGCTGCCGCTGCAGACGATGGCGATGAGGCGGGTGGTGATGAACCTCGTCGACAACGCGCTGCGGTACGGCGCGAAGGAGGTCAGCGTCTCCGTGCGTCCCGAGGACCACGGCGTACTCCTGCAGGTGGCCGACCGCGGCCCGGGCATTCCCGCATCGGAGGTCGAGCGCCTCAAGCGGCCTTTCACGCGTCTGGAGGTCGCCCGCAGCGACAAAGGGGGGGCGGGACTCGGCCTCGCCATCGTCGAGCGCGTAGTGCGCGCGCACCGCGGCACTCTCGAGCTGCTCCCGCGCCCCGGGGGCGGCCTGCTCGCGGACATCCGCCTCCCCGTGACCTAGAGCCCGATGTCGCCGCGCCGGCGGTCTCGGGTACACTTCGCATTCGAAAGGGAAATCACATGCGGAAAATGCTCGCCGCGCATGTACTGTCGCCGCGCCCGGGGCGCTCGCGCAGATCCCGCCAATCGAAGAAGGCGACAAGAACAAGCGGGAAATGAGGGAGAGCCACACCTGAGTCTATCGCGCGCTTCTCTGTGGACAGGGATTCTTGCGCTCGCCGCGGCCGGCGGCCTCCTGGAAACCCTCGACGCGTGCGCCCAGACCCCGCCGCCCGGCAAAGCCCTTGTTGTCCTGTATCGCGCCGACAGGCAGGCGGTGGCCGCGCGGGTGCCATTGATCGCCAACGCCGAGCGGCTCGGAGACATCGGCAACGGCGAATTCGTGAACGTCGTGGTCAATCCCGGCCGGACCTTTCTGCGCGCCGGCGACCGGATCCTGACTACGCTCGCGATCCAGACGAGGGCCGGCCAGACTTCCTACGTCCTGATCGAAGCCGTGCCAGGACTCAGCCCCGTGCGCGTCGACATGCGTGAAATGACCGAAGCGTCGGCGCGCCGCGTCCTGGCGCAAAGCCGCCCCGCCGCGGCGGGCGCCGCTGCTGCACGGGCCCCGGCCGTTCTGCGGCCGCCCACGCCAGGTGCACGTCCTCCCGCACAGGCGCCGCCGCCGCGCCAGGCCCAAGCGGTTCCCCCGCCGTCGCCGGCGCCTCGGACGGTGACGCCGCGGGAGCCTCCCCCGCCTCCGGAGGGAGAAGCCAGCAAGTGGCGAGTCGCGGTTATCGCCAAGATGGGCGCGTTCAAGCTCGCCTCGACGAGCCAGACGATAGGCGGGCTGCAGACTTCCTACGACAAGAGCTCAAAGCCGGTCGCCGGCTTCGAGACCGAGCTGCGCCACGCGGACGGCTTTGCCGTGGGCCTCGAATTCCTGTACTACAAGAACGACCTGGCCGCACAGGGGACGACCTTCACGGGAACCCAGACCGTGCTGCTGACCGCGGTCAACGGGAAGTACTACTTCGGCGGGGATTCGGGCGTGTTCCATCCTTACGTCGGCGGCGGAGTCGGAGTCGCCGCGGCGAAGTTCGCCGGCGACCTCACGGGAAAGTCGAGCGGCCCCGCATACCAGGGGATGGTGGGCCTGGACCTGAGGTTCGAAAGCGTCGGACTGTACCTCGAATACAAGTACCTCAACTCGACCACCCAAGACGGCGCCAACCAGAAGATCAAGGTCGGGGGGTCGGGCTTCCTCGGCGGCGTGAGCTTCGCTTTCTGAGAATCTAGGCCGCCGCGGTCCAGGTGGCCACGGCCTCGTAGCGACTGCCGCCTGCGCCAGGCTGCGAGCGCACGAGGGCGAATCCGTCGACTTCCCAGGCGATCGGCTCGAGCGCGGGCATCGACTGCGGCTCGCGCGCGTCGCGCAGCAGCGTGACGTGCGTCGCGAAAGGCTTCGCGTCGAATCCGATCTCGTGTCGCGCAAGCACCCCGCGCAGGTCGCGGGCGAATTGCTCGACCCCGGCCGGCGCAAGCGACGTCCCGGCCCAGACGATGCGGTTGTGCTTCCAGAATCCGGCCCGATCGAGGAGCAGCGTGGCCCGGCGCACCGCGACCTCCCTCGCCGCACGCTCGACCTCGGCCACGCGGGCGACGGAGCCGAGGAACGCGACCGTCAGGTGGAGATTCTCGACGGGCGTCGGCCGGCCGCCGCACAGCGCCCGAAGTTCGCGCGACCACCGCGCAAGCTGGGCGCGCACTGCCTCAGGCGGCCACAGCGCGAAGAAAAGCCTCATTCACTCGAGCAGCGCGATCGCCTCGGCGGCGATGCCCTCGCCGCGGCCGATGGCGCCCAGACGCTCCGCGGTCTTGGCCTTGACGCTGACCCGGTCCGCGGGCATGCCGAGATCGGCGGCGAGGTTGGAGATCATCGCGCCGATGTGTGGGGCCATGGCCGGCGCCTCCGCGAGAATGGTTGCGTCGATGTTCGCGATGGCGAAGCCGGCGCCGCGCACCCTGGCGGCGACCTGGCGCAGCAGCGCGCGGCTGTCGGCGCCCTGATACTTCGGATCGGTGTCCGGGAAATGCGTCCCGATGTCGCCGAGCGCCGCGGCGCCGAGCAGCGCGTCGCACACCGCGTGGATCAGCACGTCGGCGTCGGAGTGGCCGGCCAGGCCCATTTCGAACGGGATCGTCACGCCGCCGACGACGAGGCTGCGGCCCTTCACGAGCGCGTGCACGTCGAAGCCCTGTCCCACCCTCACGCCGCGCGCTCCCGCAGGATGCCCTCGGCGACGCGCAGGTCGGACGCAAAGGTGATCTTCAGGTTCTCGGTGCTTCCCTCGACCAGCTTCGGCCGATAGCCGAGCGCCTCGATCGCCGCGGCCTCGTCGGTCACGTGCACCGCGTCCCGCAGCGCCTTGAGCAGCATGCCGTGGCGGAACATCTGCGGCGTCTGCGCCTGCCACAAGTGGTCGCGCGGTTCGGTCTCGACGATGCGCCGCTCGTCGTCGGAGCGCTTCAGCGTATCGGAGACCGGAATCGCGAGGATCCCCCCGACCTCGTCGCGCCCGGCGCCGTCGATCAGGCGCGCGAGCTCGGCGCCGCCCAAGCAGGGCCGCGCCGCGTCGTGCACCAGGATCCAGTCGTTGGGGTCTACCGCGCTCGCGGCCGCGACGAGCCCGTTCAGCACGCTTTCCCGGCGGGTCGCTCCGCCGCAATAGAGCGGCGCGATGCGCTCGCCGAACCCTGCCCAGTCGTGCTTGCGGAACTCGCCGTCGGCGGTGGCGAGCACGACGAACACCACCTCCACCTGCGGCGCGGCGAGCAGGCGCTCGATCGCGTGGAAGAGCACGGTCTTTCCCGCGAGAGGGGAATATTGCTTCGGCCCGGCGACCCCGAAGCGGGAGCCCGAGCCGGCGGCGGGAACGAGGCCGAAAAATCTGGAAGTCACTGAAATCGGAAGGGATTCGACACGCTACAATTATAGCGGCTTGCACGAGATGACCGCTGTCCTCCCCCCCGAATCGCGACGCGGCGAGGCCGGCGCTCGTCCCCAGGGCTCGAGCGACGCGCTCGTCCTCGCGCGCGTCGCGCTGGCCTCGCGACCCGTGCTCGTCTTCTGCGCGAAGGCAACAGAGGCGCAGCGCCTCAAAGACGAGATCGCCTGGTTCGCGCCGCAGCTCGCCGTCCTGCTCCTGCCCGACTGGGAGACGCTGCCCTACGATCAGTTCTCGCCGCACCAAGATCTGGTGTCGGAGCGCCTCGCGACTCTGTACCGGATCCTGCGCGAGGACTTCGACGTCGCGCTCGTTCCGACCACGACCGCGCTTACACGCCTCGGGCCGCCTTCGTATCTGGCCGCGCACAGCTTCTTTCTCAAGCAGGACGAGGCGCTCGATCTCGCCGCGCTGCGCGCGCAGCTCGCGCTCGCCGGCTACAGCCACGTCACGCAAGTGGTGGCGCCCGGGGAGTACTGCGTGCGGGGCGGTCTCGTCGACCTCTTTCCCATGGGCAGCGCGCTCCCTTACCGCCTCGACCTCCTTGACGAGGAGATCGAGTCGATCCGCGCCTTCGACGCCGACTCCCAGCGCTCTCTCTACAAGGTGCCTGAAATCCGGCTGCTGCCCGCCCGCGAGTTTCCGATGGACGAGGCCGGGCGCAACCGCTTCCGCAGCCGCTTTCGCGACGCCTTCGAGGGGGACCCGTCGAGGAGCCGCGTCTATAAGGACGTGAGCAACGGCGTCGCGCCCGCAGGGATCGAATATTACCTCCCTCTATTCTTCGAAAGCGCCGCGACGATCTTCGATTACCTGCCGAAGGCCACCACGGTCTGCATGCACGGGCAGGTGCACGAGGCGATCACCGAGTTCTGGCGCGACGCCCAGGACCGCCACCGGCTGCTTGCGGGCGACCGCACGCGACCGCTGCTCCCTCCCGCAGATATCTTCCTCGCCGCCGAGGACTTCTTCGCTCGGGCGAGGGATTTCCCGCGCTCCGCGCTCGAGTCCGCCGGCGCGGCGGGGTTGCCGGAGCTCGCGGTGGAGCGGCGCGCGGCGGATCCTCTCCACCGCCTCAAGGCCTTCCTCGCTTCGACGCCTCACCGCGTGCTGCTCCTCGCCGAATCGCCCGGCCGGCGCGAGACGCTCGCGCAGCACCTCGCCGAATACGGACTGAAGCCCGACCCGGCGGGGGGCTTCGAGGAGTTCCGCCGCTCGGGCTCGCGCTTCGCGCTCGGAGTTGCGCCGCTCCTCAACGGCTTCGTGCTTGAAGCCGAGGGCCTCGCCTTCATCACCGAGTCCGAGCTTTACACCGGAACCGCGCGCTCGCGCGCCCGCGACCGGAAGGCCGTCAGCTCGGTCGAGGGGATGCTGCGCGATCTCTCGGAGCTGCGCGCCGGCGACCCCGTAGTGCACGTGCAGCACGGCATCGGCCGCTACCGTGGGCTGGTCGATCTCGACCTCGGCGACGGCCCGGCGGAATTTCTGCTGATCGAATACGCCGAGGAGAACAAGCTCTATGTGCCGGTGGCGCAGCTGCACTCGATTGCGCGCTATTCGGGCGGACCGCCCGAGCAGGCGCCGCTGCACAAGCTGGGCGGGGATGCCTGGGAGCGCGCGAAGCGCAAGGCGGCGCGAATGGTGCGCGATACCGCCGCGGAGCTCCTTGACGTCTATGCCCGGCGCGCCACCCGCAAGGGGCACGCCTTCCGCCTGAACCAGCACGACTGCGACGCCTTCGCGGAAGGCTTCGGCTTCGAGGAGACGCCCGACCAGGCCGCGGCGATCGCAGCGACGATCGAGAGCATGAAGGGCGGCCGCCCCATGGACCGCCTGGTGTGCGGCGACGTCGGCTTCGGCAAGACGGAGGTCGCGCTGCGCGCCGCCTTCGTCGCCGTCGCCGACAACATGCAGGTGGCGGTGCTTGCGCCCACCACGCTCCTCGCCGAGCAGCATTTCCAGACCTTCAAGGACCGCTTTGCCGAGTGGCCGGTGAGGATCGCGGAGCTGTCGCGCTTCAGAAGCGGGAAGGAGACCAAGGCGGCCGTAGACGGGCTCGCTTCCGGGGAGATCGACATCGCCATCGGCACGCACAAGCTCCTTCAGCGGGACGTCAAGTTCAAGCGCCTCGGCCTGATGATCGTCGACGAGGAGCACCGCTTCGGCGTGCGCCAGAAGGAGGCGCTGAAGGCCCTGCGCGCCGAGGTCGACGTGCTCACGCTCACCGCGACGCCGATCCCACGGACGCTGGCGATGTCTCTGGAGGGCCTGCGCGACCTCTCGGTGATCGCCACGGCGCCCGAGCGGCGCCTCTCGATCCGCACCTTCGTCACCGCCTACTCGAGCGGGATCATCCGCGAGGCGGTCCTGCGCGAACTCAAGCGCGGCGGCCAGATCTTCTTCCTGCACAACGACGTGGCGACCATCGAGGTAATGCGCGAGAAGCTCGAGAAGCTCCTGCCCGAGGCGCGCATCGCGGTCGCCCACGGGCAGATGCGCGAGCGGCAGCTCGAGCGCGTGATGCGCGACTTCCTTCAGCAGCGGACCAACCTGCTCCTCTGCTCGACCATCATCGAGACCGGCATCGACATCCCGACCGCCAACACCATCATCATCGAGCGCGCCGACAAGTTCGGCCTCGCGCAGCTGCATCAGCTGCGCGGCCGCGTCGGGCGCTCGCACCATCAGGCCTACGCCTACCTGCTCACGCCGGGCGAGGACGCGCTCTCGGCCGCGGCGAAGAAGCGGCTGGAGGCGATCCAGATGATGGAAGAGCTGGGCTCGGGCTTCTACCTCGCGATGCACGACCTCGAGATCCGCGGCGCGGGCGAGGTGCTGGGCGAGGCGCAGTCGGGCGAGATGCAGGAGGTCGGATTCAACCTCTACGCCGACATGCTCGACCACGCGGTGCGCTCGCTCAAGGCCGGGCGGGAGCCGGACCTGTCGCAGCCCTTCGAGGTCGCCACCGAGATCAACCTGCACTTCCCGGCGCTCCTGCCCGCGAGCTACTGCGCCGACGTGCACGAGCGCCTGGTGCTGTACAAGCGCTTCGCCAACTGCGACACGCCGGAGCGCCTCGAGGCGATGCAGGAGGAGCTGGTCGACCGCTTCGGCGAGCTGCCGCCCGCGGCGCGCGCCCTGATCGAATCCCACCGCCTGCGGCTCCTCGCGAGGCCGCTCGGCGCCGCGCGCATCGACGCCACCTCCGAAACCGTCCAGATCCAGTTCGTGGCCCACCCTCCCCTCGACCCGGCGGCGGTGCTCAAGCTCGTGCAGAAGCACAAGTGGAAGCTCACCGGACCGAGCAAGCTGCGCGTCGAGCGCGTCACGAGCGAGCTCGCCGAGCGCGTTGCCGCGGTGCGCAATATTCTGACGTTGTTGTCATCCTGAGCGAAGCGAAGGATCTCCTTTGGCATACCTCGTCATTCAGGGCCTCGAAGTCGAAACCCCCGATCTGAAAGAGCTCGCCAAGCTCTCGGGCGCGTCGCGCATCGAGAACCGCGGCCACAACGCCTTCTGGCTGCACGACTACAAGAGAGAAGACGGCGTCGCCGAGTACTGCGCAAACGCCAAGCTCGACTTCGCCTTCGTCCCCGCACCGCGCAAGCTCTCCGACTTCCGGCTGCTCGTGATGGACATGGACTCCACCCTCATCACCATCGAGACCATCGACGAGCTTGCGGACCTCGCCGGCCGGAAATCCGAGGTCGCGGCCGTCACCGCGCAGGCCATGCGCGGCGAGATCGAGTACGACGAGAGCCTGAGGCGGCGCGTCGAGGTGCTCAAAGATCTTCCCGAAAGCGCCCTAGAGCAGTTGTATACAGAGCGGGTGAAACTCTCCCCCGGCGCCGAGCGGATGATCGCGGGCGTGAAGAAGGCCGGCCTGAAGATCCTGCTCGTCACGGGCGGCTTCACCCACGTCACCGACCGTCTCAAGGCGCGGCTCGGGCTCGACTACGTGCGCGCGAACACCCTCGTCGTCAAGAACGGAAGATTCACCGGCGAGCTCGAAGGCCGCATCGTCAACGCGGACGGCAAGCGCGAGGCGCTGCTGTCAGCGCGCGACGAGATCGGAGCGACGAGGGAGCAGATCATCGCTATCGGGGACGGAGCGAACGACCTCAAATTCATGGGCGAGGCCGGCGTCAGCATCGCGTATCACGCGAAGCCGGTGGCGCGGGGAAAGGCGAGCTACTGTTTCGACCATATTGGGCTAGATGGAGCGTTGAGTCTTTACGCCTAGGGCTGCGTCCCTCGAACATGACGCACCCGGCGGGGCATAATAGACACGCCGCCGTTCACGCCGGCCACCGCGGGAGGAGCGCGATGTCGGAGATTGTCCTCGATAAGGTCTCGAAGAGCTTCGGCCAGGTGCGCGCGGTCGACGCGATGAGTTTTCGCGCCGAGGCGGGGAAGTTCGTGGTGCTGCTCGGGCCGTCGGGCTGCGGCAAGTCGACGGTGCTGCGGCTGATCGCCGGCCTCGAGGACGTGTCCGAAGGCAGGATTCTCATCGGTGGGCGCGACGTCACGCGCCTCGACCCGGACAAGCGCCGCGTGTCGATGGTGTTCCAGTCCTACGCGCTCTTCCCCCACCTTTCGGTGGCGGAGAACATCGTGTTCGGCCTCAGGGTGCGGCGCCTCCCCGAGCCCGAGAGGAACCGGCGCCTCGCCAGGGTCGCGGAGCTGGTAGGTCTCACCCAGCAGCTCGAGCGGAAACCCCAGCAGCTCTCGGGCGGGCAGCGCCAGCGCGTCGCTCTCGCGCGCGCGATCATCGCCGAGAATTCGATCTGCCTGATGGACGAGCCGCTCTCCAACCTCGACGCGCAGCTGCGCCACGGCATGCGCGTGGAGATCCGCGCGCTGCAGCAGCGCCTCGGCATGACGGTGGTCTACGTAACGCACGACCAGGTCGAGGCGATGAGCATGGCCGACCGCGTGATCCTGATGCGCGAGGGACGCATCGAGCAGGAAGGCTCGCCCGAGGAGCTCTACGCGAGGCCCGCGACGACCTTCGCCGCGCGCTTCATCGGCACGCCGGCGATGAATCTGGTGGCCCTCGAAGACGGGGCGCAGGGCGCGGTGATCCGCGGCGCGCCGGACGCGGCGGTCCTCCCCGGGCGCGGCGCAGGGCTGACGCTCGGCGTGCGGCCGGAGCACATCCGCATCGTGGGTGACAGAAGCGGGGTGCCGGCGGTGGTGACGAGCGCCGAATACCACGGCGCCGACACCGTGATCACCGCGCAGGCGGGGAGCGAATCGCTGCTGGTCCGCGCCCCCGGGCAGCTCGCGCTGGGCGCAGGGGCTCAGGTGCGCCTCGCCTGGGCTCCGGAATCGGTTCATCTCTTCGACGCGGGCACCGGCGTCCGCGAGGCCGATGCGCCGCAGCCGGCGCAGCGCGTCGCAATGGTGTAACTTTTCGAAGCTATCAATGGCAGGCACCCAGGAGGAGAAGACATGAAGACCGCCTTGACCCTCGCATTCGCCGCGCTGCTCGCAGGATCCGTCCCTGCAAGCGCCGTGGAACTCACCTTCTACTACCCGATCGCGGTGGGCGGCCCGCTCACCAAGGTGATCGACGGCTATGCGCGCGACTTCGAGAAGGAGAACCCGGGCGTCAAGATCAACCCGATCTACGCCGGCAACTACGACGACGCGCGCATCAAGGCGCTCGCGGCGCTCAAGGCAGGCCAGCCTGCGCAGATCTCGGTGCTGTACTCGATCGACCTCTACGAGCTGCTCGAGCAGGACGTGATCGTGCCCTGGGACGAGGTCGCCGCCACCGCCGACGACAAGGCCTGGCTCAAGGCCTTCTACCCTTCGCTGATGATGAACGGCACCTACAAGGGCAAGGTCTACGGCATCCCCTTCCAGCGCTCGACCATCGTGCTGTACTGGAACAAGGACGCGTTCAGGGAGGCCGGGCTCGATCCCGAGAAAGCCCCCGCCAACTGGAACGAGATGGAGAGAATGGCCGCGAAGCTCGTGAAGAAGGACGCCTCCGGCAACGTCACGCGCTGGGGCGTGATGGTGCCCTCCACCGGCTATGCGTACTGGATGTTCCAGGCCTTCGCGCGCCAGAACGGCCACGACCTCATGAACCCGGAGGGCAACCGGACCAACTACGCGCACCCCGACGTCATCGCCGCGCTGCAGTACTGGCGCGACCTCGGCGCGAAATACAAGGTCATGCCCGAGGGCACCGTCGAGTGGGGCACGCTGCGCCAGCAGTTCACCGAGGGCAAGACCGCGATGATGTGGCACACCACCGGCAACCTCACCGCGGTGAAGACCAGCGCAACCTTCCCCTTCGGCGTCGCGATGCTGCCCGCCTCCAAGCAGCGCGGCTCGCCCACCGGCGGCGGCAACTTCTACCTTTTCAAGAAGACCACCCCCGAGGAGCGCAAGGCCTCGCTCGCGTTCGTCAAATGGCTGACCTCGCCCGAGCGCGCCGCCGACTGGAGCATCGCAACCGGCTACGTCGCCGTGCGACCCGAGGCCTACGAGACGCCGAAGCTGAAGGAGTACGCTCAAGGGTTCCCGCAGGCCGTGGTCGCGCGCGACCAGTTCAGGTTCGCCACCGCCGAGCTCTCGACCTTCCAGACCGGGCGCGTGAGAAAGCTGCTGGACGACGCGATCCAGGCCTCGCTCACCGGCCAGAAGACGCCGGCCGCGGCGCTCAAGGCGGCTCAAGGCGAAGCCGAGAAACTGCTCAAGCCCTATCGCTAGGAGGCTGCTGACGGCCGCGCGATGAAGCACGTCTACGGCTGGCTGCTGCTCACGCCGGCCGCGGTCCTGCTCGTCGGTTTCACGCACTACCCGGCGGCGGCGACGCTTTGGGACAGCCTGTTCTCGACCGGGACGGTGGTGCGTCCCTCCCGGTTCGTGGGCCTCGCCAACTACGCCGCGCTCGCCGACGACCCGATCTTCTGGCAGGTGCTGGGCAACAACTTCTGGTTCGCGCTCGGCACCATCCCCACGTCGATCGCGCTCGCCATGCTGATGGCGATCTGGGTGAACGACCGGCTGCCGGCGCGGGCGCTGGTACGCATGGCGTACTTCACCCCCACCGTGCTGCCGATGATCGCGGTGGCGAACATCTGGCTCTTCTTCTACACGCCGCAGATCGGCCTCCTCGACCAGATCGGCGCGAAATTCGGCGCGGCCAGCCACAACTGGCTCGGCGACCCCCACACCGTGCTCGCCTGCACCATGGCGATGGTGATCTGGAAGGAAGCGGGCTTCTTCATGATCTTCTACCTCGCCGCGCTGCAGTTGCTCTCGCCCGAGCTGGAGGAGGCGGCGCGGATCGAGGGCGCCTCGCGCTGGACCTTCTTCCGCCGCGTGACCTTCCCGCTCCTGATGCCCACTACGCTCTTCGTCCTGGTAAACGCCACCATCAACTCCTTCAAGCTGGTGGATCACCTCTTCATCCTCACCAAAGGCGGGCCCGACAACGCCTCGAGCCTCCTGCTCTACTACATCTACCAGGTGGCGTTCAGCTTTTTCGACACCGCCTACGCTTCGACGCTGACGGTGGTGCTGCTCCTGCTCCTCGCGGGCCTTGCGCTGCTGCAGTTCCAGCTGGTCGAGAAGCGGGTGCACTACCGGTGAGCGCCGCCGGCCGACGGGCACCGATGCTCGAGACCGCCGCGGCGTGGCTGCTCGCGCTGCTGTGGCTCGCGCCGCTCCTCTATGCGTTCTGGGCGGCGGTCCACCCTGTGGAGTTCGCCACGCGCTTCGATCCGCTCGCGCCGCTCACGCTGGGCAATTTCACGAAAGCCTGGGCCTACGCGCCCTTCGCGCGCCACTTCCTCAACACGGTGATGCTGGTGACGATGATCCTCTCGGCGCAGCTGGTGCTGTGCACGCTCGCCGGTTACGCCTTCGCGAGGTTCGAGTTCGCAGGGCGCGACGTCGCCTTCGGCCTCGTGCTGGTGCAGCTCCTGATCATGCCGGAGGTGCTGATCGTCGAGAACTACCGCATCATGAGCCGCCTGGGTCTGGTGGATACCATCCTCGGCATCGGCCTGCCCTACATGGCGAGCGCCTTCGGAATCTTTCTCCTGCGCCAGACCTTCAAGACCGTGCCGCGCGAGCTCGAAGACGCGGCGCGCGTGGAAGGCTGCAGCTTCCTCGGCGTGCTCTGGCGCGTCTACGTGCCGCTCGCGCGCCCGACCTACCTCGCCTACGGCCTGGTGTCGGTGAGCTACCACTGGAACAACTTCCTCTGGCCGCTGGTCGTCACCAACACCGTGCATACGCGACCGCTCACCGTAGGCCTCGCCATCTTTGGCGCGCCCGAGTCGGGCGTGGACTGGGGCGTGATCAGCGCCGGCACCCTCATGGCGGTCGCGCCGCTGCTCCTCGCATTCCTGCTCTTCCAGCGGCAGTTCATGCAATCGTTCATGCAGGCGGGGATAAAATGAGGCTCAAAGGAGAGTCGAGGATTCGATGGACCCGGAGAAGATCAAGGTACGCGTAACGGAAACCGGACAGACGCTGGACGTGGTGGTCTACAGCAAGCGCGCCGACCGGATAGAGATCGTGCTCGGCGAAGGCATCCACAACGTCAGGTGCGAGCTGACCCCGACCCGCATGGGCCTGTCCTACGCCGGGAGCGTGAGAGGGCGGGAGCTTGTCTACGAACGAAGCCGGGAGCAGGTTCAAGCCGATATCGACAAGCTGAACCCGGCGCTGCGCGAACCCAGGCGTCGGTGACGACGACGCACCGGCGGAAATGACGCGCCGACGCGCGCAAGCCGCACGCAGGACGACGCCACCCGAGCCCGCAGTCGGACCTACGGTCGCCGCAATCGTGCGCCGGCAGACTGGCGCCGCGTGGTCGCGCGCGCGAGACCTGTGCACGGAAGGACGGGTGACGGTGAACGGCCAGCGGTGCCTCGACTCAGCCTTGCGCGTTCCTCCCGGCGCAGAGGTAGTCGTCGACGAGCACGCGCCGAAGCGCCGTACCGGCGTCCTGCCCGAGAGCGCGATCGTTTTCCTGGACCGCGACGTCGTCGTCGTCGACAAACCCCCCGGAATGCTGACCGTCGCCTACGAGCCACGCGACAAAGACACGCTCGTCGACTGCACACGAACCTTGCTGCGTCGCATCCACGGACGCGGCTTCGACCTCGGGCTCGGCGTAGTTCACCGGCTCGACAAGGACACGAGCGGCGTGATGGTGTTCGCGCGCACCGCGGAGGCGAAGCGCATCCTGGCGATGCGGTTCCGCGCGCACGACATCGAGCGCGTCTACCAAGCGATCGCTCACGGCGCGGTCGCTGCGCAGCGTGTCGAAACTCATCTCGTCATGGACCGCGGCGACGGAATCCGCGGTTCCTATGGTCACTTTCGGCGCCCTAGAGGCGGAGTTCCGCCCGAGGCGAAGCGCTCGGTCACGCACCTCAAGCCGATCGCTCCGCTCGACGGCGCGACCTTGGTCGAGTGCCGCCTCGAAACCGGGCGGCAGCACCAGATCCGCATCCATCTGTCCGAGCTCGGCCATCCCCTGGTCGGCGAGCGCGTGTATGTCCGCGACTACGCAGGTCGAAAGATCGAATCGATGCGAACGATGCTCCACGCGCGAATTCTCGGATTCATGCATCCCCGAACGGGCCAACGCATGTCGTTCGAGCGCGAAGCGCCCGACGACTTCCGGGCGATGATCGAATCGCTTCGTCCGCCGCACCCCTGACGTACCCGAATAGGAACCGAATGGGCGTAGACTGGCATCCGACCGAGCCTGAACCGGCCATGATCAAGACCGAAACCCGGGAGCGCGTCGCGACGATCGAGCTCGCGCGCATCGAGAAGAAGAACGCGCTCACGGCGGCGATGTACGCGGCGATGACCGATGCGCTCGCTGCCGCGGAGTCGGACCCGGGCGTGCGCGCGATCCTGATCCACGGCGCGCGCGACTGCTTCACCGCCGGCAACGACCTGAAGGACTTCCTCGAAGGCCCGACCGGGGCTTCCCAGGCGCTCCGTTTCATCTCGGCGCTGTCGAAGGTCGCCAAGCCCGTCGTCGCGGGGGTCGGCGGGCCCGCGGTCGGCATCGGCACCACTCTGCTCCTGCACTGCGACCTGGTGTACGCCGCCCCGACCGCCCGCTTCCAGTTGCCGTTCGTGCCGCTCGGCCTCGTCCCCGAGGGCGCCTCGAGCCTGCTCCTGCCGATGACCGCCGGCTTCCAGCGCGCCGCCGAGCTGCTGCTCCTGGGGGCGCCCTTCACCGCGGAGAAGGCGCTCTCCGCGGGCATCGTCACCGAGATCGTGCCGCAGGAAGCGCTGCTCGAGCGCGCGCGCACCGCCGCCGTGGCGCTCGCCGCGCTGCCACCCGAGTCCGTGCGCCTTACGAAGCAGCTGATGAAACGGCCACTCACGGGCACGATCGCCGACCAGATGGCGGAAGAAGCCCGCCTTTTCGCCGAGCGTCTCGAGTCGGGCGAAGCGAAGGAGGCGCTGAGCGCGTTCCTGGAGAAACGCAAGCCCGACTTCTCCCGCTTCTAGAACCCCGCGTTCGCGAACGCTATTTCCGCGCGAGCTGCTTCCACGGATCCTTGAGCTGCTCTGCCACGGTCGCAATCTCGACGTTCTCGAGCTTGTCGCCGACTCGCCGCACCTCGCGCAGGTATTCGTTCTGCACGATGTCGCGCGTCTGCGGGTCGACGTGGATCGGGCCGCGCGGACTGTCGGGCTCGCTGAAATGCGACAGCAGCTCCATTGTGCGCGGCGCCCTGAGCATCCCGTCCTGCTCTCGGATCGCGTACACGATCGCCGCCATGCCGTCCCAGCCGCCCACCGACACGAAGTCGGGCGTCGAGTTCGCACCGTACTCCTTCTTCCAAGCGGCGACGAAAGCCTCGTTCGCGGGCCGGGTCGCCGACGCCGAGTAGTGGAATACCGTATCGACTCCGAGCGCCGCATCACCCATGTTTTGCAGCTCCTCGTCGGGGGTGATGTCTCCCGGCCCGATCAGGCTGACGCCCGCCTGCCGCAGCCCGAGCTCGTTGAAAGTCCTCATGACGGCGGTGGCGCTCTTGCCCGCCGGGACGAAGACCATGAGTGCATCGGGATGCGCGTCCTTGACGCGCTGCATGTAGGGCGCGTAGTCCGGATTCTCCAGGGGCACGCGCACGCCGCCGATCACCTTCCCGCCTCCGCTGGTGAACGCGCGAATGAAGCCCTGCTCGGCGTCGTGGCCCGGACCGTAATCGCTCACCAGGGTGTAGGCGGTCTTGAATTTCTTGGCCGCCCACTCGCCGAGCGGGTAGCTCGACTGCCACAGCGTAAAGGACAGTCGCACGATGTACGGCGACCGGGTCGTGATCATCGACGTTCCCGCATTCATGATCACGAACGGCACCTTGGCCTGCGTCGCGAGCGGCGCGATCGCGAGCGCGTTCGGCGTGAAGATCGTCCCGGCGAGGAAGTCCACCTTGTTCCGCACGATGAGCTCCCGCGCGAGCTCCTTCGCCTTGTCGGGGTTGGGCCCGGTGTCGTCCCGCACCAGGATCTGGATCTTGACGCCCGGGGGCAGCTCGCTCTGGTGCTCCTTCAGGTAGAGGCGCATGCCGCGCTCCATGTAAGGGCCCAGGTTCGCGTCCAGCCCCGAGTACGTGCTGATGAATCCGATCTTGACGGTGCTGGCCGAGGCGGCCGAGGCGACGAGCGCGATCGTTGCGCCGGCGACCCACCGGGTCAGGATCCACGCATTGTTCGGCTTCATAGCTGGCGGAACGGCGCGCCGCAACATCGGCGCTCCTCGAACCCGTTCGACCGATGGCAGCTGCGAACGTTCAACCGGGGGATCGTTGCCATTTCCGACTTCCCGGAGTAGATTGCCCCGCACTCTCTAACCCCATGAGGAGACCTATGAAAACGCAGCTTCTCGGAGCGCTGCTCGCGCTCTCCCTAGCCGCTCCCGCCTTCGCCGCGATCAAGGAGACGCCCGTCACCTACAAGGACGGCGACACCACGCTCAAGGGCTTCGTCGTCTACGACAGCGCCAAGAAGGGCAAGCGGCCCGGGATCATCGTCGTCCACGAATGGTGGGGCATCACCAAGCACATGCACAACGAGGCGCGCCGGCTCGCCCGCGAGGGCTACACGGCGTTCATCGCCGACATGTACGGCGACGCCAAGACCGCCGACAACCCCAAGGACGCGGGCGCGCTGTCGGGCGGGGTGATGAAGGCTCCACAGACGATGGAGTCGCGCTTCAACGCTGCGCGCGCGGAGCTGGCGAAGCAGCCGAGCGTCGACGCCTCGCGCATCGGCGCGGTGGGCTACTGCTTCGGCGGCGCGGTGGTGCTCAACATGGCCCGCGCCGGCGCCGATCTCGCCGGCGTCGCGGGCTTCCACGCCTCCCTGGGCTTGAACACTCCCGCCCCCGCGCCGGGCTCGGTCAAGGCGAAGATCCTGGTGCTGAACGGCGCCGACGACCCGTTCATCAAGAAGGAGCAGTACGTCCAGTTCGAGGGCGACCTCAAGGCCGCCAACGCCGACTACAAGGTGATTACCTATCCCGGCGCGGTGCACGCCTTCACGAACCCCGAGGCGACCGCGATGGGCAAGAAGTTCAACCTGCCCCTGCGCTACGACGCGAAAGCAAACAAGCAGGCCGAGGCCGAGGCATCGAAATTCTTCACCAGGCTCTTCAAGAAATAGCCGCTGGCCGTCTGAAGAACTGCAGCCGCCGCCGCGCCCGGGCGGCGGGCTGGCTGCGGTGCAGCTCGAGCACGGTCGCCTTGTACGCCACGGCGAGCGTCGCGCCCTTCCCGCTCAGCGCCATCGAATCGCCGGCCCGCAGCATGTAGTCCTTGGTGTCGGAGTGCTGCGTCACCCAGACGTCGCCGAAACGCACGCGCAAGCGATCGCCTTCCGCTGCGTCTATTCTCAGCATCGCACCCTTCGCCACCTCGAACTCTTCCACTGCCACCGGGATTTCCTCGCGTTCGAAAAAAGCTATGGTGCACCACGGCAAACGCGGCTGGAACTGCTTTCTTGTTTCCTTTGTTTCACGCTCTCCGGCGAGATCAGCCCTTCAGCGGGCGAGGAGCTTGGCGAACTCGTTCTGGGCAGCGAGGGCGTATTTCGCGATCTCGTCGGTCACGCTCTTGTCGAACGCGTCCGGCTCGATCCGGCAACTCCCTTTTCCGAGCTTTCCTATGTTGAGGAGCTCGACCAGGACGCCGGGCTCGTCATAGTCCGCCCGGAGGGTCAGCTCGCAGGGAATAGGGGTGGACAGGGTATAGGTGCCGCTCACCGCCTGGCCGAAATCGTCCTTCCTGGTTGGATTGAACTCGAACGGGACGGAAGCGAACGCCAGCATGCGGCGGCAGTGCTCGATATCGGCGCCCGTCACGTCCATCGTCGCGGGCGGTGCGTAGCGGGCCTGGTACTTCAGGTAGACGTAGTCGCACACCTCGTCGCCGTCGACCTTGCGCGCGCGGTAGTCGGCGAATGCGCTCGACAGGACCATCGGGGGACCCTGCTTGAGGAAGATGAACGTGTAGGGGCCCCCGGTACTCGGATGGATGGCGTTCAGCTCCTTCGCAAACTCGGCGAGGTAGTGCATGCTCGAAAGCAGCGCCTTGTTGATGACCGGCTTCGCCTGGGCGCGGCGCTTCGCAGGATCGTCGGCCGCCGGGCGGGCCGCCGCCTGCTGTCGCAGCATCTCGAGCGCGGTGAGATTGTTGGCCATGTCTACTGAGGGACGGCGCCGCCGCGCCCGACGTTCACCCGGTTGGTCTCGAAGGTCCCGTCCGGCCTCTTCACCGCGGAAAGGATGGTGAAGGCCGCGCCGGGCTTCAGGTCGCTCCTGTCGCCGATCTCGTAGCGCACGATAGGGACACCCGGAGGAACGACGATCTTCTTCTCGCCGCCCTTGTAGCTCAGCATCACTGCGTTGCCCCCGACGCTCGCGACCGCGTTGCCGACCGTGCCGTTGGTCATGGTGCTGTTGGGAATGGTATAGGGCCGGTGGCCCTCCCCTGTTCCGCGCATCGCCTCGGGGAAGATGTGCACTTCCAGCGCCTTCTGGCTGCCGTCGGGCTGCGGCATGGCCGCGCTGCCGATGAACGAGCCGGGCTTGATGTCGGCCATGGAAGCCTTCACCACGCCGACGACGCGCGCGTCCTCGGTCAGCCTGATGCGCATGGCGTGACCGTCGGCCGTCTTCACTGCCAGCACGCTGCCCTCGAGCCTCTCGATGGTGCCGCGCACGCGCTCGCCCTGCGGCACCTGCCCCCAGACCTGCCAGGACGCCAGACCGGCCAGCATCGCCAAGACAAGGCGCGCAGCTCTCGCTTTCATGTCACCTCCTCCCTGGAAGTTCGGAATGTAGCATGCTCCGTCAGCCCTGGAGGGAACGCCGCATTCTACTTTCTCTGCCGCCGGGATTTCCTGACACGCGCAGTCGTGAATCCCCGACCTGTAGCCGGTCCGGACCGGACCGGCAGTGGTATCCTCACGGCCCTACATGGCCGCTGAACTGAGCTTCGTCACAGCCTGCAAGAGCAGGCTCGCGTACCTCAAGCAGACCCTTCCGCTGCTCGCTCAGGCGGACGCGGAGACGGTGGTGGTCGACTACGGCTGCCCGCAAGGCACGCGCGCCTGGGTCAAGGAGAATTTCCCCGCGGTGAAGGTGGTGGCGGTCGACGACGACCCCGGCTTCTGCCTCTCGCGAGCCCGCAATCTCGGCGCGTCGGCCGCCTCCGCCGCGCGCCTGTGCTTCGTCGACGCCGACATCAAGATACGTTCGGGCTTCGCGCCCTGGCTTCGCGAGAACTTCCGCCCGCGTCACTTCTACCGGGCCTCGCCTTGCGCGCCCGACGCTTGGGGAACATTCGCGTGTTCTGCTGAAGACTTTCACGCCGTCGGCGGATTCGACGAGGCGATGCGCGGCTGGGGCGGAGAGGACGACGATCTTTACCTCAGGCTCGAGAACTGCGGCTGCCGGCCCTCCGCCTTCCCGGGGGAGCTCGTCGAGCCTATCCCGCACCATGACGCCGAGCGCGTCGCGCAGTACGAAATGAAGGACCGCTGGATGCATCACCGGGTGAACCTGATCTACGTCTACGCGAAAATCGATATCGCGCGGATGACCGGGCGCGAGCTGAACCTGGAAGAGCGGAGGCAGCTGTTCGCTGAAGCGCAGAAGGGCGCAGCGGCCGCGGACTCCGGCCAGGTCATGGAGATCGGCCTGGCCGCCGACCCGCGCGTGCCGATGCGGCCCGATTCCGCGCTCGAGCGCAGGATCGTCTACCGCTTCGTGCGCCGCACGTCCTGAACCCGCCTACTCGGCCTCCTCGATCCAGGCCATCTGGATCGCCTCGAGGATCTTCTCCCCGCAGCGGTCGGGGACGTCGTCGAAACCGTCGAGCTCCTGCACCCACTTGAACAGGTCGGTGAACCGCACAAAGCGCGGATCGACGTCCGCGTGCTTCTCCGCGAGCGCGATGGCGATGTCCAGGGTGTCGGTCCACTTCATTTCCCGCCCTCCTTCGCCATGTTGATCGTGTACTTGGGGATCTCGATCGTGAGATCGCTCCCCTTGACGATCGCCTGGCAGGACAGCCGCGACTGCGCTTCGAGACCCCACGCCTTGTCGAGCATGTCGTCTTCGTCCTCCTCCGAAGGGTCGAGCGTATCGAAGCCCTCGCGCACGATCACGTGGCAGGTCGTGCACGCGCAGGACTTCTCGCAGGCGTGCTCGATCTCGATGCCGTTCTCGAGGAGATTGTCGCAGATCGAGACGCCCGTCTTCGCTGCGACGACCGCGCCGTCCGGGCACAGCTCCGCGTGCGGCAGAACGATGATCTGCGGCATGCAGGCCTAGAGGCTTTCCACTTTCCTGCCGGCGAGCGCCCGCTTCACGGCGCGGTCCATGCGGCGGCCGGCAAAGGCCTCCGTGACCCGGTTGACGCGCTCGATCGCCGACTTGATGGTGCGGTGATCGTTGCAGGAAAGCGTCTTCTTCAGCGCCTCGAGCTCCGCGCGCACCACGCCCTGCTCCTCCGCCGAGACCAGGTCGGCGTCGTCGCGCAACGCGTGCTCGACCGCCTCGATCATGCGCTCGCCCTCGACCTGCTGCTCCCGGAGCACGCGGAGCTGCACGTCGCCGCGGGCATGGTCGAGGGAATCCTTCAGCATCTGCGTGATCTGGGCGTCGGTGAGTCCGTAGGAGGGCTTGACCGCGACCGCCGCGTTCACGCCGGTGGTCGCTTCGCGCGCCGACACGGCGAGCAGGCCGTCGGCGTCGACCTGGAAGGTCACGCGGATGCGCGCAGCGCCCGCCGCCATCGGCGGAATGCCGTGGAGCTCGAACCTCGCGAGCGAGCGGCAGTCGGAAACGAGCTCGCGCTCGCCCTGCACGACGTGGATGCTCATCGCGGTCTGTCCGTCCCGGAAGGTGGTGAATTCCTGCGCGCGCGCCACGGGAAGGGTCGAGTTGCGCGGAATCACCTTTTCGGCGAGACCCCCCATGGTCTCGATCCCGAGGGACAGGGGAATCACGTCGAGCAAGAGCCAGTCGTCCCCCGCGCCGCGGTTGCCCGCGAGCACGTTCGCCTGGATCGCGGCACCGAGCGCGACCACCTTGTCGGGGTCGAGGTTGTTGAGCGGCGTCTGGCGAAAGAGCTCGCCCACTGCGCGCTGCACGTGCGGCATGCGCGTCGCCCCGCCGACCATGACTACGCCCTTCACGTCACCGACCTCGAGGCGCGCGTCGCGCAGCGCCTTGCGCGTGGGACCCAGGGTCTTGGCGACCAGCGGCTGCGTCATCGCCTGGAACTCGCGCTGAGTCACGGTCACGTCGACCGTCTCGCCGCTCGACAGCGGCGCCGCGATGCGCGCCTCGCCGTGCCCGGTGAGAAATTCCTTGGCCTCGCGAGATTTCACCAGCAGCAGCCGCGTGTCCTCCGCCGAGAGCGGCGCGAGCTTCGCGCGCTCGACCACCCAGCAGAACAGCCGCTGGTCGAAATCGTCGCCTCCGAGCGCGGCGTCGCCGTTGGTGGCCATCACCTCGAACACGCCCCGGGAGAGCTTGAGTATGGAGATGTCGAACGTGCCGCCGCCCAGGTCGTACACCGCGTAGACGCCTTCCGCCGCGTTGTCCAGGCCGTAGGCGATCGCAGCGGCGGTCGGCTCGTTCAGGAGCCGCAGCACGTTCAGGCCCGCGAGCTGGCCGGCGTCCTTGGTCGCCTGCCTTTGCGCGTCGTCGAAATACGCGGGCACGGTGATCACCGCCCCGGAAAGCTCCCCGGCCAGCGCCTCCTCGGCGCGCGCTCGCAGGGTCTTGAGGATCTCCGCCGAGACCTCGACCGGACTCTTCACTCCGGCCGCGGTGCGCAGCTGGACCATGCCCGGTGACTCCACGAAATCGTAGGGGCTGTTCTCGACGTGCACCACGTCCTTCAGTCCCCGGCCCATGAACCGCTTGACCGATACGACGGTGTTCCTGGGATCCCGCGCCTGCTCGCGCTCGGCCTCGCGGCCGACCGCAGTGCGCCCGTCGCGGAAATAACGGACGATGGATGGCAGCAAGCCCTGCCCCTCGCGGTCGTTGAGGACGACCGCGATGCCGTTGCGCACCGTCGCCACCAGCGAGTTGGTGGTGCCGAGGTCGATGCCGACCGCCAGCCGCCGCTCGTGGGGCGCGGGCGACTGGCCCGGTTCGGAGATCTGCAGCAGCGCCATCAGGACTCCATCCTCTCCTCGGCCGCGGCAATGTCCTCGCCGAGCTTCTCGAGGAACTTGAGCTGCCTCAGCGTCGCTGCCGCCTCGGCCCAGTCCGACGTGTCAAGCTGCCGCCTTATCCTCGCGAGCAGCGCGTCCTGCTCGAGCCGGAGCTCGGACGAGAACGCGATCATGCCCTCCCGGTCGCCGGCCGCCGCAGCGGCCTCCAGTGCCTCGCGTTTCTCCATCTGATCGGCCAGGAATTCCGGAGGCATCGCCGTGTTGGTCTCGAATTCCGGGTCGACGCCGTTGAGGAGCAGGAGATATCCGGCGCGCCTCAGCGGAGACTTGAGCGTCTGGTAGGCCTCGTTCACGCGCGTAGCGAGCTGCATGGAGATGCGCTGCTCGGCCTGCGAGGCCGCAGCGAAGCGGTCGGGATGCACTTCCCGCTGCAGCTCGCGGTAGCGTTCCTCCAGCGCGCCTGTGTCCAGCTCGAACCGCGCCGGCACGCCGAAGAGCTGGAAGTGGTTCTCGTCGAGGTTCAGACGTTGAAGCTCTCGCCGCAGCCGCACTGGTCCTTGACGTTGGGATTGTTGAACTTGAATCCCTCGTTCAGGCCTTCGCGCGCGAAGTCGAGCTCGGTGCCGTCCAGATACGTGAGGCTCTTGGGATCCACGAGCACTTTCACGCCGTGGCTCTCGAAGGTGTGGTCGTCGGGATTCACGCTGTCGGCGTATTCGAGCTTGTAGGCCATGCCCGAGCACCCCGAGGTGCGGACGCCCAGGCGCAAGCCCACCCCCTTCCCCCGCTTGGCGATGAAGCTGGAGACGTGCGCCGCGGCGCGCTCGGTGAGGGTGATCATCGCGTTCCTCAGGCCGCCTTGATCGCGGCAGGCTGCTCGACGCCGTGCTTCTTGCGGTAGTCCTCGATCGCCGCCTTGATCGCGTCCTCGGCGAGGATCGAGCAGTGGATCTTCACCGGGGGCAGCGCCAGTTCCTGGGCGATCTGGGTGTTCTTGATCGTTCCGGCCTCGTCGAGCGTCTTGCCCTTCACCCACTCGGTCACGAGCGACGAGGACGCGATCGCCGAGCCGCAGCCGTAGGTCTTGAAGCGCGCGTCCTCGATGACGCCGGCCTCGTTGACCTTGATCTGGAGCTTCATGACGTCGCCGCACGCCGGCGCGCCGACCATGCCGGTGCCAACCTGATCGTCGGATTTATCGAAGGACCCGACGTTGCGCGGGTTCTCGTAATGGTCCAGTACCTTGTCGCTGTATGCCATGTCTGACTCCTAGTGTGCGGCCCACTGCACCGTGTTCAAATCCACGCCTTCTTTGTACATTTCCCACAACGGCGAGAGTTCGCGCAGCTTGCCGATCTTCGCGCGCAGGAGCTTCACCGCGTAGTCGATCTCCTCCTCGGTGGTGAAACGGCCGATCGTAAAGCGGATCGAGCTGTGCGCGAGCTCGTCCGAGCGCCCGAGCGCCCGCAGCACGTACGAGGGCTCGAGGCTTGCCGAGGTGCACGCCGAGCCCGAGGACACCGCAATATCCTTGATCGCCATGATCAGCGATTCGCCCTCGACGAAATTGAAGCTGATGTTGAGGTTTCCCGGGATGCGCCGTTGCATGTCACCGTTGACATACACCTCTTCCATGTCCTTGAAGCCGTTCAGCAGCCTGTCACGCAGGGAGCGGATGCGCTCGCCCTCGGCAGCCATCTCGAGCTTCGCCAGGCGGAAGGCCTCGCCCATGCCGACGATCTGGTGCGTGGCGAGCGTGCCCGAGCGGAAGCCGCGCTCGTGCCCGCCGCCGTGGATCTGCGCCTCGATGCGCACGCGGGGCTTGCGGCGCACGTACAGCGCCCCGATTCCCTTGGGGCCGTACACCTTGTGCGCCGTCACGGTGAGCAGGTCGATCTTCAGCTTCGCGAGGTCGATGTCGATCTTGCCCGCCGCCTGCACCGCGTCGCAGTGGAACACGATGCCCTTGGCACGGCAGATCTCGCCGATCTCCGCGACGGGCTGGATCACGCCGATCTCGTTGTTCACCATCATGATCGAGACGAGGATCGTATCGGGCCGGATCGCTGCCTTGAGCTTCTCCACGTCGACGATGCCGTTCGGCTCGGGGTCGAGGTAGGTCGCCTCGAATCCCTGGCGCTCGAGCTCGCGCACCGTGTCAAGCGTGGCCTTGTGCTCGGTCTTCTGGGTGATGATGTGCTTGCCCTTGGTCTTGTAGAAATTCGCCGCGCCCTTGATCGCCAGGTTGTTGCCCTCGGTCGCTCCCGAGGTCCAGATGATCTCCTTCGGGTCCGCGTTCAGGAGCGCTGCGACATGGCCGCGCGCTTCCTCGACCGCTTCCTCCGCCTCCCAGCCGAAGGCGTGGGAGCGGCTCGCCGGGTTGCCGAAATGCTCGGTAAGGAACGGGATCATCTTCTGCGCGACGCGCGGGTCGACCGGCGTCGTCGCCGAGTAGTCCAGGTATATCGGAAATTTCATCGCGCACCAGCCCTCACGCCACCGCGGCTTCCTTGCCGCGCCGGTCCTGGAGCACCTTGACGGGTTCCTTGCCTGCCGCCTGCTGCGCGACGAGATCGGAGAGCTTCACCGAGTCGAGGTACTCGTACATCTTGTCGTTGAGCGTCGCCCACAGCTCGTGCGTCATGCAGCGCCGCTCTTCTTGGCAGTTCTCCTTGCCGCCGCACTGCGTCGCGTCGAGCGGCTCGTCCACCGCGGTGATGATGTCGGCGACGGACACCTTCGCGAGATCGCGCGCGAGCGTGTAGCCCCCGCCCGGGCCGCGCACGCTCTCGACCAGCGTGTGGCGCCGCAGCTTGCCGAACAGCTGCTCGAGATACGAAAGCGAGATGCTCTGCCGCTGGCTGATGCCGGCGAGCGTCACAGGACGCTTCCCGCCGTGCATGGCGAGGTCGAGCATCGCGGTGACCGCGAACCTTCCCTTGGTAGTCAGTCTCATTGTTGGCTCCAGGCGCAATACCTGAGAAAACTGCTCAACTATACGTATTCCGACTAATCAGGTCAACTATTTGGCGGCCGCCTTGCGGTCCCCCCAACGGGTGGCGGCCAGCGCGCTGTCCTTCTCCGCCTTCAGGGTTTCTATTTCTTTCAGAATCAGGTCGATACGCTTGTCCAGGTCGAGGCTGTGGTCGAGCAGTCCCTGAACCGCCTTGGCGAGGGGATCGTCCTCGGCCTTCGAGGTGACCGCATACGCCGAGAAACCGAGCTTCGCCGCCTTCTCTTCGCGCGTCTTGTCCTGCTCGTCGAGGATGATGCGCGCCGGGATGCCGACGGCGGTCGCGGCCGCGGGAACGTCCTTCACCACCACGGCGTTCGAGCCGATGCGCGCGCCGTCGCCGATCGTGATCGGCCCGAGCACCTTCGCGCCGGCCCCGATCACCACGCCGCGTCCCAGCGTGGGATGGCGCTTGCCCTTGTTCCAGGTCGTGCCCCCCAGGGTCACGCCGTGATACAGGGTGCAGTCGTCGCCGAGCTCGGCGGTCTCGCCGATCACCACGCCCATGCCATGGTCGATGAACGCCCTGCGCCCGATCTTCGCCCCCGGGTGGATCTCGATGCCCGTGAGGAACCGCGACAGATGCGAGGTGAAGCGCGCGAGCCAGCGCAACTTAATGCCCCAGAGGGCGTGCGCGACGCGATGGATCAGCAGCGCGTGAAATCCCGGGTAGCAGGTGAGGACCTCCCAGGTCGAGCGCGCCGCGGGGTCGCGGTCGAAAACGCAGGCGATGTCTTCGCGGATGCGGGCGAACATGGCCGAATTATCGGAAACCTTAGTGAATCGGTCAACTATTTGCCGCGGGGACGGTCCCAGGCGGCGAGCATGCCCCGGAGGATGTTGACCTCCACCTTCTCCAGCCTCGCCTTGGCGAACAGCCGGCGCAGACGCTCCATGAGCTTGCGGGGGTAGCGCGGGTGCAAGAAGCCGCTCGCCCTGAGGCTGCGCTCGAGATGCGTGTAGAGCTGCTCGAGGTCCGCGTGCAGCGCCGGATCGGACTTCGCCGCAGCGGCCGCGGGCGCACGGGCGGCCATGCGCAATTCGTAGGCCATCACCTGCACCGCCTGCGAGAGGTTGAGCGAGGCGTACTCCTCGCTCGCCGGGATGCGCGCGAGGCGGCTGCAGCGGAGGACATCCGCGTTCGACAGGCCCACCGTCTCGTTGCCGAAGACCATCGCGACCTCGCCTTCCCGCGCCGCTCCGACGGCTTCCTGCGCCGCCTCGCGGGCCTCGAGCGGCGCGTGCGACAGCTCCCGCGGGCGCGCGCTCATCGCCACCGAGAAGATCGTCCCTGCAAGCGCCTCGTCGAGGTCCGCGCACACGCGCGCCGACTGCAGAATGTCGAGCGCGCCGCTCGCCATCGCCCGCGCCTCCGGATCGGGAAAGCGCCTCGGTCGCACCAGGAAGAGCCGCGCGAGGCCCATCGTCTTCATCGCCCGCGCCGCCGCGCCGACGTTGCCCGGATGCGAGGGACGGGAGAGCACGACCCGGATTCTGGACAACGGTCCGCGCGCTTTCATACTAGAATTCGCCGCTTTAGCCGCAATCGCTCTTTTCGCGCTCTTTTCGAATCGCCCGGACGAACCATGCACCCGATGCTCGGAATCGCGGTCAGAGCCGCCCGGCGCGCAGGCGCGATCATCAACCGCGCCGCGCGCGACGTCGAGCTGCTGTCCGTCGCGCGCAAGCGGCACAACGATTTCGTCACGGAAGTGGACAAGGCCGCCGAAGCGGCGATCATCGAGATACTACACCGCGCCTACCCGGATCACGCGATTCTCGCGGAGGAATCCGGCGCGACGTCCGGGTCGGCGGGCGAGTCCGAGTACACCTGGATCATCGACCCGCTGGATGGCACCACCAACTTCATCCACGGATTTCCCCAGTACGCGGTATCGATCGGCCTGAAGCACAAGGGCGTCCTCGCCCAGGGCGTGGTCTACGACCCGACCAAGAACGAGTTGTTCACCGCGACGCGCGGGCGCGGCGCCTACCTGAACGAGCGGCGTATCCGCGTCTCCAAGCGCGTGCAGCTCGGCGAGGCTCTCATCGGGACGGGATTCCCGTTCCGCGACCTCGACGGGCTCGACGAGTATCTCTCCATGTTCCGCGAGATCACGGTGCGCACCGCGGGGATCCGCCGCGCCGGCGCGGCGGCGCTCGACATCGCCTACGTCGCCGCGGGAAGGCTCGACGGCTTCTGGGAGATGGGGCTTTCGCCCTGGGACATGGCGGCCGGAGCGCTCATGGTTCAGGAGGCGGGCGGGCTCGTCGGCGATTTCCGCGGCGACGCCGGCTATATGGCGTCGGGCCGCATCGTCTGCGGCAACCCGAAGATCTTCGCCCAGCTGATCCAGGTCGTCGGGCCCCTCGCCCGCGGGTAGCGCCACATGCTTCGCGCGCTGCTCGCGGCCACGGCTCTCTGGATCTCGGCCGCGCACGCGGCCGAATTGCGCATCGGGATCGCGGCCGACGTGACGTCGATGGATCCCCACTTCCTCAACCTTGCGCCGAACGTCAACGTCTGCTGGCACGTGTTCGACGCCCTCACCCACGTCGACGAGAACGCGCGCCTCGTGCCGGGCCTCGCCGTCTCGTGGCGAGCGCTCGATCCCCTGACCTGGGAGTTCAGGCTGCGCCGCGGGGTGCGCTTCCACGACGGGAGCGAGTTCACCGCGGCCGACGTGGCGTTCTCGATCGAGCGCACGCAGGCGGTCCCCAACGGCCAGATGCGCACGTTCACGCAGCGCATCGTCGCCAGGGACATTCCCGACCCGTACACGATCAGGCTCAAGACCTCCTCGCCCTACGCGATGGTGCCCTACGATCTCAACTCGGTCTTCATCGTGTCGAGAAAGGCCGCGGCCTCGGCCCGCCCTGAGGACTTCGATTCGGGCAAGGCGATGGTCGGCACCGGGCCTTTCCGCTTCGTGCGCTTCGCGCGCGGCGACCGCGTCGAGCTCGCGCGCAACGACGCCTACTGGGGCGGGCCTCCCGCCTGGAACAAGGTCACGCTTCGCATCGTGCCCAGCGACCCGGCGCGGCTGGCGGCGCTGCTCGCGGGAGACCTCGACCTCATCGAGCAGGTCCCGACCGCGGACCTCGCTCGCGTCCGGGCGGACGCGAGGCTCGCGACGGCGCAGAAGGTCTCGTGGCGAACCATCTTCTTCCATTTGGACCAGCGAGAAGGCAAGCCCTTCCGCGACCCGCGGGTGCGCCGCGCCCTGTCGATGGCGATCGACCGGCAGGCGATCGCCGCGCGCCTGATGGACGGGGCGGCCCTGCCCGCCTCGAACCTCGTCTCGCCTCCGGTGTTCGGATACGCGGCCGATCTCAAGCCCGACGCCTACGATCCGGAAGGAGCGAAGCGCCTGCTCGCGCAGGCCGGCTACCCGGACGGATTCGCGACGACCCTCTCGGCGCCCAACAACCGCTACGTCAACGACGAGCGGATCGCGCAGGCGGTGGCGCAGATGCTGGCGCGGGTCGGCGTGCGCGCTCGCGTCGAGACGATGCCCATGAACGTCTACCTGCCGAAGGGATTCAGGCACGAGTTCAGCATCGCGATGCTCGGCTGGGGGTCGTTCTCGGGAGACCTGGCGCTGCGCGCGCTCGTCGCCACGGCCGACCCGAAGAAGGGCTTCGGCGCGTTCAACTGGTCGGGTTACTCGAACCCGAAAGTGGACGGCCTGCTCGAGCGCGCCTTCGCGACCGTGGACGAGAAAGCGCGCGAGGCTCTCGCCCGGGAAGCGATGCGCGTCGCGATGCGCGACGTCGCGGTCATCCCCCTGCATCACCAGATGGCGACCTGGGCGATGCGAAAGCCGCTCGCCTACCTGCCGCGCACCGACGAGTTCACGCTGGCGCGCGACGTCAGGACGCCGTGATGGGCCTGCTCGACCGGCTGCTCGCGCCGCGCAAGTCCGCCGCGCTTCTCGCGCAAGCCGAAGCCGCGCTCGCCCAGGGCAGGCGCGAGGATGCGGTCAGGCACCTCGAGGCCGCGATCGCGGCGCGCGACTCCGACCCGGCTCCGCACGCGAGGCTCGGCGAGGTGCTGCGCGACCTGGGCGACCACCGGGGCGCCGCGCGGCATTTCGCCGGCGCCCTCGAGCGCCTCGCTCCCGCGGACCCGGGCCGGCCGCGCGCCATGCTGCGGCTCGCAGGGGCGCTGCTCGATTGCGGCGAGCAGCACGACGCGGAGCGCTGGTACCGGAGGATCCTCGAAATCGACCCCGGGCACGCCGACGCCCTGCTCTGCCTCGCCGTCATCCGCGAGGACGCCGACGTGGCCGAGGCGCGCGACCTCATGGCCCGCCATATCGCGTCCAGGCCCGGCGCGGCCGGACGCCTGCGCCGCGCGTTCATGCTGCCGACCGTCGTGCAGTCGTCCGCGGAGATCGACTCGATCCGGGCGGGCCTCGAGCGGGACCTGGACGAGCTGATCGAGGCAAAGCCCCCCCGGATCGAGCACCCAGAATTCGAGGTCGGCGCGACCCCGTTCTTCCTCTCCTACCACGGCCGCAACAACGCACCCCTGCTGCGAAAGGTCGCCCAGGCCTGCCGCACCGTGTACCCGGGCCGGATGGAATGTGCGGTCCGGCCGCGGCCGGCGGGAAAGCGGCTGCGCGTCGGCTTCATCTCGACCTTCTTCTACGCGCATTCGGTCGGACGCACGACCCTCGGGCTCATCCGCGACCTCCCGCGCGAGCGCTTCGAGGTGACCGTGTTCGCCATCGCCCCCCAGCCGGACGCGCTCGCCGAGGCGATACGCGGGAGCGCCGACAGCTACGTCGCGCTGCCGCGCGATCTCGACCGCGTTCGCGAGACGATCGAGTCGGCCGCGCTCGACGTCGCCTTCTTCGCCGACATCGGCATGGAGCCGCTCACCTATTTCCTCGCCTTCTGGCGCCTCGCGCCGGTCCAGATGGTGACCTGGGGGCATTCGGTGACGAGCGGCCTGGACACCGTCGACTACTACGTGTCGGCCGACGCGATCGAGGCCGCGGGCAGCGAGCAGTACTACACGGAAAAGCTCGTGCGGCTGCCCGGCTACTTCATGCCGCGCTACCGCCGCCCGGCGCTCGACGGGCCGCGCCGCACGCGCGCGCAGCTGGGAATGCCCGAGGGCAGGCACCTCTACTACTGCCCGCAGAATCTCTTCAAGTTCCATCCGGATTTCGACCCGCCGGTCAAGGCGATCCTCGAAGGCGACCCGCAAGGGGATCTCGTGCTGCTCGAGTTCGTCCGGGAGGGGGTGAAGGAGCAGCTCTTGCGGCGGCTCGAGCGCACGCTGGGGCCGCTCGCGTCCCGGATACGCTTCATCCCGCGCTCGGCGCACCGCGATTTCCTGCAGCACGTCGCTTGCGCCGACGTAATCCTCGACCCGTTTCACTTCGGCGGCTGCAATTCGAGCTGCGACGCCCTGTCCGTCGGCGTCCCGGTCGTCACCCTGCCCGGCGCTCAGCTCCCCGGACGCTTCACCCTCGGCCTGTACAAGGAGATCGGGCTGGAGTGCTGCGTCGCGCGGTCTCCCGAGGGGTACGTCGACATCGCGCTGCGGCTGGGCCGGGACGCGGAATACCGCAGGTCGGTGTCCGAGCAGATCACGGCGCGCTGCGCGCGGCTTTTCGACCGGCCCGACGCCGCGCTCGCGCTCGGCGAGGAGCTCCTCCGCATCACGGGGCGGAGCCGCTGACCGTCGATGATCGCCTTCGGCCTCAGCCGCCTCGCACAAGCTGCCGGCATCCTGTTCTTCATGTCGCTGCTCGTGTTCGCCGGCGTCTACGCGATCGGCAATCCCGTCGACATCCTCGTCAACCCCCAGGCCGACCAGGCTGAGATCGCGCGCGCCACCGCGGCGCTCGGGCTCGACAAGCCTCTCTTCGAGCAGTACTTCGTGTTTCTGGGAAACGCGGCCCGCGGCGACCTGGGCAGCTCGTTCGCATTCAACGTTCCGGCGCTGGCGCTCGTTGCGGAGCGCATGCCGGCGACGCTCGAGCTCGCGGTCGCGGCCATGCTGATCGCGGTGGCTCTCGGCCTGCCTCTCGGCCTGCTCGCCGGATTGAGGCCGCGTTCGATCGCCGCGAGGTCGATCGCCGCCGGCACCCTCCTCGGCATCTCGCTGCCGACCTTCTGGGTGGGGCTGCTGCTCATCATGGTGTTCTCGGTCGGGCTGGGCTGGCTGCCCTCGAGCGGGCGCGGGCCGACGCGTGATCTGCTCGGGATTCCGGTGAGCTTCCTGTCGCTGGAAGGCCTAGGCCATCTCGCGCTCCCTGCGGCGACGCTCGCCCTGTTCAGGCTCTCGCTCGTGGCGCGGCTCGCTGCCGCCGGGGTGCGCGATGCGCTGCTCCAGGACTACGTGCGCTTCGCGCGCGCGCAGGGCCTGACCGAGGCGCGCGTGATCGGCGTGCACGTCCTCAAGAACATGCTCATCCCGCTCGTGACGGTCGCCGGAATCGAGTTCGGCTCGATCATCGCGTTCGGCGTGGTCACCGAGTCGATCTTCGCCTGGCCCGGCATGGGCAAGCTCCTCATCGATTCGATTGGCGTCCTCGATCGTCCCGTCATCGTCGCCTACCTCTGCGTCGTCGTCCTGCTGTTCGTCGTCATCAACCTCGCGGCCGACCTGCTCGCCTCCTGGCTCGATCCGCGGCTGCGCCTGCACGCTCAGGCATGAAACCCGCGATCCTGCTCGCCGCCCTGCTGCTCGCCGCGGCGCTCGCCCCGTGGATCTCCCCCCAGGATCCCTACGACCTCGCCCAGCTCCAGCTCGCCGACTCGCGGTTGCCGCCCCTCGCGCGCTCGGCGGCGGGCGCGATCCGCTGGCTGGGCACCGACGCCCAGGGGCGCGACATGCTCTCGGCGATTCTCTACGGGCTGCGCACGAGCCTGGCCGTGGCGCTCGCGAGCACGGCGCTCGGCTTCGCGATCGGCGTGGGTATCGGGCTCGCGGCGGCGTGGTTCGGCGGCTGGCTCGACGCGCTCGCCATGCGCCTGGCCGACCTGCAGCTCTCCTTCCCCTCGGTCCTGATCGCGCTCGTGCTGCTCGCCGTCTTCGGGCAGGGCCTGGACAAGATCGTAGCCGCGATCGTGGCCGTGCAATGGGCGTATTACGCGCGCGCCGCGCGCGCCGCGGCGCTGGTCGAGCGCTCGAAGGAATACGTCGAGGCCGCGGTCGCGCTCGCCGTTCCCGACTCGCGCATAATCCTCCGCCACCTGGTACCCAACTGCCTGCCGCCGCTCCTGGTGCTCGCCTCGGTGCAGATGGCCGCGGCGATCACGCTCGAGGCTACGCTTTCCTTTCTCGGCCTGGGCCTGCCGATCACCCAGCCCTCGCTCGGGCTGCTCATCGCGAACGGGTTCAACTATCTGCTCTCGGGCGCCTACTGGATCAGCTTCTTTCCCGGAGTGGCGCTGCTGCTCGCCGTGGTCGCGGTCAACCTCGCCGCGGACCGCCTGCGCGACGCCCTCGACCCGCGCGCGCGCTGAGCCCCTATACTGTCGCGGGACCTTTCAGAGGAGGAAACCCATGGATCCGAGAATCGCGGTCGCGGGGGCGCTGCTCGTCGCGGCCGGCGCGGCATTCGCGCAAGGCGGCAGGACACTCGAGCTCGTGGCCTTCCCGGGGGGCGGCAACTGGCCGGTATGGGCTGCCGAGGAGAAGGGCCTCTTCGCGAAGAACGGCATCGCCGTGAAGCTGTCCTTCACGCCGAACTCGGTCGAGCAGATCCGGAACATGATGTCCGGCAAGTACGACCTCGGCACGACCGCCTACGACAACGTGGTGGCCTACCAGGAAGGACAGGGCGAGACCGAGCTGCCGGCGCAGCCGGACCTGTTCGCCTTCATGGGCGGCTACTCGGGGTCGCTGCGGTTCGTCACTTCGCCCGACATCAAGACCTACGCGGCGCTCAAGGGAAAGACGGTCGGCGTGGACGCCGCCACCACCGGGTTCGCGTTCATCCTGTACAAGCTCGCCGCGATGAACGGCCTCTCCCAGTCGGACTACCGGATCGAGAAGCTCGGCGGAACCCCGGCGCGGGTGCAGGCGCTCATGGAGGGCCGGATCGCGGGCACCATGATCAGCTCGCCCTCGGAGATCCTGCCCGAGTCGAAGGGATTCACGCGCCTGGGCGACACCACCGCGACCTTCGGCCCCTACCAGGCCTCGGTCGGCTTCGCGCGCCGCGCGTGGGCGGCCAGGCACGGCGAGGAGCTGGTCGCGTTCATCCGCGCCTACGCGGCGGCGATGGACTGGCTGCAGGATCCGGCGAACCGGGACGAGGCGGTCGCGATCTACGCCAAGCACATCCCGAGCGCCCCGCGCCCTGCCGCGCAGAAGGCCTACGAGGTCATGTTCGCCGCGAACGAGGGCTTCCAGAAGAAGGCGAAAATCGACCTCGACGGCTGCCGCACCGTGCTCAAGCTGCGCAGCGAGTTCGCCAAGCCGCAGAAGAATCTCGCCGACCCCCTGAAATACATCGACGAGAGCTACTACCAGAAGGCCTTGCCGTAGCTAGTCTTGCAGGACTACTCGTACAGGCCGGGACGAGCCTTGCCGCGGAAAACGCGGTAGGCGAAGGCCGTGTAGGCGACAAGGAAGGGCAGCACGACGATCACGCCCGCGAGCATGAACCGCAGCGACGAGGGGTGAGCGGCGGCTTCCCAGATCGTCATGCGGTCGATGATGACGAACGGGAACAGGCTGTAGGCGAGGCCCGCGAAGGCAAGCACGAAGATCGTCACCGCGGCGGCGAAGGGCACCCAGTCGGGCTGCGACTCTCCGCGCTTCAGGCGGCCGGTGCTCGCCCACACCCGCCAGCCCGCGCCGAGCGTCGCGACGGGAAGCAGCATCAGCGCGAGCGTCCGCGGGAAGTCGAACCACTTCATCTGCACCGACTCGCTCACCAGAGGCGTAGCGAGGCTCACCAGCGCGACCGCGAGCGCAACCCAGGCGAGACCCCAGCGCGCCCAGGCGATCGCCTTGCCCTGGAGCACGCCCTGGGTCTTGAGTATCAGCCAGGTGGCGCCGAGCAGCACGTAGCCCCCGCACAGGCTCGCGCCCACCAGGAGAGAGAACACCGTGTAGCCGAAGCCCGCGTGGAAGCCGGTGATGTAGCGCCCGAGCATGAACCCCTGGGCGAACGAGGCGAGGAACGACCCGAACCAGAACAGGTTGTTCCACAGCTCGCGGTGCCATCCTTCGGCCTTGACGCGGAACTCGAACGCGACCCCGCGGAGCATGAGGCCGATCAGCATCCACGCGACCGGCAGGTAGAGCGCGCCCAGCACCGTGCCGTGCGCGACAGGAAAGGCGACGAGCAGGATCCCCACGCCGAGAACGAGCCAGGTCTCGTTCGCGTCCCAGAACGGCCCGATCGAGGAGACCATCAGCTCCTGCTCGCGCGCGTCGGCCGCGGGCATGAGCATGCCCACGCCCAGATCGTAGCCGTCGAGCACGACGTACATCAGCATCGCGAGTCCCATCAGCGCGGCGAAAACGAGCGGCAGGTCGATCATGGCTGGGCTCCCTTGCCCGCGAGGTGCGTCAGGACCACCAGGTAGGCGAGGAACATCGCTGCATACGTGATCACGTAGCCCGTCAGGCTCGCTCCGAGCTGCGCTCCCGACGCCGCGCCCGCCGCGTCGGCGGTGCGGAGGATCCCGGTGACGAGCCAGGGCTGCCTGCCGATCTCGGTGACGAGCCAGCCGCACAGGGTCGCCGCCCACCCCGAGAACGTGAAGCCCGACAGCACCCACAGCATCCGGCGCGGCGGCACCCGCCCGCCGCGCGTCGCCCAGGCGCCGCCCCACGCCGCGGCGAGCATCAGCACGCCCAGGCCGACCATCGCGCGGAAGGCGAAGAACACGGGCGCGACCGGCGCGGCGTCCGGCCAGAAGGCGTCGATGCCCCTCACCTCGGCATCACCGTCGTGCTTGAGGAACAGGCTGGCACCCTTGGGGATCTCGATGGCGAAGTCATTCCGGCGCCGGTCCTCGTCGGGGATCGCGAAAAGAACGAGCGGCACGCTCTTCTCCGTCTTCCAGATCGCCTCGATCGCCGCGATCTTCGCCGGCTGGTGCTCCAGGGTGTTGAGCCCGTGCTGGTCCCCGACCAGGGCCTGCACCGGCGCGAGCACCGCGGCAAGCACGAGGCCGGTGCGCAGCGTCGCCCGCGCCGAGGCGTCGCCCGGCGCGCGCAGCATGCGCCAGGCCGACAGGCCCGCTACCACGAAGGAGGCGGTGAGCCCCGAAGCGAGCAGCATGTGGGTGAAGCGGAACGGAAAGGACGGGTTGAACAGCACCTGCCACCAGTCGCCGGCGATGATCTGCCCGCCCTGAACCACGTGCCCGGCGGGCGTCTGCATCCAGGAGTTGAGAGCGAGGATCCAGAAAGCCGAGAGCGTCGTGCCGATCGCGACCATGGCCGAGGCGAAGACGTGCATCCAGCCCGGCACGCGGTTCATGCCGAACAGCATGATGCCGAGGAAGGTCGCCTCCAGGAAGAACGCGGTCAGCACTTCATACGCGAGCAGCGGCCCGGCGATATTGCCGACTTTCAACATGAAGCCGGGCCAGTTGGTGCCGAACTGGAACGACATGGTGATGCCGCTGACCACGCCCATCGCGAAGGACAGGGCGAACACCTTGGTCCACAGCTTGTAGGTGGCGAGCCAGCCGGGGTCGCCCGAGCGCGCGTAGCGTATGCGGAAGTACAGGAGTATCCAGCCGAGCGCGATCGTGAGGCTGGGGAAGAGAATGTGGAAGCCGATGTTCAGCCCGAACTGGGCGCGGGCGAGGAGCAGCACGTCGGAGGTGTCCATCTCCACTATCATACGGCTTCCCATCCGGTCGGGAGGGCCGCCGTGGAAGCCGCGAAACAGGCGCCGCTCGCCCTTGAAAGCCCGGCTTAGACTTCGATAGCCGGGAATAGCAAGGTGATACTCGTCCCGCTCTTGCCCGCGCTCGGGCCGAGGTCGATGCGCCCTCCGTGGCGCCTGGCGATCTCGCGCACGATCGCGAGTCCGAGGCCCGCGCCGGATCCCGGCGTTCCCTTGACGCGGTGGAAGCGCTCGAACACCCGCTCGCGCTCGGCGTCGGGTATCCCGGGCCCGTCGTCCTCGACCTGCAGATAGGACGCCCCGTCGCGCCGCCCGGTGCGCAGGGTGACGACGCCCCCTTCGGGGGCGTACTTGAGCGCGTTGTCGAGCAGGTTCGCCGCGGCTTCGGCAAGCAGATCGGGCTCGCAGCGCAGCGGTGCCCGCTCGAGCTCGAAGCCGAGGTCGATGCGCCGCGCGTCGGCGCGGGCGATCCAGTCCGACACGTCGCGCTGGAGGATCTCCGCCAGGTCCACCGGCTGCGGCGAAAACGGCCTCTGGGCGCTCGGGTCGACGCTCGCGAGCATGAGCAGCTGCCGCGAGAGGTGAGCGGCTCGCCGCGTCGCGGCGCCGAGCTGCTCGACGGTGCGCGCGAGCGTCGGCGGCAGCGGCTCTCCCCGCGCGGCGTCGATCTGCGCCTGAAGCGCGGCAAGCGGCGTGCGCAGCTGATGGGCGGCGTCGGCCACGAACTTCTGCTGCAGCTCCATGGACACGGCGACACGGTGCAGGAGCTCGTTCAGCTCGCGCACCAGCGGCCGGACTTCCTCCGGCGCCTGGCCCTCGGGAACGGGGCGGAGGTCCCCGAGCGAGCGCGTCGCAATTTCGGCGCGCAGCTCTTGCAGAGGGACGAGCCCGCGCTTCACTCCGATCCAGACGGCAGCGAGCGTCACGCCCAGGAACAGGAGACCGAGGGCGCCGTGCGAGAGCAGCATGTGCTGCACCAGACGATCGCGCTTCACCAGCGTCTCGGCTGCCTGCACGAGCACGGGACCGCGGGGCGACGCCACGGCGAGCGCTGCGACTCGGACCGGCTCGTCGCGATAGACGGCGTCGTAGTAGACCGGCGCGCCGGATGACGGCAAGGTGGGCGGCGGCGGCAGAGCATCGAGCGCTGCGACGTAGCGCCCGCGCTCGGTCACCGAGAAGAACAGGCGGTCGCTCGTGTCCACGCGCAGCGCGTCGATTGCCTCCCGGGGCATGTCGAGCTCGATCCTGCCGTCGGTCCTGAGACGCTCGGCGATCGCGAGCGCGGGGTCGAGAAGCGAGCGATCGTAGGCATCGGTGGCGATGCTCAGCGCGATCCGGTACGCGGCGGCGCCGCCCGCCGCGAGCAGCACGGCGAGCGGCCCGAGCAGCCAGAAGAGAAGCCGCCTGCGAACGCTGCGTTCAGGGCGCATTCGGGGCCTCGAGCATGTAGCCGTAGCCGCGGACGGTGCGGATGTGCAAGCCGACCGGCTCGAACTTGGCGCGCAGCCTGGACACGTAGACCTCGACGGCGTTCGCCGAAATCGTCTCGTCCCAGCTCGACAGCGATTGCACGATGCGCTCTTTCTGGAGGGCGACGCCGGCCTGTGTGACGAGCATCTCCATGATCGTCCACTCGCGCGCCGTCAGCTCCACGCGCTCCCCCCTCACCCGCGCCTCGCGCGCGGCGAGATCGAACGTGACCGCGCCGAAGGTGACCTGCGGCGCCGTCGGCGTGGCGCGCCTCCGTATGAGCGCGCGCACCCTGGCCTCCAGCTCCTCTACCGCGAACGGCTTGACCAGGTAGTCGTCCGCGCCGAGATCCAGGCCGCGGACACGGTCGGGCAATGCGTCTCGGGCGGTGATCACGATCACGGGGACCGTGTCCCGGCTGCGCAGGCGGCGCAGCACATCAAAGCCGTCGTGGTCCGGCAGCCCCAGATCGAGAAGCACCAGATCGAATGCCTCGTTTTCGAGCGCGAGCAGCGCGCGCTTCGCGCTGGCGACGCAATCGACGGTGTGCCCGGACGTGCGCAGCGCACGGGCGAGGCCGTCCGCCAGCATGGCATCGTCCTCGACTATCAGAAAGCGCATGAGTTTCCGCGAAAAGTAGGATCTTAGACCCCTCTCACTTGCCACACCACATGACGTGCTGCAACATGGCGGCCTGTTCGGGAACTCGTCTCGACCGATGCCAAGTGCAGACGATCAGACTATAGATTCAACGCTCGATGCCGATATCGGATCAACGCACTTACAGAAAGGCATTGGGGGTTCTCGAACTGGTGTGTCTCGGCCTTGGGGGCACGATCGGATCTGGAATTTTCGTCGTGCCCGGTGTGGCTGCGCAACTGGCCGGCGTGTCGTCGCTTATTGCCTGGCTGGTGGTCGCGGTGTCGGCCTGCGCAGTGGCATTTGCGCTCGGCTCCCTTCAGGCACGCTCACCGCTGGGCAGGTCGCTCATGAATTTGTTCGCAAGCAGCTTCGGCGACCGCGTTGCAGCGCTGCTGGTCTTGATCTACGCCATCGGCTCGGTGTTTGGCGTTGCTACGATTGCTGTCGGGCTCGGCCAGTACCTGTCCTATCTCGGCATCGCCCACCTCACCCTGACCGAGGCTCTGATCATCGGGGCGATGCTGGCCATGAACCTGCACGGGATTTCGCTTTCTGGAGCCGCAGAGAACTTGCTATCGATTGTGAAGATCGCCGGGATCCTCGCCATCATCGCACTGTTGGCGCCGCACGTGCGCTTTCAATCGCTCGCTACAACGAGCTTCGCACCGCTTCCGGCCTTGATGCAGGTCGTCATCATCGTCTACTGGCCGTTCACTGGCTTCGAGATCAGCGCGATCCCGGTGGCAGAAACAAGAAATCCTCGATCGATCGTTCCGGCACTGGTGTCGGTGATGGTGCTGGTATGCGCAATCTATATTGCCTTGAATCTCGCCCTCCTGGGCGCTGTTGGCGCGCCGGTGTTGGCGGCCTCACCGGCCCCCGTGGCGGATGCTGTCGGTCTTGTGCTCCAGGGCAGTGGGCCTTGGGTTGCTCTGCTGGCGATCGTCACCATGCTGTCCGCGCTCAACGCGTACATCGTTGGGGCATCGCGGTGCGTTCATGACATTCTGCAATTGAGGCAACCGAGCCGGCTCTCTCAGCTCTCGACACGCGGTGTTCCGACCGTGGCGCTGTTGGTCACCTGCATGGGCGCTGCAGCGCTGTTGATGTTCTCCAATCGCTTCAGCGACCTTGCTGCGGCAGCGGTATTGATGACACTCGTCCCCTATGTGGCGCTCTGCTGGGCGGCTTTCTCGAGCGGGGGCTCGATGCCAGCAAGGACGATCGCGCTGTTCGGCGCAGTTGTGACGCTCGCGATTCTTGTGATGTACTTCGCGCTGTAGTTGGAAGGCCGGGGGCGCTGCTCGGGCGCCGCTCAATCGCATGCGTCGACGCCGTGTTCCGGCTTCAGTGATTTCGTATTGCATCTCACTGCCTCCTCTTCAATTCCTCCGCGACCGACTCGATCTCCCTGCGAAATGTCGCGTTGACCTGCTCGTAGCGCTTCTGTGCGAGCTCGTCGTCGTAGACGCTGACGACATCCGCGTCGAAATAGGAACGCACGCCGCCGTTGAACGCGACGGCCATCTCCGCGATGGAGCCAGGCGGGCCTTGTATGCGGTATTTCGGCACGATCGGGAACAGGCCCCGCTCCATCGCGATCCGCTGGCCCCGCTCGGAGAGCAGGAACTCGACGAAGGCGCGCGCCGCCTTCGGATGCCTGGCGCCCCTGAGGATCGCGGCGGGGCCGGATGTGATCCACGCCGTCCTGGGCGCCACGTACTTGATATCGAAGCCGGCCAGGCGATCCTCGAAGGCAAAGTAGCTCGGAACCGCGAAGCCAACGGCAAATTCTCCCTTCGCCACCAAGGAGGGCACATCGCGGCTGCGCGGGGCGAAAATGCCTGTGTTCGCGGCGAGCCGCTTCAGAAATTCCCAGCCCTTCGCATCGCCGTCGCGCTGGAGGATCACCTCGTACGCCGCGTGGCTGCTTGACGAGCGACTCGGGGGCGCCTGCGCAACGTTGCCCTTTAGCCGCGGGTCGAGAAGATCGTCCCAGTCCTTCGGCGGCGGCACGCCAAGGCGCTCCAGCAACCGCGGGTGGTAGGCGATGCCGCAGGACTCGAGCACGGTCCCGACCCAGAATCCGTGCGGGTCCTTGAGCGAGACCGCTTTCGGCCTCCCGATCGTCTGGGGAATGCTGTCCAACACAGCTGCCGCCAGTTCGAGCCGCGCCAGGAGATTCTGCTCGGCGAGCCGATCAAAGAGCGCGCTCTCCCCACCCCAGAAGAGGTCCGCCTGCGGCCGGCCGTTCCATTCGACGATCTGGCCGTACGCGATCGGGGTGCCGGCCGAAAGCGCGCTTGTCTTCACGGCGATGTTCCAGCGCTGCTTCGTCAAGGCTCTGAACTCGGCGAGCGCCGGGTCCGAGAGGCTCTTCCCGACCGGCGTGATGATTACCAGCTCGTCTTCGATGGGCTGGGCCAGCACCGCGCCCGCGGCAGCGAGCGCACCTGCAAGAGCCGCTGCGAAAGTAAACAGCCACCGCGTCAAGAGATTTCTCCCGTTCGTTTCTGCAACCACGCCGCCGTGAAGTAGACCCGGCGATCGCTGTCTTCCGCCGCCGCCGATAGGTACTCCCCGGCAAGCTTCGGATCGGCGAGCAGTTCCTCGACGGGTCGCTCGCGGTGCGACACCGTTAGCTCATCGCGCGCCCGTCGCGTGCTTCTCGCCGTCTGCGGTCTTGCATGGGTTGTCTCCGTTTCCGTCGTGATTACCGCGGTGCGACCCAGGTGAACATCCGCCGCCCGAAGGCGCCGGCGGCCGCGGTCAGCAGCGCCGCGATCCCCAGATTCCAGACGAGGATCAATACGCTCGCATCGTGATTGTGGAAGAGCGGCAGGAGCGACGCCGTGATGCCCGCCACGGCCAGGCCGCCCGCGACCGCCACCGGAGTCGGATCGAACAGCGCGGTGTGGCGCAGCATGATGAGCAGCGTGAGCGCGAGCGGCGCTCCGGTCATGACGAGCGCAGCGACGCACCCGGTTTCATCGCCGAGATGCATGCCGGGTTGAAGATCGACCCAGGCCGTGAGGCAGCTGTGGCCGATGTTCACGATCCAGACAAGGAGCGCCGGCACCGGCAGCCACAGCCACAGCCGCGAGCGGTCCGGGAGGCTGACGACGAAGGCCGCGACGGCCGCCAGAATGCCGGTGGCGAGCGCGGCCCCAACGTCGATCGCGAACCCCGGCTGCCGCAGCGACAGCTCGAGGTCCGGCCGCAGGCCCTTGATCGCTACCATCAATACGAGCATCAGGCCCGCGAACAGCAGCCACGCCGCGGCGCGCGCGAGCGGCGGGCGCAGGCGGCGGACCGGCTCCGCGCGCGCGACGAGCGATTCGATGAGGTCCGGCGTCGTGATCATGTTTGCGTGCCTTGCTTTCCGAATATCTTCCGCAGGTTCTTCAACCCGCGGTAGGTCGCGACCTTCAGCGCCGCGACCGACATCCCGCTCGCCGCTGCGGCTTCCTTCAGCGACATCTCTTCGAGCTTCAGCATACGGATCGCTTCCCGCTGACCCGGTGGCAGGCCCGCGAGGGCTTCCCGCACCGCGCGCCCGTCGGAGGCCGCCTCCTGGAAGTTCGTTTCGGGGGCCGCAAAGGTTTCATGTTCGGCTTCGAGCGGGGTCTCGCGCGCCGCCGCCCGTCCGCGGCGGCGCAGGCCGTCGACGAAGCGCCGCCTTGCGATGGCGACGAGCCACGGGCCGAACGGGCGCATCGGGTCGTAGGTATGGCGCACCGCATGCACGCTCAGCAGCGCATCCTGAACGGCATCCTCGACGTCGCTCCGGTCCCGGATCAGCCGCGCCGCGAGCGAACGCAGGTAGGGTGTGATTTCCTCGAGCAATCGCCGGTAGGCTTCGCGGTCGCCCTCCTGCGCGCGGGCCATGCATATGGACCAGTCGAGCGTGCGGTCTCCGCGCCTGGCGGGATCGCGCGTCTCGGACGACTCGGCGGACTCTTTTACGACGCTGAGAGCCGGGCCGGCGCTCGATGGGCTGGACGGCATGGCCCGGATTTTCTCACCTGGATCGCTTCCCATAGCCAAAAATATTTCTGCATCGGGCAGGTAACCTTTCGTCGTTCCCCGTCGAATTTCCTGTCACGGTCCCGATCCCCGGGACTTTCAATCTGAAAGGACCGTTCATGAACCGATATGTATTGGCTGCTTCGACGCTCTCGAGCGCCGTCGGGCTGGCGCTCGCGATGCAGGCTGCGCCGATCCAGGCGCAGGGCATGAAGAAGGAGATGGGCGACACGCCGCAGGTCGTCAAGGACAACATGGCGCGCGCCATGGCGAGCAAGCTCGAGAAGTGCTATGGCATCAACAAGGTCGCCAAGAACGACTGCGCCGAAGGCGCGCATTCCTGCGCCGGGCAGGCGACCCAGGCGCGAGATCCCAAGTCCTTCGTGCTGCTCCCCGCGGGCGACTGCTCGAAGATCCAGGGCGGCAAGACCACCGCCTCCTGATCGTGACCCGGCAGTTGCCTTCTCCTCTGCTGCCGGCGCGAGGCGGACGCAGCTCGATCCCTGCGAAAGCCGGGGTCGGGCTGCGTTTCCGCCACCACCGGGAGGTCCTCGACACGCGCCCCGCCGCCGCCTGGTTCGAGGTGCACACCGAGAACTACATGGGTGGCGGGACGACCCCGGCCGCGCTCGATGCGATCCGTCTGGACTATCCGCTTTCGCTGCACGGCACGGGCCTGTCTCTCGGCAGCGCCGAGGGGCTGGACCGGGCGCATCTGGCGCGGGTGCGGGCCGCCGTCGGGCGGTTCGAGCCCGGCCTCGTCTCGGAGCATCTGTCATTCAGCGTCGGCGGCGGTACCTATCTGGCCGACTTGCTGCCGCTGCCGATGACCGAAGGAGCGCTGGACGTCGTGTGCCGGAACGTGGCGGAGGTCCAGGATTTTCTGAAGCGGCCCATTCTGGTGGAGAATCCCTCCTCTTATCTTCAATTTCGGCATTCGACGATCTCCGAGTGGGAGTTCCTCGCGCTCGTCGCACAGCGCACCGGGTGCGGGATCCTCTGCGACGTGAACAACATCTACGTGAGCTCGCGCAACCACGGCTGGCAGGCGTCGACCTACCTCGCTGCGCTGCCGCCCGCGGCGATCGGCGAGATCCATCTCGCCGGGCACACCGTGAGGCGGCTCAGGGACGGACGGATTCTGCGCATCGACGATCACGGCTCGCGCGTCGCGCCGGAAGTGTGGGCGCTCTACGCCGAAGCCCTGGCGCGCTTCGGACCGGTGCCGACGCTGATCGAATGGGACACCGAGGTGCCGCCGATGGCGGTGCTGGTCGAGGAGGCCGCGCATGCCGCCGCGATGATCGGGGAATCGAAGAGTGGAAACGGGCACGCCCTCGCTGCTTGAGCTGCAGCGCGCGATGCGCGCGAGCCTCGTCGTCCACGACGATCGCAGGATCTCTGCGCACGTGGTTCCCGGCGCGTTCACTGCGGCCGAGCGGCTGGACGTCTACCGCAACACCTTTGCCAGCGCGCTGACGACGGCGCTCCGCCTGTCGTATCCCGCCGTGCACCGTCTCGTGGGCGCGGAGTTCTTCGGGGGCGCGGCGCGCATTTATATCGAAGCCCATCCGCCGACCGGCGCTTGTCTCGACGAATACGGCGAAGCGTTTCCGGAATTTCTGTCTGGCTTCGAGCCCTCGGCGTCGCTTGCCTATCTACCCGACGTCGCCGCTCTCGAACGAGCCGTGAATGGCGCGCTCCACGCTCCTGACGTGGACCCGCTCGATCCTCATCGCCTGGCGACGCTCGCGGAGCACGACCGGGCGCGCGTGTGTTTCGCGCCGCACCCCTCGGTGAGCCTCGTCCACACGGATCATCCCGCGGATCTCATCTGGCACGCGGTGCTGGAGAAGGACGGCACGGCGCTTGCGGCGATTGATCCCAACGACGGCCCGGCCTGGCTGCTGGTGCATCGCCTGGCGACCGGCGTAGAGGTCCGTCGCTTGAGCGAAGCCGCTTGGAAATTCACCTCCGCGCTTTGCGCAGGCAGGCCGCTCGCCGCCGCCCTCGACGAAACTCATGATTTCGATGCGTCGGCACTGCTCGCCGATCACCTTGCGACCGGACGCTTCGTCGATTTCGGTTTGAGCGAGACGTCTGCCTGACCCCAATAACCAGGGACTCTCCATGGCAAACCCCACTCCCGCTGCCCCGGGTCGACCCCCAATGGCTCTCATCGGACGCGCCTTACGCCGGCTCGAGTCCGTTCCGTATTGGCTCCTCGCGCTGCCGCTGCGGCTGGCGGTCGCGACGGTCTTCTGGAACTCGGGAACGAGCAAGCTCGCGAACTGGAACACGACGATCGAGCTCTTTACCGAGGAATACAAGGTGCCGGTTCTGCCGCCTGAAATCGCCGCCTACATGGCGGCGTCGATCGAGCTCGCCACGCCCGTGCTCCTCGTACTGGGGCTGCTCACGCGCCCGGCGGCGCTGGTTCTCCTCGGCATGACGGCTTTCATCGAGATCTTCGTCTACCCTCAGGCTTGGCCGACCCACATCCAGTGGGCCGCGATGCTGCTGGTCCTGCTCTGCCGGGGTCCGGGCAGCCTCTCGCTCGATCATCTGGTGCGCAGGCGCGTCGAAGCGGTGACGCGCTAGAGAAGTCTCCAGTCCATGACCCGCCCTGCTCTCGAATCGGTCCTGACCTGTCCCAGGTGCGGCTTCGCCACGCAGGAAACGATGCCCGAGGAATACTGTCAGTTCTACTACGAGTGCAAGCGTTGCCGAGCGTTGTTGCGTCCGAATCCCGGCGACTGTTGCGTGTTCTGCTCGTTCGGGTCGGCCAAGTGCCCCTCGGTCCAGTTGCGCCGGGGATGCTGCGAGTAGCCGTGCGAACCGGCTCCCGAGACCATCCGCTTTTGCTCTCTAGTTCTTGCAAGACCCTGGCGCCTACTGCAACATGTCTGCGCCCCACAGGGCCTGATGATCGAGATGGAACGCCGAAATTCCGCAGCCTCAAGCGGCAGCACGGGAAATCAAACCCCCTCGCCGGATCTTCCAGGTACCACGGCCATGATGCAGCAGTACCTGCGCCTCAAGGCGCAGTACCCGGACATCCTGCTGTTCTACCGCATGGGCGATTTCTACGAGATGTTCTACGACGACGCCGAGCGCGCGTCGCGCCTGCTCGACCTCACGCTCACCACCCGCGGCGCCTCGGCCGGCGCGCCGATCAAGATGGCGGGCGTGCCCTACCACGCGGTCGACCAGTACCTCGCGAAGCTGGTGAGGATCGGCGAGTCGGTCGCGATCTGCGAGCAGATCGGCGATCCGGCGACGTCCAAAGGTCCCGTCGACCGGCAGGTCACGCGCATCGTCACGCCGGGGACGCTCACCGACTCCGAGTTGCTCGAGGAGAAAGCCGACAACATCCTGCTCGCGCTGGCGCGCACGAAGGGCGCGGTCGGCCTCGCGTGGCTCAACCTCGCGAGCGGCGACCTACGCGTCACCGAGGTCGCGCCGCAGCTCCTCGACAGCGAGCTGCGCCGCATCGGCCCTGCCGAGATCCTGGCGACCGAGGGCGCGGAGCTGAACGGTTTTGCCGTGACGCGGCTGCCGCAGTGGCACTTCGACTTCGACGCGGGGCGCAAGACCCTGCTCAAGCAGCTCGGCGCGGCGAGCCTCGCCGGCTACGGTTGCGAGGACATGGAGCCGGCGATCGCCGCGTGCGGCGCGCTGCTCGAGTACGCGAAGAAGACCCAGGGTCAGGCGCTCGCGCACGTCTCCGCCGTCGTGCCCGAGCGCGCGAGCGAGTACGTGCGCATGGACGCGGCGACGCGCCGGAACCTCGAGCTCACCGAGACGCTGCGCGGCGAGGCGGCGCCGACGCTATTCTCCGTTCTCGACGATTGCGCAACCGGAATGGGCAGCCGGCTGCTGCGCCACTGGCTGCACCATCCTCTGCGCGATCAGGCGGCGCTTTCCGAACGCCACGACGCCGTCGCCGCGCTCGCCGACGCGCATGCCGCGGTCCACAAGCTGCTGCGGCGCTTCGCGGACGTCGAGCGCATCACCGGCCGCGTCGCGCTGAAGAACGCCCGCCCGCGCGACCTCTCGTCGCTGCGCGACAGCCTCGCGCTGCTGCCCGAGCTCGCGCCGGCCGTCCCGAAGGGCACCCCGCTCCTCGGGAAGATGCTCGAGGACCTGGGCGTCCCGGAGGAGTGCCTCGCGCTCCTCAAGCGCGCGGTGATGGACGAGCCCGCGGCGATGGTGCGCGACGGCGGCGTGATCGCCGACGGATACAGCAAGGAGCTGGACGAGCTGCGTGCGCTGCAGACCGACTCCGGCGCCTTTCTCGCGTCGCTCGAGGCCCGCGAGCGCGAGCGCACCGGCATACCCAACCTGCGCGTCGCCTACAACAACGTGCACGGCTTCTACATCGAGATCACCAACGCGCACGCCGACAAGACGCCGGCCGACTACCGCCGGCGGCAGACGCTCAAGAACGCCGAGCGCTACATCACCCCGGAGCTCAAGGCTTTCGAGGACAAGGCGCTGTCGGCGCGCGACCGCGCGCTCGCCCTGGAGAAGACGCTCTACGACGCGCTGCTCGCGCTCCTCGCATCCCACGTCCCGGTCCTGCAGCGCATCGCCCGGGCCCTCGCCCAGCTCGACCTCCTCGCGTGCTTCGCGGCGACGGCGGCCAGGCGCGGCTATTGCCGCCCCGATTTCACCGCGGACATCGGCGTCGAGATCGACGCCGGCCGCCACCCGGTCGTGGAGGCGCAGGTCGAGCCCTTCATCGCGAACGGCGTGCGCCTGTCGCCGGCGCGGCAGCTCCTTCTTGTCACCGGGCCGAACATGGGCGGCAAGTCGACCTACATGAGGCAGGTCGCGCTCATCGTGCTCATGGCGCACGTGGGCTCCTTCGTTCCCGCGAAATCGGCGCGCATCGGCCCGGTCGACCAGGTCTTCACGCGCGTGGGCGCGGCCGACGACCTCGCCGGGGGGCGCTCGACCTTCATGGTCGAGATGACCGAGTCCGCCAACATCCTCCATAACGCGACCGAGCGGAGCCTCGTTCTGATGGACGAGGTCGGCCGCGGCACCTCGACCTTCGACGGGCTGGCGCTCGCCTGGGCGATCGCGCGCCAGCTGCTCGAGAAGAACCGCGCGCTGACGCTCTTCGCCACGCACTACTTCGAGCTGACGCGCCTCGCGCTCGAGTACAAGCAGGCCGCGAACGTCCACCTCGACGCCGTGGAGCACAAGGACACCATCGTGTTTCTGCATGCGGTGGAGGAAGGCCCCGCGTCGCAGAGCTACGGCCTGCAGGTCGCGCAGCTCGCCGGCGTTCCGAAGAGCGTCGTGCGCAACGCGCGCCGCTACCTGCAGATGCTGGAAGAGGCGAGCCTGACGCGCGGCAGCCAGAGCGATCTGTTCGCCGCGGGGAAGGCCGAGGCGGAAACGCTACCGGAGCCCGACGCGTTGCGCGAGGCGCTCGACGCGATCACCCCGGACGAGCTGTCGCCGCGCGAGGCGCTGGAGCTGCTGTAC
>DATJYC010000046.1:0-66272 GCA_035499735.1 Burkholderiales bacterium
CTGGCCGCGGTTGCGCTTCCCGCGTACCAGGACTACAGCAACCGCGCGAAGATCTCGGAAGTGATCCTCGCGGCGAGCGCGTGCCGCACCTCGGTGACGGAAATCTACCAGAGCGGCAACAGCGCCACCCAGGCGGCCGACAACTGGGGCTGCGAAGTGACGACCAGCACTGCCGGCGCGTCGAAGTACGTCGCGACCATCCACACCACGCAGGACGGTCTGGTGCAGATCGCGATCCAGGGGTTTGCGGCGAGCGCCAACATCAACGGCACGATCGTCACCCTGGCTCCGATGAAGGACGCCACCAACGTGCTGACGAAGGCCGATGTGGGCGGAACCACCGTGTATGCGTGGCGCTGCGGCTCGACGGTCGACGGCACCAACCTCAACCCGAAGTTCCTGCCGGGTTCCTGCCGCGGCTAATAGCAGTCTAGCTCCACAAAAAAAGGTACCCTCCGGGGTACCTTTTTTTTTCATGCTCTCCGGCATAGTCAAGCGCTTTCCAATGTGGTCGGCCGCGGCGCTGACCACCGTGCTCGCTTGCGCCTTGTACGGCCCCTTTCTTCGAAATCCCAGGGTGTTCGACGACTGGGTGTTTTTCTCCGGCGAGTCCTTCGCATACTACGCCACGCATCCGTTCGGCCTCGGGATGCGCCTCCCGCCGTACTTCACGATGGCGCTGACCGAGATCGAGATCGGGACGATGCTCGCGCACCGCCTGGTCAGCCTCGCGTTTCACATCGCCGTCGCGGTCGCGCTGTGCAGGCTGATCTACGAGCTGCTGCGTGCCGCTCTCCCTCCGGGGCAGGGGGAGAAGGCAGCCGAGCCGAACGCCGCCCTGTGGGCAGGCGCCGGCGGCGCGCTCTTCGCGATTCACCCCGTGGCGGTCTACGGAGCCGCTTATCTGATGCAGCGAACGATCGTCCTCGCGACCCTGTTTTCGCTGCTCTCCGTCTGGCTGTTCGTGCGCGGATTGACGCGCCGCCGGCACGCTGACGCGCTGTCTGCGGCGCTCATGTACTCAGTCGCGGTCCTGTCCAAGGAGCATGCTGTCCTCCTGCCCGGCGCGACTGTGCTCACGGCTTTCCTGATCGGAGATCGGCGCTTTGCTTTTCGTCATGCGGCGATCCACCTGTTCGCGTGCGTTCCCGTTGCGGTCTTCGCGGTGCTTTTCAGGAAAGGCCTGATCGGACACGGGTACGAACCAGATTTCGCGGGGCTCACCACCCAGCTCGAAGGCGTTTTCGCGCAAGGCGTCGAGGGTTTCACCTGGGCCCTCAGCGCCGTCACCCAGGCGGGACTGTTCTTCAAGTACATCGCGGCCTGGCTGTGGCCCGATACCGGTGGGATGTCGATCGACGTTCGTGTGGATTTTCTGGCCACGTGGTCGGCAGGCTGGATCGTCCTCAAGGTCGGCGCATTCTTCGCTTACGCCGTCGTGGGTGTCCTGCTCCTGCTGCGCAAGGGGCGTCCGGGACTGGTGGGATTCGGAATGCTCTACATGTGGGTGCTGTTCCTCGTCGAGCTCAGCACCGTCCGCTTTCAGGAACCCTACGTCCTTTACCGGAGCTATCTCTGGGGCCCGGGGCTGCTGATCGCGTTGACCGCCCTCGTGAGCGCACTGCCCACGCGTGCGGCGGTAGCCGCCGCGGTGCTCGCCACGCCGGTGCTTCTATACCAGGCGCGCGACCGGCTCGTCACGTTCTCGGATTCCCTCCTTCTGTGGGAGGACGCGTATCTCAAGCTCCCGCCGCAACCCGTGCCGTGGGGATCGCGCACGCTCTACATGGTCGGCAGGGAGTACGTTTACGGGGGAAAGCACGACAAGGCAGTCGAAGTCGCCGAGAGATGTCTGGCGCAGTATCCGGACACCGTCCACTGCTACTTCGCCCGAGGGTTCATCTACTTCCTCTCGGGCGAGTACGCGCTTGCGCTTCCGTATCTTTCCCGGGCAGTTGAGCTGCGCCCCAACGGCGCAATCGCGCACCACAGGCTGGGGCTCGTCCTGGAGCGCCTCGGCAGGATCCCGGAGGCGATGGCCGAGTACCGGCGTGCGTCGGAGTTGGGCTTTACGGGGGCGGATTACGAGATCGAGCGGCTGCAATCCAACACCGCCGCCGCCGCGTCCCCCGGGCGTGGCCCCCGGCGCTAGTGGCTAGTCCTTGCGCCGATAGCTCCCGGAGCGCCCACCGGACTTCTCGAGCAGCTTGATGTCTCCGATGGTCATTGCGCGGTCCACCGCCTTGCACATGTCGTAGATGGTCAGCAGGCCGACGCTCACCCCGGTGAGCGCCTCCATCTCCACGCCGGTCCGGCCGAAGGTTTCGACCGTGACAGCAACCCGTATCGTCGATGCCCGTTTGTCCACGGAGAATTCCGCCGCAATGCGCGTGAGGTTGATCGGGTGGCACAAGGGGACCAAGTTGCCGGTTCGCTTGGCTCCTTGTATCGCTGCGACGCGCGCGACGCCCAGCACGTCGCCCTTCTTGGCGCTGCCTGCGACGATAAGCTCGAGGGTCTCTGGCGACATGACGATGACGCCGCTCGCCAGCGCAACGCGCCTGGTCTCGGGCTTGTCCCCCACGTCGACCATGTGAGCGTTGCCCGACGAATCGAAGTGGCTTAGCTTTCTCGATGAGCTCATTGCTCCGCTTTCAAAGAACAGGTGCCTGTCGGCCGGTCATCCAGGGGAACCGTTACCGCACGGCGGTATCATACTATCCATGAGAATAGCGGTGATTTGCCTAGGTCTTGCCCTGATTGCCACTCAAGTCCTGGCGCAGGCACTGCCCGAGCTGGGTGATACGTCGGGCGCGCTGATTTCCCCCGCACTCGAACGCAAGATCGGCGAGCAGGCATTACAGGAAATTCGCCACGAGCCGAACTACCTCGACGATCCCGAGATCACGGAGTACGTGAACGAGTTAGGCCAGCGCCTCGTCGCGGCGACCCCGGATGCTCAGCAGGGTTTCGAGTTCTTCGTGCTGCGGGACAATACGATCAATGCCTTCGCGATGCCTGGAGGATTCGTCGGGGTAAATACCGGCCTCCTGCTTGCGGCCCAGACTGAGTCGGAGCTTGCGAGCGTGCTGGCCCACGAGACGGCTCACGTCACCCAGCATCACTTGGCGCGCCTGATCGCGAAGCAGGATCAGATGTCGATGCCGACGCTCGCGGCAATCCTGGTCGGCCTGCTGGCCGCGCGCTCCCGGCCGGACGTGACCCAGGCGGTCATTACGGGCGCCACCGCGGCCAACGTCCAGTCCCAGCTCAACTACACGCGCGATTTCGAGCGTGAGGCCGATCGCATCGGGTTTCAACGCCTGCAGGCGGCCGGCTTCGACGTCAGCGCTATGCCCACGTTCTTCGAGCGCCTGCAGAAGGCGACGCGCCTGTACGAGAACAACGCCCCGGCCTATCTGCGGACGCACCCGCTCACCAGCGAGCGCATCGCCGACATGCAGAACCGCGCTCAGAACGCCGTCTACAAGCAGTCGCCCGACAGTGTGGAGTTCTACTTCGTTCGCGCCAAACTGGTCGCAGAGCAGGGCAGGCCGAGCGAGGCGGTTGCGCATTTCGACGAAGTGGTGCGCGAGCACCGCTACGCCGATGAAGCCGGGGCGCGCTACGGGCTCGCCTCTGCCCTGTTGCGCGCGCGAGACTTCCGGCGAGCTACTTCGGAGGTCGAGGCCGTGAAGAAGCTCGCTGGGTCTGATCCAATGGTGGATCTGCTCTCGGCGCGCGTGCGCCTGGGCGAGGGAGATCCGGCCGGAGCGAGGGATGTCCTGCGCTCGGCGCTTTCGCGCTTTCCCAACTACCGGCCGCTTCACTATGCCTACGTCGACGTGCTGCAGGGTATGGGCCAGCACCAGGCGGCGCTGGCGTGGCTCTCCGATCTCGTCAAGAGCTATCCGCGCGACGCGCGCCTGTACAGCCTGCAGGCCAAGTCCTACGCCGCGTCGGGCAAGAGGCTCCTGCACCATCAGGCTCTTGCCGAGACCTACGTTCTGCAGGGAACGCTCCCGGCCGCGATCGAGCAACTGCAGCTCGCTCAGAAGAGCGGCGATGGCGACTTCTACCAGCTCTCGGCCGTCGAAGCTCGCCTGCGGGATCTGCGCACCCAGCAGGCGGAGGAGAAGAAGAACCGCTAGCGGTCGGGGGCGTCCTTTCCAGGGCCTTCGAAGTAGGCTTCGTAGAGGAGGTCGAAGGTCTTCTCGCTCTCCGTGAACAGCTCTTCATCGCTGCTGCACCGACGCCGCGCGCCCTGGAGCAGCGTCTCCACTCCGGCGGCCTCGGCGACCGGCGCGCCACCGGTGTCGAGGAAGTGCACCAGCGTGCCGATCCTGGCGAGCGTCTCGTTCCCATCCAGGTTGAAGCGCGTCAGAAGCTCCTCGAACGTCACCTTATCGCGGCTGTTGGAGAACGTGGCGCCGTCGAAGCCGAAGCCTACCGCCGTCGAGGGGCAGGGCTGGTTCTTGTCCAGCCAGATCAGGGTCGCTTCCGCGTCGATGAAGCGCCGGATCAGCCAGCCCGAGGCCAGCCGGTCGGCCAGAAGCGGCTTGCGGGACGCCCACACCCGCTTGAAATAGTAGCGGCCGGTCTGCGTGAGGCGACCGCCGACCTGCGGTGAGTCGGGGAACATCCTCTTGCGCACCTCGGCCTCGGTCTCGCGCAGGACGCGCGCAGCCTTCTCCTTGAGCGGCGACTCGAAAAAATCGAGCGCGCTGATCGCCTCGAACTCGCGCCGCTGCTTGTTGAGGACCCTGGCGATGGCGCTCGGCTCGGAAATCCCGAAACCGGCCCGCAATCCCTGTACGGTCTTGATCAGTTCCTGATATTTTCCGGCCCGGTCGAAGAGCTTCTTGAACGAGCGCTCCTGCTCTGCGTCGGCGTGGACCACGTGCAGGACGTGGGCCGAGCCGTTGATCCGGGCCGTATGCTCGGAGAGGCGCTGTAGGCCCTGCCGGTTGATCGGGTTGTCGGGCAGCAGGTAGACGCCCTCGCGGAGCAGCGCGCAACCCATCGCTTCGAGCGTGCGCAGAACCCGCATCCGGGAAGCGGGGTCGTCCATTGGAAGGCTGGCGACGTAGACCAGCCATTGTGAGTCGGGTATCCGCGCTTCCTTTGCCAAAGCTGCTCCAGTGACCCTGTTGGCGTCCCAGTTTAAGTACAGCGACCTGATTCGGCAACCTGGCGGGGCCAACGGTACCGCCCGGCTGCGCCGATTCTCCGGCGCTTCAACGGCCCGGCGGAATGGTATATAGTTCTCGCCCTTCGAGCGCGAGCCCATCGATGACGACGAACTTCGACAAGGACCTGGACGTGCGAGGACTGAATTGCCCGCTTCCGATACTGCGGGCGAAGAAGGCGCTCACGGATCTGAAGGGCGGGCAGGTGCTCCGAGTGCTCGCCACGGACCCGGGCTCGGTGAAGGATTTCCAGGCGTTCGCCAGGCAGACGGGCAACCAGCTGCTCTCGCACACCGAGGAAGACAAGGTATTCACCTTCTTCATGAAGAAGAAGTAAAACCCGCAGCCTACCGCTCGCGGATGATCCCCTGCTTCAGATAGACGGGTCTCACGGCGCTCGCCCAGCTTCTCAGGCGCAGAGCGAACACGCTCCCGGCGGTGGCGACGATCGCGCCGCACGCGAGCAAGGTGTGGTGGACCCCGATCGACTCCGCAAGCGCGCCGGCGGTGAAGTTGCCCACGGGCGCGAATCCTAGAAAGCACGTCACGTACATGCTGATGATCCTCGCCCGCTTGTCCTCGTCCGCCAGAGTCTGCAGCACGGTGTTGATCGACGCGGCCGTGACGACCAGCCCGGCGCCGAATACGGCGAGAAAGACGAGCGACAGCCAGAGCGTCTGCGACAGCGAAAAGCCTATCAGCGCGCCGCCCGCGGTGACGGTCGTGGCCGAGATGACCCGGCCCAGCCCGCGGACGGACTTGCGCGCGGCGAGCACGAAGGTCCCCATCACCGCACCCATCCCCACGGCCCCGATGAGGAATCCGAAGGTCCTGGAACCGCCGCTGAAGGTCTCCGCCGCGAATATCGGCATCAGGGATTGCCAGGGGGCGGAAAAGAAGCCGACCATCATGAGCAGCAGCAGCAACCTTCGCGTCCCCGTGTAGCCGAACGCGTAGGAAACGCCCGAGGCGAGCTGGCGCCACCATTCGACCCCGGTCTTGGGCGGCTCGCGCGGACTCACGCGCACCACCGCGTAGCTCGCGATGATGGCCAGGTAGCACAAGGCGTTCGTGAGGAAGCACCAGGCCTCGCCGGCCACCGCGAGGAGCAGCCCGGCGAGGGAAGGTCCCACGAAGCGCGTGGACTGGAAGAGCATGGATTGCAGCGCGATCGCGTTGGGCAGGTCCTCCCGATGGTGGATCAGCTCCAGCAGAAAGGCCTGGCGCGTCGGAGTCTCGAAGGACGTGATGATCCCGAGCAGCAAGGCGAGGCCGATCAGGTAGGGCACGCGAACCGCATCCGCGAAAGTCAGCGTTGCGAGCGTGACGGCCTGAAGGAACGCGACCGCCTGGATGATCACGAGAAGGCGGCGCCGGTTCACCCGGTCTGCCCAGACGCCGGCGATCGGCGACAGGAACAGGACCGGCAGCTGCTGGGCTCCGGCGGTCACCCCGAGCAGGAGCGCCGAGCCGGTCAGCCGGTAGACCAGCCAGCTCATCGCCACGCTCTGGATCCAGTTCCCAAGCAGCGCGAGCCCCTGCCCGGCGTAGAAGATCCGGAAATTCTTGGAGCGGAACGCTCGCAGGGCGGGGATCACGAACTCAAGGTCCGAGCTTGTCGAGCTGGCCCCTGAGCTTGGCGAGCGTGGACTCGGACGCGGCAAGGCGTGCTCTGGCTTCGGCGACCACTGGGCCTGGCGCGCGCTCGGCGAAGCTAGGATTCGCGAGCCTGGCGCTCTCCCGCGCGATATCGGCCTGTACGCGGCCAATCTCCTTCTTGATGCGTTCCCGCTCGGCGGAGACGTCCATCTGGACGCTCAGCAGGAGGCGGGTATCGCCGACATTCGCGACCGGCGCGTCGATTTTGCGGAACTCGTCCTCCGAAACGATCGTGACGCTGGACAGTCTTGCCAGGGGCGCCACGTACGGAATGAAGACCGGAATGAATGCGGGACCCGTGCTGGACGCCGCCACTTTCTGAGCGGGTGAGAGGTTCATCTCCCCGCGAAGATTGCGGAAAGCTTCCGTGAACGCCTTGAGCTTCGACACCTCAGCTTCGGCGGCGGGGTCGATCTTTTCTTTCTGGGCGGCCGGGAAGGGAGCGAGCATGATGCTGGCCCCGGTCTTGCCCGCGAGCGGCGCGACCTTCTGCCAAAGCTCCTCGGTAACGAAAGGGATGATCGGGTGTGCGAGGCGCAGCGTCGCTTCGAGCACGCGCACCAGCGTCCTGCGCGTGCCGCGCTGCACTGCCTCCGAGCCGTTCGCAAGCTGCGTCTTGGCAAGCTCCACGTACCAGTCGCAGTACTCGTTCCAGACGAACTCGTATAGCGCGCGGGACGAAAGGTCGAATCGATACTCGTCGAAGCCGGCCGCGACCTCGCCCTCGGCACGCTGCAGGCGGCTCACGATCCAGCGGTCGACGAAGGAAAGCTCGACCGGGCGCGATTCGTCCAGGCCGGTGTCCTTGCCCTCACAGTTCATCAGCACGAACCTTGTCGCGTTCCATAGCTTGTTGCAGAAGTTGCGGTATCCCTCGCACCGGCTGAGATCGAAATTGAGGGTGATCGCGAAGCTAGCGAGCGAGGCGAAGGTGAAGCGCACGGCGTCTGCACCGAACGCCGGGATGCCCTGCGGATAGTGGTTGCGAACATACTTCTCGATCCGCTCCTTGTGCTCACCCTTCAGCAACCCGACGGTCGATTTCTGCAGCAGCGCCTCGAAGGTGATGCCGTCGATCAGGTCGAGCGGGTCGATGGTGTTGCCCTTGGATTTGGACATCTTCTCGCCCTCGGCGTCGCGAACGATGGCGTTGATGTAGACGTGGCGGAAAGGGACCTTCTCGGTGAAGTGCAAGGTCATCATGATCATCCGCGCGACCCAGAAGAAGATGATGTCGTTGCCGGTGACGAGGACGGAGGAGGGCAGATAGCGCTCCAGATCGGGGGTCTTCTGCGGCCACCCGAGCGAGGTGAACGGAACGAGCGCAGAGGAGAACCAGGTATCGAGCACGTCCTCTTCGCGTCTCAGCCTGCCGCGATGGCCTTTCGCCGCGGCCTGCTTCTCCGCCTCTTCCTCGGTGCGAGCGACGTAGATGTTGCCCTCGCGGTCATACCACGCCGGGATTCGGTGACCCCACCAGAGTTGACGCGAGATGCACCAGTCCTGGATCTTCTCCAGCCACTGGTTGTAGGTGCTCGTCCAGTGCTCGGGGAAGAACTTGACCTCGCCACTGGCCACTGCGTCGAGGCCCCGCTTCGCCAGCCCGTCCATTTTCACGAACCACTGGTCGGTGAGCAGGGGTTCGACTACGACGCCGGTGCGGCCCGAGCGTGGAACGCGCAGCTTGTAGGGTTTCTCTGAGACGAGCAGATTCTGCGACTTGAGGTCGGCGACGATCCGCTTGCGCGCCTCGAACCTGTCCAGGCCCCGGTACGCCTGCGGCGCGTTCTCGTTCATCCTCGCGTCGAGCCCCATCACCGTGATCTGGGCCAGCCTGTGCCGCTGCCCGACGGCGTAGTCGTTGAAATCGTGCGCCGGAGTGATCTTGACGCAGCCCGTGCCGAACTGCGGATCGACGTAGTCGTCGGTGATGATGGAAATGCTGCGCCCGGCGAGCGGCAGTTTCACCTCCTTCCCGACCAGTTTCGCGTAGCGTCCGTCCTTGGGGTTCACCGCGACCGCCACGTCGCCGAGCATGGTCTCCGGCCGCGTGGTGGCGACGACGACCGATCCGCTGCCGTCTTCGAGCGGGTAGGCGATCTCCCAGATCTTCCCGTTCTCTTCCTCGCTGTCCACCTCCAGGTCGGACACGGCGGTCCCGAGTACCGGGTCCCAGTTGACCAGCCGCTTGCCGCGGTAGATCAGGTCCTGCTCGTGCAGCCGCACGAACACCTCGACCACGGCGCGCGACATGCGCTCGTCCATGGTGAAGTAGCCCGCTCTCTGGCCCTCGGAATCGGCGAATCCCCAGTTGGCGGACGCTCCGAGCCGGCGCATCTGGCGCGTGATGGTCGAGCCCGATTGCTGCTTCCAGTCCCAGACCCGCCTCACGAACGCCTCGCGGCCCAGGTCGCGCCGTGTTTTGCCTTCGGCCTCGAGCTGGCGCTCGACCACGATCTGCGTCGCGATGCCGGCGTGGTCGGTGCCGACCACCCAGTTGGTGTCGAAGCCGCGCATCCGGTGGTACCGGATCAGCGCGTCCATGAGGGTCTGCTGGAACGCGTGCCCCATGTGCAGGGTGCCGGTGACGTTGGGCGGCGGCAGCTGGATGCAGTACGGCGGCTCTCCCGGGCCCGCCGGGTGCGCGAAGTAACCGTGAGATTCCCAGACGGGGTACCAGCGCTTCTCGACCTCGTGCGGGTCAAAGGTCTTGGGGAGTTCCATTTGTGCTCTAGAACGAAAAAGCGCGCCGAGCGGTGCTCACGAGGAGCCCGGTTCGACGCGCTCTGCCGGGATTATAGCTTCAGCCGCCCCGCGACGGTCCCCGCAGGCGCGCGATCTCGGCGGCGACGGCGCGGGCGACCGTTTCGCGTATGACCGACTCCAATTCGGCCTTCAGCTGGGTGCTCACGCCGGCGAGCGCGCTCTGCACGTGCGCGTCGATGGTCTGCTTGAGCCTCTGTTCCAGCTCGAGCAGCTCGGTTCTTGCTGGGCTAGTGCCCGCCCCGCCACGGGCCTCGTCGACGATCTCGGTAAGCACGGGCACGTCATGCTTGCCCGCGCCGCTCGAGGGGTGATAGCGCTTCAGGAACGCGTCGGCCTTTCCCAGCAGGTCGTCGGACTCGCTCATGGCGCCGACTTCGCAAGATCGTGGTGATGAATCTCGTAGCCGCGGTCCCGATAGAAGCGAAACCGCGCCCGGGCGCGCTGCCGATCCTCCTCGTCCGGAGCGACGAGCTCGATCAGCCTCTCGAAACGGCTGAACGCCGGCGGCGATTCGGCATGAAGGTTGAGCAGGACGCTGTAGTGGGCGCTTTCCGAGTCGTCGACCGCGATGACCACCGGTGTTTCGGAGGACAGTGCGTCGCCCCCCAGGCAATGGGGCACGAACCCGATCGCCTGATAGGTCCACAGCAATCTGTCGAAGCTTCTGGCGGTCTCATGATCCGGCGCGTAGACGACTACCGGCAACTGGTCCCTGAACGCCCTGGCGACGAGCTGGCAGGCGACCTGGAGCTTGGGCTCGGCGTTGGAATAGAAGTCGATCCGGGTCACGGGAGTGTCCGGCCTAGCCTTTCGCGCGCTTCATCAGAAACGCGGTCAGCAAGGGCACGGGCCGGCCCGTCGCGCCCTTCTCTTTGCCGGACTTCCAGGCTGTTCCCGCGATGTCGAGGTGCGCCCAGTCGTACTTGCGGGTGAACTTCGACAGGAAGCAGGCTGCGGTAACGCTGCCTGCAGGGCGCCCGCCGATGTTCGCGAAGTCGGCGAAATTGCTCTTGAGCGCTTCGTGATAGTCGTCCCACAGCGGGAGTTGCCACACGCGGTCCCAGGACTCGGCGCCGGCCGATTGCAGCTCCTGCGCGAGGCCGTCCTTGTTGGCGAAAAGTCCGGAGCACACGTGGCCGAGCGCGATGACGCAGGCACCGGTGAGCGTGGCGATGTCGACCACGGCCTGCGGATCGAAGCGCTCGGCGTAGCTCAAGGCGTCGGCCAGGATGAGCCTGCCCTCGGCGTCGGTGTTGAGGATCTCGACCGTCTGGCCGGACATACTGGTCACGATGTCTCCTGGCTTGGTGGCCGCACCCCCGGGCATGTTCTCGCACGTCGGGATCAGTCCGATGACGTTGAGCTTGAGCTTGAGCTCCGCGACCGCGCGCAGGGCGCCCAGGACGCTCGCCGCCCCGCACATGTCGAACTTCATTTCGTCCATTTCCGCCGCGGGCTTGAGGGAGACGCCCCCGGTGTCGAAAGTGACGCCTTTTCCGACGAGCACGACCGGACGCTCCTTCCTGCCTGCGCCCGAGTAGCGCAGGATCACGAACTTGGGCGGCTGGTGCGAGCCGCGCGTCACGGAGAGCAGGGTGTTCATTCCGAGCTTCTCCATGTCTCTACGCTCGAGCACTTCCACGGCGAGCTTGCAATTGCGTCCGAGCTTGACGGCGCTCTCGGCAAGGTAGGTTGGAGTGCACACGTTGGCGGGAAGGTTCCCCAGATCCCGGGTCAGCGACATCCCCGCGGCGACCGCGCTTCCCTCGAGCATGCCGCGCTGCAGGGCGGCGGCGTCGCGCTGCTGCGAGCTCGAAACGACGACGCGCGCGAGCGCCCCGGCCTCGGCCTTCCTGCTCTTCATGGCGTCGAAGCGATACGTGACATCGGCGCCGGCCAAGACCAGCTGACGCGCTTTCCAGGCGGCGTCGCGACCGGCGACCGTCAGGTCCGGAAGATGGACGCAGGCGTCGCGGGTTCCGGTGTCGCGGATGGCGAGCAAGGCTGCGCGTGCGCAATCCCGGTACTGCCGCTCGCCGAACTCCTTTTCCTTCCCGAGGCCGACGAGCAGAACGCGCTCAGCGGCGACGCCGCGCACGCGGTACAGCATGCGCGTCATTCCGGCCTTGCCTTCCATGTCGCCGGAGCGGAGCACTTCGCGCAGCTGGCCGCGCGCGGCCCGGTCGAGCGCCTCCGCCGCGCGGGAAAGCTTGCGCGGTTCGAACACCCCGACGACGATACACGCCGTCGCCAGCTTCTCCGGCGACGCAACTTTTGTGCTAAATTCCATCGGATTCTGACTCGGAGAAAGTTGTGAGGATTATCTCCGGTTTGCTTCGCCGAAGTCAAAGCGACGCGACGTTTCCCGACTCATTTTCGAGCCGCTCTCTCGCCACGACAAAGTGATCTTCCAGCGCGCGCTGCTACGAGAGTTCGGGAATCTCGCATTGGCGGTGTTTTCCGCCTTGTTCGCGATCACGCTCACCACGCAGCTGGTACGCCTGCTCGGACAGGCGGCGGTGGGAAATATCCTCTCGGAGGCGGTGGCCGCGCTGCTCGCGTTCGCGGCGCTCAACTACCTTCCGGTGCTGCTCTCGTTGACGCTGTTCATCTCGATCCTGATGACTCTTTCACGGAGTTATCGCGAGTCCGAGATGGTGGTCTGGTTCAGCTCGGGGCTGTCGCTGCTCGCTTGGGTACGCCCGGTGCTGACGTTCGCCGCACCCCTGGTCGCACTGACCGCCGTGCTGTCGCTGTTCCTCTCGCCGTGGGCGATCGGCAAGGCCGAGGAATACCGGCATCAGATGAAGGTGAGGGACGAGGTCTCGCGAGTCGCGCCAGGCGTGTTCCTCGAGGCTCCTGCGGCCGACCGTGTGTTCTTCGTCGAAGAGATCGCGGGGGATCAGACCAAAGTGCAGAGCGTCTTCATCGCTCAGATGAAGGAGGGCAGACTGGGCATCACCGTCAGCCGGCGCGGGTATCGCGAGCTGGCCGAAAACGGCGACCGCCTGGTCGTCCTGCTCGACGGACGCCGCTACGAAGGGATTCCCGGCAATCTCGATTTCAAGGTCATGAATTTCGAACGCTACGCCATGAAGGTCGAGACGCAAGAGACGCAAGCGGAGGAAACGTCGACCAAGGCGATGTCGACGTGGGGGCTGATTCTCGCGCCCAGCAATCCTCACCTGGCGGAACTGCTGTGGCGCATCGGCCTGCCGATCGGCGCGCTCGTGCTGGCGCTGCTGGCGATCCCGCTGTCCTTCGTCAATCCCAGAGCCAGTCGATCCGTGAACCTGCTCTTTGCGCTGTTCACCTATATGGTCTACGCGAACATGCTGAGCATCGTGCAGGCGTGGGTATCCCAGGGCCGGATCGGCTTCAACATCGGCTGGTGGGTGGTTCACGCGGGAATGCTGAGCGTTCTGGCGCTCCTGTTCTACCGCCGGATTCGAGTCGGCTCCATGTTCAGCAGGAAGCGCTGAAGTGGACACATTGCGAAACTATCTGGCGCGGGAGATCTACGCGGCGACGGCGTTCGTGCTCGCCGCTTTTCTGAGCCTGTTCGCATTCTTTGACCTGATCAACGAGCTTACCGATATCGGCAGGGGCGGATACCGGCTCCAGCACGCGCTGGCCTTCGTCGCACTGACGATGCCGAGCCGCGCATACGAGTCGTTTCCCCTGGCGGTGCTGATCGGCACGCTCTATGCCTTGTCGCACCTGGCAGCCAACTCCGAATATACAGTGATGCGCAGCTCAGGCCTCGCCCCCTGGCGTGCGATGAGCACCCTGTTTCGGATCGGCCTCGTGTTCGCCGTGGCGACCTTTGTATTCGGGGAGCTGGTCGCCCCCGTCTCAGAGCGGGCCGCGAGGCAACTGAAACTGTCGACCACGAGCAGGATCGTGGCGAGCGAATTTCACACGGGACTCTGGGTGAAGGACGATCGCCGATTCGTCAACGTGCGCGAGGTTCAGAGCGATACCAACAGCCTATCCGACGTCCGCGTCTTCGAGTTCGACGATCAATACCGGCTGAAGTCGATCAGCTTCGCAAAGCACGGCCAGTATATCGGGAAGAATGTGTGGCGCCTGCGCGACATCGTCAACACCGTGTTCACCGCCGACGGGACCAGCATCGAACGCCTCCCGGAGGCGGAATGGACTTCGATTCTTACTCCGGACATTCTCGCAGTGCTGTTCATCGTGCCCGACCGCATGTCGGCGTGGAACCTCTACCAGTACTCTCGTCACCTGACCGAGAACAGGCAGAAGGCGGACCGCTACGAGATCGCGATGTGGAAAAAACTCGTCTATCCTTTTGTCTCCCTGGTGATGATGGCTCTCGCCTTGCCGTTCGCCTACGTCCACGTGCGCGCCGGCGGCGTCGGCGTGAAGGTGTTCTCGGGGATCATGCTCGGTGTCTTCTTCCACTTCCTGAACAGCCTGTTCTCACATCTGGGATTGCTTCAGAACTGGCAGCCCTTTGTCGCGGCGGTCCTTCCAAGCATGCTGTTTCTGGCGGCCGCGATGCTGATGATGTGGTGGGCGGAGCGCCGCTAGGACGCTAGCGTTGTGCCGGCGGATTTCCGGCAGTCACGATTCGGGTTCCCGCTAGGCGATCGTGGAGGAATTGGCGGTCTCGGTCGACCCACGCCCACAGGAAACCTGCGCCGAGAGGGAGCAGCGAGACCCACGCGAGAGCGTAGCGCAGCGCCGCTCGAGCGACCCCGACCGGAGCGCCGTCGCGTTGCACGACGCGCATTCTCCATGTTTGCATCGCCAGAGTCCGTCCCCCGCGACTCCAGCAGACGATGAAATAGATTCCCAGAACGAGGAACAGATACGCCTGGAACAGGAGACGCGCTTCCCCGGTCAAGCGTCCCTGTGCGGCCCCGTAGAACGCCATCCCGGCGAAGAAAGTCGTCGCGGACGCGAGCAGGGCCTCGTACAGCAGGGATAGGAGCCGCGTCCCGACACCGGGCACGCTCGGCCCCGGGGAAGCGGGCGGCTCCGGCTTCATCGGCGCGGACGGCTACTGACTCGCCGAGCTTGCTGCGGGGACGGGCGTCGACGGGGACGCTCCGGGTGGGGCGGGGGCGACCGCGGGCAGGGTCGCGGGCTCCGCAGGGGGCTTGGGAGCGGCCGGTGCCGCCGGGGCCTTGCGCGGCGCGCTGCCGAGCTTGCGCCGCTCCTGCTCCGGCAGGCGGTTGTACTCCTCCCACTGCTTCGTCAGGCCCCGCTTCTTGTCAGGGGGCAGCTTCTCCATCTTCTTGTAGTTCTCGCGCGCGGTCTGCCGCTCCTTGGGGGTGAGCTTGGCCCAGGCCTGCATGCGCCGCTGCACGCGCGCCTGCTCATCCGGCTTCATCTTCGGGTAGCGCTTGGCGATCCCGATCCATTTCCTCTTGCGCTCGGGCTCGAGCTTGTCCCAGTCGGCCGCAAGGGGCGCGAGAATTTGCTGCTGCTCCGGCGGCAGCTCAGCCCAAGCGGGGGGCTTCTTGGGTGCGGCAGCGAGGACGGAGAAGGAGAGGCAAAGCCAAAGTGCTAGTGCGAGGAGCGCTTTAGCCATGCATCGAATCCCTTATCGAGGTAGGCGTCCAAAGGCAGGTCCCCGGTCAGCACCGCGGCGTCGATCTCTTCGATCTCGGCTGCGGTTTGCGAGTCCCGCCACTGGTTGACCGCAATCAGCCCGAGGATCAGCACGGCCATCGGCAACAGCATCCGCGGGATAAGGGAAGCAGGGCCTCCGAACCGGCCGATCACGTTGTCGGCCCAGCCTAGCACGAATGAGGGCGCGGCGACTCGCTGGCGCGACAAAGCCCGCTCGCGCGCCGCCTCCAGGCGGGCGAGCGTGCCGGCATCCAAGTCGAGCCCCCGGTTGAGGAGCTGCCTGATTCGGTACGCAGTCTGCTGTTCGTTCATAACTCGACCCCCCTTGCTCTAAGGGCTGCGGCCAGTGCATGCGCTGCGCGGGAGCAATGGGTCTTGACGCTGCCTTCCGAACAGCCCATGACGGCTGCCGTTTCGGCTACGTCCAGCTCCTCCCAGTAACGCAGCAAAAAGGCCTGCCGTTGACGCGCCGGCAGGCGCTGAAGCTCTTTCTCTATTATTTCAATAACTTGGGACTGCTCCAGGCGATCGGCGGGTAGGGCACCGGCGCCCGATGGGTCCTCGGCGGCCAGGGTTTCCAGAGGATCCGTTTCCTCGTCCTCCCTCCCGGCGGAAAGCGACGAAAACAGCGTGACCCACAGAGAGCGGACCTTCTGCCTGCGATAGAAGTCGCGGATGGTGTTTTGGAGGATGCGCTGAAACAGCATGGGAAGCTCCGCCGTCGGCTTGGTGCCGTATTTCTCCGAGAGCTTGAGCATGGCGTCCTGCACGATATCCAGAGCGTTCTCCGAATCCCGAACGGCGAACAGCGCCTGCTTGTACGCGCGCCGCTCCACGCTCGCGAGAAACTCGGCTAGTTCGTTTGCGGAGGCCAGGAGAGCTTCCTCTTTTGTCGGTCCGGGTGAACGGACCGCGGCTGCCCGATGGTATCAAAAGCGACCTGACCCAAGGGAAAACTTGACCAATCAGATGTCACCAATTACGCTCTGAAGCTTTCACCGAATTTCTCTCGGAAGACGCATGGAATTGACGGGCGCTGAGATCGTAGTCCGGTCGCTCCAGGCGGAGGGCGTCGAGTACGTTTTCGGCTACCCCGGCGGGGCCGTGCTTTTCATTTACGACGAGCTGTTCAAGCAGGACAAGGTCAAGCACGTTCTCGTGCGCCACGAACAGGGTGCGACCCACGCGGCCGACGGCTACTCGCGCTCGAGCAACAAGGTCGGGGTGGCGCTCGTCACCTCGGGCCCGGGCGTCACCAACGCGGTCACCGGGATCGCCACGGCGTACATGGACTCGATCCCGATGGTGATCATCACGGGGCAGGTGCCCACGCATGCCATCGGCCTTGACGCATTCCAGGAATGCGACACGGTGGGCATTACACGGCCTTGCGTCAAGCACAACTTCCTGGTGAAGGACGTCAGGGACCTCGCCCTCACCATCAAGAAGGCGTTCTATCTCGCCACGACCGGCAGGCCGGGGCCGGTGCTCGTCGACATTCCCAAGGACGTCACGACGGCAAAGTGTGCTTTCGAATATCCGGAGACCGTTACGATGCGCTCGTATAACCCCGTGGTGAAGGGGCACCCGGGCCAGATCAAGAAAGCCGTCCAGCTGCTGTCGGAAGCCAGGCGACCGATGGTCTATACCGGCGGCGGGGTCATCCTCTCCGATGCGTCCAAGCAGCTCACGAAGCTCGTGAAGATGCTCGGTTTCCCCTGCACCAATACGCTCATGGGGCTAGGGGGCTACCCTGCGACCGACCCGCTGTTCCTCGGCATGCTGGGGATGCACGGCACGTACGAAGCGAACATGGCAATGCAGAACTGCGATGTGCTCCTCGCCGTGGGCGCGCGCTTCGACGACCGCGTCATCGGTGACCCGCAGCATTTCGGCCAGGTGCAGCGCAAGATCATCCACATCGATATCGATCCGTCCTCGATTTCCAAGCGCGTAAAAGTGGACGTGCCGATCGTGGGCAACGTTCCCGATGTGGTCGACGAGCTCATCCGCCAGCTCGAGGGCTCGGGCTACAAGCCGGACCAGAAGGCGCTGAGCGCCTGGTGGTCGCAGATCGGGCTGTGGAAGTCCAAGGACTGCCTGAAGTACGACAAAAAGAGCAAGATCATTAAACCGCAGTTCGTGCTCGAACGTCTCTACGAAGTCACCAAGGGCGAGGCCTTCGTGACTTCCGATGTCGGCCAGCACCAGATGTGGGCTGCGCAGTTCTACAAGTTCGACAAGCCGCGGCGCTGGATCAATTCCGGCGGCCTGGGGACGATGGGGTTCGGCCTGCCCGCGGCAATGGGCGTGCAGTTTGCGAACCCGGGCGCGACCGTGGCCTGCGTGACGGGCGAAGCGAGCATTCAGATGTGCATCCAGGAGCTCTCGACCTGCAAGCAGTACCGTCTGCCCATCAAGATCGTCAACCTCAACAACAAGTACATGGGCATGGTGCGCCAGTGGCAGCAGTTCTTCCACGGCAATCGCTACTCCGAGTCGTATATGGACGCTCTGCCCGACTTCGTGAAACTCGCCGAGAGCTACGGGCACCGCGGCCGGCAAGTCGAGGACCCGGCCGACGTCGAGTCAGCGCTGCGCGACGCATTCAAGCGCAAGGACGAGCTGGTGTTTCTGGATTTCATCACCGACCAGACCGAGAACGTGTACCCGATGGTGCAGGGCGGCAAGGGCCTGACGGAGATGATTCTCGCCGAGGAGCTGTAGCGGTAGCGGTGAGCCCGACGCACGATCGGGTTTGATCAACAGATAGCTGAAGGGAGCTGGGCCCGGCGGCGCCACGAGCGCCGCGCCATGGGGCCGGCCTCAGCGAGGGAACGATGCGACACATTATTTCGATCATGCTCGAAAACGCGCCCGGCGCGCTCTCCAGGGTTGCGGGTCTTTTTTCAGCACGCGGCTACAACATCGAGACGCTCACCGTGGCGCCTACGGAAGAACCGTCGCTTTCGCGCATGACCATCGTCACCTCCGGCTCCGACGACGTAGTCGAGCAGATCACCAAGCAGCTCAACAAGCTGATCGAGGTAGTGAAGGTCGTCGATCTCTCGGAAGCGGCCCACATCGAGCGCGAGCTCATGCTGATCAAGGTTCGCGCCACGGGCAAGGATCGGGAGGAGATGAAGAGGCTGTCCGACATCTTCCGAGGACGCATCATCGACGTCACGGAGAATACCTATACCATCGAGCTGACGGGCACGGTCGCCAAGCTCGACGCGTTCATCCAGGCGATCGAGCCGACCTCGATCATGGAGACGGTGAGGACCGGAGCCTCGGGCATTGGGCGAGGCGAGCGCATCCTGAAAGTTTGAGTCGAGCGCACGGCCAGGAATTCGGAAACCGAGGGAACACATGAAAGTCTATTACGACAAGGATGCAGACCTCTCGCTCGTGAAGGGCAAGAAGGTCACTATCGTGGGCTACGGCTCGCAGGGGCACGCCCACGCGCTCAACCTGAACGACTCCGGCGTCAAGGTGACCGTGGGCCTGCGCAAGGGAGGCGCATCCTGGGACAAGGTCAAGAAGGCCGGGCTGACCGTCAAGGAAGTCGCCGAGGCAGTAAAGGGTGCCGACTTCGTCATGATGCTGATGCCCGACGAGCACATCGCCGCGGTCTACGCGGGCGACGTCGAGCCGAACATCCGAAAGGGGGCGACCCTGGGATTCGCCCACGGCTTCAACATCCACTACGGGCAGGTGAAGCCACGGGAGGATCTCGACGTCGTCATGATCGCGCCCAAGGCGCCCGGCCACACCGTGCGGTCGACCTATGCGCAGGGCGGGGGAACGCCGATGCTGATCGCGGTCCACCGCGACCAGAGCAAGAAGGCTCGCGACCTGGCTCTCTCCTACGCGGCAGCGATCGGCGGGGCGCGCGCCGGCGTGATCGAGACCACGTTCAAGGAGGAGACCGAGACCGACCTCTTCGGCGAGCAGACCGTTCTGTGCGGCGGCTGCGTCGAGCTGGTCAAGGCCGGCTACGAGGTGCTCACCGAGGCGGGCTACGCGCCGGAGATGGCCTACTTCGAGTGCCTTCACGAGCTGAAGCTGATCGTCGACCTGATGTACGAGGGCGGCATCGGCACGATGAACTACTCGATCTCAAACAACGCCGAATACGGGGAATACGTGAGCGGCCCGAAAGTCATCACGGCGGAAACCAAGAACGCCATGCGCGCGATCCTGGCCCGCATTCAGTCGGGCGAGTACGCGAAGGAGTTCATCCTCGAGAACCGCGCCGGCGCCCCGACGCTGCTGTCGCGCCGGCGCATGACCGCGGAGCACCCGATCGAGGTCGTCGGGGAGAAGCTCAGGGCCATGATGCCCTGGATCAAGAAGAACAAGCTCGTCGATACGAGCAGGAACTAGCTCTCCTCCCGGAATGAGAGCGAGCTACCCTCACCCGATCATCGCCCGCGAGGGATGGCCCTTTCTTGCGGCGGCAATCGCTGCCGCGGCGGTCGTGACCTGGCTCGCAGGGTGGTGGTCCGCCCCGTTCTGGCTGGCCGCGCTGTTCGTGCTCCAGTTCTTCCGTGATCCGGCTCGCGAAGTTCCGGGCGACGCGGCGGCCGTGGTCTCGCCGGCCGACGGTCGGATCGTCGCGGTCGAGCACGCAACCGATCCCTACCTGGTCCGAGACTCGATCAAGATCAGCGTGTTCATGAACGTCTTCAACGTCCATTCCAACCGCTCGCCGGTCGACGGGCGAGTGCAGAAGTGCTGGTACAACCCGGGAAAATTCGTCAACGCCGCGCTTGACAAGGCTTCCGCGGAGAACGAGCGCAACGCCCTGTGGCTGAAGACGACCGCAGGAGCGGACGTTACCTGCGTTCAGGTTGCGGGCCTGATCGCGCGGCGCATTCTCTGCTATGTCCGCGAGGGAGACGGCCTCGCGAAGGGACAGAGGTTCGGCTTCATCCGCTTCGGATCCCGCGTGGACGTCTACGTCCCGAAGGATTCCAGGCCCGTTGCCGCGCTCGGAGACAAGGTCTACGCGAGCAGCACCGTGATCGCCACGCTGGCCGGTCATGCTTGAACCCGGGTTCCGCAAGCCCCTCCTGAACAGCGAGATCCGCCGGCGCGGGATCTACCTGCTGCCCAACCTGTTCACGACCGCGGCGCTGTTCAGCGGGTTCTACGCAATCGTGATGGCAATGAACCAGCGCTTCGTCGACTCGGCCCTCGCGATAGGTGTCGCCATGTTTCTCGACTGGAGCGACGGGCGGGTAGCGCGGCTGACGCACACGCAGAGCGAGTTCGGGGCGCAGTACGACTCGCTCTCCGACATGGTCTGCTTCGGCGCGGCGCCCGCGCTTGTCGTGTACGAATGGGCGCTCAAGGACCTGGGGCGCTTCGGTTGGATCGCGGCGTTCGTCTACTGCGCCGGCGCGGCGCTGCGGCTCGCCCGCTTCAACACCAACATAGATGTCATCGACAAGCGCTTCTTCCAGGGGTTGCCCAGCCCCTCGGCCGCGGCACTGGTCGCGGGGTTCGTGTGGCTGGCGAGCGACAACAAGATTCCCGTGGCCGACTACGGCATTCCCTGGGTGGCCGCGTTCCTCACGCTATACGCCGGCCTGACGATGGTCGTCAACGTTCCGTTCTACAGCTTCAAGGTGGTAAACCTGCGGCGCTCCGTGCCTTTCGCCGTGATACTTCTGATCGTCCTCGGCTTCGTTCTCATCTCCACCGACCCGCCGATCGTGCTGTTTCTCCTGTTCGTGGCCTACGGAGTGTCGGGGTACGTCTACTGGCTCTGGAAGAAGCGCCGCCCGCCGAAACCGCCGGCTCAGTTGCAGTGATGCGGGAAACCGGCTATATTCCGCGCGTGCATTCCACACGCAATGCGTTGAAGCTCCACTTCGGCGGCCTGCTTCCTGCCGGCCTGCTGCTGCGCCTCGCGCGCTAAATACTCCAATCCCAATTCGGCAGTACCCGGTTCGCAGCACCAGCAGGTGCGGCGAAGATCGCTTCAAGCTTCATTGCACGCACTGAATACGGAGCCTCACATGAAAGAGCACTTGATCATATTCGACACGACCATGCGCGACGGCGAGCAGAGTCCCGGCGCCTCCATGACGAAGGAAGAGAAGCTGCGCATCGCCAGGCAGCTCGAGCGCATGCGCGTGGACGTGATCGAGGCGGGCTTCGCGGCATCCAGCCCGGGCGACTTCGAGGCGGTCCGGGCGGTGGCCGGCATCGTCAAGGACAGCACGGTGTGCTCGCTCGCGCGCGCCAACGACCGCGACATCAAGCGCGCGGCGGAGGCGATCGAGCCGGCGAAGCAAGGCCGAATCCACACTTTCATTGCGACCTCGCCGATCCACATGGAGAAGAAGCTGCGCATGACGCCGGACCAGGTGTTCACCGAGGCGGTGAACGCCGTGCGCTTCGCGCGAAAATTCACCGACGACATCGAGTTCTCCCCCGAGGACGCTGGACGCTCGGATTTCGATTTCCTGTGCCGGGTGCTCGAGGCCGTGATCCGGGAAGGAGCGAAGACCGTGAACATCCCGGACACCGTGGGATACACGATGCCCGAGCAGTTCGGCGCCCTCATCAGGCGCCTGCGCGAGCACATTCCCAACGCCGACAAGGCGATCTGGTCGGTGCATTGCCACAACGACCTGGGACTGGCCGTCGCGAACTCGCTCGCCGCAGTCACGAACGGCGCGCGCCAGGTGGAGTGCACCGTCAACGGCCTGGGCGAACGGGCAGGGAACGCGTCGCTGGAGGAGATCGTGATGGCCGTGCGGACCCGGCAGGACGTCTTCCGCTGCGACACACGGCTGGACAGCACCCAGATCGTTCCCGCGAGCCGGCTGGTCTCGGGCATTACCGGCTTTCCCGTGCAGCCGAACAAGGCGATTGTGGGCGCGAATGCGTTCGCGCACGAAGCCGGCATCCATCAGGACGGCGTCCTCAAGAGTCGCGAGACCTACGAGATCATGCGCGCGCAGGACGTGGGCTGGGCCACCAACAAGCTCGTGCTCGGCAAGCACTCGGGGCGCAACGCCTTCAAGCAGCGCCTCAAGGAGTTGGGCATCGATCTCGAGTCGGACGACGCCTACAACAAGGCTTTCCAGCGATTCAAGGAACTCGCCGACAAGAAGCACGAGATCTTCGACGAAGACCTGCAGGCCCTGGTATCCGACGAGGCGGACGCCAAGGCCGCCGAGCGCTGGAAGCTCGTGTCGCTGCAGCAGGAAAGCGGGACCAGCAGGCGGCCGCACGCGAGCGTCGTGCTCGCCGAAGCCGGGTCGGAGCGCCCGGCCGCGTCCGAGGGCGATGGACCCGTGGATGCGACCTTCAAGGCGATCGAGACCCTGGCGGCCAGCGGCGCGGAGCTCCAGCTGTACTCGGTGAACGCGGTCACGCAGGGAACGGAGTCGCAGGGCGAGGTGACGGTGCGGCTCGCCAAGGGCGGCAGGGTCGTCAACGGCGTCGGATCCGATACCGACATTGTGGTGGCGTCGGCGAAGGCGTACGTCAACGCCCTGAACCGCCTGCAGGACAAGATGGAGCGCATCAACCCGCAGCGCTGAATCCTATGCCGTTGCGCATTCTCGTAGAATGCGCCCCATGAGTTCGAAGCTGCGACAGCTCGCCAGGTTCGTTGCTTACCTGCTCCGGCGCTTCGACCAGGACCGCTGCCTGCAGATCGCTTCGAGCCTGACGTTCACGACTCTGCTCGCGCTCGTTCCGCTCGTCACCATCGTGCTCACGCTGATGTCGGCGTTCCCGGTCTTCTCCGGGCTGAGCGATCACATCCGCGAGTTTCTGCTGGCGAACATGCTGCCCGAGAAGGCCGGTGGCATCGTGAGCGACTACATCGAGCAGTTCTCGGGGCGGGCCGGGCACCTTACCGCGGTCGACACCGCGTTCCTCGCAGTGACCGCTTTCATGCTGATGTTTACGATCGAGCACGCGTTCAACTCCATCTGGAGGGTATCGCGCCCGCGCCCGGTCGCGCAGCGCATTGTCGTCTACTGGGCGGCGCTCACGCTCGCCCCGGTGCTCATCGGCGCCAGCCTGTCGATCACCTCCTATCTCGTGGGAGCGTCGCTGGGGCTCACCCGGGAAACGCCGCTTGCGGGGACCGCCATCCTGTGGCTGGTCCCGTTTGTGCTGACATGGGCGGCCTTCACTCTCCTTTACTACGTGGTGCCGAACCGCGCCGTCAGACCGGGCCACGCGCTCTTCGGCGGGCTGGTTGCGGCCTTCGTGTTCGAAGCCATGAAGCGGAGCTTCGCCTTCTACATCGCACAGTTTCCGACCTACGCCCTGGTCTACGGGGCGTTCGCGGTCATTCCGATATTCCTGCTGTGGGTCTATTTCTCCTGGGTCGTGATCGTCATCGGCGCGTTGATCGCCGCGCTGGCGCCCGATTTCGCGGTCCTGCGCGACGCCCCGGGCCGCGACGCCGCAACCGGTTTCGGAGACGCGCTGACGACCCTTATCGTTCTCGCCCGCGCGCAGCAGGGCGCACAGGTGCTCGACCTCAGAGGAATCGCCCGGGGGGCGTCCCTCACGGTGGACCAGGCCGAGCAACTGCTGGAGCGCATGACGGCGCGCGGCTGGGTGGCCCGGTCGAGCGGAGACAGATACGCGATGGTGTGCGACAAGGAACGGCTGCTGGTCGGAGACGTGTACCGCGAGTTCGTTCTCGACGGCAGTGGATCTTCCGGCAGGCCCCTCGTGGGTGCCCTGGATAACCTCATGACGCGCTTCGCCGCGCGCGCGGACGAAAGCCTGAACCTCCCGATCGGGAGGCTGCTCGAGGGAGAGGCCGCCTGACCACTGTCGCTCACAAACGCATTCCGCGAGAAGAGCGCCTGATTGCGGCGCTCGATGTCCCGGACGCGGACCAGGCCAGGGCGTTGGTCGAGCGTCTCGGGGACAGCGTCCGCTTCTACAAGGTCGGCCTGGAGCTGTTCATGACGGCCGGAGTGTTCGAACTCATCGACTGGCTTGCCAAGAGGGGGAACAAGGTCTTCGCAGATCTGAAATTCTTCGACATACCGGAGACCGTCGCCGCCGCAGTGCGAGGACTGCGCAAGCGCGGGGTGAACTTCGCCACGGTGCACGGCAATCAGGCAATGCTCGAGGCTGCGGGCGCGGCGAAGGGGGACGTGAAGATCCTGGCTGTGACCGTGCTCACCAGCCTCGACCAGGGCGACCTCGACGATCTGGGATTCCGCTGCGACATCGAGAAGCTCGTCCTGTCGCGGGCGCGGCGAGCGCTCGCGGCGGGCTGCGACGGGGTGATCTCCTCGGGGATGGAAGCGCCGGCCCTGAAGCGCGAGCTGGGCGATCGGGTCTTGGTGGTGACGCCGGGGATCCGTCCGGTGGAGAACCGCCCCGGCGACGATCAAAAGCGGACCGTGGACGTCGCGCAGGCGTTCGCCAACGGCGCCGACTACATCGTCGTCGGGCGGCCCATACGCCAGGCCGCCGACCCGCTCGCCGCGGCGCAGGCAATACAGTCCACCATAGCGAGCGTGTTTCCCGCATGAATCGGCGTGAGCGTCAGCCGCCCCTGGTAGTGCCACGTGCTGCGCCAGGCGCCGATCACCATGCTCGGGTAGTCGGACTTGCCCGGCGAGCCGTTGTAGCGGGCGAGGGCGCGAGGCACGTCGCCTTTCTCGGCGTCGAGGTAATACTTCAGGATGACGCAGCCGTAGCGCAGGTTGTTGCGCAAACTGAATAGATTGTCGCCCGGACGCCCGATCAGCCCGACCCAGAAAGGCATTACCTGCATGTAGCCTCGCGCCCCGGAGCGCGACACCGCGTACTTGCGGAAGTTGCTCTCGACCTGAATCAGCGCGAGCACCAGCTGCGGGTCGATCTTCGCGTGGGTCGCCTCGTAGTGCACGGTCCGCAGGAACTGCACGCGCGAATCGAAATTGGGGATGCGCGGCTCAAGTCGCTGAGACATCTCCGTCAGCCAGTCGACGGCGGCTTCCGCACTCTTGAAGGCGTGCTGTGCCGGCTTGTCCGCGATCGATGCCTGCAGGCCCGCTCTGACCTCCGCCGCCAGCGGCTCGTAGATCTGGGCGCCTGCGAGTGCCGTCGCCGGGGCGAGGATCCCCAGGGCGAGCCCGAGCGCGGGGAGCTTCATCGCGGCCGGGCGCCCAGCGGCGACAGCGCCTCGTCGAGGGGAACCTTGCGGCTTTCCTTGTCGCGCCGGCCCTGGTACTCGACCACCCGGTCCTTGAGCCCGCGCTCGCCGACTACGATGCGGTGAGGGAGGCCGATCAGCTCCATGTCCGCGAACATCACGCCAGGGCGCTCGTCGCGATCGTCGAGCAGGACTTCGAAGCCCGCGTCGGTCAGCTGGCGGTAGATCGAATCGGCGGCCTCGCGCACGGCGGCGCTCTTGCCGTAGCCAATCGGAACCAGCGCCACGTGGAAGGGCGCGATCGGCTCGGGAAAGACAATGCCCCGATCGTCGTGGTTCTGCTCGATCGCGGCGCCCACTATGCGGGTAACCCCGATGCCATAGCAGCCCATTTCGAACGGGCGGTTCTCGCCCGCCTCGTCGAGAAAGGTGGCTTTCATCGAGTCCGAATACTTGGTGCGGAGCTGAAAGATATGGCCCACCTCGATGCCACGCACGATCTCGAGCGGCCCCTTGCCGTCGGGGCTGGGGTCACCCGCCACGACCTTGCGGATATCGGCGATCAGAAAGGGTTCCGGGCAGTCTCGCCCGAAGTTGACTCCGGTCAGATGGAACCCCTCTTCGTTGGCGCCGCAGACGAAATCGCTCATGGCCGCGACCGCGCGGTCGGCGATCACGCGAACGGCGCCACGTATGCCAGCGGGACCTATGTACCCCGCCCGGCACCCCAGAAACCGCTCTATTTCCGCCTCGCTTGCAAAGCGGAAGGGATCGAGGCCGGGGACTTTCTGGACCTTGATCTCGTTCAGGGCGTGGTCGCCACGAAGGAGCAGCAGGAAGAACTCCGCGTCGTGCACGACGGCGATCGCCTTGACCGTCCTATGGATCGGAATGCCGAGGAGCGCGGCCACGTCCTCGCAGCGCGTCTTCCCGGGCGTTGGCACCTTCTTCATCGACTCGGCCGGCGCCTTGCGCGGGGTGCCTGGCGCAAGCGCTTCCGCGAGCTCGACGTTCGCCGCATAGTCCGACTTCGGGCAGAACGCGATTGCGTCCTCGCCGGAGTCGGCGAGCACATGAAACTCGTGCGAGCCGGTTCCGCCGATGGCGCCGGGGTCTGCGGAAACGGCCCGGAACTTCAGGTCAAGCCGGGTGAAGATGCGGGCATAGGTGTCGTACATGTTCCGGTATTCACGCTCGAGGTCGGCGTAGTCGGCGTGGAAGGAATAGCCGTCCTTCATGGTGAACTCTCTGCCGCGCATGACCCCGAAGCGCGGCCGGATCTCGTCGCGGAACTTGGTCTGTATCTGGTAGAAATGGACCGGCAGCTGGCGGTAGCTGCGGATTTCCCTGCGCACCACGTCGGTGATCACCTCCTCGTGCGTGGGTCCGACGCAGAAATCACGGTCGTGCCGGTCCTTGACGCGCAGAAGTTCCGGTCCGTACTTCTGCCAGCGTCCGGATTCCTGCCACAGTTCCGCGGGTTGCACCGCGGGCATGAAGAGCTCGATCGCGCCGGCGCGATTCATCTCCTCGCGCACGATGGCTTCCACCTTGCGCACCACCCGCAGGCCGAGCGGCAGCCAAGTATAGATGCCGCCGGCCAGCCGGCGGATCAGCCCCGCGCGGACCATGAGCTTGTGACTGACCAATTCGGCGTCGGAGGGGGCTTCCTTGAGCGTTGCAAGAAAGTATCGGGACGCGCGCATAAGCGCCAAATTCTACTTGAACTCATCTGGGCCGCTTCCCCGGGTCGGGCGCAGCTTCTAATCCCCGCGGTTTTGTGAAAGAATGGGTGCAGACAGACTTTGCTGGATTGCCTATGCTCGATCGAGACGGCTACCGGCCGAACGTCGGCATCATTCTCTGCAACTCGCGCAATGAAGTTTTCTGGGGCAAGCGCGTCAAAGAGCACTCCTGGCAGTTCCCGCAGGGTGGAATAAAGGCCGGGGAAACGCCGGTTCAGGCGATGTACCGCGAGCTGCGGGAAGAGGTCGGCTTGCTGCCCTCGCACGTGAAGATTCTGGGGCGCACCCGGAACTGGTTGCGCTACGAAGTGCCAGCCCGGTGGCTGAAGCGTGACTGGCGCGGCAACTATCGGGGGCAGAAGCAGATCTGGTTCCTGCTGCGCCTAGTCGGCCGAGAATGCGACGTACACCTGCGCGCCTCGGAGCACCCCGAGTTCGACGCCTGGCGCTGGAACGATTACTGGGTCCCCCTCGAGTCGGTGATCGACTTCAAGCGGGACGTCTACCAGCGCGCCCTTACCGAGCTTGCCCGCTACCTGTTTCGCGATCAGGACCGCAAGCCGCTCCCCGCGGAAGCCGCGACGCGCTGACCGGCCGTCCCGGGGCTCGCCGTGCTTGACACCAAGTCCTGCGGCACTTACACTCGATCCATTCATTAGATTAAGTCTAAAATCCGTCCAACACCAGGAGGCACCATGCAGCTCAAAGGCACCAAGACCCACGGCAATCTCAAGGCGGCGTTCGCTGGTGAATCCCAGGCCAACCGCCGCTACTTGTATTTCGCCGCGAAGGCTGACGTTGAAGGTCAGAACGACGTCGCCGCGGTGTTCCGGTCGACCGCGGAAGGCGAGACCGGCCATGCACACGGGCATCTCGAGTACCTCGAGCAATGCGGCGACCCTGCGACCGACCTGCCCTTCGGAAACTCGCGCGCCAACCTGAAGGCAGCGATCGCTGGCGAGACCCATGAATACACCGACATGTATCCCGGGATGGCCAAGGCCGCGCGCCAGGAGGGCTTTGCCGAGATCGCGGACTGGTTCGAGACGCTGGCCAAGGCCGAGCGCTCGCACGCCAATCGCTTCCAGAAAGCCTTGGACAGCCTGGCCGACTAGAGCCTGCCGCGTTCTCGCCAAGCTGATCGTGCGGGCCGGGACTTGCGTCCCGGCTCATGACCGCCGCGCCACACCGCCATGACCGTTCGCGAAGGGAGCCTCGAAGCTCCGACCCGGCACCCAGTAAAGTGGCGCTCGCCCGATTTCCACGACGAGGCGAAGCTTTTCGCCGAGCTCGAGCGGACCTTCGACATCTGCCACGGCTGCCGGCGCTGCGTCAACCTGTGCACTGCCTTCCCGACGCTGTTCGACCTGGTCGATTCGAGCAAGACGCTCGAGGTCGACGGGGTGCCGAAGGAGGAGTACTGGAAGGTGGTGGATCAGTGCTATCTCTGCGACATGTGCTACATGACCAAGTGTCCCTACGTTCCGCCGCATCCCTGGAACGTCGATTTCCCCCACCTCATGCTGCGCGCCAAGGCGGTCAAGTTCCGCAGGAAAGAAGTGCGTACACGGGACAAGCTCCTGTCCTCGACCGACGCAATCGGAAAGCTCGCTGCGATTCCCGTCGTGGCGCAGGTGGTCAACGCCGTCAATCGCAATCCGGCCGCACGTGCGCTCATGGAAAAGACGATCGGCGTCCATCACGAACGCCGGCTGCCGCCGTACAGCCCGCACACATTCCGCTCGCGCGCGGCAGCGAGCCGGGCGCGAGAAGAGAAGAACGGCGAGCGCACGCCGGGCAAGGTCGCGGTCTTCGCAACCTGCTATGTGAACTACAACGAGCCCGGCATCGGAGATGACCTGCTCGCGGTTCTCGACCACAACGAAATTCCCTACACGGTCGTCGAGAAGGAAGCATGCTGCGGCATGCCCAAGCTCGAGCTCGGGGATCTCGAGGGGGTGGAGCGCCTCAAGTCAATAAATATCCCGCCGCTCGCGAAGCTCGCGAGGGAAGGGTATGCCATCCTCACCGCGGTGCCGTCCTGCACGCTGATGTTCAAGAGCGAGTTGCCGCTTCTCTTTCCCGAGGACGACGACGTCAAGGCGGTCAGCGAGGCCATGTTCGATCCGTTCGAATACTTCGTGCTGCGGCACAGAGACGGACTGCTGAAGACGGACTTCAAGTCGGGCCTGGGCAAGGTGTCCTACCACGTCCCTTGCCATACGCGCGTCCAGAACATGGGCCAGAAGACGCGGGAAGCGCTGCAGCTCGTGCCCGGGACGACGCTGAACACCGTAGAGCGGTGCTCGGGGCATGACGGCACCTGGGGCGTCAAGTCCGAATACTACGAGAACTCCATGAAGATCGGCCGGCCCGTGTTCCGGTTGATGGCCGATGGCGAGCCCGACCACATCAGCTCCGATTGTCCGATCGCCGGGCGCCACATCGAGCAAGGCATGGGCGAAACCAAGGCCCGGAGAGCCCACCCGCTCTCGCTGCTCCGCAAGGCTTACGCGTCGACCTCGACCGAATGACCGGCATGCCCCGAATCGACCGCGCAAGCCTGATGTCCCTCGAAGCCTACGCGCGCGAGCGCCCGCAGTTCCGCGCGAAGGTCATGGCGCACAAGAAGGACCGCACCGTCCACCTGGGCGAGCACGTCACGCTCCTGTTCGAGGACGAGCTGACCGTCCGCTACCAGGTGCAGGAGATGCTTAGGGTCGAGCGCATATTCGAAGAGGAGGGGATCCGCGGGGAGCTCGACGCCTACAACCCCCTGGTGCCCGACGGCCGCAATCTCAAGGCCACGCTCATGGCCGAGTTTCCCGACCCCGACGAGCGGCGCAGGAAGCTCGAGGAGCTGATCGGCATCGAGGATAGAACCTGGATCCAGGTCGCGGGCCACGGCCGGGTCTGGGCGATAGCCGACGAGGACCTCGATCGGGAGAACGAAGACAAGACGTCGTCGGTCCACTTTCTCCGTTTCGAGCTTTCCGAGAGCATGGCGCAGGCGCTGAAGGGGGGCGCGGCGCTTGTGATCGGAATCGACCACCCGCGCTACGCCGCATGCGTCGAGACGAGCCCGGGCGTGCGGAGCTCCCTCGCCAGGGACCTGGCTTGAGGTGCTTGCGCGGCCCATACGCCGCGTTGCTTGCGGTCCTGGTGGGATGTGCAAATCCCAAGCCTGTTTCCGACGAATTCGAGGTCAGGCCCTGGGAGTCGCAGAAGGCGTTGCTGCCTGGCCTGCCCAAGCAGGAAAATCTCATTCGGTTCTTCGCGGGCGCCAACCGGTCCTTTGCATACTTCGTCGACCGCGCTTCGATCAGCGTTCCGCAACGCGGGGTCGTGCGCTATACGCTGGTCGCGCGCAGTGGCTCCGGGGCAGCCAACGTCAGCTACGAGGTCATCCGTTGCGATACGTACGAGCGCAAGACGTACGCTTTCGGCAGGGAGGACAACACCTGGTCGCAGGCCCGCAATTCGCAATGGCTGCCGATCGGGCGCGGTCAGGACACGCCGCAGCAGGCCCTGGCGAACGATTTCTTCTGCCCGGCGCCACCGTTCACGACGGCCGAGGACGTCGTACAGGCGCTCGCCCGCACGGCCTTACCCGGATTTCTGCCCTAGAGCACGACAAGGTTGTCGCGGTGGATCAGCTCCGGCTCGTCGACGTAGCCCAGGATCGCCTCGATCTCGCCTGACGGCCGCCCTGCGATGCGGCGCGACTCCTGCGCATTGTAGTTCACCAATCCACGGGCGATTTCTACGCTGTCGGGCGACACGCAAGCGACCACCGCCCCCCGCTCGAATTCTCCCTCGACGGTCTTGACGCCCACCGGGAGCAGGCTCTTGCCGCCCGAGCGCAGGGCCCTTGCGGCTCCGGCGTCCAGCTTGAGGGTTCCGGCGACCTGCAAATGATCGGCGAGCCACTGCTTGCGCGCGGCGAGCGGGGTTGTCTTGGGCGAGAGCAGGGTACCGATGCCTTCTCCAACGGCGAGCCTCAGCAGGACGTCGGGCTCGTTGCCAGACGCGATCACCGTCTGCGCGCCCGAGCGCGCTGCGCGTTTCGCGGCGAGGACCTTCGCGAGCATGCCACCTTTGGCGATCCCCGAGCCCGTGCCGCCGGCGAGCGCTTCCAGCCGCGGCTCGCCCGCCTGTGCGTTCCTGATCAACGGGGCCTCCGGGTTGCGCCGCGGATCCTCGGTGTGCAGCCCCTGCTGGTCGGTCAGAATGACCAGGACGTCCGCTTCGACGAGATTCGTCACCAGTGCCGCCAGAGTGTCGTTGTCGCCGAACCGGATCTCGTCTGTGACCACGGTGTCGTTCTCGTTGATCACGGGGATGATCCCCAGGCCGAGAAGGGTGAGCAGGGTGGAGCGCGCGTTGAGGTAGCGCTGTCTGTCGGCGAGATCGGCGTGCGTAAGGAGAACCTGCGCGGTGCGCAGGCCGTGCTCGCGGAAGCAGGACTCGTACACCTGCACCAGTCCCATCTGGCCGACCGCTGCGGCCGCCTGAAGCTCGTGCATCGAGCTTGGCCGACGCGCCCAGCCGAGGCGCTGCATGCCCTCGGCGATCGCGCCGCTAGACACGAGCACGATCTCGTTGCCGGATTGGCGCAGCTTCGCAACCTGACCGGCCCAGCGCGCGATTGCGGCTGCGTCGAGTCCCGCGCCGTGATTGGTCACGAGCGTGCTTCCGACCTTGACGACGAAACGCCTCGCTTCGCTCATGCGCTCTTGCCGTTCTCCAGGAACCTCGTCACGGAATGGGAAAGCTCCTTGCAGCCCTCGCCGGTCAGAGCGGAGATGCAGTAGCTCGGGCCGTGCCAGCGCAGGCGCCGCAGCAAGTCCTTGGTCGCCCGCTCGCGCTCCTCGACGGGCAGCATATCCATTTTGTTGAGCACCAGCCAGCGAGGCTTCCTGTGGAGCGCGGGGTCGAATTTCTTCAGCTCTGAGGCGATGGCCCGGGCGTCGCGCGCCGGATCGGTGCCGGGCTCCACGGGCGCCACGTCGACGATGTGCAGGAGCAGGCGGGTGCGGGCGAGGTGCCTGAGAAACTGATGCCCCAGCCCCGCGCCCTCGGCCGCGCCCTCGATCAGGCCGGGAATGTCGGCGATCACGAAACTGCGGTCGACGCCGACGCGGACGACGCCCAGGTGCGGATGCAGCGTCGTGAAAGGGTAGTCGGCCACCTTGGGACGGGCGGAGGAGACGGCCCTGATGAAAGTGGACTTCCCGGCGTTGGGCAGCCCAAGCAGCCCGACATCGGCGAGCACCTTCAGCTCGAGATTGAGGACGCGATGCTCTCCCGCTTCTCCCGGAGTGGCCTTGCGGGGAGCGCGGTTGGTGCTCGACTTGAAATTGACGTTTCCGAGACCGCCCCTGCCGCCGTGAGCGAGGACGGCGGTCTGCTCGTGCTCGGAGAGATCGGCCAGGGTTTCGCCCGTGCGGGTGTCGCTGATGATCGTGCCGGCGGGCACGCGCAGCAGCACGTCGTCGGCGCTCCGGCCGTTGCACTGGCGGCCGCCTCCCCTTTCGCCGTCGCGCGCGCGGTGGATTCGCGCGAAGCGGTACTCGACCAGCGTGTTGATGTTGCGATCGGCCATTGCGATGACGCTTCCGCCGCGGCCGCCGTCCCCACCATCGGGTCCACCGCGGGGCACGTACTTCTCGCGCCTGAAGCTGACCGCGCCGTCGCCGCCCTTGCCGGCATGGACTTCGATGCGCGCCTCGTCGATGAATTTCATGCGGAAACAAAAAAGCCCTACCGCGTGGATAGGGCTTTCGCTGAGAGAGTAGTTGGTACGCTTAAGCCGGCACCACGCTGACGGTTTGCCTGCGGGCCGGGCCCTTGAAGCCGAACTGGATCTTGCCGCTCACCTTCGCGTAGAGCGTATGGTCCTTGCCGATGCCGACGTTGTCGCCGGGGTGAACGCGGGTGCCGCGCTGGCGGACGATGATGCTTCCGGCGGCAACCAGCTGTCCTCCGTAGCGCTTGACGCCCAGCCGCTTGGACTGCGAATCGCGTCCGTTGCGGGAGCTACCGCCTGCTTTCTTGTGTGCCATGGCTGCCTTCCTATGCCTGAGCGATTCCGGTTACTTCGATCTCGGTGTATTCCTGGCGGTGCCCGCGGAGACGCTTCGAGTTCTTGCGCCGCCGCATCTTGAAGGTCATTACTTTGTCGGCCAGACCGTGCGCCAGCACCTTGGCCTTCACGGACGCGCCTTTGACGACCGGCGTGCCGACCTTGAGCGCCTCGCCCTCGCCGACGAGGAGCACCTCGCCGAGCACGAGCTCGCTGCCAACGTCGGCCGCGAGCTTCTCGATCCTGAGTTTCTCACCCTTGGCGACGCGGTACTGCTTGCCCCCGGTTCTTACGACCGCGTACATGCTGGTCTCCGATGAACCCGTTCTGGAAAAACGCGAGATTATACATGCGTTTAGCAGGTATGGTCAAAGGATTTGTGCTATCCTCTTCGGCCCGCCAGCCATCCGCTTTGCCCATTTGCAGCCCGAACTCCTCCGCAATCTCATAGCTGCCGACATGCAGGCGGTGGACGCCATGATCCGGCGCCGCTTGGAGTCGGACGTCGCGCTCATCCGCCAGATTGCCGAATACATCATAGCCGGGGGCGGCAAGCGCCTGCGCCCTGCCCTGGTGTTTCTCGCCGCCGGAGCGACCGGCTATCGGGGGGAGCAGCATGTGGAGCTCGCCGCAGTGGTCGAGTTCATCCACACCGCAACTCTGCTCCACGACGACGTGGTCGACGAGTCGGAGCTGCGCCGGGGGCGCAAGACCGCCAATGCCGAGTTCGGCAATGCCGCCAGTGTGCTGGTCGGCGACTTCCTCTACTCTCGCGCCTTCCAGATCATGGTCGGCGTGCGCAACATGCGGGTCATGGAGGTCCTGGCCGACGCCACGAACGCCATCGCCGAGGGCGAGGTGCTGCAGCTCCTCAACGCCCACAACAGCGACATCGGCGAGGCGGCCTACCTCGAGGTGATCCGGCGCAAGACCGCCAAGCTCTTCGAGGCGGCCGCGCAACTGGGCGCCATACTGGGCGGTGCGAGCCCGTCGGTGGAAGCCGGCCTCGCACGCTACGGCATGCACCTGGGGACCGCCTTCCAGCTGATCGACGACGTGCTCGACTACTCGGGCGACGCCGGGCACACCGGGAAGAATCTCGGCGACGACCTGAAGGAGGGCAAGCCGACCCTTCCGCTTATCCATGTGATGCAGCGTGGCTCGCCCGGTCAGGCCGCCCTGGTGCGCTCGGCGATCGAGCGTGGCGGCGGGGAGGAGTTCGGGGCGGTCCTGGACGCGATCCACGTTACGGGCGCGCTCGACTACGTCAGAACCAGGGCCAAGGGCGAGGCGAGGATCGCGAGCGAGGCCATCGCCTCGCTGCCGAATTCTAGCTACCGGGATTCTTTGCTAGAATTGGCGACCTTCGCGGTCGAGCGCGACTACTGAAATTCCCGAGGCGCCTCGTCCTCCGCGGTTTCCAGTCCGGTTCGGGGTGTAGCTCAGCCTGGTAGAGTACTGCGTTCGGGACGCAGGAGTCGCTGGTTCGAATCCAGTCACCCCGACCACTCTCAGAAGGCGTATCGCTCGGAGATCTTCCTGAGGGCGCCGTCTTTCCTTGCTCCTTCGAATGCGCGATTCAGCGCTCGCACTGCTTCAGTCGAAGTATTGCGCCCGCACGCGAGATAGAGAGGTACCCGGCGAAGGCTGAGGACCAGCTTGAGGTCCTTGACGTTGGCGCGTGCCGCGGTGCGGCGGGCGCCGTAGGCGCTCGTCGCCCACAGATCGAGGCGATTTGGATCGTCCCGGTTCAGCATCAGCCGCGGCGGAACGAGGCTGTCTTCGCTGACTTCGCGCAGGTCGGTAACGCCCTTGCTCATGAGGAACTCGATCTTGGCGTCCTTGGCGACCACGCCGACGCGGTACTTGCGCGCGTCTTCCACTTTCTTGACGCCGGTGAAGTCGCTCCTGCCGATGAGCACCCATTGATTCGTGGCGATCGGGCCGATCCAGGAGAAAATCTGCTCGCGATTGTCGAGTCGTGCGGTTGAGTAGATGCAGGTTTCCTTGTCGCGCTGCGCAGCGACATAGGCCTGCTCCCAGGGCATCGACTTGATGTCCAGGGGAATGGAAGCGCGCTTGCCGAGCTCGGTGACAATCTCGGTCGACAAGCCGACGACCTTCCCCTGCTCGGTGTAGTTGAAAGGCGGGTTCTCCTCCGTCACGAGCGTAAGGGCGCGCGCCGCGGTCGCAGCGAGGAGCAGGGAGAACAGGGCGATCGTCGCAAGGCGTCGAGTCATGGCGGCTCCCGGTGGTCGAGGCGCAAGTATAATACCGCGACGTGACCAAGCTCCTCCTTCTCGTCATCGCCGCGGCCGTCGTCTATTTCCTCGTGAGCGGCTACGCGCGAAAGCGCAGCAGGTCCGCCTCCGCCGCGCCGTTGGCCGAATCGATGGTTCCTTGCGCGTACTGCGGGGTCAACGTTCCCCGCAGCGAGGCGCTCGAGTCCGCCGGACGCTTTTTCTGCAGCGAAGAGCACCGCCGGGCGGCGTCCGCCTAAGAAAACCGTGTCCAGCCCCGCTATAGCCTTGTGGCCCCCGCAGCCGGGCGCGGTGGCGGAGTCTTTCTGGGTCTCGCTCAAGTACTTCAACTTCTACCGCATCGTGGTCGCGGCGATCTTCCTGCTCTCGGTGCTGATCTTCGGAGACGCGCTCAGCCTGGGCAACCACGACCTCGTCGCCTTCACCTACGCAAGCGTCATCTACCTTGCGCTCGCTGTGGCCTTCCACATCATGCTCCGAAGGGCTCCGGCGTATTTCAACCTCCAGCTCACGCTGCACGTCGCGACGGACATCGTCGCCGTCGCAGTGCTCATGTACGCCTCGAGCGGGATCCGCAGCGGCCTGGGAGCGATGCTGCTGATTTCGCTCGCCGGCGCCGCGCTCGTCAGCCGCGGCAGGCTGATGCTCTTCTACGCGGCGCTCGCGTCGATCGCGGTGCTGCTCGAGCAGTCCTACTGGGTGCTGGTCGAAGACCAGAGTACGGCGAACTTTCTTCAGCCCGGCCTCCTGTCGATCGGCTACTTCGCGACCGCACTCATCACCAACCAGCTGGCGCGCCGCCTCATCCTGAACGAGCGCCTCGTGAAGCAGCGCGGCGCCGACCTCGCCGACCAGCTTCGCATCAACAGACTGATCATCCGCGATGTACAGGATGGCGTGCTCGTTGTCGACGCGAACGGCCTCGTACACCTGCACAACCCGCGCGCGGCCGACTTGCTCGGACGCGCGGTCCCGGAGCTGAGCCAGGTCGGCGCTTTCTCCGAGGAGCTCGCCCAGCGTCTCGCCGCGTGGCGCGCGGGTCAGGGGCCGGGCAGCGTCAGCATGCGGATCTCGGACAGCGGCCGAATCGTGCGCGGGCGCTTCGTTTCGGCGGGCGTGGCGGGCGGGGCCTTCAGCCTGGTGTTTCTCGAGGATCTGTCGAAACTCCAGGAGCAGGCGCAGCAGCTCAAGCTCGCCGCGCTGGGCCGGCTCACGGCCAGCATCGCCCACGAGATCCGCAACCCGCTGTCCGCCATCACGCACGCGGGCGACCTGCTGTACGAGGAGCAGCGCAGCCCCCAGAAGGAACGCATGGTGCAGATCATCCGGGACAACGCGCGGCGCCTGGAGCGCATGGTGCACGACGTGCTTCAGCTGTCGCGGCGCGACCGCGTCCAGCCCGAGCTGATCCGGGTGCGCCAGTTCCTGCTCACTTTCGTCGAGGAATTCGCGCGAAACGAAGGTCAAATCCCGAGCGAGAGCTTCGCGGTCGAGGTGGGCGGCGAGGTGACCCTCGAATTCGACCGCGCGCATCTCAACCAGGTCCTGTGGAACCTGCTGCATAACGCCTGGCGGCACTGCCGCAGGCACGCCGGAAGCGTGCGCATCACGGCGTCGCGCCGGGCAAATCGCGTAGAATTGCACGTCATCGACGACGGCGAAGGCGTGCCCAAGGCCCTGCAGGTGCAGTTGTTCGAGCCGTTCTTCACGACGTTCGCGAGCGGCACCGGCCTCGGCCTATACATCGCGCGCGAGCTGTGCGCCGCGAACGGCGCCAGTCTCGATTATCTGGACGGCGGCTCGGGAGCGGACTTCAGGATCGTATGGCAGGAACCGTAGCGAACCGGCGCGCGGAGCGGCGATCGACCAGCACCGTTCAGGGGACGGTGCTGGTCATCGACGACGAGGCGGATATCCGAGAGCTGCTCGAGCTTTCGCTCCTGAAGATGGGGCTGGCGGTGGAGTGCACCGGGTCGGTGGCTTCCGCCAAACAGATGCTCCAGTCCAAGCGCTACGACCTGTGTCTCACCGACATGCGGCTGCCCGACGGCGACGGCCTGGATCTCGTCCGGTTCATCGGGGCGCAGGTCGCGGACCTGCCCGTCGCCGTGATCACGGCGTTCGGCAGCACCGAGAATGCCGTGGCGGCGCTCAAGGCCGGAGCGTTCGACTACCTGACCAAGCCGCTTTCGCTGGATCAGCTGCGCGCGCTGGTGAGGTCGGCCCTGTCTCTTCCTCAGAAGCCGCCGCCCGCCAAGTCGGGAGAGCCACAGCTGCTGGGGGCGAGCCCGGGAATCGCGCAGGTGCGCGCGGTGATCGAGAAGCTTGCGCGCAGCCAGGCCCCCGTATACATCACGGGCGAGTCGGGGAGCGGAAAGGAGCTTGCCGCGCGCCTTATCCACAGCAAGGGATCGCGGCGCGACAAGCCTTTCGTGCCGGTCAACTGCGGGGCCATTCCCGAGAATCTGATGGAGAGCGAGTTCTTCGGATACAAGAAGGGCGCTTTCACCGGTGCCGAGGGAGATCGCGACGGCTTCTTCCAGGCGGCCAACGGCGGCACGCTGTTCCTGGACGAAGTTGCCGACCTGCCCCTCGCGATGCAAGTCAAGCTACTGCGGGCGATCCAGGAGAAGCAGGTGCGAAAGGTCGGGGCGACCGCGGAGGACGCGGTGGACGTGCGCATCATCTGCGCCACCCACCAGAATCTCGCGGCCCGCGTCGAAGGCGGGAAGTTCCGGCAGGACCTGTACTATCGACTGGCCGTGATCGAGCTCAAGATGCCGCCGCTGCGCGAGTGCCGGGAGGACATTACGCTCCTGGCGGACGCGATCCTGCGGCGCCTCGCCGGCTCCGACGGCGCGCGCACCCCGCGGCTCTCCGACGGAGCCAAGAAGGCGCTGGCCGACTACGACTTTCCGGGAAACACCCGCGAGCTCGAGAACATACTGGAACGGGCGGTGGCACTCACCACGCGCGACGAGATCGAGCCCGAGGATCTGCAGCTCGCCCCGCCCCCGGCGCTTGCCCCGGAGCCCGGCGCGCCGAACGCCAAGTGGCCGCTGCCGGACTATCTGGACCGCATCGAGAAGGAAGCGATCCTGGAGGCCCTGGAAAAGACCCGTTTCAATCGGACGGCCGCCGCAAAGCTTCTGGGCATCACCTTTAGGGCCTTGCGCTACCGCATGGAGCGGCTGGGAATCCGGTAGGTGAATACCGGGTTTCTCGACGAGGAGGGAATCCTCCGGGGGGCGGAGCAGGTTTCCTCTCCCAATTGCGACGAGCGGCCGGAAGACGCGGACATCGCGCTGCTGGTCGTGCACAGCATCAGCCTGCCTCCGGGCGAGTTCGGTGGCGACGCCATACGGCGCCTGTTTACGAACACCCTCGATTTTTCCGCGCACCCCTACTACGCGAACCTGCGTGAGCTCAAGGTATCCGCGCATTTCCTCGTTCGCCGCGGCGGAGAGCTGGTTCAATTTGTGCCCTGCAGCAGGCGAGCTTGGCACGCGGGGGCTTCCAGCTGGCGCGGACGCGAGCGCTGCAACGATTTTTCCGTCGGCGTGGAGCTCGAAGGCACCGAAGAAGAGGACTATGCAGACGCGCAATATGTCTGCCTGAGCCGCCTGCTGCACGCGCTGCGCAGGCGCTACCCGATCGTCGACGTGGTCGGTCACTCGGATATCGCTCCGGGGCGCAAGACCGACCCCGGTCCGGCGTTCGACTGGAGCCGTCTCCGGGGATCTCTGCAGTCCTTCGGCTGAATCCGGCGACACGTCGCTCCACAGCGACAGAAGCAACTTCCAGCGGCGCTTGAGCAAGCCGCGCTTTCGGCTTGACACTCCACTAGAATTGGTAGCACACTCTGTCGCAGATACCATATATTGTGTAGCTCAGGGGAAAGTCCCCCAGGTCCCGGCGTCGCCACCCCTAAGGCTGCGGGTGGTACAGAAGAAGACAAGAGGAGAGGCATATGCAGATCGCGGCTGAGACGAAGGCACCACAATCGGTTCCGGGGGCGCCTGTTTCCGACGTCAGCGCCGCAGCTCAGCCGGCGTTCTCCCAATACAAGGTGATCCGTCGCAACGGAGCCGTGGTCGGCTTCGAGCCGTCGAAGATTTCGGTCGCCGTAACCAAGGCCTTTCTTGCCGTCGAAGGGGGCCAGAGCGCGGCGTCCGCGCGGATCCGGGAGTTGGTGGCCGGCCTCACGGAAGCCGTGGTGAGCGCGCTCGCGCGGCGCCAGCCCGCGGGCGGCACGTTCCACATCGAGGACATTCAGGACCAGGTGGAGCTCGCGCTGATGCGATCGGGCGCGCACGAGGTTGCGCGCGCCTACGTGCTCTACCGCGAGAAGCGCGCCGAGGCGCGCGCTCAAGAAGCGGCGCAGCGGAAGAAGAGCGGCCAGCCCCAGCTGAACGTAGTGGAGAACGGCGTACGGCGGCCGCTCGACATGGCGCGCCTGAACGACCTGATCGCCTCCGCGTGCCAGTCGCTGGGCGAGGGCGTCGATCCCGGCCTGATCCTCGCCGAAACCCTCAAGAATCTATACGACGGCGTGCCCGCAGAGGAGGTTCGCAAGTCGGTGGTGCTGTCGGCGCGCGCCCTGATCGAGAAGGACCCCGCGTACAGCTATGTCAGCGCGCGGCTGCTGCTTCACGCTATCCGGCGCGAAGTCCTGGGCGAGGAGGTCGCACACGCGGAAATGGCCAAGCGCTATGCCGAGTACTTCCCGCAGTTCGTGCGGCGGGGCATCGAGGCCGAGCTCCTCGACGAGCGGCTGGCGAGCTTCGACCTGAAAAAGCTCGGCGCGGCGCTGGATGCCTCGCGCGACCTGAAGTTCGGCTACCTCGGCCTGCAGACGCTTTACGACAGGTACTTCCTGCACGTCCACGGAACGCGCATCGAGCTGCCGCAGGCCTTCTTCATGCGCGTGGCGATGGGACTGGCCTTGAACGAGATCGACCGCGAAGCGCGCGCGATCGAGTTCTACAACGTCCTTTCGTCGTTCGATTTCATGAGCTCGACGCCTACTCTCTTCAATTCCGGCACGACACGCTCGCAGCTCTCGTCCTGCTACCTGACGACCGTGTCCGACAACCTGGATGGCATCTACGAGGCCATCAAGGAGAACGCGCTCCTGGCGAAGTATGCCGGGGGCCTCGGGAACGACTGGACTCCGGTGCGGGCGCTCGGCTCGCACATCAAGGGCACCAACGGCAAGTCTCAGGGCGTGGTCCCTTTCCTCAAGGTCGTCAACGACACGGCGGTGGCGGTGAACCAGGGAGGCAAGCGCAAGGGCGCGGTGTGCTCCTATCTCGAGACCTGGCACCTCGACATCGAGGAATTCCTTGAACTGCGCAAGAACACCGGTGACGACCGCCGCCGCACCCATGACATGAACACCGCGAACTGGATCCCGGACCTGTTCATGAAGAGGGTGATTGAGAACGGCGACTGGACGTTGTTCAGCCCTTCCGACGTGCCCGACCTGCACGATAAGTACGGACGCGCTTTCGAAAAGGCCTACATCGGTTACGAGGAACAGGCAGCCAGGGGCGACCTCAGGCTGTTCAAGAAGATCCCGGCCACGCAGCTGTGGCGGAAGATGCTGTCCATGCTCTTCGAGACCGGGCATCCGTGGATCACGTTCAAGGACCCTTGCAACCTGCGCTCGCCGCAGCAGCACGCGGGCGTGGTGCACAGCTCCAACCTTTGCACTGAGATCACGCTCAATACCAACGACAGCGAAATCGCGGTGTGCAACCTCGGCTCGGTCAACATGCTCGGACACATGAAGACCGCAGGCGGCAGGCCCGCGCTCGATCACGAGAAGCTCAAGAAGACGATCTCGACGGCGATGCGAATGCTCGACAACGTGATCGACATCAACTACTACGCGGTCCGGAAGGCGCGCGATTCCAACGTGCGACACCGGCCCGTCGGCCTGGGAATCATGGGTTTCCAGGACTGCCTTCACATGCTGCGCGTTCCCTACGGCTCGCAGGAGGCCGTCGAGTTCGCCGACCGCTCCATGGAGGCGATCGCGTACTTCACGTACTGGGCTTCGACCGAGCTGGCGGAGGAGCGCGGCCGCTACGCGTCCTACAAGGGGTCTCTGTGGGATCGCGGCATCCTGCCGCAGGACACGCTGGGCCTGCTGCGCGAGGAGCGAGGCGGCTACGTCGACATCGACCCGTCCGAGTCGATGGAATGGAAGTCGTTGCGCGAGCGCATCAAGCGGCACGGCATGCGCAACTCGAACTGTATCGCCATCGCTCCCACTGCGACCATCGCCAACATCATCGGTGTGTCGGCCTCGATCGAGCCGACCTTCCAGAACCTGTTCGTCAAGTCGAATCTGTCGGGCGAGTTCACGGTGGTCAACGAGTACCTCGTCGCCGACCTGAAGAAGCTCGGCCTGTGGGACGAAGTCATGGTGGCCGATCTCAAGTACTTCGACGGCAACCTCGCTCGCATCGACCGTGTGCCCGCGGAGCTGCGTGTCCTGTACGCCACGGCCTTCGAAATAGACCCCGCGTGGATCGTCGAGTCCGGGGCGCGTCGCCAGAAGTGGATCGACCAGTCGCAGTCGCTCAACATCTACATCGGCCAGGCCTCGGGGAAGAAGCTCGACGAGACCTATAAGCTGGCCTGGCAGCGGGGACTGAAGACGACCTACTACCTGCGGGCGATGGGCGCGACGCACGCCGAGAAATCCACCGTCAAGGCGGGCCAGCTGAACGCGGTCCCTGCGGAGTCCGGAGCCGCGGCCGCAGCAGGTGCGCGGCCGGCCGTCGAGCCCGAGATCAAGTTCTGCAAGATTGACGACCCGGAGTGCGAAGCCTGCCAGTGAGGAATACAACAAGGAGGAAATGAATGCTTTCTCTTGACGATATCGGGGCCGAGGCGATTCCGGGCCTGAACCTGCAGACGGTCAGCGGCCTGGTGCCGCCGCCGGCGGCTTCCGCGGAGCGGTACTCCGCGGCCAACCGGGACCGCCGCGTGCGGGTGGAGGACAAGCGCATCATCAACGCACAGGCCGACGTCAACCAGCTGGTGCCGTTCAAGTACAAGTGGGCGTGGGAGAAATATCTCGCCGGCTGCGCGAACCACTGGATGCCGCAGGAGATCAACATGAGCCGCGACATCGCCCTGTGGAAGGACCCCAACGGCCTTTCCGAAGACGAACGGCGCGTCGTGAAGCGCAACCTCGGATTCTTCGTGACGGCCGACTCGCTTGCGGCCAACAACATCGTGCTTGGCACGTATCGCCACATCACCGCGCCCGAGTGTCGCCAGTACCTGCTGCGGCAGGCCTTCGAGGAAGCCATCCATACCCACGCCTACCAATATATCGTCGAGAGCCTTCAGCTCGACGAAGGCGAGGTGTTCAACGCCTATCATGAGATTCCCAGCATCCGCGACAAGGACGAATTCCTCATCCCGTTCATCGACACGCTGACCGATCCCTCCTTCAGGACCGGGACGCCCGAGGCCGACCAGAAGCTCCTCAGGAGCCTGATTGTTTTCGCTTGCCTCATGGAAGGCCTGTTCTTCTACGTGGGATTCACGCAGATCCTGGCTCTCGGCCGGCAGAACAAGATGACCGGCGCCGCCGAGCAATACCAGTACATCCTCCGCGACGAATCGATGCACTGCAACTTCGGCATAGACCTGATCAATCAGATCAAGATGGAGAATCCGCAGCTGTGGAGTTCCGAATTCCGCGAGGAGATCCAGGAGCTGATCCGCAAGGCCGTCGAGCTCGAGTACCGATACGCCGAAGACACGATGCCACGGGGCGTCCTGGGGCTCAACGCGCCGATGTTCAAGGAATACCTGCGCTTCATCGCTAACCGCCGCTGCCAGCAAATTGGCGTTGATCCCATGTTCCAGGGGGCGAGCAACCCCTTCCCGTGGATGAGCGAAATGATCGACCTCAAGAAGGAGCGGAATTTTTTCGAGACCAGGGTAATCGAGTATCAGACTGGGGGTGCCCTCAGTTGGGACTAGCCTTGGGACTAGTCTTGGGACTAGTCCTCCAGTTGTCACAAGGGTGCCCACATGCATCGCGTGACGGAGTGCAAAGCATCACCCGACTATAGGCTGTGGCTGAGGTTCGAGGACGGCCTGGAGGGCAGCGTGTTTCTCGGGAATCTCCTGGAGCTGGGCGACTTCAGCGTGTGGCGCGACGTCGATCAGTTCTGTCGCGCCGCGGTGGACGCGCAGGCGGCGACCGTCGTCTGGGACGGCGGGATTCAGTTCGACCCCGACATTCTCTACCAGGATCTCCTCTCCAGCATGGTAGCCAAGGAATTCGATTCTCCGGGGACGGATCCCGGGGATTGAATGGTCCGTCCTTACTGGGCGGGCTCGAAGCATCTCTTACAACTTTCAACGGAGGTCGATATGGCGAAGAAGAGAAAGAGCAAGAAGGCGGCGAAGAAGAAGAAAAAAAGGAGGGCAGCAGGAGGCAGGAAGAGAAGAGCGCTCAAGCGGCCCGCAAGAAAAGCGGCCAAGAAGAAGGCGAAGCGGAAAACAGCCAGGAAAGCCGCCATGAAGCCGGCAGCGACGGCGGGGTCGGCGGGCACGGCGTCCTCGATGATGACGACGCCGGAGGGGGTGAAGACCGCCCTGAATCCCGCGGCAGCGTGGCCCTTTCCGACGGGTTCCAGGCCCTGAAGCGCTTGGCGTTCGAGCTGCGCTCAGTCCGGGGGCTCCTGCGCCTCGGGCTGAGCCGCAGGCTCTAGCCTGGACGTCCGGCCAAGGTAGTTAGCTCGCGCTTACTATACAAGGATTGACCATGGCTAAGTGCTTATATAAAATAGTTTTGCTGCGTCGCAGCACATTTCATCCGGAACTAGCTGCCGTCCAAAGCGGCCAGACAGCTACGGACCAGAAGGAGGTCGGTGCGGTGAAGACCACCTGGAACACGCAGTACTTGCTGAGGCAGTTTGGAAGGACGGCGGCGATCCTGCACCACGGCCTAGCCCTGATCGGGCTGGTCGCGATACTGCTGGTAATCGCGCGTGGCAAAGCGCTCTTCTTCGACGAGCAGCCGAGTCGCTCGGCAACCATCGGGGCGATTCACTACGACGGGGGGGCATCGCTGTTCGATGGGGCCGAGGAGGCGGACGGCCAGAAGTACCGCGCCCTGGCTGCGTACGTGTCACGCCGGTACCGCATCGCGCCCGACGTCACCGAGGTGTTCGTCGGCGCCGCGCACGAAGCAGGCAAGCAGGTGGGTCTCGACCCGCTGCTGATCCTCGCGGTCATGGCGGTCGAATCGCGCTTCAATCCGGTCGCGGAAAGCCTGGTCGGCGCCAAGGGATTGATGCAGGTCGTTCCCCGGCACCACCAGGACAAGCTGATGGAGCACGGCGGCGAGGACGCGGTACTGCTCGACCCGGTCACCAATATCGCACTTGGCGCGCGCATTCTCAAGGAATACATCAGGCGCACGGGCAGCCTGGAAGCGGGCCTTCAGTTCTACAACGGCGCGCTCGCGGACCCCTCCAGCCAGTACGCGCAGAAGGTATTCGCGGAGAAAGAGCGACTGCAGCAAGCCGTCCGCCGGTTCGATCGCCCGGCTGCGCGAAGCTCGGTGTAGCGACGTCCCTCAGCTCCGGGTCCGTCCCAGGACCCGGGCGATGCTCTCGATCCCTTCCTCAAGGTCCGGCAGTGCGCGCGTGTAGGCGAAGCGCACATGCCGCTCGGGGGCGTTCGAGCCGAAATCGAGCCCGGGCGTGATCGCTACGCCAGCCTGCTCGAGGATGTCCAGCGCGAACCGGCTGCTGTCGCGCCCAAACTTCTCGCAGCCTGCGTAGATATAGAACGCGCCCTCCGGCGTCAGCGGAATGCGGAAGCCCAGTGACTGCAAGGCCGGCACCATGAAATCGCGGCGCCTCCGGAACTCGCTCCGGCGCTGCTCGAGCACGGCGAGTGTCTCCGGCCGGAACGCCGCCAGCGCGGCGTACTGCGCCGGGGCGGACGCACAGATAAAGGCGTTCTGAGCGAGCTTGACGATCTCTCTGACGTGAGACTCGGGCGCCACGACCCAGCCCAGGCGCCAGCCAGTCATGCAGAAATACTTGGAGAAGCTGTTGACGACGAAGACGTCGTCCGCGAACTCGAGTGCGGTCGAGGTGTCGCCGTCGTAGATCAGTCCCTGGTAGATCTCGTCGATCACGACGAAGCCGCCCAGCCCGCGCACCAGCTCGACGATCGCACGCAGCTCGCCGCGCGAGATCGACGTTCCCGTGGGATTGGAAGGCGAGGCGAGCAGCACGCCGCGCGTCGCCTCGCCCCAGTTCGCGCGGACATCCGCCGCGGTGAGCTGGTAGCGACTGCCCTCGTCGACGGCAACCGCTTTCGGCCGGCCCTCGAACAGGCGAACGAAATGCCGGTTGCAGGGATAGCAGGGGTCGGGCATCAGGATCTCGTCGCCGGGATTCACGAGCGTGCCCAGCGCGAGGAGGAAAGCGCCGGAAGCGCCGGCGGTGATAACGATGCGCGACGGGGGGACCGAAGCGCCCAGGCGTTCCTGATAATAGGTCGATATGGCCCGGCGCAGCTGCGGCAGGCCGACCGAATCCGTGTATCCCAGGCGCCGGGTGCGGATCGCCTCGACCGCCGCATCCGCGACCAGCGGCGGCGCGGGGAAATCCGGCTGGCCGATCTCCATGTGGACGATCCGGCGTCCGGCCGCTTCCAGCTCGTGAGCGCGATTCTGCACGTCCATGACGTGGAAGGGCTCGATGTCCGCCATACGGGCAGCGAGAACCGGGTTTCCGCGCATCGCAGGATTATGCCGAATTCGGCTATCATGCGGCCAGCAACAAGACCCTCGCCGCGAATTCCCATGGAAGACATCCTGCGCAGGAGCGCCCTGGAGTATCACCTCCGGCAGCCGGCCGGGAAGATCTCGGTCACGCCAACCAAGGGCCTCGTCAATCAACGCGATCTCGCGCTCGCCTACACGCCCGGCGTGGCGGCGGCTTGCGAGGAGATCGTCCGCGAGCCGGCCGAGGCGCGGCGCATGACCGCGAGAGGGAATCTCATCGGTGTCGTCACGAACGGAACCGCCGTCCTCGGTCTCGGGCCGATCGGGCCGCTCGCCTCCAAGCCCGTGATGGAAGGCAAGGCCGTGCTGTTCAAGAAGTTCGCGGGGATCGACTGCTTCGACATCGAGATCGACGAGCGCGACCCGGACAAGCTGGTCGAGATCATCGCGGCCCTCGAGCCTACCTTCGGGGGCATCAACCTGGAGGACATCAAGGCTCCGGAGTGCTTCCTCGTCGAGCGCAAGCTCCGCGAGCGCATGAAGATCCCGGTGTTCCACGACGATCAGCACGGCACCGCGATCATCGTCGGCGCGGCGGTGCTGAACGGCCTGCGGGTCGTCGCCAAGGAAATCGGGCGCGTGAAGCTCGTGTGCTCGGGCGCGGGCGCCGCGGCGCTCGCCTGCCTCGATCTCCTGGCGAGCCTGGGCCTCAGCGCCGGGAACATCTGGGTCGCGGACATCAAGGGTGTCGTCTACGAGGGCCGCAAGGAGGAAATGGATCCGAACAAGGCTCGCTACGCCCGAAAGACGGCGGCGCGAAAGCTCGACGAAATCATCTCAGGCGCGGACATCTTCCTGGGCCTCTCGGCCGGGGGCGTTCTCACCGAGGCCATGGTCGCGAAGATGGCTGCGAAGCCTCTGATCCTCGCCCTCGCCAACCCGGAGCCGGAGATTCTCCCCGATGTCGCCAAGCGAGCCCGGGCCGACGCGGTCGTGGCGACGGGGCGCTCCGATTTCCCGAACCAGGTGAACAACGTGCTGTGCTTTCCGTTCATCTTCAGGGGCGCGCTCGACGTCGGCGCCACGACCATCAATGAAGCGATGAAGCTAGCCGCGGTTCGCGCGATCGCCGACCTTGCCACCGCGGAACAGTCCGAGATCGTCGCCGCGGCGTACGGGGAGCAGCCGCTGAGCTTCGGGCCCGAGTACCTGATTCCCAAGCCGTTCGACCCGCGTCTCATCGTCAAGATCGCCCCGGCCGTCGCGCGGGCCGCGATGGAGTCCGGCGTCGCTACGCGCCCGATCGCGGACTTCGAGGCCTACATCAATCAGCTGACCCAGTTCGTTTATCACTCGGGCCTGATCATGAAGCCGATCTTCAGCGCCGCGAAGGAAGGGCCGCGGCGCCGGATCGTGCTCTCTGAAGGCGAGGACGAGCGCATGCTGCGCGCCGCGCAGGTAGTGATCGACGAAGGGCTCGCGAAGCTCATCCTCGTGGGCAGGCCGGGCGTGGTCGAGCGGCGCATCGAGCGCAACGGCCTGCGCATCAGGCCGGGCAAGGATTTCGATCTCGTCAATCCCGAATCCGACCCGCGCTACCGCGAGTACTGGACGGAGTATCACCGCCTCGCCGAGCGCAGGGGCGTCACGCAACAGTTCGCCCAGACCGAAATGCGCCAGCGCCATACCCTGATCGGCGCGATGATGATGCACCGCGGGGAGGCGGACGGAATGGTCTGCGGCGCCGTCGGCACTTACGGCGATCACCTCCAGGACGTCGACCGGGTTATCGGCCTCCGGCCAGGCGTCCGGAATTACTACGCCATGAATGCCCTGATGCTGCCGAGGCGAACGGTTTTCATCTGCGACACGTACGTCAACCTCGATCCCACGGCCGAGCAGCTAGCCGAGATGACCGCGCTCGCCGCGAGGGAGGTGCGCCGCTTCGGTGTCGTCCCTCGGGTGGCGCTGCTCTCGCACTCGAACTTCGGCAATAGCGACGCACCGTCCGCGCGCAAGATGCGCGAGGCGCTCGAGCTTATCAGATCGATCGACCCGGAGCTCGCGATCGATGGTGAGATGCACGGCGATTCGGCGCTCAACTCCGAGCTACGGCTCGCCAATTTTCCGCGCTCGCGGCTCAAGGAGGAGGCGAACCTCCTCATCATGCCCACGCTCGACGCCGCGAACATCGCGTTCAACCTGCTGAAAACCGCGGCCGGCGACGGCATCACGATCGGCCCGATCCTTCTGGGCAGCGCGAGACCCGTCCACATCCTTACCACGTCGGCGACCGTGAGGCGCATCGTCAACGTGACCGCGCTTACCGTGGTCGACGTCAACGCCTCGGCCGAAGAGGCTCGGTCGCGGGCGTAGCATGGCGCTCAACCCCGAGTCCGCGAAACCCAAGGCGGGCCTGGTCCTCACCGGAGGCGGCGCCCGCGCCGCCTACCAGGTCGGAGTCCTCAAGGCGGTGAGGGAACTGCTGCCGCCCGGGGACAGGAATCCCTTCCCCATCCTGTGCGGCACCTCGGCCGGAGCGATCAACGCGGCGTCCCTGGCGGTGTTCGCCGACGACTTCGGGGGGGCCGTCGAGCGCCTCATCGACGTGTGGGAGCACTTCCGCGTCCACCATGTCTACCGCTCCGATCCGATCGGGATCGCGCGCGGCGGCGCGCGCTGGCTGGCCGCGATGATGCTCCTGTCGCGCAACAACCCCTCGTCCCTGCTCGACAACAGCCCGCTCGCCGCGACGCTTTCGCGCCTGGATTTCGGCCGGATCCAGGAGAACATCGACAACGGCTGCCTGTACGCGATTTCGATAACCTGCTCCGGCTATTCGTCGGGGCAGAGCGTGTCGTTCTACCAGGGCGGGCCCGATACCAAAGCCTGGGAGCGCACGCAGCGGATCGGCGCGGCGATGCCGATCCGCGTGGAGCATCTGATGGCCTCCGCGGCCTTGCCCTTCATATTCCCCGCCGTGAAGATCAACCGCGAGTACTTCGGCGACGGCTCGATGCGCCAGATCGCCCCGGTCAGTCCCGCCCTGCACCTCGGCGCCGACAGGGTGCTGATCGTGGCCACCGCGCGTCAGGATTCGCAGACCGAGCCTCCCCGCGTGCGCACGAGCCTGTATCCGTCGGTGGCGCAGATCGCCGGGCACGCGCTCAACAGCATCTTCCTAGACAGCCTGAACGTCGACATCGAGCGCCTCCAGCGGATCAATCGAACGATCAGCCTCATCCCCCCGGAGAAGCTCCGTGAAGTGGGGCTTCCGCTGCGGCAGATCAAGGTGCTGGTGATCTCGCCCACTCAACCCATCGAGCGCATGGTCGTGCGCCACACGCAGGAGCTGCCGTGGACTGTCCGCTTTCTCCTGCGCGGGATAGGCGGGATGAACCGCAACGGGTCCAACCTCGCGAGCTACCTGCTTTTCGAGCAGGGATATTGCAGGTCGCTCATCGAGCTGGGCTACCAGGACACCATGGCGCGTCGGGCGGAGCTGCTGGAGTTTTTGGGGCCTCGACAATAAACTCTAGGCTTGAGTGCCGAGCAACACACCATGAGCTCACCGCCTGATCCGTTCGAGTTCCTGAAAAGCCTCTGGGGTCCCATGGGTCTGCCGCTTGCGGGCCTGGGCGCTCCGACGTCCGCGATGAGCGAGATAGACAGGCGCATTGCCGAGCTCAAATCGGTCGAGACCTGGCTCAACATGAACCTCAGCGTGCTGCGCATGAGCATCCAGGCGCTGGAGATGCAGAAGGCGGGCCTCGCAGCGATGCAAAGCGCCGCGAGCGCCGGCGGGACCCCGCCGCCGCAGGGCGGCGACGATCCGGAAAAGAAATAACGCGGCGCCGGCTGGCTCCGCCGAAGGAAATCACCACCAAGGAGAAGCAATGCCCAAAGCCATTCGCATCCATCAGCAAGGCGGCCCGGAGGTTCTGAAGTGGGAGGACGTTCAGGTGGGCGACCCCGGTCCGGGCGAGGCGCGCGTGCGCCACAAGGCTTGCGGACTCAACTTTCTCGACGTCTACCAGCGCTCCGGGCTATACAAGATCGCCCTGCCCGCCGGGATGGGGAACGAGGGGGCTGGAATCGTCGAGGCGGTCGGGGCGGGCGTCACCCACGTCAAGGTGGGCGACCGTGTCGCGTACTCGGGCGGAGCGCCCGGAGCCTACTCCGAGGTGCGCGTCATGTCGGCGGACCGCCTCGTGCAGCTTCCAGAGCCGATCTCTTTCGAGGCGGGCGCCGCGATGATGCTGAAGGGCCTTACCGCTCAGTACCTGCTGAAGGGGACCTACAAGGTTCGTGCGGGCGAGACGGTTCTGTGGCACGCCGCTGCAGGAGGGGTCGGCCTGATTGCTTGCCAGTGGCTCAAGGCTCTGGGCGTCACGGTCATCGGTACCGCGGGATCGGCCGAGAAATGCGCGCTCGCCAAGGCGCACGGCGCCGACCACTGCATCGACTATCGCAAGGAGAATTTCGTCGAGCGCGTCAAGGCGCTCACCGGCGGAAAGGGCGTTCCGGTCGTATACGACTCGGTCGGCAAGGACACTTTCATGAGCTCGCTCGATTGCCTGCAGCCGCGCGGACTGATGGTGAGCTTCGGCAATGCCTCTGGCGCCGTGCCGGCTTTCGAGTTGGGCGTGCTCCAGCAGAAGGGTTCGCTCTACCTTACGCGCCCCACCCTCCAGACCTACATGGCAAAGCGCGACGATCTCGTCGCCGGCGCCAAGGACCTGTTCGATGTCGTGTCCTCGGGCAAGGTCAAGATCGAAATCAACCACCGCTACGCGCTCAAGGACGCCGCGCAGGCGCAGCGCGACCTCGAAGCGCGCAAGACGACCGGGTCCTCGGTGCTGATTCCGTAGCGCGCGATGGGCGAGCTCGCCGCGCTCGGGGTCCCCGGGCTCTACCCCGAGATCGAGCCGCGCGCGAGCGGCATGCTGCGGCTCGATGCGCTGCACTCGATGTACTGGGAGGAGAGCGGCCGGGCCGACGGCGTCCCCGCCGTATTCCTTCACGGCGGCCCGGGAGCGGGCAGCACGCCCAAGCACCGGCGCTTCTTCGACCCCGACGCCTACCGCATCATCGTCTACGACCAGCGTGGCGCGGGGCGCTCCACGCCCCTGGGAGAGTTGCGCGACAACACGACCGGGCATCTCGTCGCCGACCTCGAGACGCTGCGCCGGCACCTGGGCGTCGAGCGCTGGCTCGTGTTCGGCGGATCCTGGGGCAGCACCCTGGCGATCGCGTACGCCGAGGCCCACCCGGAGCGCTGCCTGGGCCTCGTGCTGCGCGGGATCTTCCTGTGCCGCAGGAGCGAGATCGAATGGTTTCTCTACGGCCTGCGCGCGGTGTTCCCCGAGCCCTGGGAGAAGTTCGCGAGCTTTCTGCCTCAGTCGGAGCGCGGCGACCTGCTCGGGAACTACCATCGCCGCCTGATCGATCCCGATCCCCGGATCCATATGCCCGCCGCGCGCGCCTGGAGCGTCTACGAGGGTTCCTGCTCGACCCTGTTTCCCAGCCCGGAGACCGTGGCCTACTTTGCCGGCGACGTCGTCGCTCTGGGGCTGGCGCGCATCGAAGCGCACTACTTCACCAACAACATCTTCCTCGCGGAGAACGCGCTCCTGGAGAACGCCGCCCGGCTTCGAGGGATACCGGGGGTCATCGTCCAGGGCCGCTACGACATGGTGTGCCCGCTCGTGTCGGCGCACGAGCTGCACCACGCCTGGCCGGGCGCCGACTACCGGATCGTGCCCGACGCCGGGCATTCCGCGTGGGAGCCCGGAATACTCGGCGCCCTGGTCGACTCGACCGAGCGCTTCAAGCGCGAGCTGTAGGCGGGGCAAAAAAAACGCCGCGGATCGCGGCGTTTTCCCGTCCCGACCGGGGCGTTCAAATGCCCAGGATCTTCTTTGCTTTGGCCAGGGTGTCGACCGACTCCTGGTGCTTGCCCGCCTTGTGCAGGGCTTCCCCGTCGGCGCGGTATTTCTTGACGTCGGCCATCTGCTGCGCGGACAGCTTGGGATTCTTTGCCAGCGCCGCGTCGATCTGCTTCATGTCGGCGGGACAGTGAAAGGCAAACGCGGAAGCGCTCGCGAGCAGGAGCGCGCCAAACAGGGCTGCAAGGCGGATCTTCATCCAGGTCTCCTAATAGAGGTGATATCGCTGATGCTAGCGCCGACGGCGGCAAGCCTATTCCGGCCGTGGGTAGGATAGCCGCTGCGGGGGAGGCAAGGCAAATTCCCGGGCGTCGCCGCACGGCGACGCCCCGCGTAGAATAGGTGCCGCAACGGTTCCTCCCAAATGAATTCCCGAGACTTTGCGCCGGACGAAATCTGGCTGCGCTCGCGCTTCGCCCAGCGCCCGCCGGCGCAGGCCGTTACCGCCGGCGACGGGCACCTTTGGCGCAGCGACCGCGAAATCCGCGCAGCGGCGGTGCTGATTCCGGTGGTGAAGCGCGACGGCGAGCTCACGGTGCTGTTCACGAGACGGACGGCGCACCTGCACGACCATGCCGGCCAGATCAGCTTTCCCGGAGGCCGCGCCGAGCCCGCGGACGCCGACGCCGCGCAGACGGCGATGCGGGAGACCCGCGAAGAGATCGGCCTCGCGGCCGAGCGGGTCGAAGTGCTCGGGGAGCAGCACCAGTACGTCACCGTCACGGGATACCGGGTGACCCCGGTGGTCGGCCTGGTGACGCCGCCCTTCGACCTGCAGTTGGACGATTTCGAGGTGGCCGAGGTGTTCGAAGCGCCCCTCGCGTTCCTGCTCGACCCGGCCAACCACCAGCGGAATCACGTGCTCTTCGAAGGGCGGGAGCGCTACTACTACGCCATCCCCTACCGCCACTACTACATCTGGGGCGCGACCGCGGGAATGCTGATGAACCTCTACTCCTTCCTCACACGCTGAGCGGCGCGGTCGATGAGCCTCGTTTCCCTCGTCGCGGCGCTCCTCCTCGAGCAGTGGCGTCCGCTTGCCGACCGCCGGCACCTCTACCTGCTTCTGGCGCGCTACGCCGCCTGGCTCGAGGGGCTGTTCAACGCGGGCGAGCCGCAGCAGGGCAGGATCGCCTGGCTGATCGCAGTGCCGCCGGTCGTCCTGCTCGCGTGGATCGGATACGCCGCCGCGAACGCGGCGAACCCGGTGTTCGCTTTCCTGCTGAACGTCGCCGCGCTCTACCTGACCATGGGATTTCGCCAGCGCAGCCACCTCTTCACCGACATCCACTCGGCGCTCAAGCGGGACGACATCGGCAAGGCGCGCGAAGTGCTCTCGGCCTGGCGACAGGAGAATTGCGACGATCTGGATCGCGAGGCCGTCACGCGCCTCGCGATCGAGGAGGCCCTGATCTCCTCGCACCGCTACGTATTCGGCGTGATCTTCTGGTTTGTCCTCCTGCCGGGGCCGACCGGAGCGATCCTTTACCGCCTGTCGAGGTTTCTCGACGCGCGCTGGGGTGAAGACGCGTCGCCGGGGCTGGAGCGTTTCGGCCAGTTTGCGCACGCCGTATTCGCGGCCCTCGACTGGCTTCCCTCGCGCGTCACCGCCACCGCCTTCGCGGTCGTGGGCGATTTCGAGAACGCGGTCTACTGCTGGCGGACCCAGGCGGCCAGTTGGCCGGACCGGGCGCTTGGCACCGTGCTGTCGAGCGGGGCCGGGGCGATCGGGGTCAGGCTGGGCATGCCGGTCGTCGTGGGGGGGAGGCTGCTCGACCGGCCGCCGCTCGGTCAGGGCGACCCCGCCGACCTCGGACACATGGACAGCATGGTGGGCCTCGCTTGGCGCGCCCTGGTGATGTGGCTGCTGGCGCTGCTCCTCGTCGCCCTCGCGGGCGTGGCCAGCTAGCGATCCTCGCCGCAGCTCCAGCAGGCGGTGAATTGCGCCTCGCTCGTCTCGCCGCAGCGCGCGCAGCGCCACGACGGTCCCCCGTGCGGGCGCGGCCTGAGGAACTCCCTCACCAGCGCCTCCGCGGCCGGGTAGTCCTCCGCGCGCTCGACGAGGATCTGCAGGGAGCACTCCGGGAACGGAATCTCCCCGGCGAGGCGCACCAGCTCCTCGTTCCTCATGCGGCAGCGGATGCCGGCCGCAGCGAGCACGTTCTTGAGGTGATGGGCCTCGACCAGGTTGAGGGAAGAGTAGACCGCCTTCACGCGCGGATCCCGGGAAGCGCCTCGATCTTCGCGGCGCAGATGAAATCGTTCTCCGAGATCCCGCCGATCGAGTGCGTGCTGAACTCCACGCGGCAGCGGTTATAGCCCACGCTCATGTCCGGATGATGATCCTCGCGATGCACGACCCACGCGACGGCGTTCACGAAGGCCATGGTCTCGTAGTAGTTCCTGAACGAGTAAGTCTTGGTGATCACCTTGCCGTCGAAGCTCCAGCCGGGCACCTCCTTGAGAAGAGCGTCGATGCGCGCGCGGCCCAGGGCCGGAGTTCCTGCGGGAAGCTCCCTGCATTTCATCGAAGCGAGCGAGGACATGGGTTGCTCCTACGCGGTCAGTGATTGAAGCCGGGCGATGCGCACCGGCGCGGGCGGGTGCGAATCGTAGACAGCCGAATACAGCGGATCGGGGGTGAGCGTCGCCGCGTTGTCCTCGTAGAGCTTCACCAGGGCGTGCACCAGGTCGCCGGCGTCCGCGTGCTGGGCCGCGTACACGTCGGCCTCGAATTCGTGACGCCGCGAATAGAGGCTCGCGAGCGGCTGCAGCAGAAAGGTGAAGGCGGGCGCGATTGTGGTGAACAGGATGAGCGCCATCGCTGTGCCCTGCGAGCGCACCCCCAGCGCGGCAGAGAACCAGTCCTGTCCCATCAGCCAGCCGAGCGCCGCGAGGAGCGCGAGGCTCGCCGCCCCCGCCACACCCATGCGCTTCCAGACGTGGTGGCGGGAGAAGTGGCCGAGCTCGTGGGCGAGCACCGCCTCGACCTCGGGCGCGGCGAGTCGCGACAACAGCGTGTCGAAGAGCACGATGCGCTTGGCCGCGCCGAATCCCGTGAAGTACGCGTTTCCATGGCTCGAGCGCTTCGACCCGTCCATGACGAAGAGGCCCTTCGCGCGGAAGCCGCACCTGGCGAGCAGGGCGTCGATTCGCCCCCGCAGATCTGTGTCGGACAAAGGCGAGAACTTGTTGAACAAGGGCGCGATCAGCGTCGGGTAGAGAATCCCCGCGAGGAGGTTGAAGGCGAGCCACACCCCCCAAACCGCGATCCACCAGAGACCGCCGGTCTTCGCCATCAGCCACAGCACGACGAAGGCGAGGGGAATGCCGAGCAGTGCGCCCACGAGGGCCGCCTTGCCCAGGTCGAGCGCGAAGGTCGCCGGGGTCGTGCGATTGAAGCCGAAGCGCGCCTCGATGACGAACGTCCGGTAGATCGAGAAGGGCAGGTCGACGAGGCTGGCAATCACCGCGACCGAGACGATCAGCGCGATGCCGTAGGCGTAGCCGCCGTGCTCGAACGCGCGCTCGCACAGCGTCGAGAGCCACTGCAGTGCTCCGCCGAGGGTCAGCGCGAGCGCGAGTGTCGCGGCGGCCAGCGTCTCGACGAGCCCCGTGCGGGCCTTGGCGACGTTGTAGTCGGCCGCCTTCTGATGAGCGGCGAGCGGAATGCGTCCGGCGAACTCGACGGGAACCGCGCCGCGGTTCGCGGCGATGTGCCGGATGTGCCTGCTCGAGAGCCACAGGCGCGCCGCGGTCGACAGAGCAAGCGCCGCGAGGAAAACAAGGGTGAACCAGTGCATTGAACGTCAGTCGATATGCGACAATCGCATTCTACACAGGGAGGCACGGATCGGCGGCATGGCGCAGGACCAGAACAATCTCGTCTGGGTAGACATGGAAATGACGGGGCTCGATCCGGACAGCGACCGCATCATCGAGGTGGCGATCGTCGTCACCGACGCGCAGCTGAACACGGTGTCGCAGGCGCCGGTGCTGGTGGTGCATCAGCCTGATTCGGTCCTGGACGCGATGGACGACTGGAACAAGAGCACTCACGCGCGCTCGGGCCTGATCGACAAGGTCAAGGCCTCGACGCTCAGCGAGCGAGTTGTCGAGGACCAGCTGCTCGCCTTCCTCGCGCAGCACGTTCCCGGCAAGACCTCGCCCATGTGCGGCAACTCGATCTGCCAGGACCGGCGCTTCCTCGCGCGCCACATGCCGCGGCTCGAGGCCTACTTCCACTACCGCAACCTCGACGTCAGCACGCTGAAGGAGCTGGCCAGGCGCTGGAAGCCCGAGATCGCCAAGGGCCTGGTCAAGCAGGGCAAGCACGAGGCGCTCGTCGACATCCACGAGTCGATCGAAGAGCTGAAGTACTACCGCGAGCACTTCCTGAAAGCCTAGACCTCGACGACCTTCCCGGGATTCATCAGGTTGTCCGGGTCGATGGCGCGCTTGAGACTCGCCATCAGGTCGACGGCCCCGCCCAGCTCCTTCTGCAGCGAGCGCATCTTGCCGAAGCCGATGCCGTGCTCGCCGGTGCAGGTTCCCTCCATGGCGAGGGCGCGGTTCACGACCCGCTCGTTGAACGCCCGCGCTTCCTCGAGGTCGGCCGCGTTGTCCGCACGCACCAGAATCTCGCAGTGGAAGTTGCCGTCGCCGACGTGGCCGAAGAGCGGGATCGGCATCGACGCGCGCGCGATATCGCGGGAGGTCTCGACGATGCACTCGGTCAGGCGCGATATCGGCACGCAGACGTCGGTCGACACGGCGCGCGAGCCCGGACGCAGCTGCAGGCATGCGAAGTAGGCCTGGTGGCGCGCGGTCCAGAGCCGGTTGCGCTCCTCGGGCTTGGTGGTCCACTCGAAGTCCATGCCGCCGTTCTCGTGCGCGATCTCCTGCACCGCCTTCGCCTGTTCCTCGACCGAGGCCTGCGTGCCGTGGAACTCGAGGAACAGGGTCGGCTGCTCGCGGTAGCCCGTCTTGGAGTAGGCGTTGATCGCCTTCATCGTGGTGGCGCACAGTGCCTCGCTGCGCGCGATCGGAATGCCGGCCTGCAGCGTCTGGATCACGGTGTTCACCGCGCCCGCGATGTCGGGGAAGGAGCAGATCGCCGCCGAAATCGCCTCGGGAACGGGATACAGGCGCACCGTCAGCTCGGTGATGACGCCGAGCGTCCCCTCCGATCCGACGAACAGGCGGGTCAGCTCGTAGCCCGCCGCGGACTTGCGCGAGCGGCGAGACGTGGTGATGACGCGCCCGTCGGCGAGCACCACGGTCATCGCGAGCACGTTCTCGCGCATCGTGCCGTAGCGCACGGCGTTCGTGCCCGAGGCGCGCGTCGCGGCCATGCCGCCGATCGTCGCGTCGGCTCCGGGGTCGACCGGGAAGAACAGCCCCGTGTGGCGGATGTGCTCGTTCAGCTGCTTCCGAGTCACCCCCGCCTGCACCACGGCGTCGAGATCGGCCTCGTGCACGGCCAGCACCTTGTTCATCCGGGAAAGATCGACGCAAACGCCGCCGCGGATGGCGAGCACGTGCCCTTCGAGCGAGGTTCCCACGCCGAAGGGGATCAGCGGGGTCTTGCGCCGCCGGCACAGCTCGACGACCGCGCGCACTTCCTCGGTCGACTCGGGGAACACGACCGCATCGGGTGGCGCGAACGGAAAGTAGGACTCGTCCTTGCCGTGGTGCTCGCGCACCCCGCGCGAGGCGGTCGCGCGGTCGCCGAGCAGCCCGCGCAATTCCTCGAGCAGCCCGGCGTCGAGCTCGTGGGGCTTGTTCACCGCGCGCCCTCCGCGACTAGCCCAGCTCGATCTTGCCGTCGAAGCGGACCGAGAGCTTGAGCCCCGGCACCTCGAGCGTCACCGACGCGGGGAATTTCTCGTTGCCCTTGATGGCCCCGCCGGCGCGCGCCCTGGCGACCGCCTGCTCGATCTCGCGCTGCGAGCTCACGCCGACCATCTTCAGGAACTTGCGGATGCTGAGATTGAACGCGTCTTCATCCATGTTGATCTCCGTTTTCCCGCAGCCTAAATCCCGCGACCGCGGTAGTCAATCGCGCCTCGCCAGGCGCCCGATCAGCGCCCGCGTGGAGGAATCGAGGTCCTCCGCGCGGCGCCCTCCGGCCAGCTGCGGCGCCAGCGTTCGCGCCAGGGTCTTGCCGTGCTCGACGCCCCATTGGTCGAAGCTGTTCACGTTCCAGATGACACCCTCGACGAAGACCTTGTGCTCGTACATCGCGATGAGCGCGCCGAGCTCGCGGGGGGCGAGACGCGGAAGCAGCACGGTGCTCGAAGGCCGGTTGCCGGGAAGCGCCTTGTGCGGGGCCTGCGGCACGGCGTTTCCGAAGGCCAGCGCCGCCGACTGCGCGAGCGCGTTCGCGGCGAGGGCGGCCTGCGCGGCGGTGGGATCGGGCTCGCGGGCGACGACGAAATCCACCGGGACGAGGCGCGTGCCCTGGTGGAGCAGCTGGTGGAAGGAGTGCTGGCTGGGCGTGCCCGGAGCGCCCCACACGACCGGAGCCGTGTCGTAGTCGACCTCGTTTCCGTCGCGGTCGACGCGCTTGCCGTTCGACTCCATCTCCAGCTGCTGAAGGTAGGCGGGCAGCTCCCGCAGGTCCTCGCTGTAGGGAATGACCGCGCGCGTCTGCGCGCCGAAGAAATTCACGTACCAGATCTCGAGCAGCGCGAGGATCGCGGGGAGGTTGCGCTCGAGTGGCTGCGTTCTGAAGTGCTCGTCCATGGCCCGCGCGCCCGCGAGCAGCTCGTCGAACGCCTCCATGCCGAACGCGAGGGCGACCGGAAGGCCGACCGCAGACCATACCGAGTAGCGTCCCCCGACCCAGTCCCACAGCGGGAACACGCGCTCGGGCGGCACCCCGAGCGCCGCGGCCCCGGCGGCGTTCGCGGTCGCCGCCGCGAGGTGGCGCGAGAGATCCGCCGACGGTCCGAGCCCCGAAGCCAGCCATGCCCGGGCGCGCTCGGCGTTCTCCAGCGTCTCGGCGGTCGTGAAGGTCTTCGACGCGATGATGAAGAGCGTCGATCCCGGCGCAAGCCCCGCGAGCGCCGCGTCGAGATCGGCCGGATCGATGTTCGAGACGAAATGGAGGCGAGGGCCGGTCTTGCGGAAGCGCCGCAGCGCGCGCGTCAGCATGCGCGGCCCGAGGTCGGAGCCTCCGATGCCGATGTTGACCACATCGGTGATCCGCGGGTCGCCGTGCACCTGTCTCACGAAGCCGCGCATTCGCTCGAGTGTGTCCCGCACCTCGCCTCTAGGATCGCGGGCTCGCAGCGCGACGTGCAGGGCCGGCCGCGCCTCGGTGTTGTTGATCGGCTCGCCGGCGAACATCCGCTCGACCCATCGCTGCACCTGCGCGTGCGCGGCGAGGGCGGCGAGCAGCTGCATGGCTTGGGCGTCGACGCGGTGCTTGGAGTAGTCGAGCAGCAGGCCGCCTCCTTCGGCGGCGAAGCCCGCCGCCCGCGAGGGGTCTGCGGCGAAGAGGGCGGAAAGAGTGGTCGCGGCGAGCTTCTTCTGGTGCGCCTCGAGAGCCTGCCACGCGGCCGAGCCGGTCAGCCTGCTCATGGCTGCCCTCCCGTTCTCTGGTACAGGCGGTAGCGCTCGCGGTCGCGCGGCCGGCGGCCCTCCCACAGGAATTTCCATCCCGGCCCGATATCGATGTTGTCGGACTTGCCCGTGACGAACTGGGCCTGCACCAGGAGGAAGGGGCACCCCGTGTCTCCGCCGTTCTCGATGCGGTGGGTCACGATCTCCGCGCGGTAGTCGAAGATTGCGCGCTGGGCCTCGCCCAGCCCGCGGCTCTCGACGCAGCGCGTGCCGCCGGGGACGTGCTTCTTCAGCTCGCGCGCGACCTGGCGGTAGCTCTTTCCGTAGTCGATCCACGAGAGCATCAGGGTCGTTCCCAGGGCCCACAGGAGGGTGATGCCCGCAGCCCAGAAAGTCACGCTGCGGAACGGCGCCGAGCGCTCGCTTCTCGCGATCAGCGTGACCCACGCGGCGGTGCACGCCAGCGCAACGGCGAACGCAACCCAGGAGAAGTGCTGCACATGCCCGGGCTCCAGGCGCGTGAAGTTGCGCGCAATGGCGTCTGGAAATCCGGTGGTCATCGCGAACCAGGCCACCCAGGCGAGCAGCCCGAAGAACCCGGCGCACATCACGCCGAACCAGGCGAGGCCGTTGGCCGCGCCGCGCCGCAGGGTGGGCACGCCGGCGCCGGCGAGGAGCGAGAGCGGAAGCAGCACCGGCATCGCGTAGACCTCGTGTGGATCGGCGAGGACGGCAAGCACGGCGAGGCTCGCCGCCACGGCGAAGACGAGCATGCGCGTCGCCGAGCCATAGCTGCGGCGGCGGGCTTCCCACAGGGTCCAGGCTGCTAGCGGCCACGCGGGCCAGGTCGCCCACGCGAGAATCGGACCCCAAGAGCCCAGCTCGGCCGTCGGCGGGACGACGAACTGCGCCGCGCTCGCCGCCCGCCAGGAAGCGAGGAACCCCGGAACGCTATGCTCGGCGAGCGCCAGCCAGCCGCCGAAGAAGGCAGCGAGGACCAGGAGGGCGTGGGCGAGCGCGTGCAGGTACCGGCGCTGGCGCCACGCCGAGGAGATGACCGGGGCCGTCAGCGCGATGAGCAGCGGAGCGATCACGGCGGGCACGCCCTTGGAGAGCGCGGCGACCGCGAGCCCCAGGCCCAGCAGCCATCCGCCGCGGTGAGGCCTGCTCCGGGCGAGCGCGATGCCGTACCAGGCGAGGGCCTGCCCCGCGAGCATGCTGATCTCGCCCATCGTCTCGTGGGCGTGGACGAGCAGCCCGAGGGACCCCAGCAGGGCGAGCACCGCGCCCATCGCCTCGAGCCTGCCGTAGAGCTCGCGGCCCGTGGCGTGCACCAGTGCGAAGACCGCGGCCATCACGATGCCGCTCGCGATGCGCGCCCCGTCGTGCGTGGTGAGCACCAGCCCGAACACCTTCGCGGTCAGGGCGGCGATCCAGTAGTGGAGAGGACCGTCTTCCCAGTACGGCTCGCCCGCCAGATGCGGGACCAGCCACTGGCCGTGCTCCAGCATCTGGTGGACGATTCCGATGCCGATCGCGTCCTCGGTCTTCCACAGATCGTGGGCCACGAGGCCCGGCACGAGGTAGGCGAGCAGCAGCAGCGCGAGGGGCGCCGGCGCGAGGGGCAGCGCGATGCGCGAGATCACGCGGGCTTCTCCGCGCGTCGAATGAAAAAAGGCAGCCGAAGCTGCCTTTTCCGGAATCGCCGGCCCGACACGCTTACGCGGAGGCGGCTTTGGCGGGCTTGGCCGCTTTCCTCGTGTACTTCTGGCGGAATTTCTCGACGCGGCCGGCGGTGTCCACGATCTTCTGCTTGCCCGTGTAGAACGGATGGCACGAAGAGCACACCTCGACGTGCAGTTCCTTGCCCAATGTCGAGCGCGTCGTGAAGGTATTTCCGCAGCTGCAGATCACCTTGATTTCCTTGTATTCGGGATGGATCTTCTCTTTCATGGCATCGGTCCTCGTGGGGGCGGAATTATCCCTGAAAACACGCGCTCGGGCAAACTCAGCCGCGTCTCATCGAGTCGAAGAAGTCGCCGTTGTTCTTGGTCGCGCGGATCTTGTCGACCAGGAATTCCGCGGCTTCCAGGTCGTCCATCGGATAGAGGAGCTTTCTCAGCACCCACACCTTTTGCAGGATCGGCTGCTCTATGAGCAACTCTTCCCGGCGCGTGCCCGAGCGGTTGACGTTGATCGCCGGGAAGATGCGCTTCTCGTACATGCGCCGGTCGAGGTGGATCTCCATGTTGCCCGTGCCCTTGAACTCCTCGTAGATCACGTCGTCCATGCGGCTGCCCGTATCGATCAGCGCGGTGGCCAGGATGGTGAGAGAGCCGCCTTCCTCGATGTTGCGCGCGGCGCCGAAGAAGCGCTTGGGCCGCTGCAGCGCGTTGGCGTCGACGCCGCCGGTGAGCACCTTGCCCGAAGCCGGGACGACCGTGTTGTAGGCGCGCGCGAGCCGCGTGATCGAGTCGAGCAGGATCACCACGTCCTTCTTGTGCTCGACCAGGCGCTTCGCCTTCTCGATCACCATCTCGGCGACCTGCACGTGGCGCGATGCCGGCTCGTCGAAGGTGGAAGCGACGACCTCGCCCTTCACCGTGCGGGTCATCTCGGTGACTTCCTCGGGGCGCTCGTCGATGAGGAGCACGATCAGCACGATGTCGGGGTTGTTCGCGATGATGGCGTGCGCGAGCTGTTGCATGAGCACCGTTTTCCCCGCTTTGGGCGGAGAGACGATCAGTCCGCGCTGGCCCTTGCCGATGGGCGCGATGATGTCGATGATGCGGCTGGTGATGTTCTCCTCGCCCTTCATGTCCCGCTCGAGCTTCAGGTGCTTGTCGGGATGGAGCGGCGTGAGGTTTTCGAAGAGGATCTTGTGCTTCGAGGCCTCGGGCGAATCGGCGTTGACCTTGTCGACCTTGACCAGAGCGAAGTAGCGCTCGCCGTCCTTGGGCGTGCGGATCTCGCCTTCGATCGAGTCGCCCGTGTGCAGGTTGAAGCGGCGGATCTGCGAGGGCGAGACGTAGATATCGTCCGTCGACGCGAGGTACGAGGTATCCGGCGAGCGCAGGAAGCCGAATCCGTCGGGCAGCACCTCGAGCGTGCCGTCGCCGAAGATGGATTCGCCTTTCTTCGCGCGGTTCTTCAGGAGCGCGAAGATCAGCTCCTGCTTGCGCATGCGGTTCGCGCCGTCGATCTCGTTCGCCGTCGCCATCTCGAGAAGCTGGCTGACGTGCTGTGTCTTCAGTTCTGATAAATGCATAAAACGCCCAAGCGGGATGAACGACCTCAGACCGTTCGAACGGAGAACCTGGGAACCGAAACGGGGAGGATTTGCGCCCGGATACAGCTTTTCCCGGGCGCGGAGGACAGGCAGCTACTTGCTACCTGCCTTGTGCGCGAAGAATAGTGTCTTTAAATGTTGCTGTCAAGGAAGGCGGTCAGCTGCGACTTCGACAAGGACCCGACCTTCTGCGCCTCCACGTTGCCGTTCTTGAAGAGCATCAGCGTCGGAATGCCGCGGATGCCGTATTTCCTCGGGATCTCCTGGTTCTCGTCGACGTTGACCTTGGCGACCTTGAGCTTCCCCGAGTACTCCTTGGCGACCTCGTCGAGCACCGGCGCGATGGCCTTGCACGGCCCGCACCACTCGGCCCAGTAGTCGACCAGGACCGGGACATCGGACTTCAGGACTTCGGGCTCGAACGTGGCGTCGCTCACGTGATGGATGAATTCGTTCATTGGATCTCTTTCCTATGAGGCCGGGGTTTGAAGCGGATACCGCTTGCCCTCAAATCGGGGCGCGGTCCGGAATAATCAAGATTATGCCAGCGGATTCCGGCGTGCGTGGAGAGGCATGTCCCTCCGGGATAAGAGGTTATTTTTTCAAGGGAAAACGGATAAGATACGGGCCCATGGCCTACGTCGTCACGGAGAGCTGCATCAAGTGCAAGTACACCGACTGCGTCGATGTGTGCCCGGTCGACTGCTTCCGCGAAGGTCCCAACATGCTGGTGATCGATCCGGAGGAGTGCATCGACTGCACGCTGTGCGTCCCCGAGTGCCCGGTCGAGGCGATCTTCGCGGAGGACGACGTTCCCCCCGAGCAGCGCGACTGGATCCCGCTCAACGCGGAGCTCTCGAAAGCCTGGAAACCCATCGTCGAGCGCAAGCCCGCTCCCGCCGACGCGGACGAGTGGGCCAAGGTCAAGGACAAGAAGCGGCTTCTCGAGCGCTGAAGACGCGCTAAAGTAGGCGCCCATGGGCACGGGCGCGCAGTGGCCGTTCATCGAGAAGAGCGCCCTGTTCGAGCGGCTCGCGCTGGGGCGCTCCGCGGGCGTGACCGTCGTCACTCCCAACAAGCGGCTGTCACAGGCGCTGATGCTCGAGTTCGACGCCTTTCAGATCGCGAGAGGTCTCTCCGTCTGGGAGGCGCCGGACATCCTGCCCTTCGGCCCCTTCGTGCAGCGGCTCTACGAGGACGGTCTCTATGCTGACCTCTCGGCCGAGCTGCCGATGCTCCTCACGCCGTCGCAGGAGGAGGAGCTCTGGAGGCAGGTCGTCGGCGGGAGCGGCGTGCTTGGCGAAATGAGCGCCGTCTCGGGCACGGCCGCGAATTGCAGGGACGCCTGGAACCTCGCCAATGCCTGGCGCATCCGCCCGGGAAGCGGCAACCAGGACACCGAGGCTTTCGCGTCCTGGCTGAAGAGCTATCTCGACGGAACCGGCAATGACGTCGACACCGCCCGCCTTCCGGACATGCTGCACAAATTTCTGCCCGCGCTGACGCGGCCGAAGCTCGTCGTCGCCTACGCCTTCGACATCCTGCCACCGCAGACGAAGGAGTTCCTCGACGCTCTCGCAACGGAAGTCGCCTTCTCGGGCCCCGAGAAGCAATCGGCTTCACTGAAGCGCGCCTCCTTCGATTCGGCGAAGCACGAAGTCGAAGCGGCGGCGCGCTGGGCGCGGGCTCGGCTGGAGGCGGGCGGCAGGCGGATCGGGGTGGTGATTCCTTCCCTGGAAGAAAGGAGAAAAGAGGTCGTCCGCGTCTTCTCGCGCGTCATGGGCAACGTGAGACCTTTCAATATCTCGGTCGGTATTCCCCTGGTCCAGTACCCGGTCGTCGCACTGGCCTTATCGGTGCTGCGTATCTCCCAGGAAGAAATTCCCTTCGAAGAGGCGAGCCGGATCGTGCGCTCGCCCTTCATCGGCGGCGGCGAGAGCGAGCTCGGCGCGCGCATGCGGCTGGAAGCGCGCCTGCGCGAGAAGCTCGGCGCGAGCGTCGCGCTGCCGAAGCTGATCGCCGCCGCCGGGCAGACGCCGCTCCTGCGCGCGCTCCTCGAGAAGCTCTACGCGCTGCGCGAGACCGGGCTCTTCTCGCGGAAGACGCCGGCCGAATGGGCGCGGCATTTCTCCGCGGTGCTCGACGCCGCAGGCTTCCCCGGCGAGCGCGCGCTCGGCTCCGACGAGTTCCAGGCGCAGGCCAAATGGCACGAAGCGCTTGGAGAGCTTTCCAGGTTGGACCGGGTTTCGGAGGAAATCCCTTTTTCTGCCGCGTTCCAGATCCTGAGAAAGATCTGCGCCGACACGCTCTTCCAGCCGGAAACGCCGGACACGCCGATCCAGGTGCTCGGCCTGCTCGAGTCGGTCGGCGTCGAGTTCGACCATCTATGGGTCGCGGGCCTCACCGACGAGGCCTGGCCGCTCAAGGCGAACCCCAACCCGTTCCTGCCGCTCGCGCAGCAGAGGAAGGCGGGTATCCCCGAGGCGAGCGCCGAGACCTCGCTCGCGCTCGACCGGCGCATCACCGACGGCTGGAAGCAGGCCGCGGACGAGGTCGTGTTCTCGCATTTTACGAAGGAGGAGGATCGCGACGTGCTGCCCAGCCCGCTCATCGCCGGCGTCCCCGTCGCGGAGCTCGCGCTGCCCCCCTTCCCGAAATTGCGGGACGAGATCTTCAAGGCGAAGAAGCTGGAGGTGCTCCAGGACCGCGCGGCGCCTCCCGTCCGGGAGAAGAAGGTCCAGGGCGGCACGCGCGTGCTCTCCGACCAGGCGGCGTGCCCGTTCCGCGCCTTCGCGCGCCACCGCCTGCACGCGGACGAGCTCGAGGAGCCCGCCGAGGGCCTCGACGCCTCCAAGCGCGGCAGGCTGGTGCACCTCTTGATGCAGAACGTGTGGGACGAGCTGAAGGACTCCTCGGCGCTGAAGGGCGACCTCGCGCCGGTGATAGCGCGCGCCGCAGGGGCGGCAGTGAAGGAGATGGCGATCGAAGGCCGCTTCGCCGAGCTCGAGAAGCAGCGCCTCGCGCGCCTCGCGCACGAGTGGTTCGACAAGGTCGAGAAGCAGCGGCCCCCGTTCTCGGTCGTCTCCACCGAAGAGAAGCGGCCGATCGTCTTCAGCGGGGTGACGTTCGACGCGCGCATCGACCGCATGGACAAGCTCTCCACCGGCGGCCACGCCATCGTCGACTACAAGACCGGCGGCGGCAACCTCAGCGCCAAGCGCTGGCAGGGCGAG